>CAZYYD010000005.1:0-125040 GCA_964651225.1 uncultured Ignavibacteriaceae bacterium
AATATTTTTTCAAAGAACAAACGTTACTTTTTACACAGTCTCGAAAGTCCTGACAGCACTTCGATGTTGGGTAAATTCGAGGAATCTTTAGGATTTACATTTTTTGAAGTGCTCTATAGTTTGCCTTAATTGTTTTTCGAATGATTCTTTCTGAATGTGCGGTGGAAATAAATGCCGCTTCAAATTGTGACGGGGGAAGAGAGATACCTTGTTCCAGCATCGAATTGAAATATGCTGAAAATTTTGCCGTATCGGATGTCTTTGCTGAATCGTAGTCGGTCACAGGCTTTGAGGTGAAGAACAGCGTGAACATAGAACCGACACGGTTGAATGTGTACCCGAGACCAAGTTTACTAAGATTTTCTCTGATTCCCTCTTCTAATTGTAAGGAACGCTGTTCGAGCTGCTTGTAGATCATTTTGTTCGCATGAAGAATACGCAGGAGCGTAAATCCGGCTGTCATCGCTAGAGGATTTCCCGAAAGCGTTCCAGCCTGATACATCGGCCCGGAAGGAGCCACCATCTGCATAATTTCCTTCTTTCCGCCGTACGCACCGACGGGTAATCCGCCTCCGATAATCTTACCGAGTGTCGTCAGGTCCGGCTGAATATCGTAAAGCGCTTGCGCACCCCCCAGAGCAACACGAAAACCTGTCATCACTTCATCGAAGATGAGCAGAGCGCTGAACTCATCGCACAGTGTACGCAATCCTTGTAAAAATCCTTCAGCAGGGGGAACACATCCCATATTTCCAACAACGGGTTCGACGATGAGCGCAGCAATCTGTCCTCGATGCTGTTCAAAGAGTGTTCGGGTGGAGGGCAGATTGTTGTAACGCGCCGCCAGTGTGTTTACTGCAGTACCTGTGGGAATGCCCGGACTATCCGGTACACCTAATGTCATCGCCCCCGAACCGGCTTTAATGAGGAAAGAGTCGCCATGACCGTGATAACAGCCTTCGAATTTGATAATCTTGTCTTTGCCGGTATATGCGCGCGCTAACCGGATCGCACTCATGGTCGCTTCTGTTCCAGAGTTGACCATGCGGACCATTTCAACGGACGGCATAAGTTTGGTGATCAATTCTGCCATTTTAACTTCAAGGACTGTTGGAGCGCCGAAGCTTGTACCTCGCTTGACCGCCTCCCGGATTGCCTTTGTGAGTGCAGGATTTGCGTGGCCGAGAATCATCGGTCCCCAGGAGCCGATATAATCGATATACTTATTCCGGTCTTCGTCCCAAATGTATGCAGCACTCGCGCGTTTGACGAAGAAAGGCGTTTGACCGACAGATTGAAATGCCCGGACGGGAGAATTTACTCCCCCGGGGATGAGTGTCTGTGCTTTCGCAAAGAGCTTGATCGATTTATTTGATTTGAATCGGCGAATGAGGAGAGATTGTTTCATACTGTTGTTTTTCCCTGCAATATCAGTTGTATTATTCGCTAATATTTTTTGTTCAAAACCCCGGCTGCATCTTTGGCGAAGTACGTGAGAATCATATCCGCACCAGCACGCCTGATACTGGTCAGTACTTCCATCATCACACGCTGTTCGTCGATCCAGCCGTTCCGTCCTGCCGCCTTAATCATCGAATACTCACCGCTGACATTATAAGCGGCCGTCGGCATCTGGAACCGGTCCTTCACACGTCGAATCACATCAAGGTAGGAGAGCGCGGGTTTGACCATCACGATATCCGCACCTTCGAGAATATCCTGTTCTACTTCACGGAGAGCTTCATCGCTGTTTGCAGGATCCATCTGGTGTGATCGACGATCACCAAATTTTGGTGCGCTTTCTGCCGCTTCACGAAAAGGACCATAGAACCCTGATGCATACTTTGCCGCATAGGACATGATTGGGATATTGATAAAATTGTTGCCATCCAGGATGCTCCGGATAGCCTGTACACGGCCGTCAAACATGTCTGAAGGAGCTATCATGTCTGCGCCTGCCTGAGCGTGGGAGAGGGCTTCTTTTGCTAGCAGCTCGATTGAAGCGTCATTGACGATTTCGCTGCCTCGAACGATGCCGCAGTGACCATGGGAAGTATACTCACAAAGGCAGACGTCGGTGATAACGACGAGATCGGGGACCTCTCGTTTTAACGCCCGAACAGCCGTCTGAATTATTCCATGCTCATCATAGGCGCTGCTGCCGACTTCGTCTTTGTGCTCTGGGATACCAAAGAGGATAACGGCAGGAATGCCGAGCCCCTTGACTTCTGTACATTCTTTTACGAGTTCGTCAACGGAAAGCTGGAACACACCCGGCATAGAGCCGATTTCCTTCCGGATTTTTGATCCGGGAACAACGAACAGCGGATAGATAAAATCGCCGGACATAAGCTCAGTCTCACGTACCATCGAGCGAAGTGCCTCTGTCATCCGAGTGCGGCGGAGACGGCGGAAAGGGTTGCCCGATGTACTGTTGAATTGTCCTAGAGAAAGTTTTGGATCAGTCATTTTTTGTACCATTCTATAATAAGTTGTGTGTTGTGAACCCTTCTAATATAGGTGAACGAACAGAGAAGTTCAAATAAAGCGCATGGGCTTATTCCACAATCTCGGGGTGTACGGATGGCGACGATAGAATGATCCCCTGTTTGGCAGCCTGGTCCCTGACCTTGCGAGCCGCAAGTCTGTGGTTCTTGTGCTCAAAGAAATCAACAAGCGTACGCCATGCTTCTTCATTTTTTACATTCTCACTCAAAGCACGTTGTGCCTCATCCAAAGCAGCATCGGGCAGATCGATGGTATTATATTGACGCGCAAGTGCAAGATGAAGCTCGCTCCGTCTCTGATGATCGTTTGCTTTCGAAAGACTGTCATACAATACAGTCATGATTTTGAAACTCTTCACAACGGGATTCTTTCGATCGATCTGTTCCAGCTGAACAAGATCATCCGAGGTCTTCGTGATGTTTCCAATTTGGATTCCATAATACCATGCCCATAAAAACCCGACAAAGAATGTCGAATCTGCAAAGAGGGCCTGCCTGGTAATGCGGTATGCCTGCTGAGGATAGCCCAGATTCCAATAGAGTTTGGAGACGCTATACAATTGTTCCGCCTTGAATACAGAATCCCGCATGGACAAGGTTTGCAGGAGGGAATTCATCGCATGAATATGAATCTGTGCAGGAGCGATATACGATGCTGCCGTCGGATATCCATAGAGCTCCTGCAAATGTCGCACAGCATTCGCAGAATCTAAGAGAAATGTATAGGCAAGCAGCCGCTGGAAAACGATCTCAGTTACATGAGGCAAGCGAACCTGCAATTTACTCAACGCTGCAAGCGCCTCAATGTATCGTTCGTTCTTCAGGGCAAATCGGGCATAGGAAAAAAGATCGGCAGAGTTATCCAAATTTAACGTGACCGCAGAGAATGAAGAATCACGTCGGGGATCTTCCAGGTGAGAATGGATCCGATAGAGATTCAATCGGCTGATGTGAGCGATCAGTTCAAACCGGAACCGATTCGATTCGTTGATCGAAGGTTGATATTCCGTGAGACCCTCAGCGATGATTGGGGCGAGTAAATATTCGGCGGCGTTATTCCGTAAAAGCGATTCGAAGAGCGGGAGAGGTACCGCACGATTGAGTTCGAGAAATTTTTGGTTTGGTGCAAAAGGGACGATTCCTTTATCGGGACTGGCGATAATAGATCCTTGAGGGATCTCCCGGTCAATCCATTTTCCCAGGATTTTCCATGGGGTAGAGAAATAGGAAGATTGCCGGGATATTGCCGTCTGCTTTCTCGAAAATTCGATTGGATCACTTTGGTATGAGATATTTGTTCCAATGACTTCATAAAGACAGAAAATATTGGGAAATACCGCAAGGAGAACAATTGTTACTGCACATACTCTACGGACGGGTAAGGAAAGCTGGAGCGAGTTTGAGATTGCTGTGATGGTGAGAAGAATGTAGAATAATGCAAAAGGAAGCAGCGGAAAAAGGAACCGCACGTCTTGTACCGGATAGAGGAGGAGAATACTTAGATACGCGATGACAAAAAATAATCTGAAGAGTGCATTCTTCGAACGGGAAAAATCGACTTTCATCCCGTAGGACCATAACGGTAGAAAAATGATAACGACGTAAGGTTGAAGAAGATCCAGGAAAGCCGCCGTTGCTTGAAATAGACCCGAAGGTTGGATGATCAGATTCAACGGAAAGCGATAGAGAAGCATTCCGCCTAGTCCCGCTGCATAACTGTTAAAATTTATCAATATCCGCTGTATGATCTCCTGGAAAAACGGTGTGTCGGGAGCGGTGACAAAATGCTGAAAGAAGAATGCAAGATTTGGATTCTGGGAAGATTCTGGTGTCCCTACGATGCCAAGATTGCGGTAGGTCCAAAGAGCGAAGAGGAGAACTGCGCTCCCGCCAGCAAGAAGTGCAAGACGCCATCGCCTCCTGATGCAAAGGAAGAGGATTGCAGCGGCAAGAAGTGCGATTCCCACTTCACGCAGGAGCATGATCAACGAAAGTATGAGAATAAGAGCAGCTGCAGTCCATCGCGGCGCATCTTTCTGGTCCATTCGCTCCAGGAGGATGAGAGTTCCCAAGAGAGCACAGAGGAATGATGTTTCGGAAAGCACTTCTGTTGATAGAACGATGGTGAAGGGATTGAGGGCAAAAAACAGCGTTGCAGAGAGGGCCGCCGTCTGGCCAATATGACTTCTTAACCACTGATAAAAAAGGAGAAGTGACAAAACACCCCACAATAATGCCCAGACTTTCGCCGCCGTAAGAGAGAGAGGGAAAACAAGAAGTACAGGAGCTAAAAGAACGGAGAAGAACGGTGCGTTCACGACATAATATTCGGGCTCAGGTTGTGTGTCGTCGACAAATCCCTGGCCATGGGCGATGGAATTTCCCCAGATGAGATATCGAGTGCAGTCGGTGTAAAGGGAAAGGTCGTTCAGACGCATGAGACCAAGAACAAAGAAGAGAGAAGAAATAATCAAGAAACCGGTGTGTTTTTTTAAAAGAGATTTCATTCGTTGTCCAATAAGTGAAGGGCTCGGTGAAAAACTGCGTCCAGCATCGTCTCCGTGAGTTTCCCGGTAAATGTATTCTGCTGACTCGGGTGGTAGGAACCTAATAAAATGATGCCATGTGCTAAGTGATATTCACTTCCATGTCCGAACTTCGGCTTTTTGGGAAAATCTATGATTCCAAGCTTTTGGAAACCGTTAAGAACAGCATCAAATCCTACTTTTCCCAAACCGATAATAACCTTCAGATTCTTGAGTAATTGGAGTTCCTGAAGAAAGTACAACTGGCATTTTCGAAGTTCCACTGGCAAGAGTTTGTTCTGAGGTGGTGCGCATCGGCAGGCTGCAGTAATGTAAGAATCTTGAAGTTTCAATCCATCATTTCGGTCTGTTGAGTCAGGCTGATTCGCAAAACCCGACTTAAATAATGCCCTAAACAGCCAATCCCCGCTTCGATCTCCTGTAAACATTCTTCCAGTCCTGTTGCCGCCATGCGCTGCGGGTGCAAGTCCCACGATGAGCAGTCTTGCGTTGGGATCGCCAAAACTTGGGAGAGGTTTTCCCCAATACTCTTCATCAGAAAAGCGCTTTACTTTTTCGTATGCGACTTTTTCACGCCATCTCACAAGGCGCGGGCATTTCCTGCATGCAATAATCTCAGCTTGAAGTTGTTTGAGTGTCATAAAAAAAGGTAAAAGGAAAATGGACCAGGTGAAAGAAAAAAAAGCGAATACGGCGGGAAGAGGATGAATCTCCCTTATCAAAATTTCTCCCTCCATTACCAATATCGATGAAGAAAAGTCGTTATCACATCATTGAAGCTCTTGGTGTTTTCCAAGTTGCTCATATGGCCCGCTTGTGGCAAGATATGCATCTCCGATCCCGCAATGGAGTCATGCATCGCTTGTACAGCAGAGGGAGGTGTGAGCTTGTCATGCTCACCCACAATGAGACAGGTGGGGGCTTTGATAGAGGCGAGTGCCGTGGTTGTATCAGTCCGGGAGGCAAGGGCAAGCAGTGTTCCGCAAATGCCAAGGGGTGAATTTGCGTGAATAATTTGTTTGATGAAGTCTATAGCGCCGGGATTGTCCGTGAATGTTCCTTCCCAAAAGACCGATTTCACAAAGTCTTCAGCAAACGTATCAACTCCGGCAGACTTTATCGTCTTTATCGTCGCGGTGCGTTTTATCTTTGCCTCGTTTGTATCAGCTTCACTTTTGGTATCACAGAGAATCAACCCATTTATTCTTTCCGGATGCCTCTCCACAGCACGCAAAGCGATGTACCCCCCCATGGAAAGCCCGCACAAAATCGCTTTCTCGATAATGAGATAATCAAGCAGAGCGATCAAGTCGTCCACGAACAGCTCAATGGTGTAATGTCCGTCTCCAACATCGCTGGAACCATGGCCGCGTACATCATAAGTGATTGCACGGATATTCTGCGGCAGCATCGACATCTGCGGTTCCCACATTTTGTGGCTGAAGGGAAATCCATGAAGAAAGACCACCGGTAATCCGTTCGGTATACCGCGTTCGGTATAATTCATTGAAAAACCAGTGAGAGTAATTTTCATAAGAAGGTCTCCTTCCGAAGGATCAAGGATTCGTACACCGCAGTAAGAATTGTATGTGCTGCTTCAGGTTTGGCGAGAGAACGGGTTGCCGCTTTTGCCTGTTTCAGAAGCGACGGTATTTCAAGGATCCGGCGGAGTTTATACGAAAGATTTGCAAGATTAATGGCTTTCCAGCCGGCTCCATGCTCGACGATCAGGTCAGTATTCCAGCTCTCTTGTCCGGGTATGGGATCAACGATCAGCATAGGGAGCGATTTCGCCATTGCTTCGGACGACGTAAGTCCGCCCGCTTTTGAGATTAAAATGTCCGAAGCATCCATGAATTGGTGGATGTTGGTCACAAAACCGAAAATTGATTGCTGAACATTCTCCGGAAAGGCCATCGCCTGCAATTCAAGACGGGCATTGTCATTCTTTCCGCAAACGACGAGGAGATTGAACTTTGTGTTTGGAAAGGCTGCGAGCGTGTGCGAGGTTTGTTCAACAATGTCTTTCACGCGTCCAATGCCGAAACCGCCTGAGAGGACCAGGACCGTGAACCAATGTGGATCGATACCAAGTTCACCGCGGACTACGGTGGTCTTTTCTTGAGAGCGGAACTCCGGCATAACGGGGATCCCCGTAACCTGAATCTTCGCGCGCGGAACATCTTTTGATTGCAGCTGCCAAGAAGATTCTTCGTGGAAGACGAAATATTTCTCAAGAATGGAATCTACCCAGAGTTGGTGGATGTCGAAATCTGTCGTTGCAGCAAATATGGGAGCTATAATTCCCTTTGTCCGCAGTTTGTCTGAGATAGAGATGTAGGGGAGGAAGTGCGTGCAGATGATAGCGTCGGGATTGAATTTCCGGAGAGCCTGGAGATAGCGTTGATAATTGATACGATCGAAGGACTTCAGAAGGCCTTTTTTTTGATACGGTTTCCGCTCTGATTGCTGATAGAGATACCCCCACAATTCCGGTGCACGATTCACCATTTGAAGATACGATTCAGAATACAGGCGTTTAAAAATGGGTGTCGTAAAATCAAGTACATCGTAATGTTCTGTCCGGAGGGGAAGCCCGGTCAAGGCGGCTGTACGATGCAGCGCTTCTGCCGCACGAATGTGCCCTGCACCTCCGGAACATGACAGGATGAGAAAGAACAGCTCACGCTTAGCTTGAACTTTTGTCAATTGGCGATGAAGTTTCTCCATTGGATTGTTGCTTCCACGATAACCTTAATTGCAGTATAACAAATCATTTGAATCACTATCAAGAAGAAACAAAAACTCCCCCTCTCATGCAACTGAAAGGGGGAGTTACCAAGAAAAAAACTTCCTCGAAATGATACTACCGTTTATCTATGGGAACATAAGGACGCTCTCCGCTGCCTAGGAAAACCTGACGAGGACGGGCAATCTTTTGTTCTGGATCTGTGATCATTTCCAGCCATTGTGCCAGCCAGCCTGCAGCTCGCGGAATGGCGAAAAGAACGGTAAAGAAGTCCGATGGGAAGCCCATCGCCTGATAGATAATACCGGAATAGAAATCGACATTCGGATACAATTTACGTTTCACAAAATATTCATCCTGCAGGGCGATCCGCTCGAGTTCGATAGCGATATCGAGAAGTGGATTGCGCCCGGTAACCTCGAACACCTGCTCTGCAGTCTGCTTAATGATTTTCGCACGCGGGTCGTAATTCTTATACACGCGGTGCCCGAATCCCATGAGACGCTTCTCGCCTTTCCCTTCTTTTACTTCCTTGATGAAGGCAGGAACGTGGTCTTTCGAACCGATCTCTTTGAGCATAACCAGCACCTGCTCATTGGCACCACCATGGAGAGGTCCGTAGAGAGCGCTCAGCGCTCCAGCCATGGAGACAAACGGATCAGCTTGTGAACTTCCAATGGCACGCATGGAATTTGTACTGCAGTTTTGTTCGTGATCGATATGGAGAATAAAAAGAATATCCAGGGCACGTTCAAGGACGGGATTGATGGTGTACTTCTGGCCGGTTGTCTTGTACAGCATATTGAGGAAATTGCCGGTATAACTTAAATTGCTCTCGGGCTCAACAGGGGCGAGACCTTTTCCATGACGGAAACACCATGCGCCCAATGTCGGCATTTTCCCGAGCAGCCGGTGAATCTGCAATTGCCTGCTCGACGCGTCAGTGACTTTCCGTGCATCGGGATAATATGTCGACAGTGCAGCGACAAGACTTGCAAGCATGGCCATGGGATGTGCATCTTGACGAAATCCCGGCAATGCTTTCTGGAGTTGATCGAACACCCCGGCATGGCTCATGATGGCACTGGTCCATTCTTTAAGCTGCGCAGCTGTGGGAAGCTCACCATACATTGTGAGGTAGGTGACTTCGAAATGATTGCTTTTTTCAGCAAGTTGGTCAATCGGATATCCACGATAACGAAGAATTCCTTTGTCACCATCAATATACGTTATCCTGCTGATGCAAGAGGCTGTGTTCATAAATGCGGGATCATACGACATCATACCAAAATCATCGTCCTTCACTTTGATTTTGCGAAGATCCATTGCACGGATGGTATCGTGCTCTATCGGAAGCTCGTACTGCTTTCCAGTTCGGTTGTCGGTAATGGTTATGGTGTTTGGCATTGAAGTCTCCTCTCAGTTAATGGTGGATTCACATCTGATGCTAAAAGTAACAAATATTTCTACTCATTCGCCACTATTTTTGAGGGTTCTCTCCACATTTTTTATGGGAACCATTTTATCTGTCCTTTCGTTCATATTGATGGACTCACTCGCCACTCCCCAATGGCGGGTAGTTTGATAGCCTCCCTAACCCCGGCGTTTGGTAGTGCGCCGGGGTTTTGTATTTGTAATTTGAATCCCTTTTCTTTAAGTTCACCTTTTGATAGAACCAAAGCGATTTTTACGGGATCAAATATGAAAAGCTTGATATCACTACTCTGTGCGTTTCCCTTGCTCCTTTTCGGTCAAAATCCTCAAAAGTTGCTCACGCTCGAAGACATCTTTCTTTCCTCCAAATTTAAAGGAAATCCTACCTCAGGGATCAATTGGCTGGTTCAAGGAGACCGCTTCTCCTATCAGCAATATGATTCGACCACAAAATCTGAGAATATCTACATTTTTGATGTTTTCAAAGGATCTCGCACATTGCTCGTGGATGTTTCCCGGTTAAAGTCGAGTCCGAATGATTCACAATTTCGATACTCATCGTACCAATGGTCTCCTCAGGAAGTGATAATTCTCCTCGAATCTGCACCCCCCGACAAACAATATCTGTCACGAAAAACTCCGTCCGGGAATTATTTTCTTTATACTCTTCGTGACAAATCGTTCAAACAAATAACAAATGTCAATGAACCTCAGTACAATCAAAAGTTCTCGCCCGACGGCACTCTGCTTGGTTTTGTGCGTGGGAATAATATTTTTGTGCGGAATCTTGAGACCGGCACTGAAATACAATGCACGATGGATGGTGCAGAGCACATCATCAATGGAAAATTCGATTGGGTCTATGAAGAAGAATTTGGCATCTCCGATGGATGGGTGTGGTCACCCGATGGAAAATATATAGCATTTTGGCATCTGGATGAAAACAGAGTACCGGAATTCAAGATGCTGAATTTTATGACTCCGGAATGCGAAGTCATTCCCATGAAATATCCAACTCCCGGAGATTCAAATTCCTTGGTGAAGATCGGTGTTGTTTCGATGGATACAAAAGAAGTTACTTGGATGGATCTGGGTCAGGAAGATGATATCTATATTCCAAGAATACAATGGATGCCTGATGGAAATAATCTCCTTATTCAGCGCCTGAACCGCTCTCAAAAGAAGCTTGAGTTCTTATCCTCTCATATTAAAACCGGCAAGACTCGGACTATTCTCGTAGAAGAAGAAAAAACATGGATCGAGGAGACTTTCGATGTGCTTGTTCTTGCAAAGAGCAGACAATTCCTAAGGATCTCTGAACAGGATGGGAATGCTCATATCTATCGTTATAACCTGACTGGCCGATTGGTGAATCAAGTTACCAGAGGGAAATGGGATGTCAGCAATATAGTTGCTGTTGATGAAGACATGGGATTGTTGTACTTCACTGCCGGAATTCAGACGCTTGCTGAGAAACAGCTCTTCTCGGTCAAAATAGATGGAAGTAATCTCCGTCAACTGACACCAGATGGGTTTACTCATACCATCACACCATCACCTGGGGCGAAATGGTTCATCGATAAATATTCAAATAGAGGAACACCGACAAAGATCGCCCTCATCGATCAAAACGGGAAAGTACGATGGATGATCAATGAAGATCCTATTGCTTCGTTGAAAGAATACAATCTGAGTAAGACAGAATTCTTTTCTTTTAAAACCAGCGATGGCATTGAATTGAACGGTTCCATGATGAAACCGCCTGATCTTGATGTGCATAAAAAATATCCCGTTCTGATTGATGCGTATGGCGGACCCGGTTCCCAAGCCGTGACGAATTCTTGGGGAGGAACAACAGCGCTCTGGCATCAGATGATGGTACAAAAAGGATATATCATTGTGAGCGTGGATGGGCGAGGAACATGCGGACGCGGAAAAGAATTTAAAAGTATTGTGTACCATCAATTAGGAACATGGGAGGTCCACGATCAAGTTGAAGCAGTAAAATATCTGGTAACACTTCCTTTTATTGATGCCTCCCGCATTGGAATTTGGGGTTGGAGTTATGGCGGATATATGGCAGTCTCCGCTATCCTTCGCGGTGCCGATTATTTTAGAACGGCAGTGGCTGTCGCGCCTGTAACTGACTGGAGACTCTATGATGACATTTATACGGAACGGTTCATGGGATTGCCCAAAGATAATCTTCTTGGGTATAAAAATAGTTCGACGTTGACGTATGTTGAAAAACTCAAGGGGAATCTATTGATCATCCACGGCACGTCGGACGATAATGTACATTGGCAAAATACCGTCCGTCTCGTTGATGCACTCGAGAAGGCGGGTAAGCAATTTCAGACTATGTTCTATCCAAATAAAAATCACAGCATCAGGGGCGATACTACGCGATATCATCTATTCGAGACGATGACAAATTATCTGCTGGAGAAACTTTAAGAAGCGTATGGAAGCTGGAGGATGTGGAAAAGCTTTTTTATTTCTTCTGATCTGAGTGTGCGATGCTGGCCGGGGGAGAGTCCCTCAAGAGTAAGGAAGACGATCGAAGTGCGCACAAGTCGTAATGTGGGATGACCAACCGCAGCAGTCATTTTTCTCACTTGACGATTGCGGCCTTCTCGTAGAGTCATTTTCAGCCAGGGTGTTGGAATATTCTTTCTCACACGGATCGGGGCGCTGCGCGGAGGGATTTTGGGTTCAGCGTTGAGCAATTCTATGAGTGCCGGTTTTGTACGTTTTCCTTCTATGATAATTCCGTTTCGGAGGCGTTTGAGATTGTCCTTTTCCGGAATTCCCTCGACCTGAACAAGATACGACCGCTCATGGCCGAACTTCGGGTCGGTGAGCCGATGCTGAACTGCGTTATCGTTGGTGATGAACAGCAGACCTTCACTATCTGCATCTAACCGACCCGCTGCATAATAACCTTTGGGGAATGGACCAAAGTCGCAAAGAGCATCGTGCCCTTTTTCTTTCGTGAACTGTGACAGGACTCCATAGGGCTTGAAGAAAAGAATATAGGATTTTATCGGCGGCACGAACCGGTTTCCTGAACGCATTCTCTCGCTGGAGTGAAATAAAAATCCCCCAACAAGTGCCGGGGGATTTCATCTGGTTGAATGAACACTGATTATTTTGTGTCGATGATTTCTTCGTTCTGTTCTTTGATCTGATCGCCTTCTATATCTTTTGCGGCATCGATAAACACAAGTTCTTCTTTTTCCTTGTTGAATTTTACACGTACCAGACTGCCGTGCGCATATGTTCCTTTGAGGATCTCTTCTGCGAGCGGATCTTCAATGTACTTCATGATTGCCCGGCGTAGCGGTCGTGCTCCGAAGGCAGGGTCATATCCTTTATCTGCCAGAAAATCCTTCGCCTCCTGTGTTAATTCGATACTGATGCCCATGGAAGTCATGCGGCCAAAAAGATCTTTCGCCGCAATATCTATAATCGTATAGATATGAGGCCGTTCGAGCTGATGGAAGATAATGGTGTCATCAACACGATTGAGGAATTCCGGATTGAAGACTCGCTTCAATGCATCCTCGATACCGGATTTCATTGATTTATATTGGTCTTGGGGCGTGTTCGTACCAAACCCTAACCCTCCAGTGGATTTGATGTCTCTCGAACCGAGATTCGAGGTCATGATCAGTATCGTGTTCTTAAAGTCCACACGACGACCAAGACTATCTGTGAGGAGGCCGTCATCAAGCACCTGTAATAAGATATTGAAGACATCGGGATGCGCTTTCTCGATTTCATCCAATAGGACTACAGAATATGGTTTCCGCCGCACTTTTTCTGTCAGCTGACCGCCTTCTTCATACCCGACATAACCCGGAGGGGCGCCGACAAGACGGGAGACAGCAAATTTCTCCATATACTCGCTCATATCTATTCGAACGAGAGCTTCATCCGAATCAAACAAATAACGGGCAAGTGCCTTCGCCATTTCTGTTTTCCCCACGCCTGTGGGACCAAGGAAAATGAAGGAACCGATGGGACGCTTGGGATCCTTTAACCCGGCACGAGCACGGCGAATCGCTTTTGTAAGCTTCGAAATTGCTTCATCTTGTCCGACGACCATCGCCGCAAGTGCTGATTCCATTTTCAACAATTTTTCGGACTCGCTCTGTGCGACTTTCTGCACGGGGATATTGGTCATCATCGAGACAACAGAGGCACAGTCTTCCTCGTTGACGTCATAGATGGTGTCTCGAGATTTTAATTCCCATTCACGCTTGGCAATTTCTAAATCGCTGAGAAGTTTCTTCTCTAAATCGCGCAACCGCGCAGCTTCCTCGAAATTCTGGCTTTTCACTACTTGATTCTTCGACTGACGTATCTTTTCGATCTCTTCTTCAAGCTGAAGAATTTCCTTCGGAACTTTGATGTTCGCCAAATGTACTCGAGCGCCTGCTTCATCCATAACATCGATAGCTTTGTCCGGTAAGTACCGGTCAGTGATATACCGATCACTGAGGCGGACTGCTCCATCTATGGCTTTTTCACTATACAGGACACCGTGGTGTTCTTCGTATTTATGTTTGATATTCTGAAGAATCTGGATCGTTTCGTCCACTGTGGTTGGATCTACCATAATCTTTTGGAACCGGCGATCAAGAGCTCCATCTTTTTCAATAAACTGGCGGTATTCGTCGAGTGTTGTGGCGCCGATGCACTGCAGATCACCGCGGGCTAATGCCGGTTTAAACATATTCGATGCATCGAGCGAACCGCTTGCTCCGCCTGCGCCAACGATTGTATGCAATTCGTCAATGAAGAGGATAACATCTTTGGATTTTTCCAGCTCATTCATGACTGCTTTCATCCGCTCTTCAAATTGGCCGCGGTATTTTGTTCCTGCAACCAGGGCAGCAAGATCCAGCGTTACCACACGCTTGTCGTGGAGGACACGAGACACTTTCTTTTGGACAATGCGAAGTGCTAATCCTTCTGCAATGGCCGATTTTCCAACACCCGGTTCACCAATGAGTACTGGATTGTTTTTCTTGCGCCGGCTTAACACTTGCGCAACACGTTCGATTTCCTTTTCCCGCCCTACAATCGGATCAAGCTTGTCTTCGATCGCAAGTTTCGTAAGATCCCGTCCAAAGTTGTCTAGGACAGGAGTTTTTGAACGGTCCTGTTTCTTTTCCGCTGCTGATTGGTGCTGACCCGGAGGCGATGATGGTTTACCCGATATAATATTGTCAAGTTCATTGCGGACAACATCATAATGAACATTAAACTGATGCATCATCTGGGCAGCGATATTGTCGTCGTCGCGGAGAAGCGACAGTAATAAATGTTCAGTGCCGATGACATCGGATTTGTACAGTTTTGCTTCCAGATATGTTATTTTGAGAACTTTTTCAGCCTGCTTTGTTAGAGGTATGTTGCCTATCGTAAGTGTTCCACCGGCAGTTCTAACTGTATCTTCGATTGCTTTCTTGAGTTTGTACAGATCGACACCGAGATTCCGAAGAATTTTAACAGCGATACCTTCTCCTTCACGAATAATCCCAAGGATCAGGTGCTCTGTACCAATATAATCATGCCCTAGCCGCAGGGCTTCCTCACGACTTAATCGAATAACGTCTTGTACTCTATTTGAAAAATTACCTTCCATAAATCTTTCCTCAGGTTATGTCGGAACGAATACATCCTTCCGGCCGTCTTATCCAGATGAACCGCGAAAAAGGATAATAAGTTTCTGCCATCAATATACTCAATTTTGAGAGGGCAGTCAAGAAAACCACATTTAAGACTCATTTCCAGTTTTTTCCCTGCTCTTTTAGATGCTTTCTTTTGACTATCGTTCCAAAAAAGGTTAAATTTATATTCACGCATTAATAGTAATATTGGAGATAGGGCGACTTTGTGCCGTTCGTAAAGGCAAAAGGAACAGATAAGAAGATCCAGGATCAGCTCAAGACCAGCGGCTTGATTCCGAACCACATTGCTATCATCATGGATGGAAATGGCCGATGGGCAAAACGCAGGGGCTTACCTCGCGTTGCTGGGCATAAAGAAGGCGTAAATTCTGTCCGGGAAATCGTGGAAGCATGTGCACAGGTGGGAGTAAAATACCTTACGCTCTACACGTTCTCGACGGAAAATTGGAAACGCCCAAAAGATGAGGTGTCAATTTTGATGCGTCTCTTGGTCAGTGCACTGAAGGATGAGCGAGACAGGCTTCATAAAAACGACGTCCGCCTGCAGGTCATAGGCGAGATCAGTACACTTCCAGAAGATGTGGCTAACGAATTACATGCTGCAATGGACTTAATGAACGAGAACAGGGGATTAACATTAGTTCTGGCTCTCAGTTATAGCGGACGTTGGGATATTACAAATGCAATGAAAGAAATGACTGACGAAATTCTCTCCGGTGCGCTCAAAAAGGAAGAGATCTCTGAAGATACCGTCGAAGCATACTTGGCAACAAAGGATATCCCGGATCCGGATCTCCTTATCCGGACCGGCGGTGAACACCGTCTGAGCAATTTTCTCTTGTGGCAATCAGCCTATTCGGAAATGTATATATCAAATGAATTCTGGCCGGCTTTTCGACGGAAGCATTTATACGCAGCAATCATAGATTTTCAGAAGCGCGAACGGCGGTTTGGCATGGTAAGCGAACAATTACAGCAATCGAGGAAAAGCCACTCTGCAAGGCTGATAGAAAGGTTTAAAAAGCGTGCCACGAAATCGTAAGCATGTTCTTTGTCTTATAATCTTGACCATGTTTTCTACATGTATGATGTTTGGACAGCAGCAGCAAAATCCGGAAACGTTCAAGATCCTCGGAATCAGTGTGGAGGGTCAACGCTCGGGAGATCCATCGGCAATTATTGCAAATACGGGACTGAAAATAGGGGGAGAAATCACTCTCCCGAGCGAACAAACCAAGCTCGCTATTCAGCGTTTGCACAATCTCCGAATATTTGATGATGTCCAGATTTTTATCGAAAATCGAGTTCAGGAAGGAGTCTATCTTCTCATCAAAGTAAAAGAGAATCCCCGTCTCGAACGCATTGAAGTCTCCGGCAATGACGAATTAGACGAGGATGAAATTCTTAAAAAGATCAATTTGATCAAGGGCCAAATCATTACACCTCAGGATTTATCGAGCGTTGCGCGTCTCTTGAAGAATCAATATGATTCCGATGGATACTTAAATGCACAGGTTACTCCAAAACTTATCACAGTGAACGATACCACCGGTCGTGTCGCATTAAAAATAGAGATTGAAGAAGGTCCCAAAGTCAAAGTGGACTATATTCGTTTCCATGGGAATAAGCTGTACACAGACGGCGATCTCAAGGGTGAGATGAAGGAAACAAGCGAACGCACGTGGTGGAAATTTTGGGCATCCAATAAGTTTGATAAGAAAAAATATAAAGAAGATAAAGATCTCATCCTCGCGTTCTACAGAAAAAATGGGTTTCGTGATGCCGAAATCCTTGCCGACTCGTTGACATATGATAAATCCAAAAAATATCTCACGATCGATATCTACCTGTCCGAGGGCTCGCAATTTTTTATAAGGAACATTGCCTGGGAAGGGAACACTGTTTATCCATCCGACGTGCTGAATGCCCGCCTCGGATTCAAGCAGGGAGATATTTACAACCAGGAAAAATTTGAACAGAATTTACGCCGGAATGAAGAAGAATCTGATGTAACCTCGCTGTATGCAGACAATGGGTATCTGTGGTTTCAGGTGGAGCCGGAGATGAAAGTCGTCGGTGGAAATAGTCTCGATATTACGATGAAAGTACATGAACGGAATCAATTCCGTGTGGGACGGGTCTTCATCTCGGGTAATTCCAAGACCTACGAAAAGGTTATTCGCCGTGAGTTGCTGACAAAGCCGGGTGATTACTTCAGTCGTCAATTGATCATCAGAAGTCTGCGCCAGCTTCAGCAATTGAATTATTTCAATCCCGAAAAGCTGAAACCGGATGTTCGTCCGGTCGATGATAAAACGGTTGAACTTGAATATTCGGTTGAAGAGAAATCCAGCGATACATTCAATATGTCGGTGGGATACAGCGGTGCGTTTGGATTCAGTGGCGGTCTTGGACTGACCTTCAACAATTTTTCATTGACCGAACCGTTCCGCGGAGGTGCGGGTCAAATGCTGTCGTTCGACTGGCAGTTCGGAGTCAGCAATTACTATCGTACACTTTCGATCAGTTTTACGGAACCATGGATGTTCAATACTCCGACCCTCTTTGGATTCAGTATTTTCGATACATATCAGTCCTATTATGCTGATTTGCATTACCGTGGTGCATCGATTCGGATCGGCCGGCGTTTCAAGTGGCCTGATATGTACTTCCGTGGCGACTGGACTCTGAGAGTCCAGGAAAATACGTATCATTCGCTTGGGACTCCCTCTGCAAATGACTATTACCTCGAAGGGAAGTCGACTCAGATCGGTATTTCTCAGGTCATTTCCCGCAACAGTACTGACAGCCCGATTTTTCCCTCCCGCGGCTCAAGCTTTTCTCTCTTAACAGATATCAACGGCGGCCCGGAACTTGGAGGTGCACTCCGGGCAGCCCGATACCACAAACATGTCTTGAATGCCGAATGGTTTGTACCGTTAAGTTCCTCAGGAAAACTGACTATCATGAGTTCTAATGTCGTTGGACTCATTTTTCCCTTTGAAAAAGATTCCTACATCCCGTACCAGGATCTTTTCTATATGGGCGGCACGGGGCTCGGACAGATTGCCGTGACACCCCTGCGTGGTTATGAGGATCGGAGTATTGGTCCGAGTAACGGATATGTAGGCGGCAAGGCAATGATGAAGTATACAACGGAGTTACGACTTGCACTGACATTGAATCCCATTCCCATCTATACGCTGCTGTTTGCGGAAGCAGGGAACGTGTGGCTCGATCATACTGTCATGGATGCTCGTGATCTTCGCCGGTCGGCGGGCTTTGGCGTTCGTTTGCTTGTTAATCCCATAGGGCTAATAGGGTTTGACTATGGCTATGGATATGATAGTGCAACACCAGGTACTGCTGCGCCTGGCTGGAAGTTCCATTTCCAATTTGGAAAATCATTCTAACGTTTAAATCAAATTGTAGTTGAACATCATTCACATAATTTAAAGAGGTTACCGTGAAAAAAATCATCGTATTGGCCGCTGTGGTTCTGTTGGCCGTCTCCATCGCAGGAGCACAATCGCTCAAGATTGCCTATGTCAATTCAGAAAAAATTCTTCAGGAACTCCCCGAGGCCCAGCAAGTCAAGAAAGAGCTTGAGACCTCCATTAAAGAGTGGCAGGATGAACTGGAGAAAATGGGCAAGGAGCTTCAGGATGGGTTAGAAGATTATCAGAAAAAACAGGCGCTCCTTGATCCGAAAGCAAAGACAGATAAAGAAAAGAGTCTGCAGGATCTTCAGCAGAGAGCTCGTGAATTTCAATACAAGAAATTCGATCAACGGGAAGGCGAAGCGGTGAAATTACGTGAGAAGAAATTCGCGCCAATCCAGGAACGTGTGATGAAAGCGATCGAACAGGTTGCCAAGGCTGACGGATTCAATTATGTGTTTGATAAATTGGAGGCGGCGACAAATCTTCTTTATGCTGATGCAAAATTTGACTTGACATATAAGGTCCTGGATCACCTCAAGCGGGGGACGGCGGTTCCGGCACCAGCGAAATCCAAGGATGTGAAGTAAGGGAAAGGGTTCCCCAACATTTAAAAGGGAGAACGGAGATATGAAAAAACTTTTAAGTATAATCGGTATTCTCATCGGTGCAGCCCTCATTCCGGCACAGGCGCAGATGAAAATTGGTTATTTCAATTCCGAAGCGGTGATGAAACAACTTCCGGACGCACAGGATGCGCAGAAGCAGCTGGATCAGTTTGTGGCTGATTGGCAGCAGGAGCTGAATAAAACGCAGGAGGAATGGAAAAAAAAGTTCGACGAATATGACAAACGGAAGCTTATTATGACTGAGCAGCGCCGGGCTGATACTGAACGAGAATTGCGCGAACTGGATCAAAAGATTGTGGATTTCCGCAATCAGAAATTCGGTCAAAACGGCGACCTCTTCAACAAGCAGACTGAGTTGATGAAACCTGTCCAAGATCGTGTCTTTAAGGCAGTCCAGGATGTAGCTCTGGAAGAAGGATTCGATTATGTTTTTGATAAAAGCGGAGATATCCTGCTGATGTATGCGAATGAAAAGTATGATCTCACGCAAAAGATTTTTACAAAACTGAAAGCGCCGACATCAGCGCCATCCACAACAAAGTAAGACTTCCCTATGACCATTCATGAGATTGCAGAGTGGCTCGGTGGTGAAGTCGTCGGTCGTGTTCTCGAAGGTGCACCGGAGATACAGCGCGTTGCGAAGATTGAGGGAGCCACGTCCGGCAGCCTGACATTCTTGGCTAATCCGAAGTATGAAAAACACCTTGAGACAACAGGGGCAACGGCAGTGCTGGTTTCGCGTAAGCTCGACACGAAAAAATATGAAGAACACTCTTCGCTGGTTTTTATTCGTGTCGATGATCCGTATGTCGCGTTTCTCCATGTACTGAAACGTCTGACACCGTCTGTCGATCCATTTTTTCCCGGTATACACCCCACAGCGGCAGTATCAGCCAGTGCTACACTTGGCAAGAATGTATCTCTTGGTGCCCATGCCGTCGTGGGAGAGCAAGCAGTGATCGGTGAGGACACCAAGCTCGGTGCTGGATGTGTGATCGGAAATTATGCCCGCATCGGCAGAGACTGTCTGATTTTTCCTCATGCTGTAGTCTATCATCAATGCCAAATTGGGGATCGTGTAACACTCCATGCTGGCGTAGTAGTGGGGTCAGATGGATTTGGTTTTGCACCGAAATCGGATGGATCATACGAAAAGATTCCTCAACTAGGTATCGTCGTTATCGAAGATGATGTAGAAATTGGTGCGAATACAACGATCGATCGGGCTACCATGGGTGAAACAAAGATCTGTCGCGGTGTGAAGTTAGATAATCTTGTCCAGATCGCCCATAATGTTGTTATTGGAGAGCATACGGTAATCGCTGCACAGTCTGGTATCAGTGGAAGCACGAAGATCGGCAAAAACTGCATCATTGCCGGCCAAGTGGGCATCGCCGGACATATCGAAATTGCAGATAGAACAGTTATTATGGCGCAATCGGGAGTTCCCAACAATATTAAAGAACCAGGCAAGAAGTTTTTTGGATACCCGGCGGATGAAGCAAGGAAAGCTCAGCGTGCCGCTATCGCCCTGAAAATGCTGCCTGACACCTTACGAGAGGTTACAGCACTTCAAAGAAAAGTTGCCGAACTCGAGCAAAAAATTTTAGACAAACAATCATAGGAGAAGTAGAAAGAATGCTCGTTCAGCAAATGACAATTAAAAAACCTGTGACGATGTCCGGCGTGGGGCTTCATACAGGCGTGACGACGAATATGACCTTCAAACCGGCGCCTGAGAATTATGGCATCAGATTTCGCCGCGTCGATTTGCCGGATTCACCAGAAATTCCTGCAGACGTTGATCATGTCGTTGATCTGATACGCGGAACGACACTCGGCATAGGAAATGCACGTGTACATACTGTAGAGCATGTGCTGGCAGCAATTGCTGGACTGCAGGTTGATAATGTCTTAGTCGAACTTGACAACATTGAGCCACCGATTGGCGATGGAAGTGCAAAACCGTTCGTTGATATGCTCCTGTCGGTTGGTTTGGAAGATCAGGAAGCACCAAAAGATTATCTCATTATTGATCAGGTGATCCATTATCAGGATCCTGCCAGGGGCGTGGAAATCGTAGCATTACCCACGGATGATTTCCGTTTGACCGTCATGGTCGATTACAACAATCCGGCTTTGGGCAGTCAGCATACCGGGTTGTTCAATATGGAAAAAGAGTTTGTCACAGAATTTGCATCAGCACGCACGTTCTGTTTCCTCCATGAAGTAGAACAGCTGTTTGATCAGGGGCTCATTAAAGGGGCAAATCTTGACAATGCGGTTGTCATAGTTGATCGTGATCTTTCGGACGAGGAACTCCGGAAAATGATGCATAAGCTTGGCCTCGATCATTCGGTGATTCTCGGCTCCACAGGATTGTTAAATGATAAGAAACTGCATTATCGGAATGAACCTGCTCGTCACAAGCTGCTCGACATGATCGGCGATCTTGCGCTCATTGGCGCGCCGATCAAGGCACAAATTCTTGCAGCGCGTCCGGGGCATGCTGCCAATATTGAATTCGCACGTAAAGTAAGAAAATTGTATCAGCAGAACAAATTAGTGCGGAAGTACCAGCATGAGAAAAAAGAGGGGATCATTTTTGATGTCAATGCTATTCAGCGTATCCTGCCGCACCGTTATCCTTTCCTGCTGGTGGATAAAATTATTGAATTTCAGATGGATGAACGTGTTGTCGGCGTCAAGAATGTGACAATGAGTGAGCAATTCTTCCAGGGACATTTTCCAGGCCAACCGGTGATGCCCGGCGTTCTGATTGTCGAAGCATTGGCACAAACAGGCGGTGTCCTTATGTTAAACGGTATAGAAAATCCCGGGAATAAATTAGTGTTCTTTATGGCAATCAATAATGTTAAATTCCGCAAACCTGTAGTGCCCGGTGATCAGTTGGTGCTGGAAGTGCAGATGGTTAGTCGTCGTTCCAAGGTAATCCAAATTCGCGGAGAAGCATTTGTCGACGGCGCCAAAGTATGCGAAGGTGATTTTACAGCTGCTGTCGTCGATCGAGAAGAAGTAAAAATAAAAGCAATGAACCAGTAAAGAAGAGAATATGGGCGTATATATTGATCCTCTTGCAACCGTAAGTAAAAAAGCGCAGCTGGGTGAAAATGTCGTTGTCGGACAATCTGCGATCATTGGTGATGATGTCGTTATCGGTGATGGGACGACCGTCGCTCCCTATGCGATCATTCAGAGCGGTGCACGTCTTGGGAGGGAATGTAAGGTCGCATCATTTTCGGTCATCGGCGGTCCGCCGCAAGATCTCAAATACAAGGGTGAACCGACGACACTGGAAGTCGGCGATCAGTGCGACATCCGCGAGTATGTAACTCTCAATCGCGGTACGATCGAGACAGGAAAAACTGCTATCGGGAAGAATTGCCTCTTCATGGGGAATACACACGTAGGACATGATTGCAGGATAGGGGATAATAGCATCGTGGCGCAGAGTGTTGTTATAGGAGGTCACGTAGAAGCCGGCCAATGGGTAATCATAGGTGGAATGACTGCCGTCCACCAATTTGTCCACATCGGAGATCATGCAATGATTGGCGGCGGTTTCCGAGTTGTAAAAGATGTTCCTCCGTATATTCGGGGCGGGCGTGAACCATTGGTGTTTGAAGGCGTGAATACTATCGGTCTCAGACGTCGTGGTTTTACTCCCGAGGCGCTCGAATGCATCGATAAGGCGTATGTCCTCCTGTATCAGTCGAAGTTAAATGTTTCACAAGCAGTTGCACGGATTAAGATCGAAGTAGATCAGACGCCGGAAATTCAGAACATTATAGACTTCATTGCGAAGAGTAAACGCGGAATTATTCCGGGACCCGGACATCACTAGGAAGATCATGAATTGGCGATTTGAAAACACCGGGCTTCGTTCCGGTGTTTTTAATATGGAGTATGACGAATCACTTGCAGGCGCACTCGTGGATGGACGGGGGAATCCGACTATTCGCGTATATGGCTGGAGCCCGCATGCAATTTCACTCGGATGGAATCAGTTATCAGATGAAGTCGACCTTCAGAAAACCTCCGCTGCCGGAATCGATATTGTTCACCGCCCTACAGGTGGGCGGGCTATCCTGCACTCCGATGAACTGACATACAGTGTCGTAATGCGTGTGAAAGGGAAGAATGTCCTTGCAGTCTATGATGAAATTAGTCAAGCACTTATCGCGGGATTACGGGAACTTGGTGCTCCGGTCGTGATCGAAAAAAGTCAGCCCCATATTCCGTCTCTCTATCGGTCTCCGTCCGCAGCAGCCTGTTTTTCGAGCACAGGGCGGTATGAAATTACATGCAACGGCAAGAAACTTGTTGGCAGTGCTCAGCGTCGTTATGCGGCATCGGATGGCGAAGAAGTGGTCCTTCAGCATGGATCGATACTCCTTGGTCCGGACCATAAGCGAATAGTAGATTTTCTGAACCTTTCATCACAGGAACAGCGAGAAGCCCTGCGTCGGGAACTTGATGAAAAAACGATCGAGTTGTCGTCTATACTCCAGCGCAGAGTGGTAGCAGAGGAGATTGCGGATGTGATTCTCTGGGGGTTCCGGAAATCATGGTCGATTTCACCGGAAGTTTTAGTCATGGCTGATGAAAATCAAAAGGTGACAGTATGAAAAACTCGTCGACAACATCGGGTCCTAAAAAAGTCACGACGAAAGTTATTGCATCAATGAAAAATGAAGGGGGGCGGATTGCGTGCCTGACGGCGTATGATTATTTGACCGCACGGCTGCTCGACCAAGCTGGAGTTGATCTGATCCTGGTAGGCGATTCTCTCGGGATGGTATTCCAGGGACATGAAACTACTCTCCCGGTGACCCTTGACGAAATGATCTACCATGCAAAAACGGTTGTTCGCGGTGTTGAACGCGCCATGGTTATTGTTGATATGCCGTTTATGTCGTACCAGGTCAATGACGAGGAAGGATTCCGCAATGCAGGCCGTGTGATGAAGGAGACCGGTGCAGGCGGAGTAAAGTTTGAAGGAGGAGAGCGTATCGCACACATGGTTGAGATGACCGTGAGTGCCGGTATTCCCGTGATGGGACATCTTGGCCTGACACCGCAATCAATCCATCAATTCGGAGGATATACTCCGCGTGGTGCAACGGTCGCAGAAGCGAAGCAATTGATGAAAGATGCGAAAGTTCTGGAAGAAGCAGGTGCATTCAGTATTGTGTTAGAAAAAATCCCATCCATGCTTGCGGCAAAGGTATCAAAATCGGTCAAGATTCCTACGATTGGCATCGGAGCAGGGATGCACTGTGATGGTCAGATCCTTGTCGTGTCGGATATGCTCGGTCTCTATGAAGATTTTCATCCGCGGTTTGTCCGGTACTATGCACACCTTGCAGAGACAATCCGGCAGAGTGTGCGCGGGTATGTCAAAGATGTAAAGGGAGAGAGATTCCCTACACAGAAAGAAAGTTACTAATGTGTCCGGCGCTGACCGTTTGTGCCGGAATGGCAGGAAAGCGTCAGCAAATAAATGAAACACAAAACGAAACTTCATATTCTCGTCTCGAATGACGACGGCATTGATGCACCAGGGATTTTTGCGCTTGTGCAGTCGATGAAGACAATCGGAACGGTGACGGTGGTTGCACCTGATAAACAACAGAGTGCCGTCGGTCATGCAATTACCATGAATTATCCCCTACGCGTAAAAGAGTTTAAGAAGAATGGGAAATTCTTTGGGTATGCAGTGCAGGGTACCCCCGCAGACTGTGTGAAGCTTGCCGTGCGTGCTATTTTGAAACGCGAACCGGATTTGGTTGTCTCCGGAATCAATCACGGATCAAATACCGCTATTAGTATTATTTATTCCGGGACCGTCTCGGCTGCAACGGAAGGAACCATTCTCGGCATTCCCTCTATTGCTGTTTCACTGACAACATACGGACCCGCAGATTTTCGATATGCGGCGCAAATAGCCCGGAAGCTTGCCTTGCTCGTCACGAAACGAGGACTTCCCCCCGGCACATTGCTCAATGTGAATGTCCCTCCTTTGAGCCCGAAAGAGATCAAAGGAATACTGATCACTCGGCAGGGCAAAGCAATCTGGAATGATACATTCGATCATCGGCGTGATCCGAATGACCGCGAATATTATTGGCTGACAGGAGGATTGGAGGCTGTGGATACCGATCTGGAATTCGATGAAGCTGCAGTACGCGGCAATTACATCTCTGTGACTCCAATCCATTATGATTTGACAGATTACAAAATGTTCGAAACGATGAAGCGCTGGGGAGTTGAGAAGCTGAAATAGCGGTATCATTTTTTTACGATGTACTGAAACGATTCCATGTCCACACCACTAATGCGACAATACCAGCAAGTGAAGGCGAAGTATCCGGATACGGTACTGCTCTTCAGGATGGGTGATTTTTTCGAAACGTTCGATGACGATGCGAAAATCACTTCAAAGGTGCTGGGCATTGTTTTAACGAAACGCGGGAACGGAACCGCAGGTGAAACACCGCTCGCAGGTTTTCCTCATCATGCTCTCGATGCATACCTTCCGAAACTTCTTCGGGCCGGTTATCGTGTTGCAATTTGCGAACAATTAGAGGATCCCAAATATGCAAAAGGCATCGTGAAAAGGGATGTTATCGAAGTAGTCACACCGGGCGTTGCCTTCTCCGAAAAACTTTTAGAGCAAAAACAGAACAATTATCTTGCGGCAATCGCTCTCCCGTCAGCGCTGGCGACAGGAAATGATCTCGTCGGGTTCGCCTTTATCGATGTCTCGACGGGTGAATTCGGGTTGAGCGAATTCCCGCTGAAGCAGTTCGTGGAACAGGCAGGAAATCTACAACCAAAGGAATTGCTCGTGCAGAAGCGCGATCTGGAAACAATCAAGACGCTTCTGGGTGAACGGTTTCGCGTGTTGTACACAAAAATCGATGATTGGGTGTATCATCCCGATTATGCATATGAACTGCTCATCGGCCATTTCAAGACACAATCCCTCAAAGGATTTGGCATCGAAGAGATGCCAATGGGAATTGTGGCAGCCGGTGCAGTTATGAACTATCTGCAGGAGACGCAGAAGGCAAATATTCCTCACATCAAGAAGATAGTTCCACAGGATGTGAGCGAATGTATGGTGCTCGATGCTTCCACGAAACGCAATCTTGAAATTATCACTACCATTTCCGGTCATTCGGATGGAACGCTGTTTTCCATGATTGATCGCACTCAGACACCGATGGGCGGTCGAATGCTGAAACAATGGATCAATCGTCCATTAAAACGGTTAGAGCCCATTCGCTCCAGGTTGGATGCAGTAAAGGAATTGCACAACAATGAAACAGTTCGAAGGAAGATCCGGGAAGAATTGGAACACATCGGCGACCTGGAACGGCTCATTGCAAAAATTGCCACAGGCAGAGCGAATCCGCGAGAAGTGAACCAATTGAAGGCGATGTTGTCGCAGATCCCTCAGCTGAAATCTCGCCTGTCGGGTCTCGTCAGTCCGCCGATACAGAGTCTCTCTGCATCACTTGACCCTTTGAGCGACCTTGTTTCCGCTATGAGCAACGCTATCGCTGACGATCCGCCGATGGCATTAGTTGACGGAGGTGTGATCCGGAAGGGATACAATGCAGAGTTAGACGAAATACGGAATTTAGCTTTTGGAGCGAAAGACTGGGTCGCCAGGCATCAGCAATCGGAACGAGAACGCACCGGCATCTCTTCGCTGAAAATTGGTTACAACAATGTGTTTGGGTATTACATTGAGGTGACTCATACGCATAAGGACAAAGTGCCGCAAAACTATATCCGCAAACAAACATTGACCAATGCTGAACGATTTGTGACGCCCGAACTGAAAGAATATGAGGAGAAAATCCTCCATGCGGAAGAGAAAATCCTTGTATTGGAAACACGTCTCTTCACCGAACTCCGTCAAACGATTGCTGAGCAGGCGGCAGTGATTCAAACAAATGCTCATGCCATTGCATCCCTGGATTGTTATTGTGCACTTGCCGTTCTTGCAGTGGAGAACCGCTATGTGTGCCCGGAAATCAATGATTCGTTTCTCATCAATATCAAAAACGGACGGCATCCCGTGATCGAAAGACTGTTACCACCGGGTGAACATTATACCCCCAATGATACCATGCTCGAGACGGCATCGGATCAAATTCTGATCATCACAGGTCCGAATATGAGCGGGAAGTCGAGTTATTTGCGTCAGGTTGGATTGATCGTGCTTCTTTCGCACATCGGGAGCTTTGTTCCGGCTTCCTCGGCGACTATTGGTTTGGTCGATCGTATCTATACGCGTGTCGGAGCGAGTGATAATATTGCAGCAGGGGAAAGCACATTTCTCGTGGAGATGCATGAAGCGGCAAACATTGTCAATACTGCGACGAATCGCAGTTTAATTCTTTTGGACGAGATCGGCCGCGGTACCAGCACGTTCGACGGAATAAGTATTGCATGGGCTCTGACGGAATACCTTCATGAACGTATCGGTGCAAAGACGTTGTTCGCTACTCATTACCATGAATTGAACGAACTCGCAGACGTTTTTCCGCGCATAAAAAATTATAAGGTGGATGTCCGAGAATATGGAGACAAGGTAATTTTTCTCCATAAAGTCATGCCAGGATTTGCCGATCACTCCTATGGAATTCAAGTAGCCCAAATGGCAGGATTACCGGAAGAAGTCACAGAGCGCGCAAAACAGGTGTTGAAGAATTTAGAAAGTTCAGAATTAGTTGTTCGGAGTTCCGAGCAGAAAAGGGAAATCGAGGGGAAGTCAAGTCAAAAGATTCAATTGGCCATGTTTGAGGTGAAAGATGAGAAGCTGCGGGAAGAACTTCGTGCACTTGATTTCGAACGCATGACTCCGCTGGAAGCGATGCAGACACTGGCGGCATTGAAGAAACAAGTTGACCAGAAGGACTCACCATGACGAAAAAAGAAATTCAATTGTTGTTCGACTATGATGCGTGGGCAGATGGAAAATTGTTCGAAGCGATTGCACCGCTCAGCATGGAACAGTGTCAGAAAGACCTCAAGTCCAGTTTCGGAGGAATTCTTGGGACCCTCGTCCATATTCTTTCAGCGAATATCGTGTGGTCCGACCGGTGGAGAGGGAAGACGCCCGCACTCCTCAAAAGCGAAGATTTTCCCTCGATCGAAGTCATAAAAAAGAAGTGGGATACCTATCACCATGATATAGGCAACTTTCTCCAGGGTCTCTCCGAAGAGAAGTTCAATGCCCCGTTCCAATATACTGATTTTAAAGGAAATGTTTTTACGCATCCCCTATCTCAACAGATGCAGCATAAAGTCAATCATTCAACCTATCACCGGGGTCAAATCGTGACGATGATGCGGCAGCTTGAAATGCAAGTCGTGAGCACGGATTTGATTAATTACATGAGACAAAAGGATTCACGTGGCTGAAGGACTAATAAATATTTTATCACAGCATCAACTTCACCATATACGGGATTTGCGCGTTGATCCTGATATTCTAACGCAGCGTCTTGCTCCGAGCAGTTCGATGTGCAATTGTAACGGCACATGCTGTGTTGATGGTGTCCTTCTTGATCTCAAAGAAAAGGAACTCATTCTCACACATGCTGATTTGATTAGAAAATATCTTGAGCCGCAGCAGGAGACCGACAGTGCGAAGTGGTTCGACAACAATATCGAAGATGATGCTGATTTCCCATCAGGGAAGTGTGACGGCACTGCCGTGCAAAGGAATGGGTGTGTCTTTCTGTGTTCGAAAGGTCTTTGTGCGTTGCAAAAAACCGCTATGGTAGAGGGAATGGATAAATTCGCACTCAAACCATTTTATTGTGTCGCCTTTCCGTTAACCATTGACAACCATATGTTGACAACCTATGGGCCGGAATTTACGAATAGACCAGAGTGCTGCAGTGTCGTTCCCCAGGGATCACTGTCTGTGCTTGATGTCTGTCGGGAGGAATTTGAATATATTCTGGGATCCGATGGCGTCAAAGAAGTTGAAGCATTGTTTGAAGAGTCATGTAAGATCTCTCCTGGAGTCTAGAATGAATCAGCGACGTCTCTATCGTACAATTGAAAGTTTTGCCCCCGAGCAGTTCAAAACAGAAAAGGAACTGCTGAAGCATGTTCTCAATGAGATTGTGAAGAGTGAGGATATTCAATTAAAAGGAGGCAGACTCTGGCAGTATGAACCATCGACTGAATCGTACCGCCTCATCCATCAAATTGGTCTGATTGAACGTCTTGATCCTGGATATCGTATCCAGATCACACGGTATCCCATGTTCCAACATCTCACAGAGCAGAGAACGATTATTGCCAACGAAACGGACCGATATCTTCGAACGAAGGGCATCATCAAATATTCGGCGACGGGAGTGGGGGATATGATCTCTTACCGGGAGGGGACTGTCTTTCAGTATGTACTTGCTTTCAACTCTGATTTTATCGACCAGGATCTTCTGCCGAATCTCAACATCATCAGCCTTGCGGCGACATCCGTCCTCCGGAATAAACGGATCGAACAAAAAGCTCGTCTGCTGGAGCAGGATATTGATAAAGCTCGCGAAATCCAGCTCGGGATTTTACCGGAACCGTTCCTTCATTTTTATTATTATGATATCTATGGTATCTCTATCCCGGATCGTATCGTAGGCGGTGATTTTTTTGATTACTTGTTTTCCGACGAGAATAAAGACCGTCTTATGATCGTTGTGGGTGATGCGGCGAGCAAAGGATTTCGGGCTGCAGCGCAGGCATTGTACGTCGTTGGGGCATTGCGCATGGGAATTGCTCATCATACGAAAACTGCAACGCTGATGTCCCGTATTAATAAAATTGTCAACCGTTCGTTTGCCGAAGAACAGTTCGTTTCGATGTTCTATGCAGAATTAACAGACGGAGCAAAGGGATTGCTTCTCTACGCCAATGCCGGTCATAACAGTCCTATCGTTTATCATGCACGCGAGAAGAATATTGAACTTCTCGAACCGACAGGCTTGATTCTCGGACCCTTTCCGCGCGGGAATTACAGGGTAGAGAGTACGATGCTGAAAAAGGGAGATGTTGCGGTGATCTATACCGATGGAATCACGGAAGCTCGCCAAGTGAATGGCTTGCCATACGGCGAAAAACGTTTTACTGATACTATCCAAAGACTTGCAGAAAAAGGGGCAAAAGAAATTTGCACCGCTCTTATGGAAGATGTACAACAGTTTGCAGAGGGGGCAGAATACGCAGACGACCGGACGATCGTCGTCATTAAACGTGTGAGCTAAGAGAGAGAAAACTTATGAGGAGAGACTGAGCCATGGTTGAGCAAAAATATCTTGGTGTCGTTGCATCTGTCAATAGCGCGTCTGTCACTGTCCTTCTCGATCAAAAAATCACATCGCTCAAGAGGGAGATCAGCGGGAAGACCTACTTTATCGGTCAAATCGGTACATATGTTCTGATCCCGATGGGAGCGCTCGTTCTCATTGGAATGATCTCAGAGTCAAAGAAGGAGGATGTGGAGACAAACGGTCAGCCGCAGCAGCGAGTCATCCTCCTTGTTTCCATGGTGGGGACAGTGAAAGCCGGACGCTATGAACGCGGGGTTTCGCTTTTCCCGGTTGTAGATTCGCCGGTATTTCTTGCTGAGGACAGCGACCTGGCTGTTGCGTTTGCCGTGTACCAGCGGTTCGGATTTTCTGTCGGTCAGGTCTCACTGTTCGAAAACCAACGGGCATTTCTTGATGCTAACAAATTTTTTGGAAAGCATATTGCAGTGCTGGGCTCCAGCGGCGCTGGAAAGTCTTGCACGGTGGCATCGATTTTACAAAAGGTTTCCAAATATCCGGATACGAATATCATCATTCTCGATATCCATAATGAATATCATAAAGCATTTGAAGGCAGCTGCAACCACCTCGATATCGCCGAATTCGAATTACCGTACTGGTTAATGAACTTTGACGAACTTCGTGAAATGTTTATCGATGAGAAAGATGAAAATTCCTCAAGCCAGATTACCGTGCTGAAGGATCTCATCATTATGTCGAAGAAGGGGAAAAATCCCGAGATGTCGGCATTAATTACGATCGATACGCCGATGTATTACGATCTCAGTGAAATCCGTGCGAAAATGCAATTCATGGATACCGAAAAGATAACGATGGGCGGGATTGTGAAGGAAGGCCCGTTCTATGGTAAGTTTACGCGATTCCTTGTCCGGTTAGACGGTAAACTCAACGATCCCCGCTATGCATTTATGTTTCGTCCGATAAAGTATATACAATCCATCGCCTTGAACGATCTGCTCACGAAAATCCTTGGTGCTGACGGCAGTGCTCAAGTAACGATTCTCGACCTGAGCGGTGTACCGTTTGATATTGTGAATACCATTGTGTCGCTCCTGGCCCGAATGATCTTTGATTTCAATTTCTGGAATCCCAACCGCCGAGATTTCCCCATTCTCCTTGTCTTTGAGGAAGCCCATAACTATTTGCCAAGTACGAGCAGCACCACCGCCTCTGCACGAAGAACTGTGGAACGTATTGCGAAAGAAGGCAGGAAATATGGCGTCAGTATTATGGTTGTAAGCCAGCGTCCTGTGGAAGTGTCTGAGACGATCCTTTCGCAGTGTAATAATTATGTGATCTTGAGATTGACGAATCCGCTGGATCAGAATTATGTCAGACGGCTCGTTCCTGACACGTTTGCGAGCCTTACCGATGTCCTGCCCTCGCTTCGACAGGGTGAAGCACTGGTAGTTGGTGAAGCAATCTCCATGCCGTTACGTGTTCAGATTGACTTTCCAAATCCGGAACCTGATAGCAGTGACATCAAGTTTTATGAGAAGTGGAAGCAAAGCGGCATGAAAACGAAAATTGAAGAGGTTGTTACGCGCTGGTGGAAACAAGAAAAAGTGAAGTGAAGAGGAATAGCCTAAGGGTTTGATGACGAGATGGTCTGCTGAATCTGTTACAAAGTGAACTATACTTGAATTCAAGCTTATCCTTATATACATTGTTACAAATGAGACGGAAGTAAATCCCTTTGACCAACAATCGCGGAGGTTGTATGAAAGTTCCAGTTGTTTTCATGGCTCTAATAGTTCTCCTTGTTGCCGGTTGCTCTTCGCTGATTCTCAAGCCGGGTAATTTTTCCTGGCCTGTTGAATCTGTGTTGAAAGTTGACAGTAAAGGTATGGTACACGACGAACGCTATAGCTTTTCTCTCAATGTCAAAGAACTTCTCTTTGTTGAGACCCAGGATTCTGTGAATGTATCAAAAGTAACGTTACGGATGATCCGGGATGTGAGGGGGTATTATTTTCTGACGGCACCAAAATTTCAGAACGTCTATGTCTTCGAACAGGCAGAAGGCAGTTTAAAGCTCTCCAGCAAGATTCTGGTTTCCCAAAATGGCTTAAATGATCCTGCGTTTAACCTGCGGTCACCGAATATTCAATTGGTAAACGAAAAAGACCCCCCCATCCTTCTCTCCAAAGAAGGTGTCGTGGAAGGAGGCAAAAAATGAAAACCATTCTTCGTCTTGTCTCCTTACTAGGGATGACAGCGTGCATACTTCTTGCTCAGCAAAAATCTGATTACGCTACCGTTCAGCGTTTTCAGGGAATGATAAAATCTATTTCTAACAGTATCGACCAGGCAAAGACAGTCCAGGAATGTGCTGAAGCCAATACCTCTGTCGATGCCTTAGAAAAGGAATTCAGCGATGATAAATCACTTTTAGATAAGGCGATTTATCCTGATGGGTTTGACAAAACGGTCGAACAACTCCGGGGAAAACTGCTGATCCGCCAAAGAGATCTGGGGGTTATTGAAAGCCAGGTTGTTCGTATCGCTGAATTAGAGGTGCAGGTGCGTGAACTTTCAGATCAACTGACGAAGTTGAATACTCAAAATGAAAAACTCATGAATGATGTCAACGATCTTACTCAAAACATTAAAAAACTTTCGGGCGATCTCTTTACTTCATCCACTCCGAACGATTCACTGCGTAATATGATCGTGACGTTAAGGCAGGGACTGCAGGAACGTGATGCACTCATCTTTGCTTTGACGGACAGCTTGTTCCTTCAGTATGATAAGAATGTTGGAGAGATGAAGGATGTTGAAAAACAGGGACTGATGGGGAAGATGGAGCGTCATGGAATCATCGGCAATGTGAAACGTTCGATTGTGGATAACATGATGTTTCTCCAAACAACACAGCTCAAAGGGAGTGATTTGGTGACGCTTGTTCGTCAACAGCAGCGTTTTCAATCGCAATGGATGGGTCTTGCACCGAAGCTGACTTCGTTATATCTGAGCGGAAAAGCAAAGAAGAATGAAGTGACAGCCGTAGATTCGATGCTGGTAGTCTGGGGAGACAAAGTAGACAATGCACTCTGGCGTTCTCTGAATGCACTCTTCAAGGAAAAAGGTTTTGTCGTCAAAGAATTTAAGAGCGGCGATGAATTTAGTATATATTTCGCGTCGTTTCTTGAAGAGGAAATTCAAAATGTCAGAAAAGAAGCGAACGATGTCCGTTTTAAACTCTTCTCGAACTTCAACGAAAATTTTTGGCAGACGGATTTGAATGCCGTTTGGCTCCCGGCACTAGTTGAATTACATAAAATCTCCGATGTGCAGAAGAAAGAAATGGATGCAAAAGTGGATCAATGGCATTCTTCTGTAAAACCGGGCGTTTCATGGATGATCTATGTATTAATTGCACTCTGTGTTCTTGTGGTGTTCATGGTCGCCATGCGATTCTTTAGAAAGCCGCTGAAGACGACCCCACAAGCATGATCGATCGTTTGCCGAGAGGTCTCACCCTTCGTTGATCGATGGGGTCTCTTGGCATTGTGAAATGTTTGCGGGATGACAGCCCAGAGGAAATTCTTATCCCTGCATAGGAATGACTGCACGCCAGAGAAAAAATTCTAGTGCTCCTGACAGCGTCAGTATCTGAATGAGAGTTCAGAGATGGTTTTTGTCATACTATTCTGGGATTTGGTATAAGTGAACAAATATTAAGCATCCTCATTGTTGACGACGAGCCGACCTATCGCCGTGCTCTTTCTCAGACTCTGAAAGGATGCGGACATACCAGGGAGGTTTGCGGATCAGGAGATGCTGCCATCGATTTGCTCAAACGGAAGACTTATGACGTTATACTGCTCGACTATAAAATGCCCGGCACGAGCGGAATGAATATATTGCAATGGATGTACGGAATGAAAATAAATATTCCGGTTATCATCATCACTGGTTATGGATCCGAAGAGATTGCTCTGGAAGCCTGGAAATGGGGGGTCAAAGACTATTTTATTAAAGGAAAATCTGATATGTTGGACACTCCCGCGCTTGTGCTGAAGGTATATAGTCAGGCCGATTCAGAACGCCGGCGTTTATCCAAATGCGGTTCTTAAATCGTGGTTCCCCTCATCATAGTTTACATCTGATCAAGGTCCCTTTTTTTAAAACGTGCCTGAAGGATTATTCGCACCGTTTTTGAGAACTCTACTCTTCAATCATAGATCCTGCTATTCTTTTCGTTTTCTACGCTTTGTTTTTGTTGGTTCTTCAATGAAACATAATTCCTCCTGATAGCTATATTTCGTACATACACCGTTTCGTATCAGGTACTCTTTCAAGGGTTTTTCCCAAAAAAATATGGCTGATTCAGTTGCTGCGATATATTCCGTTAGATGAAGAATATTCGCCACAATTTTTAAAAAGACCCGAAATTGATTTTCGCCGAATCGTACATTTTTTCCAGAAATAACTATTCTGATTCGATTTTCGGAATAAATCATCTGAATTGGTAGGTTCAAGCGTATTCTACTACGAGACCTGTTGATGGCACAAATATTGGAACCTTATTTTTGTAAGGAGTTGCCAGTCAGGCAAAAAAGGACATTATGTGGATAGGAATAGCAATACTGACGTATGTTCTCGATGTAGTGTTATTGATACGATTCTTCCAATCCGTACACCAATGGGATGTAGAAATCGAATCGATGGAAAATCAGTCGAAGCGTACCAGAAGGGAAAAATCGATTCACTACAGACCGGCAGCCTAAGGACTGTTTTTTGGGGAAGGTCACTTTTGAACCCGAAAAAGATTGATGATACCTGCCGCGAGGAAAATGAGGTTGGCGAGCCATGCGGTGAGAAGCGGGTTAAGATCCCCGTTGTACCCGAATACCTGGCTTGCTTTCATAAAGCCCAGGTAAATAAAAGTGACTGCGGTTGCGATGCCAAATCCAAGTGCTGCACCGGTTCGGGGTCTGCTCGATGCAAAGGGCACCCCAAAGAGAACCATAATAATGCTTGCGAACGGGAACGCCAGCTTGAAGTGATATTCAACCAACCAGCGTGCTACATCCTGTCCGGCCCGTTCCTGATTCTTGATAAAATCTCCTAAATCATTGTAATCCATTTCGTCCGGTGTTCGCTGTTTTTTCTCAATATCAGACGGGGTTAATGAGAGTCGGCCAACTTCTAGGCTATCGAATGGTGTAAGCGTTTGTGTCGAATCGATGAAACTGCGTGCGGTCCCCTTCAGCAATACCCAATTCCCTCGTTGTACATTACCATCTTCTGGCTGAATCCATTGCATCTGCTGCGCGTCATACCGATGCCGTAAAATGGTGATATCCCTGTCATCAAAATCCTGGATACTGACTTGCCGTGCGCATTTCGCCTGTGTATCGTAGAAATTCAGCGAAACAATACGAGTTCGGCTCTCTTGAAAGAGAATATTATACCGTACAGTCGCTGTTATGGAACGGTTCAAATGAATTCGCTCAATATAGAATTTTTTCTGGTTCGCGTAAGGCACGATCCAGCCATTGAGATATATGGAAACCAGACAGATGACAAATGTTACGATAAGAAAGGGAGCCATGATCCGATACAGGCTGATCCCGCTGGATTTCATAGCAGCAAGTTCATTCTGACTGGAAAGGCGGCCGGTGACAAAGAGTGCGGCGAGCAGTACGGCAACCGGAATCATAAGTTTAACGATTTCCGGAATAGAAGTGACATAGTACTCAATGATAACACGGGTTGGCGCGTTCGCATCAATGAAGTCGTCCAGCTTTTCCATCATATCAATAATGATGAAAATAAAGATGAAGGCAATTAATCCGAACAGGAACGAAATAAGGAATTGTCGGACAATATAACGGTCGAGGATGTTCATGGTTCCTCCGGAGGAGGGGTGTCTGATCGCCATGATTTTGGAATAAACCGGCTCAACCCGGACCAGTCAATAGTCAAATTCTCTCGAGCCGTCCGATAGGTCATATAGAGACCCATCACTCCAAGCATAATGTTTGCTATCCACATGCCAATCCATGGATCGAAATACCCTCTATCGGCAAGATTCTCACCACCCTTCAGGCAAGCCCAATAAAAGACAAAGAATCCTAGACTGAGACTTGCACCCATACCAAAAGTTCCTCGGCGCGACATAATCCCGAGAGGAGCACCAATAAACACGAACACAATACATGCAAAGGGGATGGCAAATTTCTTGTGAATCTCGACTAAATATTCTCGCATGTCTCGTTCATAAAGATTAATCATAAAGAGTTCGGAGCGGATAGACTGCGCAACGTTGGGATTTTCATGGAATCCAGGGAGAGGTGTATTGTAAATGGCAGAAGGTTCGATCGAGGACTTCACATCAAGGATATCTTCTACTCGTTTGCCTGTACGCGCGACCAATCGTTGTTCTGTCGCCGATTGCAATTTCCGGATACTATCCACTTTTTGAATCATCGTTTGAATATTCATTTCTCGATCGCCCCGGGAAATGTCTGTCTCACGAGATCGTTGAAAATTGAAGCCCTCTGCCTCCATTACGATACGGTGCTTTTCGAAACGAATGATACGGTATTGATTTTTCAACTGGCTGTTGATCTGGTGAATTTCACCGTCAAACAAATCCATGATCAGCTTTCGGAAATCGCGGGAGAAAGAAATCGTTCCCCGGTGTGCAGTAATGGTGGCAGTCATCATGGGCTTTGAGTAATCGAGGATGGTGACACCTTCAAGATCATTGGAGTGTTCGAATGTTTTTCGGACCAGGATACTATGTCCCTGGAGTAATTGAATAAACATACCTGGAACGAGTGTAAGGGTTGGTTTTTTATGCGAAATATCGTTCGAGAGCACTTTTGTACGATGATTGGCATCAGGCAAGACATCGTTATTAAAGCTGGTGAGCAAGAGACAGATAACAATGGAAGCAACGACGACAGGGGCGATCATGCGGTAAAGACTGATTCCGCTGGCACGCATAGCGGTAATTTGGTTTGTGGAAGCAAGACCGCCAAACGCCATGAGGGTGGCGACGAGGACTCCCATCGGAACAGCGAGTACAAGCATCCAGGCCAGGTTGAGTGTAATCAGTTCGACAATGACTGCAGCGCTGAGGCCTTTTCCCGTCAATTGGTCGAGATATTTCATAAGAAATTGGAGGAGAAAGATGCACATCATAAGAACTACGGAAAAGAAAAAAGGCCCTATATGTACCCGGAGAATATGTCGCCAGAGAATAATCATACAGGAGAAATATAGCGAGAATGTCAACGCATTACAAGCCTTCCGCTTGTTGCCTTTGCTTGCGATGGTAGCTATATTTCAAAAGGAAATGGTGAAATGCTCTCTGAAAAATATGATTTAACCTCATGGGGATGACGGTGATCGTGAAAACTTCAGCAGTTGGGACTATTGAATCGCTTGTTCCAGCCCTGTACCAGCGCTTCGTTCATAAAGTTCAGATGAGAATTCACGGCTGAATATCGGAGAGGAAGCCAGACACTTCCGGGAACTTCATAGAGATAGATGGTTTGCCCATACAGTTCGAAGATATTTTATGACAAAAGAGAGAACTATAACCAGGGAACCGAACGAAGCGGCTCGTCTTCAGAATCTCCACGAGTATGGAATTCTCGATACGCCGCCGGAGCCGGATTTCGATGCACTCGTGTTCCTTGCTTCACAAATTTGTGGAGTCCCATACGCGCTTATCAGTTTCGTCGATGCTGATCGAGTTTGGTATAAAGCAAAGGTGGGAATTCGTGAACATGAGATACCGCGAACCCAGTCATTTTGTGCGGAGGCAATAAAACAAAAAGAACTGTTCGAGGTCACCGATGCTCGACACGACGACCGGTTTGCCTTGTTGCACGCGGTTAAGGATAAATTAGGAATTCGTTTTTATGCAGGGACACCGCTCCTGAGTCCCAAGGGGTATGTTCTCGGGACAATCTGTGTCCTCGATAAAAAACCGCGGACACTCACGAGGGAACAGCAGCATGCGCTCTGGGAATTGAGCCGCTTAGCCATTGGACAGCTGGAGCTTCGTCGAAACGATCGTCAGCTGAAGACTGCGCTCTTGGAGAAGATCACCATGGAGCAGGATCTCCAAGACAAGCAACAGCAATATAAGAATATTATAGATTCTGCCAATGAACTCATCTATCGGACTGATGCAAACGGCATCATTACTTTTTTTAATCCCGCTGCCACCCGATTATTAAAATATAATCACGAGGAGCTTAATGGACATCATTACCTTGAACTTGTCCATCCAGCTTATCGGAAATCGGCAGAGAAGTTTTATGGTGTGCAATTCCTCCGGCGCATTCCTTCAACGTATCGTGAAGTACCAGCGTTGACAAAAGATGGTGCTGTCGTATGGCTCGGCCAAAGCGTACACCTTCTCATGGAGAATAATGAGATGGCGGGATTCTCCATTGTCGCACGGGATATAACGGAAAAAAAGCTTGCCGAAGAAAGTATTACAGAAAGTGAACGTCGCCTGCTCATGCTTATGAATACAGTCAGCGAGGGGATTACATTTTGCGATGAAAGTGGTTTTTTCGAAGTGTATAATGCCCGCATGGAAGAATTGACAGGGTATTCTATGAACGAGGCAAATGATGTTCCCGATTTTAATCGACTGATCTATGCGACGGAAGAGGGGTATCAACAGGCGCAATCGGTCTCAAAAGAACTGAGTGTGACCGGAATAGCTCGAGAATTGGAAACAGTCATCCGTTCAAAGTTTGGAGAGAAAAAAAATCTCCTGGTGTTCTCATCACTGGTGCGGTATAAAAACAAAGACATGCAGTTGAATGTGTTTCGCGACGTAACGGAACGTATGAAAGCGGAGCACGCGATTCGTCGGAGCGAACAGCGGTTTCGAACGATTTTCGAAAGTAATCCACTGCCGATCTGGGTCTTTGATCTCGATTCTCTCCAGTTTCTGGAAGTCAATAATACCGCCATCGAGCACTATGGGTATACCAGGGAAGAATTTCTCAAGATGACCGTTATGGAAATCCGTCCGGCCGAGGATATCGAGAAACTTCAAACGGCACTTGAGGAGATCAGCACACGAAATTCAACGAATGCAGAAGTGAAACATCGGCGCAAAGATGGCACTCTGATTGATGTCCAGGTGTCGTGGCATGAATTCTACTATGACAGCCACCGTGCTGTCCTGGTCGTGGCTCAGGATATTACCGAATCCAAACAAGCTCATGAAGAACTTCGACATGCAAAGGAAGAAGCAGAAATTGCCAATCGAGCTAAAAGCGAATTTCTCGCGAACATGAGTCATGAAATTCGCACTCCTATGAACGGGATTCTTGGTACCATTGATCTGCTCTTCGCGACCACGCTTACTGACGAGCAGCGGGAATATGCAGAAACCATCCGGTTGAGCGGCGACGCTTTACTGTATGTGATCAACGGGATCCTGGATTTATCCAAGATTGAATCGCACGAAATCGAACTGCAGGAAATCCCTTTCCGCATTGAGACGTGTATTGAAGAAATATTTGAATTATATGCTATTCAGGCAGATCAAAAAGGGATCGATTTAGACTACTGGATTGACGCAAAAGTCGCCCATGTGGTTATGATCGACGCGACGCGGTTGCGTCAAGTGATCATGAATCTTGTCAGCAACGCTGTGAAGTTTACGGAACACGGTGAAATTCAAATCGTGGTAACAAAGACGGCAGAAAAAGAGGGTAAATCTGAACTTCTCTTTACGGTGCGCGATACCGGTATTGGAATTCCCCACGATCGTCTTCACACCCTGTTCCTGCCATTTTCCCAGATTGATTCTTCCTCGACACGAAAGTATGGTGGAGCGGGACTAGGGCTTGCCATTTGTGCACGGGCTACTGCCTTGCTCGGCGGGCATATCTGGGTAGAGAGTAAACTCGGGGAGGGAAGCACATTCAGTTTTACGGTCAATGTCGCGGAACACCATGATGAATCCCAGGACCAAATTCTCCTTCCACCACTGACAAGCAAGAAGCTGAAAGCACTTATCGCCGATGATAATGCGGCCTCCCTCCAAACGTTGAAAGATTTACTGGGAGAATGGGGGCTCTCCGTTCAACAGGCGACAACATTGGAACAATCAATTGATCTCCTGAAAAGCGGCGAACACTTTGATCTTATCATCGCCGATCAAACTCTGCCGAATAAAAGCTTGGAACAAATCCACGAGATACTGCGAAAGGAAAGCGGAAGGTCTGATCTGCCCATGGTGATTTTAGCCTCTCGAGCACGTCGGGATCAAATTGCACGGACACATGCCGACACTCTCCGGATAGTCCTGAAACCTGTCCGGCATCGTGCCCTTTACGATGTGCTCGCTGCACTCGTAAAACAACCGGATATAGTGTCATCCTCCGAACAATCGATCAAAACACCTCCGGAAAAGCATCCTGCAGTTCCGTCTATGAAAATTCTGATTGCGGAAGACAACACGATCAATCAAAAACTCATTTTGCGCATTTTGAAAATCCTCGGACAGGAAGTCGGCGTGACGAATAATGGCCTCGAAGCATTGCAGTCGGTTCTCAAGAAGAAATATGATGTTGTGTTAATGGATATTCAAATGCCGGAAATGGATGGTTTGGAAGCAACGCGGCGTATCCGCAAGGATGTTTCCCCTGCACACCAGCCGGTCATTATCGCGATGACGGCGCATGCCCTCCAGGGGGATCGGGAAAAATGTATTGAAGCCGGTATGGATGATTATTTGAGCAAACCGATTCTGATTGATGAAGTGCGGCGGTTGTTACAAAAATGGTATGATATCATTTTCACACCTAGCGAAGGAACGAATCTATGACGATGGCAGACAAGTCATCCACGAATCCTCTTCTTGAACGGTTACAGGAATTAGGACGGGAAACGGATTTTGAATTTGTTGTTGAACTAATCGACATCTATCTCAACGAGACACCAAGACATATCCAGCTCATCGCAGCTGCATTGAAAGCACAAGATCCCACTGCGTTAACCATTACATCGCACACGCTCAAGGGGAGCAGTCTCAATCTTGGCGCTAAACACATGGGAGCACTCTGCTTTACCCTGGAGGAACTAGGACGTTCCCATCAACCGATTCCGGAGGGTACTTCGACTCAAGAGATGGAAAAGGAATTTGAACAGATTCTCGTGATGCTGAACACATATAAACAAAGCAAACACTAGCTCGGCGGGTCGATCAGGCTTGCAATTCCAAGTTCTTTTCGCTAATATTTCAACAGAAGAGTCTATGCAAGATAAAAGGTTGCGAGCATGGTAACAACAACATCCCTAATATCCCCTCAATTATTTACTGCCTGGAGCCATATCGAACGGTTGCGACCATTCTAAAATGGCTTTAAAGATTATCCTTAATTTCTCAAACGACTGACCGAGCGTACGTGACTTCGTGTAATTTGTTCATCCGGAGTAGAGGTATCTGGTGGAGCGGGGCTTTGTTCGCCCTTGTGTTCCTTCTTCAGATATCGAGCCCTGCATCTGAGCCGTCATTTGCGGCGTATGAACCATCATTGCTGATGAGTATGCCCCCGGATTCAGGTCAGTCTCAAAGACAAGGCTCACTGGGGAGACAATCACGTCGGGCGAAGGCAGCGCTCCGGCGACTTTCTTATCGTCCTGCTGACACGATTGTTCGCGATACTTCCGCGTCGGCGTTAGAAGCCATTCACGCATTACCGCGCGATTCATCAGCCCGACTGGCGCAATTCCAATATGTCCGAAAAGATGCGCCAGCAGTCGATGAAATACGTCATAAAATTCATCCACTCTTTCTCTCTGATCCCCCCATCGTAAAATACCAGGCAGTGTTGGATTCCAGCAAATGGGTGTATCGGCTGCGACGCACGATGGGAGAGTATGATACACGAATACCAATTGAAGTTCCGCTTGATGTATATACTTCCCTTCGGTTGAAAGAGACTATGCGGCAAAACTGGGAGGCAATGTCTCAATCGTATCAGTTGCTGGGTGAAACGAAAACCACATTAGGTGATGTGTTTGGAAAAATTACAAAGATCGAAGTTCCCGTTCCCAAGAATCCGCTGTTTAGTATTTTTGGCCCCAATATTATCCGATTAACGATCAATGGTGCAATCGATATCCATGCTGGATTTCGCAATACGAAGACAGATGCCCTTTCGTCAAGTCCGCTTGGGCAAAGCAGAAGTGAACCCGATTTCAAGCAGGAAATCCAGGTAAATGTCAAAGGTGAAATCGGTGACAAGCTGAAGATCGATGCCGACTGGAACACGCAGCGCACATTTGAGTATGAAAATCAACTCAAAGTCCGATACCAGGGATATGAGGACGAGATCGTACAGAGTGTGGAAGCCGGAAACGTTTCGCTTCCGACCAATTCATCCTTTTTTAACGGCGGTTCTGCACTCTTTGGAATCAAAGCGCTTTTTCAGGTGGGCCCTCTGCGATTAACGACCGTGGCTACACAAAAGAAAGGTCAGATCAAGGAAATTGCAATTTCCGGCGGCGGAGAAGCGAAGCAAATCGAGATCCGTCCGACGAATTATTCCCAGAATCATTTCTTTATCGATACATCCTATATTCGGTTTTATAAGAATTTATACCAGGTTCCTCCTGTAATTGATATCGATGTACAAACGATGCGCATACGGGAAATTGAAGTCTGGGTGACTGCACGGGGAACGTTTGATCAAAGCAAAGTACGTGATGTTGTGGCATTTATTGATCAGGCGGATGTACTGAGCAGACAGGATAGTTCCAGCGCGCGTAGCAAATCGTATGAGGCCCAGGTGGGTGTCGTGGAACCGGGACAATTTATTAAACTGGACCAGAACGAATACGAGTTGAATGAATATGCTGGTATCCTTTCTTTAAAAACAGCTCTTCAGCCGGACCAGGCAGTTGCCGTCGCTTATTCCATCAGTAATCCGGACGGATCATTGAAGACCATCGGTAATCCTGATAGAATGTATCAGACTGGTCTCAAACTTATTATGAAATTAATACGACCAAAAGCCCTTGGCCCGTCGATGAAAACCGCGTGGCGGATGATGCTGAAAAACAGATATTCGCTTGGGGTCATCGGGGTCGAGCAGAATTCTTTTAACTTCCGTATCGAATATGAATCGTCTGGAGAAACGGCCACAGAAGAGGTGCCGAAAGGAATCTTATCGCAAAACATCGGACTCATGGAATTGTTCGGTTTGGACCGTTTTACCGGCGATAATGCAAAGCAGCAGCCCGATAAGGTGTTCGATTATATCAAGGGGGTCACGATTGACGAAGCGCGCGGCGAAATTATCTTCCCGACGGTAGAGCCATTCGATACATCAAGCATTAAAGAAGCATTGCTCGCACATCGTGATGAAGGTGGTAATCAGGTGTTCAATGAAATCGATGCAAAAAAAGCTGCTGATTCTCTGGCCTTCGGTGCTATCTATGACACAAGCCAGACCGGTGCAATAAATGATATTCACAATAAATATTATTTACGGGGCACGGTGAAAGGAGCAGGACAGGACAGCTATAACCTTGGCTTTAATATCGTTGAAGGCAGCGTTCAAGTGATTTCCGGAGGTCAAACACTCGTATCGGGAGTCGATTACACCGTTGACTATATTTCCAACAAGGTTACAATAAAGAACCGTATGTATTTGGTGCCGGGGCGCGATTTACAAATTAAATATGAGGCGAACGACCTCTTTCAACTTGCATCGAAAACTCTGCTCGGTGCACGCGGTGAATTCAACCTGGGGAAAAATTCTTCGCTCGGGTTCACGGTCATGAATTACAGTCAACAATCGCTGAGTGACAAAGTGCGTCTGGGTGAAGAACCTATCAGCAATACCATCCTGGGACTCGATGGTGGTACGAACTTCGATGCACCCTGGTTGACCAAGGCTTTGAGTTATCTTCCCGGTCTGAAGACGATCGCCCCATCGCAAATCTCGTTCCGTGGAGAACTGGCTTATATTTCGCCCAATCCGAATACTCGTACCAGTCCGATCTCAAGCGACGGGAGCAAGGGAGCCGCCTACATAGATGACTTTGAAGGCTCACGTCAAACAATCCCGTTGGGAGTTTCGTACGCCGGATGGAAAGAGGCAAGTGCACCATGGTATATTCCCAGGCTCGATATGTACGATCCGAAAATCATGAGCTCCGATGGAGTGACGATCCCAACATCAGAACAATTAATCACAGATAGTCTTATTATTGCAGATAGTATCAAGATGAACTATAAAGGACGAGCGAGTTGGTTTAATGTTATTCCCAGCGATGTGTATATCCCTACAATCTGGAAAAATAAAACATATGCAACTGGAGAGGGTCAGGTTACGGCACTCGATTTCTACTTCCGCCCGATGGAACGGGGAGCATTCAATTACGCGACATATGGTGATTCACTTGAACGTACCATTGGTTTGGGAAAATCAGATCCCTTATCGCACACGAAGGCTTGGGCAGGTATACAGCATATACTCGGCATGTCCTCGACAAACCTTATTGATCAAAATGTGGCCTTCATAGAACTTTGGGTCAATATTGTCGAAACGCAGGACAGTTCAGCAAAGCTCAATATCGATCTTGGTTCGATTAGTGAGGATGTTATTCCCAATAGAAAGCTGGACACTGAAGACGGCCTGGATGTACCGAACCATATTCCCAGAGGTATTATGAATCCTAATTACGATTGGGGTCTGGATACCATGAACAATGATATGGAAAAAACATATTATACTGATTTCATCCGGAGATATCCCCAGTATGCTTCTGACCCATCTGGTGATAATTGGAGCCGGCTCCCCGTTGGCACCGGCAGAGTACTTGATATGGTGTTAGCAGGGATTTATGATGGAGTGAATGGAACAGAAGGGAACTATCAGAGCGAAGAGGGACAGCTCCCCGACGGTGAAGATCTCAACAGAGACAATCAAGTCAATCGTCTTAACCAATATTTTGAGTACGAAATTCCTCTTGATACCACGAATCTCAGGTTTAAACAATTGGTGACCGGCAGCGGGGACAACCATTGGTTTCAAATTCGAATTCCCATAAACGAATTTTCAAGAAGAATTGGAGAAGCGACCTTCACAAACGTCGAAGGGGTTCGTTTGTGGGTGACCGGTGCGAAGCAGCCGATGTTGTTCCGTATCGTAGATTTTAATCTTGTCGGCAACCAATGGGAAAAGCGCATTCGATCAGACTCTTCCTTCGAACTTAGCGTCGTCAATATTGAAGATAATCCTCTCTATATTTCACCTCCGGGAGTGCAGCGTCAAAGAGATCTTACCAGACCGGATCAGCAAATCTATGGAAACGAACAATCGCTGAATCTCATTGTTCGAGGCTTGCGGGATAATGAATCGAAAGAAGCGGTAAGGAGCTTTAAAGAACGACCGATGGATATGTTTAATTACCGGACGCTGAAAATGTTTGTTCATGGGGAAACCGGTGCAGACTTCATCAAAGGGTATCGTGAGTTCAAATATATCAGTCCAAACAATTACGATGCGCAAGTCTTCTTGCGGTTTGGTTCCGACACAGTGAATTACTATGAATACCGGGCCCCTCTTCGCGCGGGATGGGAAGGGAATGATATCTTGATCAAGTTTGCTGAATTCACTTCTATTAAGAGTCTGGCGTTAGATACACTCCTCGCTGTCCGTGTGAAACATGCTCCGGTTATCGGAGGGCCTGAAGGAGCTGAATACCGGATCCGTGGGAATCCAAGATTGGATAAAATCGAATTTATCTCGGTGGGCATTGAAAATCCCGGCGCTGTGGGTACTCCTGGTGAGACTCTTACGGGTGAAGTATGGGTCAATGAACTCAGGTTAACGGATGTGGACGATACGCCGGGTTGGGCGTATAAATTTGACACCAATATTAAGCTTGCCGATGTCGGCAATATTGCATTTTCCTTAATGGAACGTGATCCATTTTTCCATGGCTTAGAAGATCGTTTCGGGTCAAGGAATGCGAGCAAGAGTTGGAATGTCTCCGCAGCGTTTAGTGTGACGAAACTGATACCGGAATCCTGGAATGGTACGAGCCTCGATTTGAGTTATGCACATTCGGAATCGATGAACAAACCGCGGTATCAGCCCAGCCAGGATATCCTGGTAGAGGCGGCTGCGGCTCGTGCCTCCTCGAGCAAGGGTGCCGATAGTATTCGAATTTTATCGGAAGATTTGACGATCACGGATACATATTCCGCTCAGAATATTCGGCTGAACATCCCTGTGAAAACATGGGTTGTCACCGAAACCGTCAATAAAATGTCATTCGGATACACCTATAATAACACGCGCTTACGGAATCCTGCAACAGAATATTCAGAAGCCTGGAGTTGGAGCACAAATTTCCGCTATGGTACACAATTCAATCCGAACAATTATATCACACCATTTTCCATCTTTGGTGACTTTTTTCTCTTGCGGCCATGGAAGAATTTCAAATTCTTCTTCACCCCGAAGCAAATAAATATGGGTGCGACGCTGAGCCGGAGTCATGCAGAATCCCAGGCGCGAGGAAGAGATCCGAACCCGGTCAATCGGAATCTCGTCGCCCAACGATCGATGGATTTCAATTGGCAATTTTTTGAAGGCGGTTTGCTCGACCTCGGCCTTGGTTACAATCTGAATATATCGAGCACCCTTCTCCATCTGGAAACGGACCAATACCAGCGCCAACGGCCATTCTCTGCTATCCTGGGAGATATTTTCTTCAGCGACCGGTTGATCAATTTCGGAATCGATCAAAGCTATGGTCAGGGAATCACTGTGACAGGAAAAGTGAAGGTACCTGAAGTAATGAAGCTGGATAAAATCTTTGCGCCTACAATACGGTATGCGGTGAACTATGGCTGGTCGAATAATATTCAGGCCGGCAGTCTTGGCCGCGGTGCGAGCTGGAGCGGTGGACCCAACGTAACACTTGATGTGAATCTCAAACCAATTAGCGAAGCTCTCTGGTCTCCCATGCCGGCACCGGTAGATACAGGATCTGGGAAGAAGTCCATCAGCATGGCAAAGCAGATCGATCAATTTTCACGCGTGTTGTTCAAAATTCCCTTCTTTGATTTTGATCGGGTGAGCATCACCTTCAGCCAGCAAAACAACGTGCAGAATAACGGCGTTCGAGGAAGCACGGGATTCGCAAATATTTTTGCCCGGGTGCCATTTGTCCAGTCATCATTAGAGGAGAACGGTCCTTCGTTCTGGTATCAGTTGGGGCTGGCGTCGGACCCGAACGGGTATCCTGTGATAAAAACAAAAAGTTCGTTTCCGTTTTTTATGGGGCAGACAGTGCCTGGCCTTCGCGCCTCGAATGCTCAAAATCTTGTCGATGCTTTTTCGCAGAACAACCAGATCTCGTTGAGGACATCCCGTCCGTTATGGGAGGGGGCGACGTTGACGTTGGACTGGAAGGTCGGTTGGAACTATAGCGAAAACAGGAATGGTTCTTCCGATTCTCTCGGCCGTGTGAAAATTATCAGCAGCACGATCAGCGGTGATATTGACCGCTCGTACATCTCCTTGCCGCCTGTGCTGATGTTTAAGTTCTTTAATTCCAGTATTGAGAATGTGGAGAAGAAATACAGCGAGTTGAAAAATGACATCAGCGATACACGCAGTAATGATGCAAAATTATCACAAGCATTTGAGCAGGGGTTGGAAGCATTTCCCTGGTTAACAAAAATTCTCGGATCGCTTGCACCACGTGCCAACTGGTCTATCCGATGGGATGGATTGGAGAAATTTAGTCTCTTTCAAAGTTTTGCTTCGCGTGTGTCCGTGGATCATGCTTACTCGTCAAATTATCGAGAACGCTGGCAGGTCAAACAACAGGGGGGCCAAGAGATCGTAAGCCAGTCCGTTGGATATAGATTCTCTCCGCTGGCAGGAATGAATATCACATTCAAAGATTTCATCAAAGGAAACATGAGTGCTTCGTTTCAATATGGCGCTTCATCCTCATACGAACTCGTTCCGATTTCCGAGAAAACCTACGAATCGTCGACAAATGATATTTCCGTCACCGGTACCTATAGCCGTCAGGGATTTGAAATTCCTTTCTTTGGTGTTTCACTTGTGAATAACATCGATATCAGCTTCACATATAATTATTCCCACAATTCCCGCATCCTCTATGATTTTGCGGCATTCAAGAGTGATGGGATTCCGCAGGAAGGCTCAAGCCGTACGACATTGGAACCGCGTATCCGTTATACGCTCAGTGAACGTGTAACGGCATCACTGTACTATCGTTATACGAAACTTTCGCCGGATGACGGGGGATCCCGAATTCCGGGATCGACCGTCAACGAAGGCGGATTGGACGTCCACGTGGCAATCCAATAATCTGTCCGTGCGTTGATTCTCGCTTCTGGAATTGCTACTTTACTTGAGGATCGTATGGAAATCCCAAAAAAAATACTGTGGGTCGATGACGAAATTGATCTCTTGCGCCCCCATCTGCGGCTCCTGGAGCAAAAGGGATATCATGTAGAAACCGCTTCGAACGGCGAAGATGCAATCGAATTGGTTAAGACGAAAGGATTCGATCTGGTCTTTCTCGATGAAATGATGCCGGGAATGGGGGGCTTGCAGACTCTCTCGGCTATGAAGGACATTTCACCAACTTTGCCAGTAGTGATGGTGACGAAGAGTGAGGCTGAAAGTCTCATGGAAGAGGCTATTGGCAGTAAAATCACCGATTACTTGGTCAAACCGGTGAATCCAAGCCAAATCTTGATGGCGTGCAAGAAAATTTTGGAGTCAAAGAAGATCTCTGGCGCATATGTTTCGCGCGATTATATAAAAGAATTTCAAAATATCAGTTTAACACTGAACTCATCTCTCACCGAACAAGAATGGATTGACCTCTATATCAAACTTACGAATTGGGATATGGAGCTGGATGCACACCCGGAATTAGGACTTCGCCAGACACTTCAGGACCAGAAACGCGAGTGCAATGCCGAATTTGGAAAATTCGTTGAACGAAATTACCGCCGGTGGATTGAGGATGAGAAACGTCCGATCATGCTCTCGCCTGATATCGTCGACCGCTGTGTGATCCCTGAATTGAACGAACGGTCATCGGTCTTCTTCTTCGTTATCGATTGTTTGCGGCTTGATCAGTGGCTCATCATGGAGGAATTGCTGGCAGAGTACTTCGCCTTTGAGAAGCAGTACTATTTCAGTATCCTGCCGACCGCTACCCCTTACGCCCGCAATTCCATTTTCAGCGGATATTTTCCTATCGATTTGGAGAAACGCTTTCCGGAAATATGGTCATCAGAAGACGATGATGAGAACAGCCGTAATCGGTTCGAGCATCAATTGCTGGACAAACTTCTGGAACGCAAGCGTATCCATCTGAAACCGGAGTCGAAGTATGTGAAGATCCTGGATCCAGAATTCGGCAGACAATTTGAGGGGAACATCCTTTCCTATACGCACAGTCGGTTGACCGCTGTGGTCGTCAACTTCATCGATATGCTGGCTCATGGTCGTTCTGATTCGCCTCTCTTGAAAGAAATAGCCCCTGACGAAGCGGCCTATCGGTCGTTGACACGATCATGGTTCCAGCATTCATCCCTCTTTGGGATGCTGAAAACGCTCGCCGCGCAAAAGAATGTTAAAATCATTCTTACGACGGATCACGGGAGTGTCCGCTGTATGCGAGGTTCAAAAGTTGTAGGCGACCGGGAAGCATCGGCAAATTTGCGGTACAAGTTTGGCCGGAACCTCAAAGTGGATGACAAGCAGGCAGTATTCATCAAGAGTCCGGTTGAGTACAAGCTGCCCCGAGGCAGTATAACGACCAATTATGTCATGGCGAAAGAAGATTATTATTTTGTCTATCCGACAGAATATCACAAGTATCTCAGCCAGTACCGCGACAGTTTTCAGCATGGCGGTATTTCCATGGAAGAGATGATCCTACCCATTGTGAAGCTCGGACCGAAATGACCGAAACATGTACGACCACTTCGGTAGAAGAGACGATTGCTTTTGCGCGCACCTTTGCGAACATTTTGCGGCAGGGTGACGTTGTGGCGCTGTATGGGGATTTGGGAAGCGGGAAAACCCAGTTTGTAAAGGGTGTGTGCCAGGCGTTCAACGTGCTCAGACCGGCAACGAGCCCGACCTTTATCATCCTCAACCGCTACGATGGCACAGATAAAAGCGGCAAAGAGATTCTCTTGTATCATTTTGATCTGTACCGTATCACATCACTGACCGAGATGTACGATCTTGGGTACGAAGAATTTCTCCAGGGCGATGGTATCTGCCTGATCGAATGGGCGGAGATGCTATGCGGACTGCTTACGAAACGTAGGTACGATGTTCGGCTCTCATGGGGTGCACGGGAAAACGAACGCCGGATTGAAATACAAGAGGTGGAATAAGGTATGATGGTGCTCGGTATTGAAACCTCGACTGCTGTTTGTTCAGTGGGATTGGCAACTGAATCGGCACCTCTTGGTGAAACATCTCTCGTTGAATCGCACATCCACTCGGAGAAACTGCTGACGCTGATACAGAAGCTCTGTCATGAACATTCGGTGACACTCCCGCAGCTCGATGGAATTGCCGTTTCTCTTGGCCCCGGATCTTTTACTGGACTTCGAATTGGTCTCAGCACGGCAAAAGGATTAGGCTACGCCCTTGGCAAACCGCTTGTTGCTGTATCGACATTCGAGGCAATTGCATACCGTGTTTTCGGGATGCATCCCGGGAGCAGAAATGCTGTCGTATGTATTGATGCAAAGCAAGGGGAACATTATATTGGTATGTATGAAAGAAAGGATGGAACATTCGATGAAATTCTTCCGGTTCACGTCGGAAGCATTGCATCCATCGTGAACCTCGTGAATGAGAGAACGGTCGTCGTGACAGACCAGCAAGAAGTGCTGAAGCATGAATTTCCCGCTGCTGGGGGCGTGGAAGATGTCTTTTCTTATTGCCGGGGAGATGTGATCGCTGGTTTAGCAATTAATAATATTGAGCGAGGCGGCAGCGCAGCGATGGGAGAGCTGGAACCGTGGTACCTTAAAAATTTCGTGGTGCGTCAGAGTGTGAACCCGGTGAAATAAATAGGACTTGCAAAGAGGAGAGACGTATGGCATGGTTTAAGCGGTCAAAAGAAAATATTGTATCGGACGGGCAGAAGAAAGACATCCCGGATGGCATGTGGACAAAATGCAGTGGGTGCAGCGAAATTATCCACAAGAACCAGCTGGAGCAAAATCTCTTTACGTGCCCTAAATGCAATTTCCATTTTCGCATCGGCAGTAAGGAATATTTTGATATCCTGCTCGACGATGATACTTTTGTTGAGATGGATAAAAAAATGCGGTCGGTCAATCCATTGCGTTTTGTTGATACAAAACCGTATGCCGGCAGAATTGAGGCAACCATCAAAAAGACCGGTCTCAATGATGCCGTTCGCACAGGTGAAGGGAAGATGAACGGGCTTCCGGTTGTTATAGCATGCATGGATTTTGCATTTATCGGCGGCAGTATGGGCTCGGTTGTCGGTGAAAAGATTGCCAGGGCTACCGAAGTTGCACGAAAAAAAAGACAACCGCTTATCATTATTTCTTCTACCGGCGGTGCCCGCATGATGGAAGGTGCTCTTTCGTTGATGCAGATGGCAAAAATGAGCGCGAGGCTTGCACAGCTTTCCGATGCCGGTGTACCATACATTTCCATCCTCACAGATCCGACCACCGGCGGGGTGACGGCAAGTTTTGCCATGCTTGGTGATATCCATATTGCCGAGCCGGGTGCATTGATCGGCTTTGCCGGCCCACGTGTCATCAAACAAACGATCGGAAAAGACCTGCCAAAAGGCTTTCAACGGTCTGAGTTTCTGATGGAGAAGGGATTTGTGGATCTCGTTGTCCATCGAAAGGAACTCAAAGAAACGATCACGAAGATGCTCCGCCATCTTGTAGGCTGATCTATGGAGTCACCGCTGACGCCTCGTATACTTCATACGATTCATGATATGCAGCGAACCTCCGAGCAGCTTCGCTTGGAGAAAAAAAAGATTGCTGTTGTTCCCACGATGGGATATCTACACCGCGGCCATGTGAATCTGATCGAACGTGCCCGCTCATTGGCCGATGTTGTCATTACCACCATCTTTGTCAATCCAACCCAATTCGGTCCAACGGAGGATTATGAACGATATCCCCGCGATTTCGGTCACGATCAAACCCTAGCTGCAGACGCCGGTACGGATATTATTTTCTATCCGGAGACGGCGGAAATGTACCCAGCTGGATTCCAGAGTGTTGTTGATGTTGAAGGGGTTTCCAATATTCTAGAAGGAGCGTTCCGACCCGGACATTTTCGCGGAGTTGCCACTGTTGTTGCGAAACTATTCCATATCACCAAACCGCATCTGGCGGTGTTTGGACAGAAGGATGCACAGCAGGCGTTTATCATCCAAACGATGGTACGAGATTTAAATTTCGATATCGATATTGTTCTTGCACCCATCGTCCGTGAACCGGATGGATTAGCCATGAGTTCGCGGAATGTCTATCTGAATGACCGTGAACGGGAGAATGCGCTGGTGCTTTCGCAGTCTTTGAACGATACTGCGGAGCGAATACGCAAAGGAGAACGGTCAGTAGATGTGCTGAAGAAAGAAATGATGGGACGAATCCAATCCGGTTCACCAACGCACATCGATTATGTCGCGTTTGTCAATCCCGTCACTTTTTCTGAAGTAACCCGTATTGATCATCCCGAAGTTTTGGTGCTGCTTGCGGTGAGGTTCGGTGCGACCCGGTTGATAGACAATGTACGTATTCCCATCCCTCGATAGGAAACTATGGAGAAAAAAGAATCACCGCCTAATCACCATCCGCTTGTTGCTGTCATTATGGCAGCAGGGAAGGGAACCCGAATGAACGACCCTTCAAAAGCCAAAGTGATGTATGAAGTGCTCGGAAAACCTCTGGTGCATTATGTGGTGGATTTGGCGAAAACCCTCAATGCTTTACGGACGGTAGTGATTGTCGGGTACCAGCGTGAAGTGGTTATTCAGTATCTCCGCAACAGTCATCCGGACGTTGAGATTGCTGTCCAGGCCGAACAGCGAGGGACTGGTCATGCGATGATGCAAACCGAATCGATGCTGAAAGATTTCACAGGAGATGTCGCTATCCTGTCAGGCGATGTTCCATTGCTCACTGCTCACAGTATGCAGGATCTGCTTCATCATCATCACAGAACGCGAGCTGAAGCGACGATTTTGACGGCTGATTTTTCGGATCCAACCGGATATGGCCGCATCATTCGCAATACTCAAGGGTCCGTTACTCGAATCATAGAACACAAGGATGCAACGGAGAGAGAGCGTCAAGTAAAAGAGATCAATTCCGGTATTTATGTCTTTGATTGTCAAAAACTCCTTTCAGGATTGAAGCATCTTACGCCAAAAAATGTGCAGAATGAGTACTACCTGACCGATGTGTTCGAATTCTTCTGGCAGAATACCTGGGAGGTATCTGCTTTGAAAACCTCACATCTCGAAGAAATTATGGGTGTGAACACGCTTCAGCAGCTTGATGAAGTAACAAGGGTTCTTTTTAAGAGGACGCATGAAGCCTAGTAGTGACGAACTGCGCATCATTCCTAATTTGATCCCACCGATGAAAAATAAATAAAAAAAATCTTGACAAAGTCAGTTCAAAATGCGATATTATCAGCGTTAAAGTTATCGGTAAAGGTATCGATGAAGTCTTTAGGTTAGAGGCCTTGTATACGTTCCGGAAAATTTTAAACATCTCTTTGTCGTAAGAATAAACAGCTTCTGTATCGTTCTGTAATTTCAAATTAAGTCTCACAATTCTTAATATCAGTGTATGCCAACACCTAGAAGGAGTGATTTACGTATGTCACCCTGCAAAGCTCTGCTCCTCACCATTTTTGTCCCGTTTCTCCTCTCTGCACAATCATCGCTCAAAGGTACAATCACGGATGCTTCGAACAATGAAGTGTTGATTGGAGTAAATGTCATTGTGCAGGGAACATCGCTGGGTGCAGCGACAGATAGAGAGGGTCAATTTAGAATTGTCGGTATTCCAGAACAGGTCTTAAAGGTAAAAGCTTCATGTGTGGGATATGAACCAAAAATTCTAGAAGTAGATTTTTTAAAAGCTAAAGATAACGTCATCAATATTCAACTCAAACCGCAAGTGATTCAGGGTGAAGAAGTTGTTGTCACTGCTCAGATGCGCGGACAAAATGCAGCAATCAATCAACAGATCACTTCTAATTCAATTATCAATGTCGTCTCCGAGGAAAAGATTAAAGAACTGCCGGATGCAAACGCTGCGGAAGCGATCGGGCGTCTGCCCGGTGTTTCTATAACCCGATCTGGCGGTGAAGCAAGTAAAATAGTATTACGGGGACTCAGTTCTAAGTTCAGCAACATCACCATCGATGGAGTAAAAATACCACCAACAGATCCCAATTCCAGGGATGTTGATTTGAGCACAATTTCTCAGGGCTCGTTAGCCGGTATAGAACTTTTCAAAGCGTTAACTGCAGATAAAGATGCGGATGCGATAGCCGGGACGGTAAACCTTGTGACAAGAAAAGCTCCGAGTGAACGGCGGTTAGAGTTTGACGTCAAAGGCGGGTACAATCATCTTATGAAATCTACCAATCAATATGATCTTTCATTCCGTTACGGCGAACGTTTTTTTAACGATGTTGTTGGTATCCAGTTGCAGGGGAGTCTTGAAAAGAAGATAAGGAGCAAGGAAAAAACAGATTATGATTATCCAAGTCCTCAAACAAATCCAGCATTGCCGACCTATTCTTTTATGAATGATGCCATTTTGGAGTTCGTTGATGAGGTGCGAAAGAGGCAGGGGGGGGGCGGAATTATTGATATAAATACGCCGGACAGCGGTTCAGTAAAGATCAGTGCACAGTTCAGCAGTACGAATAGAAATTATAATGATTATACGAGACGTTATATCAGCAGCCATGCGAACGATGTACTGTACCAAGCTCGTCTGGTGGAACAAGAAACCGGCACAGTGAATAGCTCTCTTCAAGGAAAAAATTACCTTCTTGGTTTGGATATTCAATGGAGCCTGGCCTACGCGCAATCAAAAGTGAACAATCCATATGATTATGAAATTAGATTTTTAGAGCCCTCGAGATCAGATGCGGGGGTCAAATCGGGAATGCCAGATAGTCTCTTTTCCCCGCGATATATGATTAACTTCGCGTGGAATAATTTTACGGCAGCGCAGTGCAGTACTGCATTCTTTCGCGGACAGAACAACTTTGACAAAGAACGGACAGCATCCTTAGACGTCGCAAAAAAATATTCAATAGGCTCTATGATCTCCGGAGAGTTCAAAATCGGCGGCAAGTATAAGGGAAAAAACAGATGGATGGAACAAATGGAGGATCAAGCATATTACTGGGTGAGAAATGTTGCGAGATATAATACTGATGGAACTGAAAAGGCATATCAGGGGACACGCTTTGAGGACTATTTCAATCGTTTAATAGCCACCGGCGATAAAAGTCCTTTAGCCTCTGAATTTCTCGACAATCCTGTACCTACGAGAAATATCTTCGGTCAATTTACGTTAACGCCCCTGTTAAGTGCAGATGCTACACGGTTGTGGTATGCTATGAACGAGAATGGAGTTGATGAATACTATAGTAGCCCATTAGCTGCACTGAACGGATATAATGTCACTGAACGGGTGACATCCGGGTATATCATGAACACGCTGAATTTTGGTCAAAGTATTACACTGAATACCGGACTTCGGGTCGAAAAAGAACTGAATGAGTATAAATCTAAATGGACTCCTGATGAAGCCGCCGGTTTTCCAGTCTCTGCGGAATTGAAGGATACGTCTGCTACTTATACGGAAACGATATGGCTCCCCAATCTTCATCTGACGTTCAGGCCGACTGATTTTCTCACCGTTCGACTCGCTGCATACAGAGCATTAGCACGTCCTGACTTTACCATGCGCATCGAAAGGTATAGTGCCGACAAGCAAAATGGTAACTTACTTGTGATCGGAAATTCTCATCTTCGCGATGCAAAAGCCTGGAACTATGAAATTAATACGTCAATTTTCAGCAATACGTTAGGACTGATTTCTATCTCAGCGTTCTATAAAGAGATTGACGATATGTTCCATCAAATGAGCGGGATTTCTGTAGCCGGTGACTCAATTCTGAATTCCCTCGGCAATAATTGGGCTCAATATAAACCAGCGGCCTATACGAATTATTCCTTAACTGCTCCGTACAATTCAAGTTTGCCGACAAAAGCCTGGGGATTCGAATTTGAACATCAAATGAATTTTAGCTTTCTCCGCGGGGTGTTCCAGTATTTTGTCTTATCGTATAACGTTTCCATAACACGATCCGAAACATATATATTGACTTCGACGAATTATACAACCAGGGATAGTGTCCAGAGATGGATACCTGCTCCACCTCCCGGTCATTGGGTAACAACCGTTGTCGATAATCAGCATACTCGCTATGATTTTGCGAAACGGAATTCAGAAGGACAACCAGAACTCTATGGAAACGTAGCCCTTGGTTTTGATAAGGGCGGAACATCTATAAGGCTTTCTGTCTTTTTCCAAGACGAATATAATCTATATTTCTCACCAAACGGCGCAAGTGATATTGTCGTGAACGCATATAATCGATGGGATCTTGCATTGAAACAGAAAATAATTGAGGGAGTAGATATACTTGCGAATGTAAGCAACCTTACCAATATCAAGGATGTTACTACAATGGTCGATAGAGTGAATAACTGGCGTTTAACAGACACACAGGAACTCTATGGCACAACAGTAGATGTTGGAGTGAGAATAACGTTGTAAAGAACAGTTACAGGCTGAAACAACATCAGTTTTTTTTCGATCTCAATCGTGGCAGTATCACTTTCGGCCCAAGAGACTCGTTCAATGGTTGATAAAAATGTGCTAATAAGAAATTATTTTTAAAAATCTGTTTACGATGTATTATTAACTCACTGTTCAATCATTCATTATGTAAGGAGAGCACCATGTCTAAAATCTCTTACGGTATGTTCTTTCTGCTGCTGTTTCTGCCGTTTGTTTCTCCGGCACAGGACTCAGCATTAGTTATGCAAGATTGGTATACTGATGGTCATACACAGTATCTGAATGCGGATATTGCAACTGATACAGCGGCAAGTCCATCCTATAAAGCAGGCAACCGTGTTTATGTACTGAAGAATGGCGGAATCTATTATTGGAATAGATCGTTCAATGTACCAAAAGGACGAACATTAAAAATTAAATCTGATGGTAAAACAAACGTGTCCAAATATGATCCGATTATTTTTCTCTACCAGACCGGAACCGGAACAGGGACACAACCTATACAGCCGCCGGGGAATTTAGCGAATCTGCTGGGTGGTGATGTTAACTTAAAACACATTATGATCTCCGGCCATGATGAACTCGTTGATTCGACTCTGAACTGGATACAGGGTGGAGTGATTACTGTTCCCACAGGCGGTCCTGGCTCAAGTATTTATGTCGATAGCTGCGTGTTAAAGACGTGGAACGGCAATCATATTCGGACTGACGGTTATGCCCACATTGTTCAAGTAACAAATACTCTATTTGCAGATATGGGATTCCTGGGAAGGTCCAACCTTGGTGCGGGAAAAGCATTCGATTTCCGGAATGTGCAAATTGATACCGCCATTATTCAAAACTGCACATTCATCAATTGGCAGGACAGAATCATCCGTCATTTGAATGCAACGGCGCCTATTAAAAATTTGACCTTTGATCATAACACACTGATCAACGGTATGTCGTACCACGGGTTGTTCGATATAGGCAAAGTGGACAGCACCGGAGGCGGTGTTATGAAGTTTACGAACAATTTGCTCATCGATCCATTCTCTCTCGGCAATGATACAGATGTCACACGTCAGGCGGAATTCACAGATTCCGGTGAGAAGGATGCATTCGGACAAGGAAGAATGACCTGGATTCAAGCGAATGCGAATCAGGCAGTGAATTGGGATATTCGTAATAACTACTATGCCATTTCTGATTCCGGCCAGGCCTTTCTCACAGCTTACCCGTTCTATCATAATGAAGGTCCGGCATTGACCTGGGGTATGAATGCGCGGCTGAATGCCCTAGCGAAAGATACGCTGAACACATTCCGAAAGATCATTATCAAGCCGGTGAAAGTACCGATGGTCATGACGAAATTTAACAGGTGGTATATCTCACCAACGGGTGGGAATAGAACCAAACAAACAAATAATTTCACTCAGAGTGCAACTCCAGGCAAATGGACCTATGATTATGATCGTAAAGGTATCTGGTGGTATGCCGACTCTCTCAATTGTGACTTCCATGCCAGCGTCAATTTATCGGCTGCAAGCACCGACGGTCAAGTGATTGGCGATCACCGGTGGCATTATCTTGGATCTACCGACGTTGCAGATGTTGGTCTACAGCCAGGAACATATGCTCTAGCACAAAACTATCCTAATCCGTTTAACCCGACGACAACAATTACCTATGAAATTCCGACCGCAAGCAACGTCACATTGACGGTTATGAATATTCTCGGTCAGGTAGTCGCAACTCTGGTGAACGAAAAACAAGAAGCAGGCGTCCATCCTACAACATTTGATGCCTCCCGGTTGTCTTCTGGTGTGTATTTCTATCAGATTCATGCCGGCAACTTCACAGCTACGAAAAAAATGATCCTGATGAAATAGGTTGACTTCATCACTCCGACTCGATGGTCGTCGGGATCTGAATCAAGTACTGAGCATCCAGTCCACAATGGGCTGGATGCTTTTTTATAGTAGGATGTCGAACATGTGGTCTTTCGTTTTCGTTAGGTCAAGCAAAGAACACCGTTTCCGCTTTGAACGATTGAATTTCATTCCGACTTAGACTATCTTTGATCTGTAAAATCAGTCTGAAAAAGCAATGACAAAACACAAGAAGAATTTCGATTCCATACACGAGAAAACAATAAAAGCTCAAGTCATCCAATTTCATGATATTTGGAAGAAACGGATGTATTTGTTTCCTCTCTCCCTTATTCTGGTTGTTACAGCCATTCTTTATTCGCATGCACTCCAAAATGATATTCTTAGTTGGGATGATCATTGGCATATAACGTACAATGCCGATATTCATTCGCTTTCAGTGAATAATATTAAGGCAATTTTCACCTCGTATTACAGCAATATGTACCATCCATTAGTAACGCTTATGTTTGCAGTCGAATACCAGTTCTTTGGCTTGAATCCGATGGTTTATCATGCGACCAATGTCCTTTTTCATCTGGTGAATGTCGTGCTTGTCTTTTTCCTTGTACTGCGCCTTTCTCGGCGCCGTGAAATTGCCCTCATAGCAGCATGTCTTTTCGGTATCCATCCCATGCATGTAGAATCTGTCGCATGGATTACAGAACGAAAAGATGTCGTCTATGCTTTTTTTTACTTGTTTGGTTTAGTGTCGTATGTCCGCTACATTCAGCAAGAAGGGAAGAAATACTATTGGATTACGTTGCTGTTTTTCCTTTTTTCTCTTCTTTCAAAATCAACAGCTATCACATTTCCGATCGTTCTTCTTCTGCTCGACGGTTACTTAGATCAGAAAATCAAATCACGCATCATAAGGGAAAAAATGCCTTTTTTCCTGCTTTCCATTGTTTTCGGTATTATTGCCCTTCATTCTCAGACCGAAACAACGGGTTTCGAAATATTTAAGCAATTCAATCTACTAGACAGGTTCTTCCTTGTATCGTACTCCGTGTGCTACTATTTAGTCCATCTTTTTCTTCCCATCAATCTTTCAGCACTTCACTCCTTACCAGATAAACTTCAAGGGTTGTTACCATATGAATATTACCTAGCCGTCATTCCCATTGGTATTATGATTTTCCTTGGATTCCGGAAAGGTGTTCTCCAGCGCGAATATATTTTTGGGTTAACGTTTTTTCTTGCTACGATATCACTCAACATACATATCATTCCGTTTGGCAAAGCGATTGTCGCAGAACGTTATTCATACATTCCCTATATCGGCATCTATTACATTATCGGTCAACTGTATTGTTTTATCATTGACCATTATCAGGTTCTTCGAGAGAGGAAAAAGATCATCCTTTCTTCAGCACTCTTCATTGTCATCGTTTTTGGATATTTAACTTACGAACGGGTAAGTGTCTGGAAAAATACTTTGGTGTTGTTCCATGATGCAAGCATGAAAGCAAAGAGCAGTAAGGAGGCAGCAATAGTACAAGCACTTGGCTACGTGCTTGAAGCAGAGGAAATGACCAATGCGAGGAAATACTCCGAAGCGGTCGAATTGTATAATAAAGCAATCATCCTTGATTCTTTGCGTGTCGAATCATACAGTAATCGTGGGATAGCAAAACATTGCTTAGAGGATTATGAGGGGGCGATGAAGGATTATTCAAAAGCAATAGAGCTCAATCCTTCTTTCTCGAGGGCTTACGCGAATCGCGCTGCAATTTATCTCTTATGGAATAAATCAGATGAGGCTTGCAAAGATTTCCATACGGCATATAATCTTGGATTATACAGCGTACTCCCAGCTCTGCAAGCATATTGTCCATAGAGAGAGCAACGCTGCAGGTAGAGCAAAATCAACGTGAGGGCTGTCCATTTCCGTCATTTCTCTCATAAATAATGATCGCATCACGGGAGCGCGGTTCTGTGTTCTGGACATCCTTCCCAAAAACATATCGTGTATCATAAGATATATGGTGATTCATATCAACCTGGGGAATAATATCGATCAATCCTACCGGAGAGTAATATTCGTGTGTGTATTCCTTGACCCAATGGGCAATCCGAAGTTCAGATTTAAAAGTAGCATTCCAAGAGGTTGGAATTTCATAAAAGACAATGTATTTGGGCTTTGCCCGTTCCACATCTGCAATTAATTCTTCCTGCATTTTCAAAGCATAGGGCTGGGGTTCCATAAGTCCATACATATAGATATGTCCGGAAACCGAGCGCCGTTTTGCATAGAAATAGATTTGCGGCTCTGATCCCAAAATTGCGATGCGATCAGTGGGAGAAGTGTGTGAAGCGAGAAAATCTCCAATGACAATAGATTCGGGGAAGATGCCATTGTAGACGGTCTCGACAATATTTTCCGGCGAGGCATTCAAATAATAATACCTTCGAGAGAAGATGTTCTCGCTCAAAACCACCAGAGGTAAAAGTGGCAAAATATATCTCCAGGTCGATCGGAGTGATAAGGTGTTCTGGAGAAAAAAATAAACGGCGCCGATAAGGATACTGCAAATAGGTGCAATAAGCACAAAATAGTGGTTTCTAAAATACCAGCCCGGAATGACCGCAAGTACAGAAAAGACAGCAAAAAGTAAAAGGAGTCCGGTTGTTTGTTTGTGAAATCTCCCGGTAACGACAAGCATCAATCCTACTCCTATGAGGATGCAGAAGAAGGGAAAAAAGTTCCAAAATGCCTCTAACATCCGGAACAGAGGTATCAAACCTTCATTAAATGGCAGGACGGAACCATACGCGAAAGCATACTGAACCACCCAAAACCAAAACCTCTGAAATGTTCCACCCCATACGATGATTGTGAGAATAAGAAGGATGGGCATGCAAAATCCACCTAGAAGATAAGCACTATACCGATAGAGTTCTCGTCGAAGAAGCTTTCCCGTAACTCGATACATGATGAGAACAGAGATTCCAAAAAAAATAAAAAATATACCAGGCTGTTTCATCAGAAATGCGCAACCCAGAAAGATGCCGGAGAAAATAAACCTCTTATGATTCTTCTGTTCAAGTGCACCATCAAGCACGACGAGTCCCCCCAGTGTGAAGAGGACGACAAAATGCGTTGCATGAGCAGCGAACCCGAGCAGAACATGGCTGATCGTAAACACTGCAAATGATGCTGATGCGAAAATACCGGCACTTGGACTGAGCCATCTTTGTGTCAACCAGAAGAGAAGAACGATGGATACTATGTTAACAACAAGAAGCCCAAGATGAACCGCGGTGATTGTTTGTCCGAAGAGAAATAAGAAGAAAGCATAGACCATGCTCGTGCCGGGGAGCTTCATATTGAATGCTTCCTGAAAAGGTGCGACTCCCTGGAGAAGTAACTGACCCATGTAAGCATATTCACCTTCATCACGCTCGAGCGGGGTCGAGAGCAAACGAATACGGACGAAGGTTACAAAAGCGATGATGCACAAGAGCAGGATCCAATGGAAAGAAGAAAGCGTCTCGTCCTTATACTGCAGCTGTTCCTTTTTTGTTTGTATCCGTGATTTTTGTTTCATTTTATGGAAAATACCGTCAGAGATGAAATGGTTTGTTTGCCGTTATGACAAGATGCCGAAAAATGAATTGGTAGGAATATTGAATTGTTCCTCGAATGATATCAGAATACATCTTACACCATTTTCTATTCAATGATACAAACATTACAAGAAAAAGGCCATAAGAAAACATCATGCGACCCGGTCAAGAAGTATCATGCACTGATAGTTCTCTATAGGCACGCAGCATGCTCGTCTGATGGTATCTCAAGTGTCCCGGGAGAAGTAGTTCTTCATGGCCACTTGAAGCCCAGCGAGATTATCCCTATTTTACTTCTGAAAAAACTGAATCAAATTCTTCCAGGACCAAGGAATGAAATCTTTCAAAGAACGGATTCAAAATGAAGTTATTGTCTTTGACGGTGGTACAGGAACCTACCTGTATGATAAGGGCATCTATATCAATCGATGTTTCGAAGAACTCAACCTGTCCAATCCCGAACTGATAACAGAAGTGCACAGGGATTATGTAAATGCTGGCGCTGATGTCATTGAGACGAATACCTTTGGGGCCAATCAATATACTCTCGCCGCTCAGGGACTTGAATTAAAAGTCTATGAAATCAATTTTCGGGGGGCTCAGCTGGCACGAGCTGTCGCAAAGGATTCTACGCTGGTTGCTGGGGCTATCGGACCGCTGGGGATTCAAATCGAACCGCTGGGAAAGCTTTCGTACGATGAAGCCAAGGATGCTTTTAAAGAACAGATCAAGGGCTTGCTTGACGGAGGCGTCGATCTCCTTGTTTTTGAGACATTCAGTCTGGTGGAAGAGCTTGTTCAGGGAATCCGGGCAGTCCGGGAGCTCAATTTAGAAATCCCCGTCGTGGCGCAAGTGACAATCAATAATGAAGGGAACTTGCTTTCAGGGGAGACACTCGAGCGATTCGTCGAAGCTGTCTCTGCCCATAAGGTAGATGTCATCGGTTTGAATTGCTCTGTGGGTCCTCGAATGATGCTGGAAGCATTGGAGCGTTTGCGGGAATTGACAACTTTACCGCTTTCTGTGCAGCCTAATGCGGGGCTTCCGCAGAACATCGGTGGCAGGAATCTCTATATGACCTCCCCGGAATATATGGCAGAGTATGCAAAGCGTTTTATCCAAACAGGCGCTTCGATCGTTGGCGGATGCTGCGGGACAAATCCGACTCACATTAAGGCGATCCGTCGTGCGGTTCAGGCTTTGCAGCCGACGAAACGTATGGATGTGAAGGTTGAATCGTTGAAGATTGAAAAACCGGAGGAGGTCCGTGTTTATCCTCTGGAAGAAAAATCTCGCCTATCGAAAATGCTGGCAACAGGAAAGTTTGTCAAGCTGGTGGAACTCGTTTCTCCTAAAGGCATCTCTGCCGAAAAAGAGATTGTGAAGGCAAGGACATTGCACGAGTTTGGCATTGATGCCATTAATATTCCGGACGGACCGCGCGCATCGGCCCGGATGTCGGCTCTAGCGATGGCTGTCCAGATTTACCAGGTAGTTGGTATTGAACCGGTGCTGCATATGGCTTGCCGCGACCGCAATATCATCGGAATGCAATCCGATTTGCTAGGGGCCTGGGCGCTGGGTATTCGCAATATTCTCGCCATCACCGGCGATCCGCCGAAACTCGGCAATTATCCGGATGCGACAGCGGTGTTCGATGTTGATGCGATCGGTTTGACCAATCTGCTCAATCGTTTAAACCATGGACTTGATTTTGCCGGGAATCCTATTGGCGCACCCACCGGATTTTCGATTGCGGTTGGTGTGAATCCCGGAGCGATCAATCTGGATGAAGAACTCCGTCGTCTCGATTGGAAGATACAGGCAGGGGCTGAGTATATGATCACCCAGCCGGTCTTTGATCTGCAGATTCTTGAAAAATTCTTGAAGCGAATCGAGCATATCAAATTGCCGATCCTGTGCGGTATCTGGCCTCTCGTGTCGTACCGGAATGCGGAATTTATGAATAATGAAGTTCCGGGTGCATCTGTCCCAAGAGAAATTCTCGAGCGTATGCGAAAGACTACGTCAAAAGAAGAAGCATTCCTTGAAGGAGTGAAGATCGCACGAGAGACATATCTTCAGGTAAGGAGAGAGGCACAAGGAATTCAGCTTGCAGCACCATTGGGAAGAGTCGATGCTGTTATTAAAATGCTGGAAGAATAATATCGTGATTGGTAAGTGAGTATTACAAAGAAAACGCGTTGCAGTCGCGATCACGTTTTTGTATATTGACAGAGCAAATCGATTGGCTATGAAGGGAAAAGCTACTCAGTAAGGTGATCAGTCAAGTGATCAGTAAACTACTGATCATTTGTGTTGTGATGGGAAAATAAGTGGCGAAATTTGCACGGAGAGCTGGCAGAACGGCTATTGCACCAGTCTTGAAAACTGGCGGGCGCAAGCCCTTGGGGGTTCGAATCCCTCGCTCTCCGCAAAATTGCTTTATCGCGTTATCCTACAATGACTTAGTGAATGCAACCTTCACAGAGTGTCCATAATGCGTCCACTTTTTAGGGAAACCTAAGGAAAGAAAGGGCAATCTATGGCAATCCCCAAAATAAACATCCAAAAAAAACGTCGCCGTTCAGGAATCATTTACCATCTTGATTTCAGGGTAAACGGAAAACGATTTCGCGAATCTGTCGGTACTAGCAGGCAACAGGCTGAACTGATTAGAGTCCAACGGATAAATGAGATCATCAATGGAAAGTACAATCTTCCTGGTGCTGAGCCTTCTCGCGTTAGTCTTGATTCATTGATCGAGGAATTTAAAAAAGATAAAAAGCGAACGACGCGAGATGTCACTCAAAGTCGTTACAAGAATTATCTAAACCCGTTGGGTAAGTTTTTCAAAGAATTATTCCCGGTCCTTAGTGCAGATGTCAGCCTTATTAAGGCAACGCATGTCAACGAATTTCTCGATCAAGTCACAGACAAATCATCTGAAGATACGCCAACTTGGTCAAGGAGGACGGCAAACGATGCCATTAAAATCTTCCGTGCGCTCTTTCGATTTGCGCAAAATTCTGGATATCTAAAGATCAACCCTCTTGAAAAGGTCAAGCCGTTTCGTGAAGCAGCCAAAGGGAAGACCGACTACTTCAGGCAAGATCAATTAGAGAATATCTGGGGCGCAGTTGATCCACACTGGAAAGATGCTCTAGAATTCATTTGTCATACAGGCTTACGTAAAGGCGAACTAATCAACTTGCGTTGGAAGAGTGTTGACTTAACACCAAACGATGAGAGAATTACAGTCGAATCATATGATGATTGGGAGACAAAAACCGGCAAGACCAGGATTGTTCCGTTAAATTCGAGCGCCGTAGCAATCATCAGACGACAACAAGGAAGACATCCAGATTTTGTGTTTACAAGCAAAGAGGGGAATCAAATCCATCCTGATAAGATCTATCACGCCCTCAAGAGTGCGTTGTTAGAGATTGGATTAGAGGGCGATGTACACAAGCTTCGTCACACCTTTGCAAGTCAACTCAACATTAACGGTATCGACTTGGTTTCAATAAAAGATCTCTTAGGACATTCGGATTTGGCGACTACTCAGCGATATGCTCACGTTTCTCCCAAACATCTCCGAACGGCTGTTGAAGTTTTAGCGAGAGTAAAAGTCGTAAAGTCCTAGCCATATAGACTAGGGAGCATCAAATGAACGCCCAGCGAAACACTGGGCGTTTTATTATCTAAAAATCATAAATGATCTGCAAACATGGGCAATTCTTGATATCCTCGGTTCCAAGGATTCGATAAAATATTATTTTCACATACCCCTTGTACTTAACTGAGAAATTTAGTAGAATCAAGTAGAGCCTGATGCAGAGCGTCAGCAGTCCCGAAGTCAAACAAATAATTAGCTTGGGAGGAATGAAATGATATAACAATAAGGAAATAACAATGTTAAAAAACCCGCTTCTCGAAGCCCGCGTTCGCGGTCTTTCCTCAGATGCACTCCTTACGTGCATCGCTTTTGCCAATAATGAAATCCTCTCCGGCAATCATGAACCCTATAGAGTCGTCCGCTACGCACGTGCCCTTTATCGATCCGCTTGTCACTGTGAAACCGTTTTTAATGAATCATGGCTAATTTCACATACACGCAAACCGAAGAATCTGCCAGAAATCAAGCGATTGCGTGAAATAGATTTTATTCACTTACTTGATCCAAAAGTGCAAGATCTATTATTGATCAGAGACCACTCATGCTAACCTACGACACCTGCGACATGTATCTCGCTGGATATCTTATGGCCTGCGGCTGCCCACTTGCTGGCTACTCCAAGCAAGGCGGCAATGTGTCATTCCAGTTTGAGATGAAAAAGAAGCTCGAAGACCTCGTTGAAAATTATTACGGTCTAAAAGCTGCCGTCTCACCACAATCATATGGGAGCGCGCTAAAGAACTTAAAAAATATTATCTACCAGTATAACCATAACTATGAAAAACACACCAACCAACAACAACCAAGAAAGGTCGATTGAGCTTTCACTCGCTCCGAAAGAATACTCCGGCAAGGCAACACATTACGTTCCTACAGAAGTATCGGTTTCTTCACTCGAAGAAACGTTAAAGTCCCACAACTACAGCCCGGTCCATTGGACAGGTAATTATCGTTTAGCGAAGAACTTCAAAAAAGCTGTGGGATTCTGCATTGATATCGATGGCACGATGAAGATCGCCGAAGCAGAATCAATACTACAACAGAATAACCTCAATTATGCCTTGGTGACAACCCGTAGCCATAGAGATGAATCACATCGCTTCAGAGTCCTCGTTCCTTTTAATACTCCTCTTTATGTTTATGATGCCTATGTAAAAGCTGCAAAACAACTGGCAAAATTATTCAATGGAGCCTGTGATGAAGCAGTCTTCGATGGAGCTCGTCAGTTTTATGGCTCACCTGATGATGCCTACTATAGCAGCAATTGGACCGGCCAGGATTATGATGTCAGCGAGTATCTTGGAGAAGATCTATCGGATATCATTTATGGCCGTGGCGATTGGAACGACAGTCTGGTTGTCCGAACAAAAGACGTTAAAGAAATCAGTATCACGAAAATCCTCATTGATGAGAATAAGAAGAAGACCACTGCAATATTTTGTCCGTGGCACGACGATGGAGCCCATTCTGCTTTTGTTTCCTATAGCGATAAAAGCGGAAATTGGTTTATACATTGTGAACCTTGCAAAAAGAATTACTGGAAGACGAAGATTCTACCATCCAAAGAAGAGCGCTGTAAGGGATACTGGTCCCAGGGAACCGGATTCTATGAGACAGGCCTTGTTGGTGACGAGTTTTTCTTTGAGCAGATTGGCGAAAAGAAGCTCTATTGCAGAATCAATGCTATGGAGAAACAGGATCAAGGGGATGTTTTTAGATGGTTGGTCAAAAATCAACATATTCCGACATTACGTCGCATAGATCATTATGGAGATCCCAATATTGAAGAGAGCGTATATTCTGTCAAGAAAGAGGAAGGCGTTGTCGAGGTTCGTCATGCCGCAATTCCGGTATGTATAGAGGACAACAAATTTGTCGATGATTATTTGAATGCCACCTTCAAAGAGAACACCGATTTCATTAAACAATGGCTGGCGGCATATTGCTACACCAATCATCGTCCATTACCTACACTCGTTCTCGTTGGAGCAAGAGGTTCCGGAAAAAATACTTTTGCTGAGGCTGTAGGAATGATTTATGAATCTCTTTCTACGCCCTGGGAAGTAAGCAAGGACCAGTTTAATCCTGCCTATGAGAAAAAACTACTTATTGCAGATGAGACCCTCACCAACGAAAAGAAGAACTATACAGAATTGAAGAAAATTACAGGACAAAGTCATCATGTAGTAAATAAGAAGAACACACCGCACTATCAGGTGATGAACAATATGAATGTAATTATTCTGTCTAATAGGTTGCTGCCGATATTCGTGGAAAGTTCAGAGATGCCACTGTCACCGGAGATGAATCAGTTCTTTGTTTATGAGTTCTCAAAGCCAGGAGGTCCGGTCGACGCTGAATTGCCAATGAAATTGAAACGGTGCCTTGGGCACTATGTGAGATCGGAACTTAGAACTGTGTTTAGTATGATGAATTGTCAGAAGTATCGTTATGCCTTACCGGTTCCCATCACAGATGAAGAGCGGCGCCTGTTTGGCAGCTCAGTGTCAGAAGATGACGATCTGAGTGACCGGCTCATTGAAATGGTCGTTGAAAAGCTTCAGGGATATCCCACATGGGATTATCGCGAACACATTCTTGCTGGAATGTTGCCAAAGGAGGTATTCGGTGAATTTACATTTCCCGATAAGGATAAACGGGTTGTCATACGACGTATGAGGGAACTCGGCTATCTTTCAGGGAATGAACCTAGACGATTTCAGGGGGGAGGCAAGCGAAGTTATTGTTATGAAATGTTAGATCCAATGAAGAAGAGAATCGAACGGGATTTAGGATCTGTCTGCTTCCAATAAGAGCAGCCACACCAACAGCCACTGAAAATGCCTGGAAACATTGATCAGTGGCTGTAATGGCTGTTGTGGCTGTTCGTTTTTAGGTTTGTATTGAAATATTATAATAGTAGATAGTAGAAGAGGTATATAGATATAAAGAAAATTCCAAAAACAGCAGCCATAGCAGCCACTCCAGCCATCACCCAATGTTTATTGGGGTCTTATGTGGATGTCGGGTTCGAAAGGCTTGACCAAAGCAGCCACAATGTTATTGTATTGATTTCTCGCGTCTCATTGCGAATGTCGATAGGGTATTACAGCGGACATAGCCATTTTAAAATCCCGACCACCCTACCTCCCCGGATCTCCTGTTTTCGTCACAAACCCCCTGTGTTTACATGTCGGAATCAATATGTGGCTGTAATATAAAAAAATAGCCCGTTAGGGCTATCTGGAACGGAACATATTCCATCTCTATTTCATCAACATCATTTTGACGACTTTCATCCAATCGCCAGATGTGAATTTGGCGAAGTATAACCCACTTGGTAGACTGGATGCATTAAACTTTACACTGTAGCTGCCAGCCTCCTTCATCTCATTAACCAGCGTTATCACTTCCTGACCGATCACATTGTAGACTTTCAACATCACCGTCCCGCGCATTGGAACATCAAAACTGATGTCAGTTGATGGGTTAAAGGGATTCGGGTAATTCTGGTTTAATGCATAGGAAGTCGGTGCTTCAAAGACGATTTCAGATTCAGAGGAATACTTAAATGTTCCGTCATTGTCGATTTGCTTCAGGCGGTAAGCATAACGACCAGCGGAAAGCTTCACATCTGAATAGGTATATTCTTTAGGAGAGCTGCTGGTGCCGTTTCCTCCCACAAAGCCGATCTTTGTCCATTGTGTTGTCACAAAGACTTTTCTTCTCTCCACTTCAAACCCATAGTTGTCCAACTCAGTAGCAGTCTTCCAGTAAAGTCTTACACATTTGTTATTTATCACCGAACTAAATGACGACAATTCTACCGGTAAAGCATTCGTCTGATTTTCATATGCACCTATGTCAATTCTGCCATAAATTCTTTGGTTACCATCCAGATCAATTAAAGGGACGAGTAATCCGGTGGTGTCAGACCGGCCACTATTGATTAGAGGTGAGCTTTCCTGCAATCTGTAATTTCCCGAAAGAGTGTCGACGAATTGCGGCAGGGCGTCCGTAATCCCTTCACCAAATGTAATTGGTCCACCTGCCAGAGTTGTGTCGACTCTGCTATGGGTGACAGTTATTGGTAATATTCCTGTCGGGGGAGAATTCCAAAGGGATCCCGTGAGAATACAATTTGTTATCTCAAATGGAGACGAGGCATCACGAATATCCCCTCTCGAAATGTCGCCCCCAGGATTGTTTGAGACAAATGTGCAATTTGTAATATGTGTGCTAGACGGCCAAACTATGGTTACTTGTTCAATTCCAGTATAATTCTTAACGAACAAAGAGTTGTTTATCCGCACACCATACCCCAGATTCGAATATACTCCGAAATGATTCTCCCTAATTTTGCAGTTACTTATGGTGATAGTTCCAATAACAGAAAACCCATGAGAGGAGTTCACGACACTAAATCCGAAAACAGTCTTTTGTGCATCCTCTGTCACTCGAACACCAATACTCCCGCCGCCGTCGATTATCGTGCTATCAGGACCTTTACTACTCATCAAATAAAGCTCCTTCCCACCCAACCGCAAATTCTCTTTATATATTCCCGGGGAAACACGTATCGTATCACCATCAACAGAAAAATCGATTCCATCTTGAATAGTTGGGAATGTTGAAGGAATCAAAATCGTACGGTTTGAATAATCATAAACACTCGCATGCACTGGGAATATTGCCTCGGTGGAACTGGGAAGACCGGTCATCTGAAACCGAACAGATGATGAGAATTCACCAATTGATTGGGCTAGAAATGTAATGGGTATAATAACTTGCTGTCCTCGGAGGATTGATATTGGACTCGCGGTAGTCGTTGATAATTGCGTGTTATCGAAAAGGATATTCGTGATCTCTAAGTTCTGGAATTCTAGATTTCTTATTTTGACATTGATTGTTTTCGAAGTGTTTATTTTGATATATGAATAGTCCAGAGGAGAAGGAATAGCCGCAGCCCAACCACCGCCTGTATAACCCATATCATTGCGAGTTCCATCAGAGTCGTTAAATAACGAATTTGGATCTCCAGAATCGCGGCAAGGTGATCCGGATTGTAATGTAAAGTCCTGATTGGCGATATCTGTGAATATTGGGTCGGAGGAAATATTACCATAAAGAACTCTCACACCGCTACCGATCTTTGTTGAATCAAATCGGCAATATGAAAGCGTGATATAATTGTCGATACCGCTTGCTACTGCAGACGACAATATGCAGTTTTGGACAACTACAGTGTGGTTTGTAGGAGGGTAAATCGGGTTGAAGTAAATATCTGTCTGATTGTTCGAGAATGTTGAATTTGAGATTAATCCGCTTCCGAAATAATATTCCTGTTGATATGCCATCTCGTTGTTTGTAAAAACACAATTCACAACGGTAATATTTGTGTAGTCTACACCATATATCGCTTTTGAATTGCTGTCAAATCTGCAATGCTTGAAGGTTACACTCGGTGCTAGATCCCAGTAACCTTCCATATGATAAGCAAATGATGAATTCTTGAAGGTGATGTTTTGTATTTGCATAGAACCCAAGACCTGCCGGATGCCTATGCCTGAACCTCCATCAATTTCTGTCCCCGTGGAACCAATTAGCGTTAAAATTCTACCACTGAAAGCAACGTTCTCGTGAAAGATTCCCGAGCTGATTAAAATCGTGTCGCCGTCGACAGCAGCATCTATAGCGGATTGTATTGTAGAATACTGCGAAGGAACAAGTCGAGTTGTCTGTGCAAAAGAACAAGAATTGATGATGGAGATGAGGATTAAACCTGTTGAGAATAATTTCTTCATTGTTTCCCCCAAACGTTAGGATTCGTAATCATTTCTCTATTAGACAAAAATGCCCCTATCATTCCTTCACCCGAAGAAACAACAGAGGCTTTGACTTACATTCTGAGATACCACCAAGAAACAAAAAGCTCCCGTAGCCTTGTCTTCGGCAACCTAACGTATCGGTCAGGACACACTAGATACACCAATGCAACAGCCATCGGGAGCAGCCATTATCCTGGCTGCCGACGTTGAATTGCATTGATGTTCCACTGTATCTTACAACAAGTGTATCCTGACCGAAGGAATTATGCCGAAAATCCATCTGAATTGCAACGATTATCGGGATCGTTGGATAAAGAGGGTGGTAGCGAGTTTCTGAAGCTCATCGTTCGAGAACTGAATACCCGCCTGTTTAACGATATCCGCAGCGTCCAATATGCAATCCAGTAGCAATTGCTTCAGATTGTCTGACTGTGGGACGGGTGGAGGAGGTGCAGCCACGCTTACCAATGACAGCTCCAGCTTGGAGCCAATCTTCTTGCCGTTCTGATACGGCACTTTCTTGATGATGAACTCGGAGCCTTTCGGCAGCTTCTTCTCCTCGATGATCTGATGGATCTCAGCAGGTGCGAAGAACGCCTTTTCTTCGCCATCATCCAGATCCTGAACTGAATACAGGTAATACTTCCCGTATCCATTTTCCCCTGTAAAGGGCTTGTCTTTCAGAAGCCGGACCCGAACTTCCTGATTCACCTCAGGTTCAAGCTTGGCCCGTGTGGTGGTGCCATTACCATTATTCTGTCCCATTACTGGGTTCTCCTTTCGTGCTGATGGTGTATGAAAAGTTGATTGTCCCCGGAATCAGCTTGGTCCCGATAGGGACTTCCCCGGTGCGTTTGACGTATGCCGCAAGCGCAGTCATATCCGGAACGTGCTCTTCTGGTGTCGTCCGCAGTAAACCTAACCGAGGACCAACTTTGAGGAACACTGGCATCTGAGTGATCTCGATCTTGTCGCGGCCTTTTCGAAGGGCAAGCGACCCATGAGGCAACCGCATTGTTTTCTCATTGGTCTGATCCAACTGCTGACGTGCAAAGCCTTCCAGATTGAACAACAGCCACGAGCGTTTCTTCTCGATTCGTTCTACCTCAGACTGCCGGTATTGCTCGATGAGTTTGATCTCATCGTCACAGAGCTTGTTGGCATCTTCGATCTGGGCATCAAGTTTCGCAACTGCCATCAATAATTGGTCAGCCTTGAGGCGGTCGAGTTCGAGCTTCTTTACCTGCTCCTTTTGCGCGACTTCGGCCAATATTTCATCCAAAAATGTTGTCATACCTTCTTGGTTCCTTTCGTGACTATTGCCTTCTTCTTGGGCTTGGGTTCATCTATAAGGACTTTAGCTGCCTTGATGATCTTCGAGGCAAGATTAAGATATTTTGGGATCTCAGATTTCATCTGCGTTTCCCCCCTGAACAGACAATGATCAAAACTTCCAAAAACAATTTTACTAGTGGACCCATAGGGGCTCCTTTCTGTTAGGAGTGATTATTTCAGATAGTTCGACAGCGTTCGCCTGGAATGCTCGGCCGTGGAATGATCGCTTGTATTGCTCGATTGTATAGGTCGATGTTGAGCCATCCACGCTGCTTTCATCTTGGATCTTTCCATCCACAAGCGTCAATGTGTGACAAGAGAAGAGAGAGCCATTCAGACGGTACTTCAATTCCACCGTCTTTCCGGCTTTGAGATGTTGCAAAACTTCATTGAATGTGATCATCGGATTCCTTGAGATGACTGAACGCCGCGTCAGTCGGTCATCGACATCAACGGCGTTTCAGTGTGTGTTCTGTTACTGTTCACCTTCATAAAAACGACATTGGTCCGGGTTCTTATCAGAACGAACCTCGACAAACTGAGGATGACGGATCGCCCCGGACTTCAGGCGTTCCATACCTTTAATCGTGACGACCTTGCCGATGTATCGCCCAGGATGAGCCGAGAACTCGTTTCTTTGCGCATCGGTCATACCGGACGCCTGCCCGAGTTCCTGCATCTTCCAGCCCTGAGTCGTGTTTACATGCTGCCCAAAGATCAGAGCACCGATGCGGGTGTTGTATTTGCCCTTACCTTGTGTGAATCCCAGGATAACGCAATCGAACGTTGCCGACTTCTTGGCCTTATACCAGTTATCCGAAGGACGTGCACCCTGGATGTAAGTGGCATACAGGTTCTTGAGAACAACGCCTTCACCGCCGGCTTTGATGATCCGCTGATACAGATCGTGCTTATCCTTCGTGTGGCTGGCCCAGGGGAGGAAGCAGATGAACGGGGAAGAGATCTGTTTCTTGACCGTCTCAATCCACGACAGGCGCTGTAAAAGCGTCCTGTTGGTCAGATCGGTGCCCTTGATGCTCAGGATGTCGAACACAAAGAGCTTTACGTTCTGATTATCCGAAACATCTTTCTTATGGATACTCCCTGACAGCTGAGCCGAATCCATCCCACGTGCAAGTATCTCACAGTCCAGGATAGTCCCGACCATCTCCGGAAACTTCAATCCCGCGAGATGAGGAAGGGTAGAGGTCTTTTCCAAGGGTTTGGCAGGATCTGCTACACCTGCTGACCGGCTGAAGATACGAAGTCCTGAAGGCGTGATGTGAACGATAGCACGCATACCATCCAGCTTTTCCTGAGCAATGAAGTTGTCATCGTCCAGAAGCTGTGTGAGATGCTCTTCGTTCTTTACACCCTGAGCATTTTGGGGCCAGATTATTAGAAGATCAGTGTTTTTTTTTCTTCAGGTGCCGGCTGTGGAGCGGCCTTGCCGTTCTGTGCTACAATGACATAGCCTTTCTTCTGCTTCTCGGTGAGTTTCTTCTGGTATTCCTTGTTGGCTTCATACTTATCATCGCCGTCGTAGATGATGGCTTCTTTCGGGGCCTGACCGATCGCTCCGTAGAGCCCTTTGACGGTGAAGCGGCTGTTGTTCTGGATACCGTGGAATTCATAATACTTGTTGTGCCCGCCGATTGTGCATTCCAAACGAATAGCGTTCATAGTGTCCTTTCTTGAAAAGAGAAACGCCCCGGCAAGTATCTACCAGGGCGTTCGTGTGATTGGATCGTGAGGAAGATCTACAGCATAGACTCAGCAAGTTTGAAAGCCCGCTGTTTGAGCTGTTCCCCGGAACCGCCAAACCAGATAGAACGAAGCTGTTTGTTCGGATCTTTCTGATTTGTATAATGGTCGGTGAACTCTGTGACTGCATTGAACGCGCCAAAGAGAGATCCTTTATGCATCGCTGCTTCTGGCGTGTCGTCATGCAGCTGCAGGATGTGGTTCCGGATGTTTTCGGTCCGGGTATTGCTTTCCGCTTCAGGATTATCCGGCACAAGAGTTTTGCAGTATTCCACGAGCTGCTGACCGGATACCTTACGAAGGGCCATTCGGTTGAAGATGTAATCGAGTTCGCGATAGAGCTGATTCGTGAGTTCGAGAACTTTATGTGCTTCCTGTAGTTTATCTCCTGCAGACGCTGTGTGTTTGATGCGCACTTCTGCTTCAGATCCCTGCAGAGCTGTTGTAAGCGTGTTGTTGCAGACGACACGAACTGGCGTCATCTTCACGCGGATATGGGAACTGCCATCGTGCGAGTTATAGAGTAACACGAACTTCTCAATCGGATCTGCCTTCTTCCCGACACGAATATGATCGGGCAACTTGGCAAGCAGCCAGATCTTCTCACCACGGCCTAAGACACCGGCTGTGTGATAAATGGCTTCATCCCGATCTACCAACGGATCAAAGAAGCCAAAGGCATCTCTGTTCTGCACGGGCTCATATCTTGAGCCCACAACTCCCAGAACGACATTCGTATCTGTGCGAACTGTTGCAAAGGCATTCGGAACATCTGCAAAATGCCGATTGTGAATGATTGCCTTCAGCGGTTTCTTGACGACCGTGTAATCCAGATTTGCAGCTTCCATTGCTTCTGCTGCTGTCGCTGGTTTGTCGACTCTCCGGCCCAATTGATGCCAGGGAACATCTCCAGTATAGAACATCGAGGCTCGACCATCTCGTTGTTCAAGGTTGTGTGCCATTTGAATCCTCCAATATTGGTTGTTGAAAAAAGGTTGGAAGCTTTCCATTTAAGTCCCCAAAGCTTTCCGGAAAGGACTATCGCTAATCGCGATGATCGCGTGATCATATAGTCTTATACCATTTGTCAGAAGGGAGGATGAATCGTGCGGTATAAGAAGAGAACTAAGAATCTATTCTTATATCATTGGAGGAATTATGTCAGAACAAGAATATGAGAACCTGTGGCACTACTCTGAGCAATTCACGAGAGATAAGCTACAGCGGTCAGAACTAATCACGATGGCCTGGAAGGAAGGACAGCGGCTTGGAGATCGGTGCACACCAGGACTAATGAAATCGATGATGCACTTCCGCAGTAAAGAACTCAACAAACGCAGCGCATTTCCTACAGCGGAGGTCGGCAAGAGAACACGTGATGCATGGAACCATGAGCGCGTCTACATTGATAAGCCGGTAAAGCAGGGAGTCGATCCAATTGCATTGTCTGAGTTTCTGCTGCCGATGAAAATCACGCCTCTCGACTTCACGATAGCGAACGACTTTATGGATTCGCTGACTGCTGATGAGCAAACGTTTCTCGACGACCTGACTGCCGGCTATAATCTGAAGGAAATATCACAACGCAATCACCTTCAACATTCCCACCTCGCATCCCTCCGACATAGTCTTCAACAAAAAGCTGTCGCATATTTATGACAGGAGAGAGAGCGCGATACGTTGCGCTTTTCTTTACGGTATCAGGAAAGAGGACCCACCACTAGCCTATTTGTCTCAAATTCTTTATCAATGTATGCAATAACTTTATCCATCATTTCATCTGGAAAGCCTGTATTGCCGTACTTTGGGAACGGTAATATGTCGGCCATGTTACTTCTCCTTTTCATGATTATCCCACCATGCAGCATACTTTTTTTGCTGTGCTTCTCTAAAAATTTTAGCGTCAAAACCCGGTGTCTTACTTGCAATTTCATTCTCTTTCATCTGCTTATTATATTGTTTACTAGCTCTTTTGTTTTGCATAAAAGCTTTGTCCATACGGGCTTTAAAATTTTGTTTTGTATCCTTTATACTTACTCGTCTTGCTAGTTCTTTCTCAAAACCTTTTGGTCCTACCGCTTTATTACCTGTCATTCCTTGTTCTAATATTTCATACAGCTTGCCACTTCCTGGAGAATACGCATACACACCTACTACGTATTCATTAGCACCTTTCATTGCTGTTACCATAGCACTAATAGACGTTTTAGGATACTTGACAGCTTTAACATCCACTAGAACCCTCACACAGTTTGTTAAGAATTCCTTCAGGTTATCATTACTATATGCTAGATTGGCAAAGTAGTTTTCTTTCTTTCCAAACATTGCAGGAGCACAATATATTTTATACTTTCCCATGGTACACTCCAAATATTAATGAATAAAAACCCTGCCATTGCTGACCAGGACTTAAAACATAAAAGCCACGCGGTCTCAGCCTGACCGCCTAAGACGGTAGGTAAATTAAATCATAAGTGCAATGGTATTTTGACTTTGCCTGTAATAACATGGTAGAAATGTCAGGGTATTGACTCGATAGAAATGTCAGTATTGATGAACTTATGGGTTCTAAGAACAAACCAGGAGCTCAGATTGGAGCCAATACTGAGTATGAGTGCCAAAGAACAGGATCGATTAGCGATCCTCACCCAAGTCTGTGAAGGACAATTGACGATAGCAGATGCGCGTGAACTTTTATCAATAAGCGAACGACAAACGTATCGCATATTGCACCGATTCCGAATCGAAGGAGCAAAAGGCCTGCTGCACCGACTGCGAGGGCACCCTTCCAATCGAGGCTATGGCGAAGAATTTCGTCAACGTGTGGTCCATCTCTATTGGCAGGACTATCGAGATAATGGGCCGACCTTCTTCAGCGAGAAATTGATGGAACATCACCGTCTGCAGATCAACCATGAAACAGTCCGCCGCTGGTTGATGGCCAATGGAGGTAGTAACCCCCAGCGTAAGAAACGCCTGCATCGCAAGAAACGACCAAGGCGTAGCGTCAAGGGTGAACTGTTGCAATTTGATGGCTCAAACCACGATTGGTTTGAAGGACGAGAGGCCCTGTCTGTACGTTACTCCATGCCATTGACGACGCTTCCAGCACAACCTTTCTGAAATTTAGTCCTTCGGAAGATACCGCCAATGCATTAACGACTTTGCGGGGCTATTGTGAGCACCATGGTATTCCCCGTGCTCTCTATACCGATTTTGACAGCGTCTATGATGCAGATAAAACCCTCACCGATGTCGGCCGTGCCATGCAGACGCTCGGTGTGGAGATCATTTATGCCAGTTCTCCACAAGCCAAAGGGCGCGTCGAAATGTCGAAGATTGAAAAATACTGTTATAATTCCTTAAATTATGATGTCCCAAATAGAGATGGCGAAACACGGCAAATTGCCTGAAGCCATGCAATACATGATAATTTTCCCTCAAGAGAGGGAGAAGGATTTTACCATGTTTACTATACAGGACGTCCATAAGGAACTTATGGATTCGATCAACACAGCGATAGAGAATGCTCAAAAGCAGTTGGATCAAATTGATCCATCCGGAGAGCAATACAATCTGAATGTGGTTGTCGATGCAACTATCGTTGTACCGGCATCACCGACAGATCCCTCTAATACAAAACCGATCTTGACAGGTGTATCTCTGGTTGCACTCAGAGAAAACATTGCAAGGACGGCAGCTATGTTGGCAGAGACGGCTTCGCAATGGCCGGCAACTGTTCCGTGTCCAGAAGGTTTCATTGGAATGGATTTCTTTTGCTGTAGTCATACCGTTACAGAAGAAGAATCCTCTCCACGATTCAGTGTAAACTGAACTTATGGATTGCATTGGCCCGGGAGAGTTGTTGGCTCCTGGGTTTATTTATGACTAAATATTTTAGTCAACTGGCAGCCTTCAGTTCCTATTCGACCACGCGCTCTACATCATCTGATTTCGCTTTAGTAGTTCGATATACATATCATCCGGCAACCTCTCCAGCAGCCTGATCTTTCTGCCAGTTGACGTATTGTTTTCGGAAAATCGATTAGATGGGACCCAAGAGCCTCAACCCGTGATTCCTAGATGGAACGGTCCACTAGGCTTAACTCGGGTAGGGTGGTCATTAAAACCGGAGAGCAAACAGGTTCCTAGAAAAATTTTATTCTGGGAATTTTTCGGTTCTATATAGAAAATCGTTTTCCTAGAATTTTTATTTGGGTTGAAATCCGGCCTATATAGGGTTTTCTGGAATTATTTTTGGGTTTTCAAGAAGGTCTTACTACATTAAAGATATGTTCTCTATCAATTACTCTGCCCGACATAAAGAATGCGGCGAACTCACCATCCTTTCAGATCATAGATTCAAGTCTCGTGATGATTTAAAGCCTTTTCCCAACATCGCGCCGGTAAATATGTATTGCCGGAAGTGCTATTTAGAGCTCGCTCCAACTCATTTTGAGGTCTGGGAATCGGTGCGATTGGGAGTAGCGAAAATTGTTGCTGAAACTCCTATTGATCGACTTGATGAAGAGTGCAGGAAGTTGACAATTACTTAGAGGATTTGTATATCTCCAGTGCCCACCTCCCCGGTGGGCGTTAGCCTCCCTAATCCCCGACATCTGGTAGTGTGTCGGGGATTTATTATTATTGGTAGAAAGCTATTTACCAACAATATATGGAGGACAAGACATGTTCCTTTCCAAACGCAACCATATTTACTACCTCTGGTATGAAGATGACGATGGCCGCAGTCGAAAGGTAAGCACGAAGGCACGTTATAAAAGCGACGCCTTAAAATTTCTTCGCACATTTGATGAACGGCGTGAAGAAATTCGCAGATTAAGGATATATCTGTCAGGATTTACTGAAGACGCTGTCCGTTATGCTGAAATCACGTTGACGCCAGCCACTGCGAAATTATATCGGCATTCATTGAGGAATTTTAAAGAGGTCTTCGGCGACGTCCTGATTTCCAGGTTAACTCCCCGGCACTTCGATCTATACAAATCAGAAAGACTTCAGAAAGTATCGCCTGTCTCGGTTAATGTTGAATTACGGACTATCAGGTCTGCATTAAATATTGCCCTCCGTTGGCAGCTAATTGAACGCAATCCGTTCCTTGGCCTTCCACTTGCCCGTGTCCCGATGGAAACTCCTCCATATTTCACAAAATCCGATTTTCAGGGCTTATTGAATTCTATCAAAGAACCATGGTTTCGTGATGTTGTCGTTTTTACCGTCGTTACTGGTTTGAGGCGGGCGGAAGTCATCAACTTAAAATGGGTAGATGTTGATTTCGAACGAAGAGTCATATTGATTCATAGCCATGAAGGTTTTCGTACTAAAGGAGGGAAAAGCAGGTTTGTTCCATTGAATAAGATTGCCCTGCAGGTTGTGGTAAACAGAAGGCAAGAGTGTCTGACCGACTACGTATTCGAAGTCGAAGGGAGAAGACTTTCCGGATATTGGCTCAGTCACAAATTAAAAAAATACATACGACAACTCAATTTGCAGGAGAACCTAAACTATCACGCTCTCCGGCATACTTTTGCCTCGTGGTTGGTGCAGGATGGCGTATCAATATACGAAGTGCAAAAGTTATTGGGTCATTCGGACGTATCGACAACACAGATCTATAGCCACCTTCAACCAGAAACCCTTCATCGAACAGTTGAACGATTGGATTTAGTAATGCCTAGTAAATTGCTTCCAGAAACAATGGATATCCCGAATGTGACATCAACAAATTTATAGCCAATTTATTCAATGCTTAGAATTCTATTGTATCTATAGGTGATGGAATATTCCAATATCTGGTAGTGCGTGGGGCTATTTATTTTTAACCCATCTCCAAATTGACCAGATTAGTGTGTATTATCTACTGGAAACAAAAAGGGTAGGTATGGAGAGTATTACTGCAAAAGAATTAAAGACGCTTCTTTCAAGATTGATATCCTTTGGGATGTCAAAAGGGATCACTCTTGCCACCGCAGAAGACTTGGCATCTGAGAGCATCAGAAAAGCACTTGAGAGTTATGATCCCCTGAGAGGGACATTCGCCGCACTTGCAGCTACAGCTCACAGTAATCTGTTAAAGAACTACTGGCGTGATCGCCAAAACAGACCGCAAGACATTGATCCCGAACCAGATAACTATGCATCCTCTGATGACCCTGTATCGGTTTTCGAAAACGAGGATAATATGAAATACCTTATGAATGAATTGCGATCTCAACTCACTCCCCAGGAAACAGCTTTTATCGAAACATTGGGATTCCTCCTGATCGAGAAGGATGATAGGATTGTTTCGGCTGCTGCAGAACGACTTGGATACAATCCTGAAGAGGGATGGAACATCTTCAGACGGATCAGGACAAAAGCCAATAAGATACAGAAACGAAATGATCAACCGCTGTTTGCACGGAGAGATATTAGCTCTTATGAAGATAATGAGCTTATCATCTCGGAAGCAGTGTGTTTAGCTAAGAGTGAGTATAACGCTGAACCAGATCTGTTTGAATTCGCGAGGGGCTTTGCAGTAAACCAGGCATATTCAAGATTGGTAAATTCCCTTTCAGATATTCAGAGAACAACATACAACCTCAGTAACGATTAAAATAATTTCTTCCTGTCTCCAAATCAGAGACATTCCCGTGTAGTACTATATGACACAATAATCGGAGGATGTCTCAATGCTCTCAACATCAATTCACCACGATTCAGTATCCATAGGCAAGTATTTCAATCTCAGCTTTCAACGCACACTTCGCATTCCTGACGACGGAAAGACTTACCCGCTACCGCCGGGTTTAGGGCGCTTTCCAGTAAGAAGAGTAACTGACTATCAGACAAGACTTCCTCAAAAGATTGTCGAGATTGGAGGTGTCTTTTTACCGATCTATCAGCGTGAAGCTCTTTGGTTGTCCTTTGACGGTCACAGCTGGCATCCAGTGGCATTGAAAGTGGGAGTGGGAAAGATCAATGCCATTACCGGAAAACCTTGGTCAGAAAATCTTGAGAAACCTCAAGATTACGTCGTGATACCTGAGCAGCCTTGGCTTGACGGGATCAATGCAGGCAAGGGGATGATCCGGCAATTTGTGGCAATGCCTTTAGGGTTGGGATACACGATTGAAGAGCAACTGACATCCAAAGCAGAATTCGGGGGTATTCAGCTGAAACTCTTCGAACCCAAGCCAGGAAGATTTCCTAATGAAGGGCCAACATCAAGATATTTTTATGAATGCTGTATTCAAGAACCTTCGTTCTGTAGTTCTGGAATAGCGCCTGGTGGACGGATGAAACAAAAGATCTATCCTGATAAATATGGAATAAAAACGTGGGATCAGAATGTCACTGGGAGGTTGTTTGTCCATCTTCTTGATCCTAGGTACTATGCGCAGGTTACTGGTGAATCGTTGCCGTCGACACCTGTTGATGCACATACTTATTCTAAATATGGCATGCCTTGGTTTGACCTTTATGATGAAGATCAAGGTGATCTTCTCCCATCAAGTATCTTGCAGAAAGTTTCTTCTGTGTCTGAACTAGAAGGCCATAAGCGTTCCTCAGTCAATCCACCTGAAGTAACGATTGACATTGCGGGTCAACAAATTCTAAAATTGCATCTAGAACCTGAGAGTGTGAAGGATGGGAAGTGGTGATACGATGACCTCGAGATACTCTACCAACGAATTCGAGTAATAATATGCTAACGATTTTATGGTTGCAAGATAAAACTGTGGAAACAGAGTCACGAAAGGGTGACAAAGTGTATGAAGATTTACCTTCAGTATTATGATTCCGAAAGTTGATCGCTCTTAAAATAAAAAAAGCTGACGAAAGATTATCGTCAGCTTTATCGCGTGTTTAGCAGAGTCGGAATGCCATCACTGAGCATCTTCGATCATCTTTTCGACCTTCTTTTCGATCTCCTCGACGCTGACACCGGTAAGCTTTGATACATTCAAGATAACGCTATCTCGAACTGCATCAGCCATTATGTTGCCGTTGTCATCCCACACGGTCGTCAGGGCTTCAAGTATGGTTTGAATTGCGAGTTCCAGATTATTATCCATTGGTAGATACCTTTATTGTTTGTCTGGCTTTGCCAACGAGTTCAGTCCATTGATTGTCTTCACGAATCTTTTCACCATAAACTTTGGGGTCAAAGGGAGCGTCGCTGAGCAGCCATTCGATGAACTCTGATTTCTCCACCTTGTTGGCTCCACCAGTTCGTGGTCCATATGCGCGACTGTCGACAAAAACGACAATTTCAGAACAATCCTCGTTCAATTCCGATTCGTTCCAGTTGAAGAGAATTTCATTCAAATCGTCCTTGCCCAACATCTGCAATAGGGACGTGAAAGTTGAATTCATGTCTGTGATCGTTTTTTCCTTTTGCATAACTTCAGCTCCTGAATCTGTTGATGAAGATACTAAATATGGATTAGGTTGTCCAGAGAAATGATCTCTGCGCTTGATACACCCATATGGGTCGACTCGGTGGTGATTTATATACCTTCGATACATATATCTTATACCATAGTTGATTGTCAAAATATACAGGTTCTCCTCGGTGTTGCTTTGGTTCAGTTGTGGCATTGAGGCCTACGGATTACAGCTTTCTGACGTTTTTACACAAATGCCGTAGTTGGTTCCTTGTTGCGAATGTAATGTTTGCTAGGTAACTTAAACTGATAATGTGTTTGTCTAGATTAAAGATGTATATTTTGGACATCTAATGGTTCTGCGGAACGTATGAAACAGAGTCATTATGACGATACACCCAGTCTATGTTGACAAAGACGGATCCGTCAAAAGCTAGACGAAGAAAGATAGAAATCGATGGGGAAAGTGAAAAACGGTCGAACCAATAAAAGAAATAAAGCTCAGGTCTGTGCGATAGATTTGTTCTGCGGTGCGGGCGGTTTGACCAGAGGAATGGAGGCGGCCGGAATCGAGGTGAAGCTCGGTGTCGATATCGATGCATCTTGTGAATATCCTTACACAGCCAACAACTCGGCGAAATTTCTTCTCAAGTCAGTGAAAGAGTTGCGGGCGAATGATCTGGAGGAAGTCTTTCCGAACGATTGTATTCGTTTGTTAGCTGGATGCGCCCCATGTCAAACATTCTCCACATACAACCAGAAAGCTACGAAGAAAGATGAGCGATGGTGGTTGCTCGATGAATTTTCTCGACTTGTTCACGAAACGACGCCAGACCTTGTCACGATGGAGAACGTTCCTCGATTGATGCACCAGGATGTTTTCAAGAATTTCGTCGATGAACTTCGCAAGATGGATTACTTCGTCACTACCCAAATTGTCAATGTGCTAGAATACGGTGTTCCTCAACATCGAAACAGACTTGTACTACTAGCCTCGAAGTTTGGTAACGTCAATCTCCTTCCTTCTTCGGAATTCGGTTATAAAGAAATTACCGTTCGAGATAGTATCGAACATCTTCCTCGATTGAGAGCTGGAGAAATAGATGGTCTTGATCCTTTGCATCAAGCCGCTGTTCTTACGTCTACAAATATTCGACGTATCAAAGAATCTCGTCCTGGGGGTACGTGGCGTGACTGGGAGAAAACCCTCTTGGCGGATTGCCACAAGAAAAAAACAGGTAGAACATATGTAAGTGTGTATGGTCGTATGAATTGGGATGAGCCCGCGCCGACAATAACGACGCAATTCTACGGTTTCGGTAATGGCCGATTCGGACACCCAGAACAAAATCGGGCAATTTCTCTGCGTGAGGGTGCAATTCTCCAGAGCTTTCCCAAAAAATACAAATTTACTCCTCCAGGTAGCCCGATATTCAGGAAGAGGGTGGGGAGATTGATCGGTAATGCGGTACCTCCAAAACTTGGAGAGTTGATCGGCCTATCCATTTTGAAACATGTCGAGTCGTATGACCAACGAAAATAGGATGTGAAAATTTCACTTATTCACTATCGCTGAAGGAATGAGAGTCGAATCTACCGAAATTAAATATTGTTACTCGGTTCCAGAAGCAGGTCAACTTGTCGAGGTGCGTCACCGTCAATGGATAGCGGTGGATGTTCAAGCATCCACGTTCCGACGGTCTGGAGAAGTGGCTCCGCAGCATTCGGTCACTTTGACTTCACTTGACGAATCGCGTTTACTGGAATCTGTACGATTGATTCTTGGCCCTCAGGTTGAACGCCTTCGCATGCCTCCAATCGTGACGGAAGAGAATGCAAACCCCTTCACGGCAGAGGGTAATATTGGCATTCCCGTACGACCTTTTCCCAGATGGCTTCGATGTGTTCGTTGTGGATTGTTGGCTGAAATAGATTCAGGTCTTTTCACTCTAAAAGAAAATCCATATCGCCCAGACCAGACCCACTATCTGCATACGAGTTGTGAGAAGGGCTCGCATTCGGACGCAGTGCCTGCACGTTTTCTTTTTGCTTGCAGAAATGGTCACCTCGATGATTTCCCATGGCATTGGTTCGTACACAGTGGACTTTCGACCTGCAAAGGCACACTCCGCTTTTTCGAACGAGGTGCTTCTCTTCAAACCGAAAATTTGTGGGTCAAATGCGATGTCTGTGGTACTGCGAGATCGCTCGTTCATGCCTTCGGGGCTGATGCCCAGAACAGTTTACCTTCATGTCGAGGGAGGCATCCACATTTGGATGCGTATGATGAAGGATGTAATGCCGAAGCTCGTACTGTATTGCTGGGAGCGACGAATAGTTGGTTCCCGATAACTGTTTCGGTGCTTGCCATACCACACATAGGCGATACATTGACTCAACTTGTAGAGGATGGGTGGGAAGACTTGAAAGATGTAGATTCTGAAGCGGAATTGAAGGGATTGCTGAAGGCATTCAAAAAACGAGGACTGCTTCTGGGTCTTGATCGTTATGATAGCGATCGAATATGGACAGTCATCGAAAAAAAACGCAAAGGAGAACTTCCTTCGAAGGTAGTGGCTGAACGAGACGTAAAGGTTCCAGAATGGATAGTCTTGACACACCCAAATCCGCCGACCGATTGGCCGCATTTTTTGAGCGAGCGTATCGCACCACCGACGAAATTCGCATCGCAGATCAGCGGTGTGCTTTTATTGAAGCGTCTTCGAGAGGTCAACGCTCTTGTAGGTTATACACGAATTGAAGCACCGGAAGAATCGGTCTCTCCTGATGAACGTCCACCTATGGCCGCGCTTTGCTCGAACCGGCCTGTTTGGGTTCCGGCTACAGAAGTTCACGGAGAAGGCATTTTCCTTACGTTCGATGAAACGACAATGAAATCTTGGGAAGCCAAACCAGAAGTGAAACGTCTTGAGAATAAAATGAGAGCGGGACATAAAGGATGGCGTAACGCTCGTCAGCTCGATCAAGACAAGGGTTTTCCAGGAGTGCGATACGCATTGTTACACACAATTTCCCACTTGCTGATTCGAGAATTGGCGTTGGAGTGCGGTTACAACGCTGCAAGTATTCGGGAACGAATATATGCTGCCTCCGATGGCGAAGTCCAGATGGCCGGTATCTTGCTTTATACCGCTGCGGCTGACTCCGATGGTACGCTCGGTGGTCTTATCGAGTTGGGAAAACCGAAAAACCTTGGTAGAATTGTTGAACAAGCATTGGTACGCGCGACAATTTGTTCCTCTGATCCATTATGTTCGGAGCACGATCCTGAGAAAGATCGATCACTTCATGTTGCAGCGTGCCATGCCTGCACGTTCGTCTCTGAAACATCATGTGAACGATCGAATAGGTACTTGGATCGTTCTCTCGTTGTCGATACATTCAATTGTAAAGATGCATCGTTCTTTCATAGTCAAGGGAACTGTGATGTCTGAACTATGGACCGTTATTTCTGAATTGGCAGTTTCGCATAATACCGGGTCAAGGCTATAAGAGGTACTACGGCCCCAACGATTATGAGTATGGATATTCCTCAGGATCAATTTGCTACTCACCATCGCGGTATCTGACAATCCAGTTGGGACAGGATAAGAATTTTATCGGTGACGGATACAGATCGATGCTGCTGTCAGATGTCGCTTCAAATTATCCCTTTGTAAAACTCAGTACCTATGTCTGGAACCTGCAATATTCGATTATGTGGGCGCAATTCCAGGAGCCAAATGTGGGCGGGCAAAATGATCGGGAATTCTGGCCGAAGAAATACGGCGTCTTCCATTATCTCGATTGGAACGTTTCAGACAGATTCAGCATCGGTTTTTTTGAAGCTGTCACCTGGAGAGCAGTTGATTCTCTTTATGGATATAGGGGCTTTGATTTGAATTATTTGGTTCCCCTGATTTTATTCCGACCTATAGAATATTCGATGGGTTCTCCGGATAAAATGAAAATCGGTTTGAATGCCAAATTAAAAATTTCTGATCACATTTCATCATACAGCCAAATCTTGATTGATGAAATGGTGATAAGTGAATATTTGAACGAAAGAGGATTTTGGGCTAATAAATATGGGTTTCAAGCAGGAGTCAAGGCTTTCGACGCATTCAATACTCGAGGCCTTTTTCTACAGACTGAATTCAATACTGCGAGCCCCTATACGTATTCCCACTGGGAATATATGACGAATTATGGCCATTACCGACAACCTTTGGCACATCCGCTGGGCGCTAATTTCTACGAATACTTACTAAGAGGAAATTACTCAATAAATAATGTTGAGATTTCCGCCCAATTCAATTATGCTCTCTACGGAGACGATTCGACAGGCGTGAACTATGGACAAGACATTTATAAATCCTACAATACAAGGCTTCGAGACTATGGGAATTATTCAACACAAGGTGTAAAAACTCATCTCGCAGTTGCGGATGTGCGGTTCGCCTACTTGTTGAATCGCCTTCTCAATCTGAGGATTGAATTAGGCATCCTTTATCGTAATAAGACTTCTAATATCTCAACAGATCAATCTACGTGGGTGACAATCGGCATCAGAAGTTCATTCAGGAATATCTACTATGATTTTTAATGTGTTTTAATGATCAATTATCGTTCTGTCTACTCCGAATGCAGTTGTTATTATCCACCGAAAGCGAATATAGTGATTCTTACTCAAGAAACGCAGTTTGGTGTTCAACCACATTCAAGATGCATTTTATCCTACCTTAGTGAATCTATACCTTCTTTTTTATGAGATTATTTAGTAATTTTGATATTATTGAACTTAAAGGACCAGATTACCGATGAAAATCTCAATTATTGGAACAGGATATGTCGGCCTTGTGCAAGGAGCTTGTTTTGCAGATAGTGGTAACTCCGTTATCTGTATGGATATAGATGAGAAAAAAATCGCGAATCTTAAGCGAGGAATCATCCCAATTTATGAGCCGGGATTGGAAGAACTGGTCAAGCGAAATGTTCAGGATGGAAAGCTTGAATTTTCAACAAATCTTCGATCCACAGTTCAGCATGGAAAGGTAATCTTCCTTTGCCTGCCAACCCCGCAATCGGAAGATGGATCGGCGGATCTTTCTCACGTGCTTCGTGTATCAGAGCAGATGGCCGATCTTTTTAATGAGGATAAAATCATTGTAAGTAAAAGCACAGTACCTGTCGGCACGGTCGATCGAGTCAGGCAGATCATGAGAAAGAAAACTGATCATGAAGTTGATGTTGTCTCAAATCCTGAATTTTTAAAAGAGGGAGCAGCAGTTCAAGACTCATTGAAGCCTGACCGAATCGTCATAGGGACACGCAACAAGCGGGTGATGACGGTGATGACAGAATTATATGCGCCTTTTGTCCGCACAGGGAACCCTATCCTCATGATGGATGAAAGAAGCGCTGAATTAACAAAGTATGCCTCCAATGCTTTTCTTGCTACAAAAATATCATTTATGAACGAGTTGGCAAATCTTTGTGAGAAAACAGGTGCAGATATTGATATGGTACGGAAGGGTATGGGGACAGATCAACGAATTGGACAGCAGTTTCTCTTCGCCGGGGTTGGGTATGGGGGGTCTTGTTTTCCTAAGGACGTTAAGGCGCTGATTAAAACATCACAGGAAAATGATTTTGAGCTGCGAATATTACGCTCTGTCGACGAAGTCAATGAGAGACAGAAGAAAGTGCTTGTTCGAAAAGTACAAAAATATTTTGATGGACAATTAAAGGAAAAGGTCATCGCAGTCTGGGGGTTGGCATTTAAGCCGCAAACAGACGACATGAGAGATGCTTCCTCTGTAGAGGTGATCAACGGGCTGCTGGAACTTGGGTGCAAAATTAAAGCTCACGATCCTATTGCCTTATCGAGGGCAAAATCCATATTTGGCAACCGTGTGGAGTACTTTGACCGCAATTACGATGCGCTCAAAGGGGCTGATGCGTTATTGGTCATTACTGAATGGAATGAATTTCGTCGGCCTGATTTTGTAAAAATGAAAGCATTAATGAAACGGCAAGTGATATTCGACGGGCGCAATATCTATGAGCCGAAAGAAGTGAGGGATCAGGGGTTTGAGTATTTTGGGATCGGCAGGGGAAGTATAAAGTAGACCGAGATGGGAACACTTGATGTCTGAAGGTATTGAGCCGGAGGATGAAACGGAGCATATTCTATTTGCTCCACCGTGCGCCCGGTTTTGGAACAAATAAATTAACGGACTATTCACCTTGAAGCAGATAGAAAAATGAAAAAAGCGCTTATTACAGGAATCACGGGCCAGGATGGATCCTACTTAGCAGAACTCCTTCTTGAAAAAAACTATGAAGTTCATGGGATCATACGGCGAAGCAGTTCATTCAACACCGGTCGCATTGATCATCTCTATAACGACCCTGAGATTATGGGAAAGAAATTATTCCTCCACTACGGCGATGTCACTGACACAAGCAATCTCAACAGGCTGTTAGAGAAAATCGAGCCGGAAGAAATTTATAATCTTGCCGCGCAAAGTCATGTGAAAGTCTCATTTGAAGTTCCCGAATATACAGCTGAGGTTGATGCCGTCGGCACACTTCGATTCCTCGATGCTATACGAGAAACAGGGCTCAAATCGAAGTTTTATCAGGCGTCGACAAGCGAATTATTCGGCAAAGTTCAGGAAATACCGCAGACAGAAAAGACCCCTTTTTATCCCCGCAGTCCTTATGGTGTAGCAAAACTGTATGGTTACTGGATCATCGTGAACTACCGGGAGGCTTATAATCTGTATGCATGCAATGGAATTCTTTTTAATCATGAATCACCGCGGCGCGGAGAAACGTTCGTTACCCGGAAGATTACATTAGCTGCTGCAAGGATAAAGCTGGGGCTGCAGAAGCAGTTAAGCTTGGGAAATCTGAATGCAAAACGTGATTGGGGCTATGCACCCGAATATTGTGAAGGCATGTGGCGGATGCTTCAACAGGAGCACCCGGAAGATTATGTCCTTGCTACGGGCGAAACGCATCCGGTTCGTGAATTTGTTGACGCTGCATTTTCATGTCTCGGTATTCAACTTGAATGGAAGGGCTCCGGTGAAGAAGAACAGGGAATAAATAAGGCGGACGGCAGGGTATTGGTTATCGTAGATCCTCGATATTATCGTCCGACGGAAGTGGATCTGCTGATCGGAAGTCCCCAAAAGGCTAAAGAGAAGCTCGGATGGCAGCCAAAGACCACGTTTGCAGAATTGGCAAAATTAATGGCGCACGCCGATTTGAAAAAAGTCATAATACTTGATATTTAATGATGGAATCATTATATATCGAGCATGAATTATCGACATCGGATTATGGAATCGAAGCTGAAAACCTTGGCGGAACATTTTCCCGTCGTGGTTGTCACCGGAGCGCGCCAGGTAGGGAAGAGCACCCTGGTATCGCATCTCTTCGGGAACAATGCCCGAAATTTTGTGTTCGATCCCGTTACCGATGAGCACGGCGCACGACGGGATCCGCAGTTCTTCCTTCAACAATATCCACCCCCCCTTATCCTCGATGAGATCCAATTCGCTCCTGAATTAGTCACGCTGATAAAGAAACAGGTTGACAAGGACAAGCGCCCCGGGCAATATTTTCTGACCGGCTCTCAAAATCTTTCGATCATTAAAACGATCAGTGAGAGCATGGCTGGACGGGCCGTGGTCGTTGATGTGGAAGGGATGACAGTTTCGGAAAGAAGTGGGACAGCAAAGAAAGATTTGAATTTCTGGATCGAAGCAATTCTTGCATCAGGGAAGAGATTCGAATCCCTAAATGAATTCAACTCCAGACCGAAGGACCAAAAACACGATTCATTATTTACACTGCTCTGGCGCGGTGGATACCCGGGAACACTCGATCTTCCCAACGAATTATTCGCAGACTATTTTCGCTCCTTTGTCCGGACCTACGTTGAACGGGATATCCGCGTATTGGCCGAGGTCTCCAATCAGCAAACATTCAGTCGATTCTTTAGTCTTGTTGCGGTTATGACGGCGCAAGAAATCAATCACAGTCAATTGGGAAGAGAACTGGGGGTGACGCCCCAAACAGCATCGCGGTGGTTGAACATCTTACAGGCAACTTTTCAATGGTTTGAACTTCCCCCGTATCATGGGAATCTGATAAAACGCCTCAGCACAAAAGGGAAAGGATATCTGACAGACACCGGTTTAGCCTGCTTCCTTTCTCACATTTCTTCTCCGGAGACGCTTGCAGTACAGCCGAATTTCGGCTCACTCTTTGAAACACATGTTGTTCTTGAGATAAAAAGGATGTTCTCTGCTTCTTCGAAACCTGTACATCTTTATCATTGGCGGGCGCACAGCGGAGCGGAAGTAGATCTCGTGATTGAACGGGACGGATTGCTCTGGCCCGTGGAGATAAAATCAAAAGCGAATATTACTGCATCTGATTGCCGGGGTATTCATGCCTTCCGAGAAACATATGCCCGGCAGTGCGGAACAGGGATAATTGTTGCTTCCGTTGATGAACCTTGCTTTTTCTCAAAAGAGATTGTTGTTCTGCCATACTCTCTTTGTTCACCGTAACGCACCCCGGCAGAAATTCATGGACGCTGCTAGGAAAGCCCTTTGCTTCATATGCACCGAATGCTTTACTCAACAGCTTGAGTTGTTTTACTCAGGACATTGAGTAAAGGCAGGTTCTTTGGGAGGAGAGTTTTAGCCCGTAATTCTTTATCCCCACCTTTGTTCACTACAATCAAAATGGCAAGGATCAGATTTTTCACCCGACAAATCGCGATTCGACGAGCATGACGAGGAGTAAATCTTGAACTGGCTTGTTACGGATCTCCTGCCTGCCGACCTGTCCACCGTAATGATACCCGCCGATATAATAAATTCTCTCTAAATGTGTTCAAATAGTATGCCCTTTTTCAGGCCGACACGAAGGGAATTCTAATTGTCGTTACGAGAGATTTATAAATGTCGTCAATCAGGCCGCTAAAATCCGTGATGATCACTTTCACCCACCCCCAGAGAACAAACTATGGAATGAACAAAACCGCATTTTGGTCTTGATCTTTCATACTTGCGCTTCTGCCCCATCCTTTGCATTACTCACCCAATATTTGTAATTTACTGATGTGAAAAAATTACGCATATATCTTGATACTTCAGTTATCGGTGGGTGCTTTGATCCAGAGTTTGCCCAGTGGTCTAATGGTTTAATGCGGGATATCCGCATGGGCATATTTGTGCCCGTTTTGTCACAGGTGGTTGCCGATGAGGTGAACCCTGCACCGAGCCGAGTATTGGAAATGTATCAGGAGCTTTTAACGTATGGGCATGAAATGGTCGAAGTAACAGATGAGGTGCTCCAGTTGACTGCTGCGTATACTCAGCATTCTATTTTACCGGAAAATTTTTTAATGACTTACTTCACATCGCACTCGCGACTGTTGCAGAAGTTGATATTTGGTGAGTTGGAACTTCAAACACATCGTGAGGTTTGACAAAATAAGGCTTTTCAATGCTGTGAATTTGGAACTCAGCTACAAACAGATTCAGATATTTTCACCTCGGGAGGTAACAGTGGATGGAAACGAAAACGATTAAAACAGTTGAGATGATACGTCACATACGTGATGAACATTATGAGATTCTTAAGAACAAATCTCCTGAAGAAATTAAGGAATATTTCCGTAGAGCTGCTGACCAGGCGCACAGACCGAGAGAGAAAGAACACATCCGGAATAACATCACGGGCATATAAGCATCTCTGTGGATTGCATCCCTTTGATTTTCTCCACTTTGAATTCATAAACTTGATGATCGCACTGTAGAAGCACCTCTTCCTCTCTGATCCTTTATGAGTGTTCCGGTTTTCGCAACTGGGTGTTCAACTGATATTGCCCAACTCTAATGATTTCGTCGCCCCCTTTTTGCTCGCAACACTCCTGCTTGCCGACCTGTCCAACGTAATGAAGTAACGGTGAAAGCGCATATTTTGACTTCAATGTTGGAATATTGGATCCCGAAGGAAGGGAGGTTCGCCAGATCAGTCGTTGAAATTGACTGTGAATTTCTGATTGTATATGTTTAACATATCACAGATGCAGACACAGAAAACAAATATAGAAAATGCAGAAGGGTTTGACTGGCACATTGGAACTCTCGCTAAGAATATGAAGCATGGCGTCTCGCTCGCCGAGACGGAGGAGTTATTCCTTAATCCACCTTATTTCGTCTCTCCAGACGAAAAGCATTCAATCGGCGAGTTCCGATTTACATGTTATGGAAAAACGACCAAGAACAGGAACCTGGTGATCGTTTTTACCATGAGGGGAAAGAGAATACGCGTCATATCAGCGCGAGACATGAATAAACGAGAGAAGAAATACTATGAAGAACAAATTAAAAAAGCTGCCAGCATTTAAAAACGAGGAAGAGGAAAGCAATTTTTGGGCTACTCATTCCCCGCTCGACTATCTTGACCATTCAAAGACGATCGTCGTTCGTGCGGTCCCCAACTTAAAACCTTCGACAGAGTTTTTGTCTATGCGATTGTCGTCCATCATGCTGGCGCAATTAAAAACCGTTGCGAACAGAAAAGATCTGGGGTATTCTTCTTTGGCAAAAGTGTATATCGAAAAAGGCATCAAAGAGGACCTCAAGGGCGCGGCATAAAATTCCGTTTGGAGCAAAAAGAACAACATCAGGTTCTCGGGTAAATTCGATTGCTCCGTACGGTATGCAAGTGGCTCTTCCATGAGCAATGCTTGTACGTTGCATGGAAATACGTGCCGAAAGGACTTTGTGAATCGTGTCCTGAACTGCAGATTCCTCCTACCGTTCCGTGGGCTTTATAATTTTGCGGCACAGCTTATCTCGGAAGGACCCGTTTGAAAAGGACAAAGAATATTTACGACTTCTATAGGAATTTCTGCTATAATAATCAACCACCGAATGGCTGATAATCATCCATCAAATGGACGATTATACGACACTTGCTATTCCCTTGATCCTTCATTGACGTGGTATCTTTTTCATCCGTTATTCTAAGCAAGAGGATAACCCTTTTTGCCGGTATTTTGGCCCGATCACTCTCTCGCAGAAATAATCTTGTTAATTCCGTGATGAGAAAAGAGGGATGAACTGGCGCGATATGATGAGCTTCGAACAATCAATCGATCTTATGATCTGGCGTTCTGTGCTGCATGACGAAGCTTTGATTCTATACCTTCAGCAAGCAGCATTTTTATCACCGCAGAATAAGGGACATCATGTTCACTTGCATATGCTTTTATTTTATTCAGGAGCGTCGTCGAAAGACGCATGCTGAGCACTTTTGTCGGTGTTTCAGACGGCAATTCAATGCCCAAATCGGCCAACTTCATACTTCGTTTTCGATCGATATAGGCGGTCGTATCATGCGTATCATAGACGCGAATTTCTTTTTTCTTCTTCATAGACTGCTCTCTCTTTCTTTGATGCCTGGCGTACACTGATGAGCCTGATCTTTGCTCCGCGGAGGGTGAACGCGCACATCAAGACGCGTTGAGCAAAAGTTGCTGCATAAGCAATGTATCTCATCTCTTTTGATGTCGAATGATGCGTATCGGGAAATAACGAGAGATTCCTATCGTAAAACAGACTTTCCGCTTCCAACTTCGAGATCCCGTGTTTGGATTCATTCTTTTGGATATTCCATTGATCCCAATCGAATTCGAGTACCATAATGAAATATAGGAAAATGTTAATGTAGTGTCAAACACTACAACAAGCGGCGAAAAGGGAATATGAGAGGAGCTTCATGGACGCTGCTGAGAATGCACTTTGCTTAAGATGCACCATATGCTTTACTCAACGGCTTGAGTTATTTTACTCAATACACTGAGTAAAGGCAAGTCCTATAGTTAGAGGGGATTTGAAACCCGCATTTCTCTCCTCCTTTGGGTAGTTTCACAATTGAAGGGTATTGGTTCTCGAAATAGGGGAATTCGGCTGACATAAAGAAAAACAAAGGATGGGAATAAAACAGCGATTGCGTATAATACTTTGAAAAGGAGATCAGTGGTGTCAGGAGTTTTTTATCCGCCATGTGCCGCTTTACGGCATCTCCTGCACTTCTTCCGCCTGCACTCCGTTTCGGCGGACAGGACGGCGCGTAAACCGACTCCGTTTTTCGGAATGAAACGGGTTCTCGAGTGCGATTTCATCGAAATCGTGTATCGAGAGAACTTTTTAGACAACTGCATGAAGAGATAGTGTACATTGATCAGTGGTGTCAGGAGTTATTTATCCGCCATGGGTCATCTTTTGGCGGACTTCCTGACACTTATACAACAAGATCCTTCCCTGTCAGGATGCCCGCCCATCCCGATATCCCGGAAAAGAACGGGACGTATAAAGCACGTAAAACATCGGGACGCAAAAAACGCGCAGGACGGCACGTAAACCGGCTCCGTTTTTCGGAATGAAACGGGTTCTCGAGTGCGATTTCATCGAAATCGTGTATCGAGAGAACTTTTCAGACAACTGCATGAAGAGATAGTGTACTTTGTTCTAGTGTCGCCTCAAAAAAATCTTCTTGTATTTAAACAGGTCCCGCTCGTTTTGCGAGAAGAATGCTCATTTCCATCTGTGATCAACTCTTTATTGAGAACAAGAATGTATGATGGGAACAATACAGCGATTGTGGGAATACTTTAAAGAGGAGATCAGTGGTGTCTGGAGTTGTTCATCCACCATGCGTCATCTTTTGGCGGACTTCCTGACACTCTTACGACAAGGACCTTCCCCTTTCAATTTCTTTTCTGTCAGAAAATAAGTCCTGATATCACTGTCTATTAAAAATGTTGGACCTCAAATAAAAGGGAATCAAAGATAAAATGAAAGAACGGGGTAAAAAGTAGTAGAAATGAAAAATAAATAAAAGATAATATTAATTACAACAATAGAACGCAACCGTCATTGTAACTAGTATATGCGCTCACTAATACGCTCCCTTACCAAAGAGCACAACCGGCACCGTAGCGAAGAGTATTTCAAGATCGAACAGGAACGATTGATTCTCGACATAATAGAGATCAAGAAGGATCATTTCGCGAAATCCAATATTGCTCCTTCCGGATATTTGCCACAAGCCCGTCATTCCCGGTTTTACTTTTGCCCGATCCTTGATCGAATCCCAGAACTCTTCCGATTCGGTAATTTTTTCGAAATCGGAAGGTGGAAGCGGGCGTGGTCCGACAAGGCTCATGTCGCCAAGGAAGACGTTGATCAATTGCGGCAGCTCGTCGATACTGAACTTTCGGATAAACCGGCCTACCTTCGTAAGGCGCGGATCGTTCTTCATTTTGAAAAGGGGACCTTCTGACTCATTGTATTGCCAGAGACTTTCTTTCACCTCATCGGCATTCTGGATCATACTGCGGAATTTGTAAAAAAAGAATGAACCGCTATGCTTTAAAGATGCACGCCTTTGTCGAAAGATGACAGGAAAACCGCTTTCAATAATTATGGCAAGAGAAGTTACGAGCAAGACTGGTGAAATTATCAACAAGAGGAGAGATGAGACAATAAGATCGATCCCTCTTTTGAGAATGCGCCGTAAGAATTCTATTTTATATCGTCTAGGCGCGAAAAGTGTGATTCCAGCAATATCGTGTACATGCGCGCGGCGAAGAAGCTGATCAGCTTCCGGTGATAGAACTTTGACCTTTATCTGATTCCTCCGGGAAAGATCCAGAACCGAGGCATACCCGTTCGTGATACTCGCTGCATGGGGTACAAAGATCCTGTCAATAGATTCCCGCTTGGCTACCATTTCGACCTCGGAGAGCTTGAAATGTGGAACATAGGCACCAGCAATAAGGGGCTTATGTCTCGAACCTGATTGCGTTTTCGTCACAACACCCTTCACATCGTAACCGAGTTCTGGAAATCCGCGAAACCGTTCAAAGATCTTAATGCCGCCATTTTCGTATCCTACCAGAAGCACCTTGTGGATCCCGTAACCCCGATATTGCATGAAAAGATTGAAACGCTGCATCAAAGAACGCCCTATGATAAAAAAAACGGGTGTAACAAGAAAGAAAAGAATTGTGAACCTCCGGGGAAAATCCAAAGTGTGAAGAAGGTAGATCGCCGAGAAAGAGAAGAGCACTCCAAAAGCATAGGCTTTTGCAGCAATGAAATACTGACGCGCTGTATCACTATGAAACGCAGAACGGTAAAGACCGAGAATGCATCCCATGAAGAGAAGGATCGATCCGAAGAATAATGTGAAACGGAAAAATATTTCAACAGGCAGAATTGGTATGTTCGGGAGATATCCCCGCACATGGTAAGCAGCCAACCCTCCAGCCATGATAGCAAGCGAGTCAACAATAAATACAAAGGCAATAAAAATGCTTCGCCAATTGCGCTTCAGTATCAAAACTGTATCACTCCCATAAATTAAGGACCTCTGAAATGAACTACAGGAAAAACATATTTCTTATTTTTCCATATATCTAATATCATACAAATTCATGAAAAAGCAAGTTTTGCATGTGACTTGAAACACAACCACACATATGTTGTGTAAAATGTGCAACGATTTGATTGTTTCTACTCATCACACTTGTTCTGCCAGGAACTGAGGCTTACGTAGGATTTTTTGAATTTGGTCCGCGGAAATATCCCACACCGCAGACAATTCCTACACAAAATGTTTCACAATGGGGTACATTCATCTTCAAAGAGGTATGACCTGCACAAGAAGAGAAAGACTGAAAAGAGGATAGAATGAATCGATCGGAAAAAAGGATTAATTGAACATCATTGGAATTTTACCGATGGCATGAACATACCTTGTACTATATTTCTGCACGAGATACTTATGCAGATGTAATAATTTCCGCTCATCACCAGTGAATGCACTGGTCGTGATAACCACCACATCTTTTGATAATTCAAGCAAATTCAATATTGCACTGCTGAAATAATTGTCAAATAATACATACTTGATGTTGGGAAATAATAAAGGCAAAATTTCAATGGGGACTCTTTGCCGAAGGATATCGATGCCACTATCTGGATAATTTTCTTTGCTTTCCGGATGAGCTTTAATGACGCTTAATCTACACTGATCGTTAGTTAAATGAATGTGCAATTTATTTGCAGTGCCGATTATCATCCTCTTCGTGAAAAGCATTTGTCTTTCTTCTTCACTTATCAAGCTATGGTAAAACTGCCTCCGATTTTCAATATATTCTATCATAGAGGACTGGAGGGGGAGTTTATTCCCATGGTTTATAGAAAGGCCTGGGTTCATCCTGTACAGTCTGGCGTAATCACCTTCGCCATGCTGGTAATTTACTTTGATCGCTTTGCGATAGACTTTACGGAAGAGAATGTTTTTAAATAGTATCTTCGATCTTGAAATGAGAGAGGGTAAATAATAATTTGCTATCCCATCCTCAATACTCCACCTTTCGGTTGGAGCAAGAGAGTCAACTATAATCTGATAATCGGTGTTTTCATCTTGAGCGCCAATAATTGTTTTGGCTCTTATTCCCTGAAGTAATGAATGGGTCAGTGTTGTGTAGTCATTAAGATAAGATAGTTTCAGCCTCTGCAATGAATTGTACCTGGCGATACTCGGGATAAAAATAATCTCTTGAAATAATGACCGGTTAATAATCTTAGGCTCTAGCCTGCCTGGATTCGCTACGATTAAACAAACATTCTCTAAACGAAGGCCGGAGACTATCGACTCGCTCTGAAGAAGCTGATACTCTGTAACTACAATCGCACAATAGTCAAATACTTTCATAGTGTGGATAACTTAGATGAGAATATTTTTGCTTTTAATACTCTCAATAAAAACCATGGGTTACCAATTGCATATCTGAAAAACAACCTCTGCGGTTCATGAAGCCATCGATAGAGCCACTCAAGATGGAAATTATAGAACAAATCCGGTGTCATTTTTGCAACCCCGGAGATATAATCAAACACAGCTCCCCCGGTCAATGCCACGTTGATCTGAAGAACATGAAAGTTATCTTTCAGCCATCGTTCCTGGATCGGCATCCCCATACCGACAAGGAGAACGTTTGGCCGAAGCACATTTATCTCGTTTATTATAGATTTGCTCTCTGATTCCGTTGAAATATATCCGTGATGGTACCCTTTAATTTGAAGCTTGGGATAGAGTGAATGTATTTTCTGTACCGATTTATCAATACTCGCGGGTGCAGCACCGAGAAAATATATTGAAAGGCGATGCTCTGCACATAACTCCAAAAGCTGCCATACCCATCTATTATAGGTTATTTTTTCTTTTATATTCATTCCGAGGATTCTAGCACCGAACCTTACCCCATCTCCATCGCAAAACACAATAGGAGAGGAATTCAACAATTCCCTAAACCATGCATAGCGGTGAGCAAAGTTCATAGCATAGATATTGACATTCAAAAACATCCCTTTTTTGTTCTCTCTTGAATAATTCAGGATATGCTGATCGAGCTCTTGACATGTTACGTTAGATATTTTAATCCCTAAGAGATTTATGTTTTCCTGTGCCATGAATAACTTTCCCTTAGAATTATTCCCTCTCACGTTCCGAGGTCAAAACATTTTGAGAATGATTCAACGAAGCGATGCCAAGTCCTACCATAAACCACAAGAATAGCGCGATAAACGAGGGTTCGACCAAACCATTGAATGTTGATATTTGGACGATAATAAATGGAAGCACAAACCATATTTGAAAATGATTATTTTTTCGGTATCTGATTAATTTACCGATAGAGCTAAACAAGAGAAATAGATATAACGAAGTAATCACCAGGCCGTATTCCAGTATTTGAATAACCCATGGGATCTCGATTGAGGTTGCGAATTTGAACAGACCCCATATCTCTTCCCGCTGGGTTGAGAACCCCTGCCCAATGGCATACACCGCCCAATCAATTTTAAATAAGACTCCCAATGCAACGACTCTCGCTAAACTGGACGATCCCCCCTCTGCGAATCTCGCAAATATGAAATCAGAAAATATATACCCGAATACGCCAAAAACAATAAAGAGGGACATGATGATACGGACCATATTACGCTTACCGGTGACATACATGAGTATGATATATATTCCGAAAAGGTTTATCAATGCAATACGGGAGAATGTAAGAATGATCGAAACGACAACAAGGCCAAGTCCTCGATACGAAATCCTTTTTGATCGCAGGATGTCTGAAACATAGAACCCTAGTACAGACAATTGAAATAAAGCAAGATTCAAAGGATGCGCCGTAAGAGAAAATGTTCTATAGGGAAATGAGTTTTTAAATTTGAGATATATTTCTGTTGGATAGAACGAGGATATCATTTCCATGATCGGATTATATTGAACGAGAAACTCAAATATCGCAAACACCGAAAGTACTTGTGCGAGGATTACACATATCTTTTTTATATTATGAATTTCCATTTCAGAGTACGAATCGGTAGCCAATCCTATAAACACGATCATCGGCACAAAGCCGTTCGTCAAGTAATACTCAAAACTTGATGGACGATATTTTATAAATAACAGCGCTGTAAACATGATCAACAGCAGAATACTCATTAAAACTATGATTTTATTTTTTGTATATAGTATCCGGTCGTTGTGTCTAAGAAGCGCTGCGATTCCCAGGATACTAATTGATAAAAGGAATGGATTGCATAAGAGTATTCTTGTTGTCCTCGATAGATCAGGAAAGATCAATACCTGCAGAATGTTAGTAAAATTCCAAATAAAAGCGCAGTAAAATACAATCAAATAGGCTAAGAGCATCTTCTTGTCTTTTGAAGATATTGTAAGCGTTATCGCAATTATTGATATTGTTAAAGCGAGAATGATTTGCATGATCTGTTTACTGCAATATAAGATCTTTTTTAGTAGAGCGTACAGACTGTAGACGTATTATCTTCACTTTCACACCGTTCCTACTTCTTGCGACTTCAAGAATTCCGCAAACAGCTTCATCCGGTTCTCATAGAGCATATACTTGTTTACATAGGCGTAGATATCCTCCCGAAGAAAAGAATGCTGTTGTATATAAGCATGAAATGATAAAAAATCATCAGCGGAAATCGGTGTATCGTCAGGTGGCACCTGTAAAACAAACTGTAATCCCGGCATCAAATCTACATCATCGTACCCTAGAATGACGGGCAGTCCAAACGAAAGATATTCTCTCGTTTTGAGAGCACAGGCTCTTTTCAGTCCCTTTTTATGCGCAGCGAGGGGAGAAATTCCAATTGCGGCCGTGTGTAGTTCGTTTTCGATTGCTTGTCGATCGAGAACACCGCTGAAGTGAATATTTTCTGAGCAAAGGACACTTTTTGCCATTTCCTTCAATCTCGCAAGTGCCGGGCCATCTCCAATAAAGTAGAGGTGGACATGCTTCATCCTGTGATCGTTAAACATGGGAATGATCCGGTCGAAACCCTGAGCCTTGCTTATATTACCAATAGCTACAACCTTATTGATATTCCGTTCAGCGGGATATTTATGTATTTTTTCAATTGAATTGGGGAGTATGTGTGTTGTTTTTTGTCCTGAAGCATCTGCATAATAACGGGCAATTTCGTCTGTAACTCCCACGACTGCCAAAGATTTACTCAGAATAAATTTATTCCGGATCCTGGCCACAATAAATAACAATAGTTTAGAGAAAACGCCTTCTTTGTCAAACTGCTCTTTTTCTATAATAGATTCAAAAATCGGCACCCATTTTTTTCCCTTTGCCAACGAGAGAATGAGAGCAACCGAAGTTCTATGGTACCGGAGCAAGATCGTGTCGTAATGACATTGCTTTATGAGCTTGTAGAACCGATAGAGACTTAAAATATCATTATTTTCGATGCCATCTTGTATTTCAGTCAGTTGAGAAATCAAAGGAAGATCGCAATAGCGCAGCTCCTCTTCAGTTAGAATACTGGTATTGGTGAAAGGGAGCAGTTTGACATCAAGCCCGCTGAGTGTAAGATGCTTTAATTGCAGGAAGACTTTCTCTCTCACACTTGAACTGTTATCAGCAAGGCTTGCGATGTAAAGATATTTCATAGTACCTTTCAAGAGAGAAAACGAGGATTATTTCATTGTGTGCAGCGTGAATCTCATACTGAATTATTCCTGCCGGAAGTATTCAGAAAATATTTTCCGCATTCATACGTATTGCCGGCGGCCTGCACAGAAATGCAATTTTACCGCTGAGAAAGAACAATCAGGATAACGTAGAAATTAGGATAAGATTATTTGTTTATAGACATCAATTGTTTGTTTTGCCACACTCGACGCATTATAATATTTTTGTGCGTACTCATATCCACGTGACTGTATCTCAGCATACAGGGAAATATTATTTAAGGCTTCAATTCTTTCTTTGAGCTGTTGTATATTCCCCATTTGATAAATTAAACCATTCTTGCCGTTTTCTATCATATATTTGACCCCCCCTACATCAGAAGCAATGACGGGCGTTTTTGCTGCTTGTGCCTCTGCAATCACCATCGGCGCAGTTTCGTTTTTTGAGGATAATATCAGGCAATATGCCTCTGAAAAGGCATGTAATACTATTCCCGGATCAATGCCTTCTTCCATTTCAACGATCACATTCTTTGTCTCTGAAAGTGTCTTGATCCAATGCATATACTCGCTGTCGTATGAGGCATATACACATCGCAGAATGACATTCTCCGATCCTGCGAGGGCGGAGAGGACTTCTTCAATATTCTTCCTTGGGATAATACTTCCCAACATAAGGAATATTTTCTTTGTGCCCGCCGTTTTTTTCTCGACCCTAAAATATTCATTGGATATCGGGTTGCATATTTTAAATATCCGTCCATGAATTTTCAGTTTTTCAGAAACAAACGGATTGATAACAATATAATTGCCAATAATTAATCTCGCCAGCGAACCGAAGAATGCCTCGGTTAAAAGGCCGCTGAAATATTTTAAATACGAGGATTCGGTTTCATATTGCCGGATTCCATGAATTGTCAGTACAGTCCGATTTCTGTTCGCCAGCAGCGCTATAAAAGCATACAGATAATTGCCCTGGACATGGAGCACGTCGAAATCATTTGATTTGAGAAACCTGACAACTTTTCGCAACGATGAAATAATGGACAAGTTTTTCTTTACGCAAATAAAATGCACATAGTACCCGCCGCTGTGCTTGATTTCTTTATCTCCCTTGATCGTCGATCTCAGCGTTATGACATGTGCTTCAATATTCTGAGATGAAAGTGATTGTGCTAAATTGTGGATCCACGGATAGAGGTGCTCCTTGGGTGCAGCGGTAAGTCCTAGTTCTTGATAAAATTCAATTGTGGGATATTGCGATAGAATGGCAATTTTCATAATGAAGGTAATTCTTTCTCATTTTCTAATGTCACATACGATGGACTGAGTATCGTATCATCTCAGGGAATAGTTACAGATTAACCACGAAATTGAAATAATTAATTTACTATCATCGAAGAATATATCTCGTTAACGTTCGCAAGAAACACCTCTTCTCCAAACTTTGCATCCATCAAGCTATGCATTCTATCAGGATTGTACTGTGCACAATTCTTACTCATGTCAACCATTGCAGTCGACAATGCTTCAACACTTCTAGTTGATATTAGGACCCCTGATTCCTGCGTCACGATTTCTTTGAATGGTGGAATATCTGACACAAGGACAGGCGTCCCCACCATAACTGCTTCTGCAATCGTCATTCCAAAGGTTTCATACAAGGAATAGCTAATTAGAACGTCAGAATTTCTAACTTCCTCAATGGTTTGAACGAGTGAGAGTCTCCCCTTAAAAAAAACTTTTTCCTCTTGACCAATCTCTCGAACGATGCTTTCCAATGATCTACGCAAGACTCCATCTCCAACGTAAACGAGCTGAGTATTTCCAGGGAACTTCGGCAATGCACAGATATAAGACTGCAGGATTACATCGCTGCTCTTTCTTGCATCTATTGTCCCAACCACACAAAACCGTACAGTACCCCCTGACTTCCGTTTCTTTGCTTTATACGAGGGAACTACGTTATAGAGTGTTTTGTAGTTAGCCCCTTTGTTATAATAGGTTAGTAGAGATTTTCTCAATGAATCACTTACCGGCAAAACGATATCAACAATTGTATAGGCCAAATGGATTTGGATTCGTTCTAGCCTGCTAATTACGATTGAGGATTTTACATCCTTATTTGGTGGCAATGACAAACGGGAATAATGTTCTGTAAGACAAATTGGAGGTTGAAAAATAAACTTGAGTAAAAGAGATGCTGTACCTGCAAGCCATGTATGCGCATGAATGATATCTGGCACAAAACCATTGAATCTCAATTTCAAATATAGAATAAAAACAAAAATAGCCGAAAGGATCTTATCCAGTCCCAATGCGCGATATTCAACTCTTTCTACCTTTATGCCAGAGAATACTTCATGAGTAATGCGCCAGGAGAAGCGTGGTATTTTATTATTATAAATGAAATGCACGACTCTTACATCATACACCTTCGAAAGGATTGAAGCCTGCGTTAAAACAAAATTACCCTCCGTCTCATTGTCACTAGATGGAAACCATGGTGTTATGATCAGGATTTTAACTTTTGACATTCAATATTCCCCTTAAAAAGGATTCCGATCTATACACGTATACCATGTAGAGAGTAGCAGAAAGGACTGTTATGATTGAGAAAAAGGTTTCGGAAAGGAAATGCAATTGCGAAAGTATGATTATTGGTAATGCATACATAAACACAATGATAATTGTCCATGAGATACTTTTAAGAAATACTTTTGATGAGATATGAAGGAGTCTAAAAAACCAATAGGCATAAATAAGAATGCTGAGCACGCTCGCTATGGAAAGAGATAATATAGTCCCATATTCCGTGCGAAATATGACGTAACCGACAACAATGCCTAGCACTTTAATAAATATTTGTACATTATTTATCACAAACCCTTCTTTTTGAAACTCTAGAACATTAAATATCCGGCTGAGGGGGGAAAAACAAAATTGAAGAAGCATGGGAATGGAAAGGATTTTTACGTAGGTACCCGCAGCAGCCCAGTCTTTGCCAAAGACAAATCCAAATATTTCATCTGCGAACAATAGTATTACTATTGTAGGGAATAATCCGACCTTAAAAAGTAGTCGGAGAGCAAGTGTCAACGTCTCCCGCAAATCGATGTTTTGGTGTCTTTGGTCTGCAATTTTTTGAACGAATACACGCGACAGCGCATCGCCAATGAGCGACAACGGATATGATATCACTCTGTAGCCAAGGGCGTACAGTCCCACAATAGTGCTTCCGAATAAATATGCCAAAAAATAGATCGGCATCTGGTTCCCGAATGTGTTCACAAGAATTGATGGCAAATAGAACTTGGGGAACTTGATATATTTTTTGGCGGTTTGCGTGAGGATTGCACGATGCATCTTATCGAATTGGTAGTCAGGTCTCTTGAGTTCACGAAAAGAGAGTGCAACATAGACCAACTTTTCAATAACATGCCCCATTATCAGGCCGAAGGCCGAAGTTGTTATTGCAAAACCGGCCCACACTTTCAATCCAATCCCTGTGCTCGACGAGATTATTCTTCTCTTGGATATCGCATTGAATTCACGCGTTCTTGTATTCCATTCATTAACGACATTAATAATGCCATCCAGAAACGAAGATAATCCTACAAACAAAAAAATTATTCTAATCGGTTGGGGTAGAACAAAGAATAAAAACAGAAGAATTGCAGTAATGACACAAGAATTAATAACATTGAGAACCAGTGATATTACAAATGCAGACTGTCCTTCATTGTCTTCGCGAGGGACAATAATGGCCTGTTCATATCCTAACGATGATATTGCCGCTATTGTTGCTGCTATGGAAAAGAAAAGCTGATATTCTCCGAAATTCGCCGGCCCATAAAGCCTAGTGATAATCGGAGCAGTGACAATCGAAAGGATTTGTACAGCAGCATTCGCAGCAAAGATCGACGTTACATTCTTTATACCTTCAGATAATTTTATCATATGAAGAACTTTTGGAGGAAGATTAATCAATGCATAAAATAATATTTATGACTGCCTTATCGTTTTAATCTTCTGCTTTACCGCAAAACCAACTTTCCATATTTCAGCTTCATAGATAAAATAGGTCCCTGAGAAGAACAAAGAAATGACGATAAAGAATGCTAATAATAATAATTTACGCGGACCCTCTTTTTGAATAGGATCACGTGCCAATTCCTGGACATTGATAACGGGAGTATCCTTAATTTCTTCAATCTTCGCCAATTCATATTGTTTCGTCAATTCATAAAGAACAGCCGAATTCGTTTCGATTGTGCGCATTAATCTTGTTGACTCCAATAATAACTCAGGCGAACTCGAATAGGATTTGTTGCTTAATTTAAAGAGTTTTAATCTTTCCTCCGCGGCCATAAGAGAGTCTGACACTTGGTGCCGTCTTTTTTCAATGTATTGACGCTGTTCGATCGCATACGATTTCCTCTTTTCCCGGACAAATTCATCTAACGAAAAGACAAGATTATTGACAACATCCGCACTTAGCTGAGATTCGCGCAGCGTTACCTGAATAGTCAACACTTTAGTAAAACGGTCCACCGAAGTTTTCAAACTATTTTTTATGAATCGTTCTCTCAACCGGAGGAACAAATCTCTCTCAATTTTCGAGGAATCCAGGTCGTCTCGTTTCGATAGATCATAATACTCTACTAAATTCACCTGAGTCGGGTATTTTTGTGTGGTATATTTTTTATAAAAAGCGTTCTCCATGACTGTTTCACTTTTCAATATCATTTCATATATCTCTGTCGGCGCCGAATTCCCGACATCAACACCTGCCAAAGATGCAATATCTCCCAACTGCCCCATCAAAGACGGCTTATTGCCATAATCCGGTAGAATAGAGACCTTACTGAGATACTCCGAAGGATGGATAAAAAGAAGATAGAGCGTAAAGGATAATATGACGAGCATGTTGAAATACAAAAACCTACGCCTTGCATTCCAAAGTTTTTGAAGATTCGGAACCAGACGATCTAAAAGTGGATCTAGTTTATCTATCATAATAATTTTTGTGTTTACGCCACGATGAATAAGGATAATGTATGTAATAGGTTATTTAATAAGAACTGAATTCAAAAGGAAACGGATATCGGTTGTTTCATTGTACTCAATTCCGCCATATGAATAATCTTCCGAATTAATATTACATTCAGTGTACCATGGTTGACCGGAAAAACCAAACACAGGAGTTGTCGATCCGTATGCTTTATGGTCCCTGTTATAAACGGTCAGGACATAGTATTCACCCCTTTTGACTGCACATGGCGGTTCAAAAGTGAAGATATTCCATCTATTTAAATATATTTCCTTGGCAAAGAGTGGCTTCGACTCGGCAAGAAGAGGTGAAAACCAAGTATCTTTTTCAGGTTTGCGTAGAGCGACAGAAAGTCCCTTCTTTGAAGACACCATTGCAGCGTGACTCGATGTATCTATATAAATTGAAATGTCCCAAATGGTATCTTCTTGGGGAATAAAGCTTTGCATTTGCATATACTCGAACGAAAGAGCTGGATTATGATGATCAATGGGCCGCTGATCTGATCGAACGGATATATCCTGTTTGGGTTCTTTCAGAGACCATTTCTTTGCTGCAATATACGTCACACCTCTATTGTCAGTTGTGTAATACACAGTATAGACGGAGTCCTTGGAAATTTGACTGCATACCGGATAACCGAGGTCACTTTTGTTTGGTATTGCATTATATGGTACACTGCCAAAAGCTAGACTATCAATAATATACTCATGATCTGTATCCCATGTTTTCCCGTTATCATCCGATACACTGGCCCTAATACCGTATGGGGGTCTTCGATAACCATAGGTACAAAGCACTTTTCCGTCCTGTAGTTTTAAGAGGTGCGCCGGATAACCCCATATTTTGGTCTGCTGCGGAGTCGCCCAGGTTGTCCCTCCATCGGTCGAAATCGATTTCCAAAGATATCCATGCTGACTGGGAAGCAGCCTGTGGTCACCTTCATCTGATCGAATCATTGCAAGAATCGTATCTGGTGCAATTTCCAGGACCTCTGTTTCGCTAAAATAATGACTGTTATTGGATCCAATTAGAATCTTCTTCCAGCTCAACCCTGAGTCAGTTGACCTAAGAACCCACGACTCCCAAGCAGTTGCACCAATTTTCTTGCAGTAAACCGGTAGCAACCACACAGATCCCTTCGTTCTTATGCCGGTTCGAAAAGACTGGATATATCCAAATTCCGGGTATGTGAAAATTGAATCTAACAGCAATTTCCCCTTGCTATCCCATCGCTGAAGTTTCATACGATATGAAGCAGAGTATTTATTGTCTGACCAACGTTTCAAAATTATTCCCTTATTCTCACATTCGATAATTTTATCGCCGATAATTTCCTCATGGCCGTTCGAACAAAAAGTCACAAAGATAGAATCATCTGTTTTAAATTGGACAAAGGAACCACGCAAATCTTCGCTTGCGTTTGACCATATCTTTGTCCTGTCATCATAAAATAACCTATGCGAACCAGATTTTCCTCCGGCTACTCTACCATAATGCGAGCGTGACGTATTCCAATCAAAGGAGAGAATATACCCATTTTGCACGCGATGCAACATTGGAAAGGCACAATATTGAGTCGAATCATAGAACAAGACTTCCAAAGAATTTTTATTTACCGTTACTGATTGAGCGAATGGTCTTTCTGATGGACATAACAGCATAAAGAAGGTATAAAACAATGTTATCTTCAATTGTGAGACACGTGAATAACTGTTATACTCGAATAGTTTCATTAACTTACTACACGATGATGTTTATATTCCATAACTGAATATTTTCCTAATAGCGAACGGATTTTAAAACTCAAACTTGCTTTTGAAAGGCCTGGTCGTATAGATCCGAATTCCCCATTTTCTTATATAATCCCTGAAATCATCCGTCAGTTCATCTTCAGTGCCTTCATATTCAAATGATTCGACATTAATTCTGAATCCGTTATAGAAAACGAAGGGAAATTCAATCTTGATTGCTGGATGAATCCCATGATACTCTGCAATCGGTTTATACGACTCAATCACCTGTTCAATTTTCTTAATTTTTTGTTCGATTGAGAGGACAGGAATATCCTTAATAAATTTGGCGGGACTCCCGGCGTAAACACCTTTTTTCAATAAACTCTGAGAAATGACGGATTGCGCACCAACCACACAATACTTCACTACTTTCACTCCCATTAACAACACGCACCGATAACCAATAATCGCACCGTCTTCTATCTCTACTCCCTGAAATTTTGCGGGATACCCTTCCAGAACAGACAACCAATACCCATGAGTGATAATTGATGTTTCAGGAGACAATCCCACATCATTACCGATAACAACAGGCTCGCAGACATTAATAAAATTATTGTGAATGGTACATCGGTCCCCTATCGAAAAATTGGCTTGAGGATGCTGCCTCCCCCCCCCGCCTATTCGTAAACCCGAGCTATGAAAAAGATGCCGGCCGAAGGCAATATTATTGCCGAATATTTCCACATCATTGCCAAGTCTGCTGTAATTGCCAATTTCAAATACGCCCTTAATACGCACATGTATGTTTTTCCCAAAAGATACGTTTTCTCCAATTCTTATTTCTGCCGCGGAAATTCTGACGTTATTTTTTTCATCTTCATATTTCATGGGATCCTCTTTACAATAATCCGCCATTCAGGTCAATGGAAACACCGTTCAAATATCCACAGTTCATGATAAATCTAACAGCTTCATAAATATCCCTTGGATCGCCTAAGTGTCCATTCGGTATCTTAGCAAGAATTGATTTTTTATAATCTTCAGGGACTTCTTTTATCATCCCAATATCAAAATACCCCAAATTAAGGCTATTGGCTGTAATTCCTTTCATCGCATTTTCCACCGCGACGGCTTTCGTTAACCCCCACAATGCTGCTTTTGATGATGCATATGCACTTGTTCCCGGAACTCCAATTTGCGCAACAACCGAGGAAAAATTTATGATTCTGCCGTATCCGGATTCTCTCATCCGTGGAATGACGGCATGAATCATATTAAATGTGCCATTGAGGTTGGTATCTATGACCTCTTTCCATTTTCTTAAATCAAATTTGTGGACCATGGAATTATGGTTGATGCCTGCACAATTGAGCAGTATGATTTTATGCTCCGGGGGCAGTTGAGACACCCACGCACGGACTTCATCGGAATTAGTAATATCTATTTTTGCGAATCTGGACTCATTGTTCGGCACCGGGACTGTTGTATGGTAAGTACCAAACACATTTTCCCCTGCATCTATAAAACAGTTCATCAAATATTGTCCAATGCCCCGCGAAGCACCTGTTATCAGTACCATTTGATTTCTCCTTCATTAATCCCACTTTAATATTGAAGCTCCCCATGTCCAGCCCGATCCCACTGCAGCGATTAATATTATTTTCCCTTTTGTAAGCTTCCCAGCCCTGTTTACCTCGTCCAGCAAGATCGGTATTGTTCCTCCAGAAGTGTTCGCATACCGGTCCATATTCGTCATTAATTTAGACAACGGAAGGCCGATGATCCTTGCAGTTTCCTGAAGGATTTTGAGACTTGGTTGATGAGGAATAAAATAATCGATGTCATCAACTGTCAAGTTAGTGTCTTCCAGCACCTTCAAGATTGCCTGTGGTAGAACCTTTGTTCCTGTTTCATAGACGGCTTTCCCATTCATTTGAAAATATTGAAGTTTTTTTTGAATATTTTCGACAGTCATAGGATTCTCTGATCCCCCGCCTGGAACGGTGAAATTCCACTTTCCTCTCCCATCGGAATATAGTCTAAACGCTAAAAATCCTTCATCATCGTTTGCATGAGTCAAGACAGCGGCTCCTGCGCCATCGCCAAAAAAGACACAATCTCTCCGGGACCAGTCGGTAATTTTCGAAAACGTATCCGCGCCGATCACGAGAACATGATCATACACTCCGCTCGCAATAAATTGGGCAGCCGTGGAAATAGAAAAAAGGAATCCCGAACAGACGGCAGAAAGATCAAAACAGACCGCATTATAGGCTTTGATTTTATCTTGAACGATACAAGCTGTCGAAGGTGAGAGACGATCGGGAGTAGCCGTGGCAACAATGATTAGATCAATATCATCAATCTTCAGACCTGCATTTTCAACAGCACGGAGAGCAGCAGCAGATGCCAGATCGCTCGTACATTGACCGGAGGCGGCAATTCTTCGTTCCTTAATTCCCAAGTTATTTTGTATCCAATCATCCGTTGTGTCTACAAGGGAAGCAAGGTATTGATTGGTGAATATTGTATCCGGCACATACGAACCCGTACCGACTATTTTGACATTCCTTACCATTTGTTTCATACTTGCAGTTCTTTAGAAAAGAAATAATGTGTGAGAGTGTTCATGAGTAAATAATCTAAAAGTATTCATTCTCAGAAAACAATTTCCTTATATAGGAAAAAGGCGGGATGATTCCGCTTATTGCGCGATCTTAATTTTTCACAACGATATATTCACTAGACGATCAACCGTACCACCTCGAATACTTCAGCATATTGAACACCGATCTGTGTTCCACGAGTGATAGCTAGACTTTCGATAAATTCACGCGAGGCATAACTCCTGTTTTTTTGCGAGTTATAGCAGTCAAGCGCCTCAATCTTTTTTTCCAGATGCGATTTATCAATGGGAATAAAACATTGTGTTGAAAAGTTGATATTGTTCCAGGGAATTTCATACGATAAAATGGTGGTCTTCTTAAATGCTCTGAGGCCTTCTGTCGCAATCGTTGAATGATCCTGGTGCAAATCGCTCAGACTGGGCATAAACACAATGGAAGGATTAATTTCCTTATTCAATAACACCAAGTTTTCCAATATTTCCTGTCTATGATAAGCAAAATGTCTGACTTTATAGCGAAATATCTTTAGACAGTCACTGGCGATCCCCAGTTTTGAAGTAGCCAGTTTTACTTCAGTTTCTAAAATATTTTTGGGGAAAGGTTCTGGAACTGATTCTTCAGCAAGAGTGAAGGCAATATAATAGACGGTACTCCCTTCTGAAATAAACTTATTGATACTAGCCCCGCACCCAAACTCTCCATCATCTGTATGAGGTGCCAGAACAAGAATGGTATTGTTTTTCTTTTGAAACATATTATCTCCGAGATTTCTTTTAAAAAATTTTATAATGAGATTGTTATACGCGTCACCTTCTGCCGCACACAGTTTGCATGGTTATCTCTTAGTTACGAAGAATCCGACATACATCAAGAACGAACCTACACAGTATCAATAAAGCTATAATGGTTTTTAATCCTTAAATGTCTATGTATGTTAAATCCATTTTTATTTATTCCCTTTGAGTCCGAATATCTTCCGACATAAATTTGATCACCATTGCTGTCCAGATCGGAGCACCATATAAAGTCATCCTTCCATAGCAGTTCTTTTTTTGTATATAAATAGTAGGCAAAGAATGTATAGGTACATAACAAAGCAGAAGGTAAATGAATATCATTCATATCCTTAATATCATGAACAGACTTCCCTCGAAGTTCTTCAAAAACCTTTAAGCGTAAGAAGTACCATTTATTTTCCAGCGCGGGATGACAAGCAAAAACTTCATTCAAGTACCAATCTTGATTATAAAAGCACGGTTCAGAGATATCGGGGTCCCAGCCAAAATGTTCCCTCATTTTATTGATAGTTAAGGCTGAACCGTCTACAAAGAAAGGTATGCCAAGAATAAGTATATACTCCGATTTCTTACTTGCTAATAATTCTTCTGAAAATTCTATCTCCGGTAAAGCATCCTTCATGTTCGTTGGGATATGAATACCCATATCTTTTTGGATTGATGCGAGCTCTTCTAATCCAATAAAGTGATTCCCGAGTATTCCTTTTGCTCTATTTAGGCTTGTAATTCTTTCCATTTTTGATATTCTATCGCTTCTTCAAATGTTGCCAGGTGCCCCAGAGCGGAGTATTTTTCTATACGTTCGAATTCCATTTCCAATCTTCTAAATCTCGTTCCCCATCCTGTTTCGACGAACCAATTCAAATTCCTTGCCGGGGCATTAAAAAGAACAAGGGCTGGTATTTTATCGAGGACTTCTCGTAAAAAGGTGAGATAGGCCCTATATTGATGTTCGTGTGTTGCGACTAAAATCATTCTTTTCCATCCATTGATCATCGACATTTTAATAACTTCAACGGACTGCTCTTTTGTGCTCAGCGATTTATCTTCATGAATAATGGCATTTTCCGGTACCCCTGTCTTGAGAATATGCGGCAGGACATCAGAAAACGGAAAACTTCCGTATTCATAATCGGTAATCCCTCCGCTAAAAACAATTTTGTCTGCCCAACCTCCATTATACAACTCGACCGCTTTTTGATATCGATTTAATCCATCACCTTCGAGCAAAATGATGGCGTCTGATTTCTTCAATCCGTCATTATCAACTAACGCGATAACTTTCTCTCGATCAGTCATGATCAAAAATCATCCCAGAATAACGGTTGCCCAACAGCAATGTCATTTTTTGCTGTTTTGCCAATAATCGTTTTCCTAAACTTTGGGAGAATGCCTATTGCCGGGCGCAAAACATCGATATCTTCTGCTTCAATAATTTTCCCCTTGGGTACATCCCTCTTTGCATACAAGCCGCGTCGCTGAACGAACACCGTTTCACCTTCTTCTTCAACCACTTCTTTACGTGTGCTCCCCATAGCACGTTCGATCTCGCGTACATAATCCGCCATCAATCTGAACTCTGCGGGGGTCATGGAGTGCGGGTGGTCAGGCCCTTTATCTGTTTTATTCAAGGTAAAATGTTTTTCAATAACACACCCCCCCAGCACGACCGAAGCCAATGCGACTACTGGACCAGGAGAATGGTCTGAATACCCTGTTAATATCTCAAACGCGCTCTGATATGTTTTCAGAACATTCACATTAGCACTGTCGATTTTTGATGGATAGTTCGTTATACACTGCATCAGAACTAAATTACGATTCCCTGTTGCCTCAATAACTCGCACAGCCTCATCAACTTCCGCCAATGTAGCGTCTCCCGTCGCCAGTAATAATGGTTTCCCTTTCCCGGCAATGTATTCGATCATTTCCAGCCATGTAATCTCACCAGAGCCGATTTTAATAAACGGCAGATCAAGTTTTACACACAGGTCAACGGCTTCAATATCGTAGGGCGATGTCGAGAAATCGATGCCAATATGTTTACAATGATCAGCAACCTCCTGGTGCCATTCCCGTGGAAATTCAGCATCCTTAAAAACCTCGCTGACCGTCCTTCCCCAAGAACCATGAACCCCGCGGAGCTTCATCCGTGAGAATCCCCCCTCAGAGACGATCTTCGATGTACAGAATGTCTGGAATTTCGCACAGTCTGCACCGGATTCTTTTGCTGCCTCGCATAATTTTTTTGCTTTCACAATATTATTATCAAAATTCGCCCCTATTTCTGCAATAAGATAGGTCGGATGTCCATGACCAATAAATCGGCCGCCTATTTTAATTTCTTTTGGAAATGGTTTCATAGTCAGATCCTCGGAATAATACTGTTGACATTAGGTGATTAATACTAAAGCCCCTGATTGTTAATATGCAATTTTCATAAGATACACCGATATACCAATCAGAATGCAACTTTCTTCTTATTCTTCACAAAAGCGGAATCTATCCTATTCTTTTTTGAGGCATCTATATTCCATAATAGTTTTTTTCAATATTTCAGCTTGGGTATGCGCTTCAGCAAGATCCCAATAATTTGTCTTCATTTGGATCATACGGGGTTGAAGATATTCAGCTGTCGGGCATAACCCCGTTTGATATTTTTGCCAAACACCGGGCATATTTTGCACTTCGTTCTGAAATAACGGTTCCATATAACTCAGCTTCCATGCTGAATAATAACCGTCACCTCCATTATCACGTAATAATTTTCTAAAAATATACCAGTTCTGTATGTCCTTAGTTTTTAAAACAAGGCTATATGACCAGTACGTATTTCGATATCCTTCAGGCTCCGCCTGACGTTGGAGGAAATCAACGCCAGCGACCGCTTCGTCAAATATCTGCGCAACTTTTATACGCTGTTCTACCAACTCTTCAGCGCGTTCCAGCTGTCCAAGAAGTACTGCAGCTTGAACTTCGGACATTCGATAATTAAACCCCAAAGAAATGTGCCTGCTGTAATTCGGATCCTGTATATCATCACGCGTAATCTTCCCCTGTTTCGCACTGACGCCAGCATATCCTAAACTGGAAAACCGTCGGGCTTTGTTGGCAAGTTCTTCATCGTTTGTCGTGAGCATTCCCCCCTCGCCTGCAGTTAAATGCTTGCTTGCCTGGAAGCTAAAACTTGCAAAATGACCGAACTCGCCGACATATTTTCCCTTATATTCCCCAAACACACATTCCGCATTATCTTCAATGAGTTGTAGATTATGCTTTTTACAAATTTTGAGAATAGGATCATAATCGGGAGATAGACCATATAAAGCCACGGTCATAACTGCTTTTGTCTTTAATGTAATACATCGTTCAATAGAGGTTGGATCAATATTGAAGGTATTTTGATCGACATCTGCAAAGACAGGAATAGAATTATTCTCTAAAACAGAAATGGCCGTACTCGACATTGTCAATGGGGGGACGATCACTTCGTCTCCGGGCATAATCCCAAGGGATGCAAGTGCAGTATGAAGCGTTGCTGTTCCGTTTATATGACCGATTGCATACTTTGCCCGGAACACCTGTGCAAATTTTGTTTCCAGCTTATTATTGAAAACACTGTTTTTTGATGTTTGAAACCCGTTGTCTAAAGCTTCGAGAACATATTTTTTTTCGATTTCAGTGATACGTTTCATAAGGCCCACTCCATACTCTTCTTAATGGCAAGAAAAACCAATTTAACAATTCTACTTGTTATACATTGCACTTCTCTTAACATGAGAATTTATTGTTTCAATTCCGGGATTGCGTTGAATAAGCGCGAGGATATCGTCCATGAGAAATATTTCCCCGGATTTATACAATTCTTCATACACACGCGATGCCATCTGGAAATCTTCTTGCGTATCTATTGTCCATCTCAAGTTCGAAAGATCTTGTGAATGTGAGATATTTGCTTGTGAAAATAATTCGGGGTGACGGTACAGATATTGAGTAACATGTTCTCGTTCAAACGGGTCTTTTGCCTCATGGAAGGCCTTTTCTAACGCTTCGGATGTAAAAACTTCTGTGTCTAATCCCTCGGGGAAGGTTGGCGGATTGTTATTATATGCGAAATCAAGTGATTTTGACACCAACTCATCTATCACACGGTCAATAATGATGGGATCCTTGAATGGATCATCTGCTGTTATTCGCACAATTATATTTGAACCGTACGTCTCAGCGGCATGAAAATAGCGCGCTAAAACATCCTCCTCACTTCCTCGAAAAACCGAAATATTGTTTTGGAGAGCCCACACCTCCAGTGGATCATCGTTTGGATTAATAGTAGTAGCTAAAATGATATTATCAATACGCACACTAAAACGAATTCTTTCAACAATATGGCCAATGAGAGGGTTCCCAGAAAGCTCTAGGAATACCTTATTGGGAAGTCTTGTTGACCCAGTCCTGGCTTGAATGATCGCGGAAATCATACTTTGAATATCATGGCAATTTTAATATGTCAATTCTTTAGAATCTTTTTTTTCCGAAGCGAATTTTGATGAATAAAAACACGTACTTTGCGTACAATTACAGCAATATTTGGTCAAGAGAGGACTGATAACCAAAAATCAGGGGATCACATTGTCTTGTTAATCAACTCCTGAATTTGCTCTACGGTAAGCCATTCTTTGTTTGTTTCACTGCTGTACTTGAATCCATATTCGCAGAATTTTCCTTCATGAGCATTACTTTCACATCGAAACTTTTCAACATCCCACATCTGAGTAGATGGAAGAATAACGTAGTAGGAATCAAATTCAATGGTATTCAGCGAATCCGTTTCCGTTATCATCTCTTCATGCAGTTTCTCCCCCGGACGGATACCGACAATCTCCAGTTTGCACTCTGGTGCAATGGCTTTCGCAACATCTGTAATATTATAGGAAGGGATTTTCGGTACAAACAACTCTCCACCCCACATCCGATGCAGGCATTCCAGAACAAAATCCACGCCCTTTTGAAGTGTGATATTAAACCTTGTCATGCGGAAGTCGGTGATAGGCAATATTCCATCTTTTTTCTTATCGATGAAAAACGGGATCACTGAGCCCCTGCTCCCCATCACATTACCGTACCGTACAACAGAATATTTAATATTGCGAGACCCTCGATAATTGTTTGCAGCTACAAACAATTTATCAGAAGCCAGCTTAGTTGCTCCGTACAGATTTATCGGTGCAGCCGCCTTATCTGTACTTAATGCAATCACCCGTTGCACTCCGGCTAATCGGGCTGCATCGATCACATTCTGTCCTCCGAGAATGTTCGTTTTTACCGCTTCAAACGGATTGTATTCTGCGGCCGGAACTTGTTTCAGTGCTGCAGCATGAACAACAACGTCCACACCCTCCATTGCGAGATTCAGCCTCGGGAGGTCCCTCACATCACCGATAAAATACCGCATCAACTGATCATATGATCGGAAAGGTTCAAGGTTCTGCATATCATATTGCTTCAATTCATCACGACTAAAAACAATTACTTTTTTGGGAGAATATTTACTCAAAATTGTCGATATGAATTTCTTACCAAACGAACCAGTTCCACCAGTAATCAAAATTACTTTACCATTTAGCATAGATCCTCTTCTTAAATACTTTTTTTAATCGTTAATGCCTGAACAACGCAACGTTTTAAAACAATCTCTTTATGAGAATATTCAAATCTTTCCTCTATCGCTCAGAGACTATCGAAACCAAGGCAATAGGACTTATGGCTTCAGCTCGATAACTTTTCCATTTTCAAGTTTATACTTTATATTTGACCTTTCACAAAAAGCAAAACCGTCTTTGTCGAATTCAAGTTTTTTTCCTGCCTCACTCCACCAGCCCTTGATGCGGGCGGGATTGCCCATCACCAGAGCAAAATCGGGAACGTCCTTTGTGACCACCGACCCGGCGGCAACCATGGCAAAACGTCCGACGGTAATGCCGCAAACGATCGTACTGTTTGCACCGAGCGAAGCACCTTCTTTGACGAGTGTGGGAATATAAAAATCAGCACCCACCTGCGGATATTTCGAACGAGGATTAAGAATGTTCGTGAAAACCATTGAAGGTCCGCAGAAGACATAATCTTCCAGCGTGACGGCTTCATACACGGACACATTATTTTGAATCTTTACATAATTTCCGATCGTCACATTATTCGCAATGTTAACATTTTGTCCAAGTATGCATTTTATCCCGATCTTTGCCCCCTTCTGCACGTGAGAAAAGTGCCAAATCTTCGTCCCTTCTCCTATTTCACACGGCTCATCGACATACGCAGATTCATGTTTGAAGTAATTCATTTCGTTATCATCTCCATTTTTGAGAACAGGATGGGATGAGCAAATTCCCGATTCATTGCTGGTGTTGATGATCGAATGAGCCCCACAGTTTCAATAGATGGTCTGGCATCGGCAATACCAAAGCCATTACCTGCGAGCGTTTGTTCATATACTCGCGTATGGAGGTCTGTAAAACCCTCCGTGAATTCTATCTCTTTCCCATCAACCGAAATCATTCGGTAAGTCGTTTTTGACCCGGGAGTAGGGTGGATTGGCAAATCAGCGATATCGACGGACAGAAACCACCGAACATTTGCATGCTGCAGCTCAAGAAATCCGGCCATCCGAGATTGTCCCTGCAGGTGTACTTCACATTTCTGAACACTGCCGAACAGCCAAATCAGCAGATCAAAGAAATGGACACCAATATTCGTCGCCAAGCCGCCAGACTTCTCTACTGAACCTTTCCAGGATGTATTATACCAGTGCCCACGGCCTGTCACGTAGGTCAAAACCACGTCATGTTTTGTGTTTGAATTTTCCATCCTCTTCTTGAGCTGGAGAAGCGACGGATGAACACGCAGCTGCAGGATGGTGTATACCTTGCGCCCAGTTTCCTTTTCCAGTTCTTCCAAAGCATCAAGGTTCCATGGATTGAGTACCAGCGGTTTTTCACAGATAGCATCTGCACCTGTCCGCATTGCAAGGCGGATATGAGCATCATGAAGATAGTTGGGAGAACAGACCGTCAGATAATGAACACGATTTTCAATAGGACCGCGATGGAGTTTTTCGAGATGCCTGTCAAATCGCTCATACTCCGAAAAATAGCGTACGTCAAAAGAAAACTGGTCGAGGATGCCAACGGAATCTTTTGGATCTAACGCCGCAATCAGTTTATTGCCGGTATCATGTATAGCCTTGAGATGACGCGGTGCGATATATCCACCGACACCGGTTACGGCAAAATTTTTATTCATTAATTTCAATCTCTTTCTAGAGCATTAAATTCAAAAAGGACAGTCAGACTACTTCGGGAGATGCAAAGACCACCATCTCATCGAGAACTGCCGTAGAATGTTCCGAACCAACAGTTTCCCTGATCATGTTTATCAAGCTTTGAAGAACAAGTTTGAATGTATGGAAAGGAGATTTCGGGTATCCACAACAGGTGTATTCAGCAAAACAAAATCAATCTTTCGATATACATCATGAGCAGTAGAAATAAGAATTAAATCGTATCCGCCAGTTATTTCAACCGACTTCTTTCCCACAAATTGCGGATGCTCACGCGTCGGTTTTATCACATGAATAAAAGGATCGTTATACTCTACCACAGCCCCCTTGGCTTCTAATTTTTCCATCAGGAAATAACTGGGAGATTCACGATCATCGTCGACATTGGCTTTGTAAGCTAGACCGAGGATAAGTATCCTTGATCCTTTGAGCGGCTTTCCGAATTCATTCAGTACTTCCATCACCCGCTGCAGAACAAAATCGGGCATGGAAGTGTTAATTTCACCTGCCAGCTCTATAAACCGAGTATTGACTCCATATTCTCTTGCCTTCCAAGTCAGATAGAATGGGTCTATTGGGATGCAGTGTCCCCCAAGACCGGGACCCGGATAGAACGGCATGAATCCAAATGGCTTCGTTTTTGCCGCCTCAATTACTTCCCAGATATTTATCCCCATTTTCATGAAGGTGACCTTTAGCTCGTTCACCAAAGCGATATTTACTGAACGGAAGATGTTTTCCATCAGCTTTGTTGCTTCGGCCACCTGCGTCGATGAAACGGGAACAGTTTTTACAACTATCTGTTTGTATAAAAGATCTGTGACAGCAAGCCCTTCAGGGGATGTCGATCCGACTACTTTCGGGATCGTCTCTGTGCGGTACTCCGGATTATTTGGGTCTTCACGCTCAGGAGAGAATGCAACATAAAAATCTTTGTCGACCTTAAGTCCGCTTTTTTCAAGAATCGGGACAACAACTTCCACTGTAGTACCGGGATAAGTTGTCGACTCTAATACGACCAACTGTCCTTTTCGGAGATTCGGATAGATTGCCTCACACGTCTTGACAATATACTCCATCTCCGGTTCGCGGTTTTTATTCAGCGGGGTCGGCACAGCAATGAGAATAGCATCGCATTCTTTCAATCGCGAAAAGTTAGTGGTTACCTCAAAGAGTTCGGATTGAATTGCAGTCTGAATTCTCTCGGAGGGAATATGTTTAATGTAGGATGTGCCGGCTGTAAGCGCGTCAATCTTTGATCTATCGATGTCAAAACCGATAGAGCGAAATCCTTTTTCCACAAAGCAGAGATTTAATGGAAGTCCAACATATCCTAAACCGATAACACCAACGACGGCTTTTTTATTCTGTATGTTTTTCAGAAGAGATGTGTGCATTCAGTGCCTTAGTTGAATTGTACTAATCATTAAAAAAATTGTGAATCATTGTCCGTTGTACATTAATTACAATTTGCTCGCAAGCACGATCACCGTTAGGGATGAGACCACAATCGCAAGCGTATCCTTTATAAAATCGAATGCGGTCGTTTTCTTATCCGTCGTGATCGGTTCCGGCGGCGGCGGAAGTAATCGATAGACCAAAATACTGCTGCCATCCGGAATTTTCGGGTTGCCGCTGAACAGGCCAAAGCCCACCCGTTCTGAAAATCCTTCAGGATACGTCACGACCGCGTAATCCGTGCTGTCCTTCTCTTCACCCGCTGCTTCTAAATAATACTTGAATTTTTTGTTTTCTGCATAGCCGAACTGACCGGGATTATTCACATTTCCTGCTACGTTGACGGTTCCGATCTTTTTCGGAATGGTGAGCTGATCTCCAGGTTTGAGGACGATATCCTCCGAACCGCCAATATTTTCTATTGCATTTTGAATGTTCGTTCGCAACACGCTGTTGTCGCGTATCATCCTCCCTCCCCGAAGATATCCGTTCGGTTTGATGCCGCCTGCCCGTGCAAGCATATGTGAGATCCGCTCATTCGCAATGTTCAGGGCATACCGGCCGGGAAACTGCACCTCTCCTTCGATCGTCACATACTGCTGAAACACAAAGGCCGGGTTCGGACGGATGAAGACCTGATCCCGATGCTGCACGATAACACTATTCCGGCGCAGGGCAAGAATATCGTTCTCGGTCAGTATCGATGGATCGAAAAGCTCTGGAAGCGATGCGAAAAGCGTGTGCACCAGTGAATCTGTTCCAAGCCCGGTCCGTGAGACACGTGTAATTTCCGCCTGTCCGACATAGGCATCTTCAGTATATCCTCCCGCCTGCAGCAGAAGGTCGACGATGGTCATCCCTTCCGAGAGCATATATCTCCCTGGTTTCTTCACACTCCCAAAAATATCGACGAAGCGGTCCCGCTCTTCTACGGCTGTCCGGGGATAAATGATGATCCGGTCACGCGGCATCAGCAGCGTGTCGCCGACCCGATCCGCGAAGAGACGGCTGATATTGAACGGGAGTATCCGGGTTGTAAATCCGTCAGGATTGACGCGTATAAGATCGGCAGACTCGAGCAGAACATTTTTCCTGAAGACTGTGTCGGTCAAGCCCACCTTGAAGAACATGAGATCATAGAGACGCATCCCTTCCGCGAGTCGGTAGGTACCGGGATTTTTCACGAACCCTTCCACCGTAATATACTGCTGCGGATTGATCTCGTACATCGTATAGATGCGCACGCTGTCTTCATTCATCAAAGGGATGTTCTGCTCACTATTCCCTGCGGCAGCCAGACTTACATTGAAAGGAATGATCTCGCGGCGTTTATCAAGGTACGTGCGGGTGATCTCCCCCCGGTCGCTGTAGACCTCGGGGAGCAGATTATCGGCCGCACGGATAAGATCGCGCACGGTCTTGACCTTCTCCTTCTGATACATCCCGGGGCGGTACACGGCCCCTTCGATGACAACGTAGTTTTCTTTCCGTTCGAGTATCGGGTAGACCGTGATGATGTCCCCATCCTCAACCTGGAAATCTTTTCCGCTCTTCACGATCTGCCGGAAGTCGACATCAAAGATCTTCCGGTCCGGTCCGTCGGCAGCGCGCTCGGTAAACGGGATGATGCGGTCGATCTGGATCCGGTCAAGATACATCGTGGTGCGTATACCGCCGGAAAATTCGAGCAGGCGCTTGAGCTGTTCATCCGGGAGCAGCTCGAACCGTGCTGGCCGGGAAACCTCGCCTTTGATCGTGACAAATTTTCCGCGGAGAGGTATATAGATCACGTCGTTGTCATTTACGCGCATATCGGTGGTTTTTGTGGAACCTATAAGATAATCGTACAGGTCAACATGAGCCGCGGTCTTGCCGCTTCGTACCACCCGGATATCGCGCAGACTCCCGCTCAGCTTCGGTCCGCCGACCACAAACATGGAATTGAAGACATTCGCAAATCCGCTCACCTCATATCCCCCGGGATTGTTCACCTCACCCATTATGAAAATACGGACAGGGCGGATACGGGCCACGGTGAGATCCATGAAGATCGTGGGAGGGGATTTTGCTAATCCGCCGAACGCGCTGGACATCGCGTTTTGAACGTTTTTGCGTGCTTTATCGAGCGTCAATCCGGAGACCATGATCGGTCCCACGGCGGAAACAAGGATACGCCCTTCCCCGTCAACTGTGTATTCATTGTAGCTTTGCATTTCGCCCCAGAGGGAGATCTTCAGCACATCGCCTACACCGATCCGGTAATCATTATCAATAGAGGGGCGGGCTTCGAACATACCTGAAGATTTGAAGATGTTGTAGCCAAAGTTTTCGACCTCCCCCGGCTTCAGCTTCGGTTCTTCGACTTTGATAGGAACCATCTTGACCGGCTGGTCTGCAGAAGAAGCCTCTGTTGTTGTCTGCACAGGTACACCGGGCGTAGTGACGGTTCCGGTTTGAGGAGTTGTCACAGGTGCAGACTGCGCAGTTTGAGGTGCGACCTGTATATTCACCGAAGTTGTTGGTTCTTTCTGCTCACTGCCCATGGAAGAGCCGGTTTTGAGAAGATAGGAACCGAGGTCAATGCCGAAATCCTTTGCTTTAGCTTCAGCTTCTTCCCGTGTCATTCCGAGCTGCTTGATCTTGGCATCAATTTGCTCAGCCGACATAACTTGAAGTCTGGTTTTGGCTTGTTTGACATTCTCAGGTGAAACTACCTGGGAAAGTGCTGTCCCGCAGACCAGCGCAATCAGCAAAAGAATAGAGAGTGTTTTCATTTTTTTCAAAGGTGACATGGCGGCCTAAAAATGTATATAGACGATAAGAGATATCTGAAATATTATAAACAACACATTGTCATTCCGAACTTGTTTCGGAATCTGAATAATTTTAGACCCTGAATCGAGTTCAGGGTGACTATTTATTGAATTTTTCAGATGTCTCGATAATTTGAATTAATGTAAGGAAAATAGATGATATTTGCCAAAAAAAAGAGAAGATGAGAGATGGGAGATTGGGAAAGGAAGAATGAAGAGTGACGCTTCGACAAGCTCAGCGCGAGCGCTTCGACACTTCGACGCGCTCAGTGTAAACAAGCTCA
>CAZYYD010000006.1:0-124586 GCA_964651225.1 uncultured Ignavibacteriaceae bacterium
ACACTCTTTTAGAGCGTCACAGATACCCCGCTGCTTGCGGCGGGGAGCTTCATTATCACTTTCTTCTTGAAATTCCCATTTTCATCGGGGAGAAATTCCGGACGCTGGCCCATATAACTGAACAATCTCGGATTCAAACCGGCCGAAAGGACAACCGAGGAGTTTACGTTGCTGAGTGCAAACCCGCGAAGTGCTGCAAGGGCATCTGAAAACTCAACCGGGAGCAGTTCATGGTTTCGTCCAGTGTTGGTTTTGTCAAGTTTGGTCATGATGTTGACATCGATGTCGCCTGCAACAACCTTTTTCCGCAATTCGTCCTGCAATACGGATTGTTTCTCGGTGTCTGCAGTATGCACCATATACAGATAGAGGGCCTTGAGCGGAGATCCATCGGGAAGCATCTCAAAATACTTCACCAATTCGCTCCCTTTTTCAAACGCTGAAACCTTGAGAGCTGCCATTTGCTTTTGCACTACCCGCTGGAGGAGATTGAGATATTCTGTGATTCTTTTGGCGCGATGATCATTGTCCCGCATCGTGATCGGCTCGTAGGGCTCATCATGCATACGGGCATAATGTTTTCGCATATGTTCCACAAGGATATCATCGACGATCGAAACGACGGATGAGATACCGAAGCGGGCGACACGGAGAGGTGTATCCATGGAGAACGCCAATCCCAGAACAGGAATATGGAATGAATGCACTTGAGTATCTTCCATCTTAAACTCTTTCAATAGTATCCAACAAAAGCAATCTATTACAATATCGTGTATTTTCTCCATATATCAAATATATGTTGGGTGAAAATATATGCAGTTTATATCAGGGAGAATATGAATGAAGTTGCGGGGAAGGAGAATATTTGCTGCAGGAACCTCAGGAGAGTAGTCTTTGGAAAATTCTCTAGGTGAGTCCCAAGAGAGCTGTATTGAATGACGATTACTCTGCAATTGATTGAAAACAGTTTTAACCTTACTTTCTTGGGCATCTTAAGAGAAACCTTCATGAGGGATGAACGTCTTATACTGAAATGAAAGTGAAGAAAAAAATAGCGATCGTCTGCTTTTCGAATTCGCTTGGCGGACTTGAACTTTCCGCTCTGCGGCTTGCTGAAGCGGTGACAAAAAGGGGGACATCCGTTATGCTTATCGCTCCTCCATCATCACCAATCGCGGACCGTGCCCGCAAATCAAATCTTGATATCGTCACGTTTGCTCCCCGATGGAAATATGGAGATTTCCCGACATTGATTGCTCTTGTCCGCACTCTAAAGTCCCATAAAATCGGTATTGTCCTTCTGATGCAGTCGATGGATATCCATCTTGCCGCTGTGGCATCGATGTTCGTCCCTGGAGTGAAATTAGTATACTATCAACAGATGAATTCCCGGCATAATAAACGAGATTTTTTCCATACTTGGATTTATTCGAAACTTGCACTCTGGATTTCTCTGACAAAAAGCATGAAAGATGATGTAATAACATTTACCCGCATGCCCCGGGAACGAGTGAAAGTGGTACCGTTGGGCATAGATCTTCATCGCTTCAATCCTTCGCATTTCAAGAAGAGGGATGCACGGCTGTATTTTGGCTTGCCGCATGGCAAGAAAATCGTTGGGGTACTGGGACGGCTCGACAAGCTCAAAGGGCAGCATATACTTCTCCAGGCAGTACCCGGGATTGTCAAGCGGCATCCGCATGTTCTTTTCCTTCTTGCGGGGGATGAAACTACCGGCGAGCATGGCCATAAAAAATACCTCATGGATCTTTGCCGTTCACTCAATATCGAGCGTTATGTTACAATTCTCCCGTTTACAGAAGATGTTCCGCGAATGATGGCCGCGCTGGATGTGTTTATCCTTCCTTCCTTCTGCGAAACGTTTGGACTTGTTGTGGTAGAAGCGATGGCGATGGAACGACCGATTATTGCTACAAAGGCTGGGGGAGTACCTGAGATTATCACACACGGAAAAACAGGACTGTTGATTAAATCGCAAGACGTGAATGACACCTCCCGGGCAATCCATCGAATGCTCTCCAATGCAGCCCTCCGTTCATCCCTCGCTCGATCTGCACGCACAGTGGCACTGAAACGGTACGATTTTGATCGTTGTGTGAACTCTCTGCTTGGATCACTTGCGAGGTTGTAGACGGATATGTACACCACGTTCATCATCGATTTCATCTCCTTCTTTTTTTTAATAGGTCCATTTTCCTTATTGTGGAAGGAACGAATGCAGTTTTACTCTCTGAGACTTCTCTTCCCGGCAATTCCCTTTCTCGCTGTGGCCCATCTCTGCGATATGCTGGTTGAGCACCCCAGTATTCGACTCTCTGAATATGTTGGTATGCCTCTCGGATCGTTTAAACTGGTCATTGCGATCCTGGGGAACAGTCTCGATACTGTTGGGATCACATTCCTGATCTATGGTTTCATGAAGATTATAAAATATAAACGTGCTGAAGAGAAGCTGAGAATTGTTCGTATGATGATATCGACAAACTGATGAAAGAACCTTTAACAGTCGAACACAAAAGAGTCGCTTACCTGAATTCACGATTTGTATCATTCCTCGGATACTTCATGATAGTTCTCGCAATAGTCTGTTTGGTGTTGCGGGATTCTCTTCTTGCAAACGGATATGTGTCTGTTTCTGTGCAACTCATGGCTGTGTTGCTTATGGTATGGGCACGGATAACATTCGGGCGTAGAAGTTTTCACATCGGAGCAAATCCTACAGAGGGCGGGTTAGTAACCACCGGTCCGTACAAGTTCATTCGACATCCTATTTATGCTTCGGTCTTGTATTTTCTCTGGGCCGGCGTTTTTTCTCATATCTCCTTTGTGAATTTTGTTTTCGGGGTGATCAGCATTGCCGGTGTATTCATGAGGATATTGACGGAAGAACATCTTCTTATGCTTCAATATCCGGAATATTCTGAATACGCTGCGAGAACCAAACGGATAGTACCTTTCTTTATGTGAATCACACCTGGCTCATTTGCAGGCCACAGGAGATCTCAGGCAATCTGGGAAAGAATCTGATGGCAGTTATTCCGAAAACTGAATCTTTAAATACAATTTCATCGGCCATCGAATCCCGTTCGAGGATAATAGGACCGGTTGTCGGCAAGACGTATTCGCTCTATGGGCTGGCTGCGACCTCGGACGGGTACTATGATGAGATCGATTCGCTGCTCGACGACTGTCTTTGTCGTTGGCCGGATCCGGATGTACTGCTTCAGGAGATTGCTCACGTCAACACGAGTGCCCGCCGTCTCAAGAGAGCTTCTCGTGTTGATGATGCGCCGGTTCAATTTATTTGTTCGGAAGCTGGGTGCAGGCTGGCTCCCTACATTCTCGATATTGATGCTCATAAAGCTTCCTTATCGCTCATGAACCGGTTCAGCAGAGTGATGACGATGAACCGCGAGCAGTACCTTCTTTCGGTTGTGGAAATCGAACTCAGAAATCGATTAAACGCGAAAGCATTCGTGCAGTGCAATGAAAAGCTCGCATTTCTGCCTCATTGCCTGAGGGATCTTGAAGCTGATTGCCAGTCCAAGCTGCATGGACTCGATACCATTTGTATGTCCTGCTCGAAAAGCTGCTACATCAATGAAGTAAGCAGAAATCTTCGCCGTCATCGGGTACAACCTTATATCTGGATGACTGCTAACCTATCGCGGCTGCTCCGCCAGCATGAAAAGTCTGCGAAATCGATCGGTGTCCTCGGCATTGCATGTATCCCGGAATTGGCAGCAGGGATGCGTACAGTCGCACGAGCCGGTGTCCCGGTTCTTGGTCTCCCGCTTGATGCGAATCGCTGCGCCCGTTGGATGGGCGAGTTTCATCAAAACACGGTTAATCTCCAGCGGCTTGAGAATCTCATGGTCGGTTGACAAGGAAAGAGTGTTCGAGGTACAACCGAGGAGGTGGAAGCTTGACATCGGTGATCAGCAATTGACGGGAAAACGTTGGTGATCAAGAGGTATCGATTGAGCGAGAAGATGCGAGAGGGGATACTATCAATGGAAAACCCCGATCATAGTTGATCGGAATTTCGCTCTGCGTCAAACACAAGGTCTCTGCTGAATTAGTGTTCGATATCCTTAGGGTGCCAAGCATATCTTCATCGATCATGCCCGTTTGCCAGACTATCTCAGCAAGGTTCTAAATCGGGGGAAAATGAAAAAGCCCGGCTAGAAGCGCACCGGGCTCTTGCTTGAACGATAGATTTCACTTAACGAAGCAGGACGAGTTTTTTCGTTGAAATGTAACTACCGGCCTCAAGTCTGTAGAAATACATTCCGCTTGAAATTCCGGATGCATTCCAGTTCACCGTATATCTTCCCGCTTGTTTTTGTTCGTTGATAAGTACCGCGACTTCGCGGCCAAGAAGATCAAATATTGAAAGCTTTACAAATCCGAAATCCGAAATCCGAAATCCGAAATTTGTGGTTGGATTAAACGGATTGGGATAGTTCTGCTGTAATTCGTTTTTGAGTGGGATAAGGGAACTCTCAGCAACGCCCGTTGCTGCCACTGTTTTAAATGCATAGTACTGCGCAGCAGGCCAGCTGCCTATTCCAAAACTGTTGATTGGCTGAACCCTCCAGTAGTAGATGGAATTTGCCGCCAGCGAAAATTGAAGTGCGTATGTAGTATCTGTAACGATAATGGTATCAACGATGATCGTCGTCGTATCGAATTTCGGCGGCTTGGCAATTTGCAGCCGGTATGAATCGGCGACGCTGTTTTTATTCCAGATGAAAACCGGATTCAGCGCGACATTCAATTGTGCCGATGCGGGCTGGACAAGCGTTACGATCGTCGGCCATCCTGTGATAAAATTTCTAACCGCAGAAAACGGTCCATGGCCTGCACCGACATTCGCTGCAACCCGCCAATAACATGTGGTCTGTCCCGTCATAGTTGCCGTAAAAGCACACGACGTATCACCGATGGTTGTTGAAACAAAAATGGATGCCGGATCGAAATTCTGGTTCAGCGAGAATTGGATGAAATACGATGTTGCTCCGGGAATCGCATTCCATCGAAACTGATCGCTCGATCTCCCGGCATTTTCGCCGTTGAGCGGAGAGAGCAGGTTGACAGTCGCAATGGAATTGACATTTCCTGAGACATTTCCACTCAAGACGCTTTCGTTATTATTCCTGTCAAGCGATGTTACGGCGAAATAACTGGGACCGCTGACACCGTCGATCGGGGAAACGAATGTCTCCTTTTCACCGCAAATAGTAAATATGTTTTGACTGTCTTCGAAATCAACGCCAGCAATCGGGCTGTCTCCTTTTCTATAGACAACGTACCGGACCGCTGAATCGCCGTCAGCGGCAAGTGCCGGCAGGTCCCATTTCAACAGCGAAAGATTGGCGACAGGATCGAGCTCCAATCTGACATTCTGAGGCGGATTGGGAGAAACAATATCTTTCCAGTTCATGACCGGCGGGAGCGATGGGTACCGGTACAGCCCGGTGGTAAGTGTGTCGAAAATTTTTCGTTGATTGTTCTGCACCATGAGCGCACGGAAATGTACTGTTCCGTCGGTTTTCGGCCTATCGCGACTGAATTGTATCTGCTGTACTATAGTCGCCAGGTTGAGTGATCCATCTTCAAGCCGGTACAATCCAAGCCCGGGATAATAATGACATTCGTTACTTGCTGCTTTGATCGAATCTCCCCACCACGGTTCGAGTTTTGCATAATCCTGACTTCCGCCAAATCCCCAGTACAACTGCGGCATCAGATAATCGACCGCTTTCTGATTTACCCAGGCGAAGGCATCGCAATAAATATCAGTATATGCGTTCAGTCCGGTGATCCCAGCAGGGACGCCGCTCTTCCAGATGCCGAACGGTGAAATGCCGAATTTGATATACGGTTTGAGTGTCAGGACAGTATCGTGGACCTGTTTGACGAAGATATTGACATTATCGCGGCGCCAGTCTCCTTGATTACTGAATCCTCGGGGATAGGCTGCGAACGTTCCGTTGTCCTGCGTGGTGATAATCTCATACGGGTAGAAATAATCGTCAAAGTGAACGCCGTCGATATCATACCGGCGAACAACGTCGGCGATCACACTCGTGACATAACTGCGCACTTCCTGCAATCCCGGATCGAGCATTTTGATCGTCGAGACCGTCAGGTTCCATTCAGGTTTCGTGACGGAGATATGGTTCTGTGCCGCGGGATAGCGGCCGATAAGACTGGCGGTGCGGAACGGATTGAACCATGCGTGAAGTTCCATTCCCCGCTTATGCGCCTCGCGAATGACAAACTCCAGAGGATCGTACCCGGGAGAGGTTCCCTGCGCGCCGGTGAGCCAGTACGACCATGGTTCGATGGCGGAATTGTAGAGCGCATCGCTTTCCGGTCGGACCTGAAAAATAACCGCGTTATAACCGGCCTGTTTCATGTTGTCGAGCATGGCGATCATATTTTGTTTCTGCTGCGCTGCGGTAAGGGTGAGTGAAGTCGGCCAGTCATAGTTTTTCACGGTTGCGATCCAGACCGCGCGGAACTCGCGCTTCGGAGATGAAGCGGAAAGAAGGTTCAGCGGCTGGATGACGAAGAGGAAAACAGCAAGAGTAAAAAAGAATTTGTTTTTCATGAGCTCCTCCTTATAACCGGATAGTATAGCGTAACCTATGCATTCTTTGATTCCAGATCAAGATGAAGGATACTTCCTCAAAACAACTATATGACTTTCTCTCCCTTTCCAATATAGAAAAAAATCAGAATATCGTGGGCAATTTCCTTGACGAAATAGGGTAGAAGGTGCGAAGCAGGAATGGGGAGTTGAGCTGGATAACTTTTTATAATGGATATTTTTCCAGTTCATTGCAGCGAAACCAGCTTCTTTGTTGATAGGCAGCTTCCCACTTGCTCCGTTGATTTGTGATAAACTCTGGCTGACCTGCCTGTCATTTTCTCGGACGGGGTTCGGAATCCGTAATTCAGATCCTGAGCCGAGTTCAGGGTGATGGAGGAGGCATTGTCATTCTGAATTTATTTCAGAATCTATATCAGAACCCTGAAACACCTGCCTATCGTACAGAAAGGAGTTCAGGGTGACAAAGTAATAAGGGTCACTTCAACAAGAGCATCCGACGCGTCTCGACAAAGCTGGCGGCAGTCAACTTGTAGAAATAGACACCGTTTGAAAATCGCAATCCATCCCACGTTACCGTATATCTCCCTGCCGGCTTCTCCTCGTTCACCAGTACCGCGACTTCTCGACCGAGAAGATCGTAGATAATAAGCTTCACCGAACCTTTAACGGGTAACTCATAACTCATTACTGTTGTTGGATTGAACGGATTCGGATAATTTTGGTTTAGCGTAAAAAAAGTAGGCGCGGCAATCTCGAGTTCGGTGCTGTTTGAGTACTTAAACGCACCGCCGTTATCGATCTGTTTGATACGATAAGCATATTTTCCTGCTGAGAGGTTATCATCTATATAGGAATATTCGTGCGTGGAATTGGTTGTTCCGTTACCAGCCACAAATCCCACCTTTGCCCATACACCCCTTATAGTTGCTCTGCGCTCTATCTCAAAGCCATAGTTATTGATTTCTGTGGCGGTTAACCATACCAACATGGCGCTCATCTTGTGAGCAACCGCTGTAAAGGAGGTCGTCTCTACCGGGAGTGGATTAGTACCACCGGTTTTATTACCAAGAGTAAAATCGGCGCCTATAATACTATTAAAAGTACCTGTCACTGTGCCGCTTGATGCATTACCTGTAGTACCGCCAGATCTATTATTATTTAACCAAATTGAAGAATTCGCCCCATACACAGCAGTAATATTTGTCAAATCACTAATACCATCATCGATGCCCCAAGGCAAAGTTACACTACAATTCGACGAAGTTGCATTAGAAACACTATAGTACCTGACCAACGATATCTTATCAACCCCGCTTCCGGTAAATGAACCTGAAGGAGCGGAGTTAAACATCTCTGCAGTAACATCTTGTCCTATAGTCATATTGAGTGTAATAGGACGATACGTGGTACCTGAACCTATTGGAAATGTTCTACCGACTCCCGATGAAAGGGTTACAATAAGAGGTCCATCCACAAAACTGGTTGAACTATAATTGCTTATAGTAGCTGTTGAACCAATAGAAAGGTTTTGAATAGTGGAAACACCAAAACGCGTTTTGAAGATACCCGAGTTTAAATCAAGTGTTCCTGAAGTAATTGTTAAACTTCTGTTTAGCGATACTCCATTTGAATTATCTATTTTTAATTTTCCTGTTAAGTTGTCTGGCAAATAACTGCTAATTGCTTGTGCCACTGAACCATTGTAGACATACGTAGCACCAGGGCTAAAGCTGTTTGAACCGAGGGTGAAGATGTTCCCAGCAAGTCCATCAGCATGACCAATATTTACTGTCGCTGAGGAATTAACCGTAGTACTGCCAGAACCGCCAATAGTATTTGTTCCGCAATTGAGTACTCCATTGACAGTACAAGTTCCATTCACTGTCAATGATGAATCTAACGTTACGCCAACATTATTGGAAAAAGTTATATTTTTTATTAGCCCCGTAAACATTGAAGCTGGAATTGCTTGTAAACTACTTCCAGAGAATATAACAGATGCACTTGCATTACTCGCATCAATATTCCCGGTTATTTGGTTTATACTTCCATTCAACGTAAGAGTATTTGCTCCGATAGTGAGGGTACCGCTCGTAAGTGTGAGCGTTCCAGAGATTGTGGCACTGCCATAAAGAGTTTTTGTTCCTGAACCGGACAGAGTGAGGTTATTGTATGTTCCTCCCGCTACAGATTGCGCCCCAGAGAGATTGTAATTGACCGTACCGCTTATAGTCGTTGTCGTTGGTACATAGGTTGTGTTCCACCATCCTTGAGTGCCAGCATAGGCAGTGTTAAGGATTCCATTTGAACCGATAGTAATAGTTGTCGCATTAAGATAATGAGTTGTTGTTACTGTACCTTGAATGGTAACAGTGGGAAAATAACTGCTTGCTGAGCTTGAACCACGTATCTGACCACTTGAATTTAGCGATGCCCCAGCATCGATCAATAATGTTGCAGCGTTAGTCCCTCTTATTTCGAGAGCAGAACCTAGTGTAACTATTCCGGAGACAATCTCAATTGTTCCCGCATCCGCTTTTACGTTAGCTCCAGTTGTCAACTCAATACCACTTCCCGGGTCAAATGTGAGATTATAAAATATCGTGCTGGCGTTCCAATTGCTTCCGATTACCAGATAGGGAGAACTCAACGCTGCCCCTGTCAATTTGATAGTCCCAAGACCTCCAACCAAATCTGCGGTTGGACTTGCAGTTGCACAATTTAATAACCCTCGGACAGTCAATGTGATTCCTGAATTAACTGTGATAGCGCTTGCCAAATTTGTCACGGTAAGGTTGTCGCAAGTTTCATCGGTACTAACGGTAACAACATATCCATTAGTAAAAGCATTATCCCCGGCAACAGGCTTCGTGGTTGTATTACCACCGCTAGCAGCGTCATACCAAGTGCCTGAATTCCATTCGATCGTACCCTGGGCGTATTTGTCCGTGGAAAAAGTAAAAGCACTCATCAATATTGTAATTACACACTCAATAAGGACAAAAAATAAATATTTCATATGAACTCCTTTAGTTTATTGGTGAGTTATTTCAATATAATTGCCTGTGTTCAATTGACACCAATGCGATCTACCTCCCCAAAAGTAATCTAATATGAACTTAGTTAAAAGAAGAATATGGATCAAAGGAGATAGCGGGAGGTAGCAAACGAAGCTGCAAGAAGTAAAAGTGCTGAGGACCGAAGGATAACCATCGCTGAGAGCTCAGTAGGCTATTAATGGAAAATCCCGACCAGCAATGGTCGGGATTTTTGTTGCTCCACGCGAGGCTTGGAGACTCGAAAATTTTATACGTCAAATTGCCGGTATATATGCATAATACCAAACCTGGGGCAAAAAGTCTCCGTTATCAATCCCGCCAGAATCCATGATTACTTGGAAATCTCTCCCAAGGTCGTTAAAAAGTAAATTGCATCTTTCATATACCCCAAGGTGAAAGATCCCGTTGCATGTAGAGCGCTGATCGATAAAGTGTTGAATCGACAAACAAAGGCCGGATGATGATTGTCCGGCCTTTTGAAAATGGATATTTTAACCGGTCACCGTAGTAAAACAAGCCTTTTCGTTGATACAAAGTTACCCGCTCTCAGTTCGTAGAAATATATCCCGCTCGAAACTCCCGTCGCATTCCACTGTACTTCCTTCCATCCCGATGATTGTTCTTCGTTCACGAGTGTAGCGATTTCCCGTCCGAGTATATCGTGAATGGTCAGTTTCACATTTGCTGCTGTAGGAAGTGAATATCGAATCATGGTCGATGGATTGAACGGATTGGGATAGTTTTGAGCGAGTTCAAATGATGTCGGAACATCGGATTGGATGCTGAGAATGCTGGTCGAAGTGTTCAACATGCATTCCACGGCACCCATATCCGGATTTGTTCCTGCTGCCTGTGGTCGTGGAGCATTGCAATAATCGGATGCGGGGGCTGTCAACGTAAGGTCGTTCAGGAACAACGAGGCTATGCCTGCGCCAATACATGGACTCGCATTCGAGAGATGATAGAGAGAATCATCAGCCACAAAAAGTGGATCGCCGTTAATATCTCCGACTCCGGTCAATCCTCCACCTTCGGCCAAATTATGAGCAGTGTAGACTGTTCCTCCAATTTCCGGTGCGCCAGCATTCTTCAGAATATTATTCATAGCATATGCCTTGCTGTTTGTATTCGCATAGATGCCCGCACCTGAATTTCCGACGATGGTATTATTGATCACAAGAGCGCTTGATCTGTAGCTGCTGCCATACCCTAACACAATTCCATTGCCGCTATTGCTGGTGATAATATTATTAACCGCAAGAGTATTCTTGGGATTCGAATAGAAGTACAATGCGCCGCCGTTTGAACAACTGTTTCGGGCGATATAATTGCTTTCCACCGTCGCACTGCATGTATCGCCGACCGCTACTCCGCCGTACCAAAGATTGGCGAGATTATCGATGACCACATTATGTGCAAAGGTGACGAATGTCCCTCCGCCATAGAGATAGATGCCGCCGATATTGATCGATGCACGATTCCCCTGAACAAGATTTCCCTCAACGAGAACCGTATCGACCCCTGCGAATTGTTCATTCTTCACCGCAATGCCGCCGACATATTGAGCGATATTATTCGATACGGTGTTATTGATGATCCTGCCGTCGGATCCGCAAAAGCCGATGCCGCCGCACATTGAGAGGATGTTTGTGGCAAGAGAATTGCCGACAATGGCATTATTCTCTATGATGACGTATGAATTATCAATCGGCCATTCAGGATCACCGACCGCTATTCCGCCTCCCCAGGCAAGACTGCTGTTTGTCGAGATGAAATTTCCGGTGATGATATTATGTCGAATGGTAGCACCGCCGGAATACACGTCAATTCCTCCTCCGGAATAGATAAAACTGTTCATTGCCGTACGAAAATGTTTGCTTCCTTTTCCTCCTGTGATGGTAAATCCTATGATCGTGCTGGTTGAATCGGTTCCTGATCTCAATGTAACAACAGCAGCGCTATCGGTATGCGACGGCGAACTTCCATCAATGATCGTTCGCGAGATATGGGTAGTATCTCCGTCCAGGATGAAGCGGCTGGCTACCACAATCTTTTTCGTGATGAGGATGTTCTCGAGATACATCCCTTCCGCAACGAGAATCGTATCGCCATTGATCGCTGCGTTGATAGCTAACTGAATTGTAGCAAAATCTTGCGGGACGCGGTGTGTCGTTGATGTGGACCGTGTCACAATGGTTAGCAACAACGCGAGTATGACTGTATAGGTTGTACGCATAGAACCTCCGTTTATTGGTTTATTGTTGATGGCACAATATACCAGGTAACGGGGAGGCGAGGTTAACTCTATTGGGGCAAACTATACCACTTCGGGGACATTTTTGCTGAAGGTCATGATGGATACAAGGAGGCTGCCTCAGTTCATTCCTGGTGGTGGCGGGCCTCATTGGGCAGGATGCCAAACTGTTCACGAAAACACTTGGCAAAATACGAGTGGTTGGTGAATCCGACCATTTCCGCAATTTCTGCAACGGTTCCAGCGTTCTGACTAAGCAGGTCTTTTGCACGCTGAAGGCGCAAATGACGAATAAAATCAGTCGCAGAGAGATTGGTGATTGCAGTCAGTTTTCGGTGCAATTGCCTCCGGCTCAGGAACATCCCTTGGGCAAATTTCTCTACACCGAAATCAGGCCGTGCAATATGCTGATCAACGACAGCAATCGCCTTCTGCAAAAATGTATTATCCAGCGACGAAACGGAAACCATACCGGGACGCAGTTCCGTCGTCCGGGTGAATGCCTCCCGAATTTTTTTTCTGTTAGCGATCAGATTACGTACCCGGGTGATCAGCTCCTGCATATCGAACGGCTTGGTGATATAATCGTCCGCACCGATATCCAATCCGGAGAGCTTATTTTCCTGCTCAGCAAGGGCTGTCAGCAGAATAACCGGAATATGACACGTTCGCTCATCGTGCTTGATTGCACGGCAGACTTCATAACCGTCTTTCTTCGGCATCATCACATCGCTGATGACAAGGTCTGGTATTTGGTACTGTGTTGTGGTGATTGCCTCCAGACCATCGACTGTTTCGATCACCTGGTAATGGTTCGAGAGCTGGGAGGTAATGAATTTTCGTGCGTCATCATTATCCTCAACAAGGAGGATCATAGGACGATCATTGTCAACCGGTGCGGGTCGTTCGTCTCCAGGTGGACACTGATCGGTGGATGTTGATTGTTCTGGAATATTCGTCTCAACAATCCCTGTATCGACGATCTCAACTTGTGCGTATCCACTGAGGGGGATGCGGACGGTGACAATTGTTCCTTTGCCCAATTCACTGTTCACATCGATCGTACCGTGGTGTAGCTCAGCAAATTCCTTTGAGAGGGAGAGTCCAATACCGGTTCCTTCTGTCTTATGTGTCTGATCAACCCGATAGAACCGTTCGAAGAGATGAGGAAGCTCTTCCTGTGAGATTCCAATTCCCGTATCGCGAACAGAAAAACAGAGATGACCCGATTCACTCCACGCAGTGACATCAATCGTTGCTCCAGCAGCGCTGAACTTGATCGCATTCGATAGTAAATTTTGAAGGATGTGATCAATCTTTTCCGTATCGATCAATCCTGATATAGTTCCCTCCTGCGCCTTGAACTGTAATGCGATTTGCTTTTGCGCGGCAACACTTGCAAAATAGCCGGTAATTCGCCGGAGGAGTTCCACACCATCGTGTTTGGCAACAGTCAGTTTCATCGTTCCCGATTCAAGTCTGGAAAACTTCAACAGCAAATCGATGGAACGAAGAAGTTTCCTCGCATTCCGCTGTACGAATCCCAACTGTTCCGTTATTTCGTAATTCTGTTTTTTTGACAGTAATGCTTCAATGGGACCGAGGATTAAGGTCAGCGGAGTACGGAGTTCATGTGTAATGTTGGCGAAGAAACGGGATTTCAACTTGTCGACTTCTTCCAGTTTCTCCATCTGAAGCTGCTAGGAAAGGAGCTTTTGTTCCAGCCGCATTCGCTTGATGCGCGTCCGGTAAAGGCCATAGACAATGCCAATCACGCCGAACATGTACAGAAGATATGCCCACCAGCGGTTGTACCAGTAGGGAAGAACAACAATCTGGATAGCAGATTGGTTAGCAGGATCGATAAATTCCGTTTCATCCTGAGGTCGGACGTACAACGTGTAGGTACCAGGGCGAAGGTTGGCATAGCGGCAATACATATATTCTTGCAGGTTTGTGAGGCGGTTGGATCGTTGATCCACGCCGTCGAGCCAGAGAGATGTGAAGAGTCGTTTTGACTCCTTCCTTCCCCGTGCAGTCAATTCGATTTCGAGAAGATTCTCCTCCGGTGGAAAGGCAAAAGTCAATCCGGATGCAGGTCCGGGAAAGGAATGGACGATGGAATCGTCGACCGTAATGGAGGTCGACAGAAAACCGCCCCGTACAATCTGCAGACTGTCCGGACTGTACTCCGGAGGTGAAGTCTGCCGAATCTGGATCATCATTTCCAACGAGTGTGATGCTTCCTTTTCCCAAACCTTGGATGCTGCTCTGGCAAGAGGGCTTGAAGAATATAATGATTGAATCGCTCCGAGATCAGGATTTCTTCCACCAGAATCCGATCGCCATCGATCAAGATAATCAATTCGGGGTAGCGGAAACTCATTTCCGGCGATATGAAAAGAAGTGCGTCCTGTCCCGATACACGGACTTTCAGGAGATAATCGGAACAGCGAATCGCCGAGTATGAACATGGGATCCGCATCGATCGTACTTTTTCCGATCTGCCCTCCCGCAATGAGGTTGTTCAAGGCACGAACATGTTCAGAAGAAGCAATCTGTTCCACGTTGTTGTTCCACAGGATATTATTCACAAGAATGAGTGTTGATCCGTGTGGAGCCTGAATGCCTCCTCCGCGCGAATGCGATGTATTATTAACAATGGTATTGTTGATAAAGATCGCCCATGCACCTTCAACCAGGTCCGCTCCGCCTCCGATCTCGAGTGCCTCATTGAAGACGATGATATTGTTGCTGATGATGCCTCTGCCATGTCTTATGAAGGGATCGTTGACAAATATTCCACCGCCGACACTGGCAACATTGTGGGCAACATAGTTGGCGTCCAAATTAATGGTGTATCGGGTATTGAGTTCGAGAACGATACCTCCCCCGGCTGTACGTGTTCGCGACAATGCTTTGTTGTAAGTAACAACATTGTGGCGCACGATTCCCGGTTGTCCGATCTCCATTCCACCAGCCCGTGTCGCCTCGCTGGTGACGATATTTTCTGAGATGATGTTGTATTCGACAATAATCGAAGGAGGATCATGCATCGCAAAGGTAGAATCGATAGACAGGATCCCGCCGCCGATGGCGATATCGGAAAAACCGTAGGTGGAAAGTCCGTTGTGTACAACATGATTGTATGCTATGCGGCATCCGGCATTAAGTACCATCAGACCGCCTCCCCCAATCAATCGTCGTATGGATGGGGGATATTTCGAAAGATAGAGATATGTTCCAATTCCGTTGCGAATAGTAAAGCCCATCACCACGCATGATGTATCGGTCGGTCCGGCGATCACAACTACTGATCCTTTGCGTCGATCCTTTGCTCTTCCACCATCAATGATGGTTTGCCGGATATGAGCAGTATCATGATCAATGATGAACATGCTCGCCACCACAATATTTTTAGTGATGCGGATATTCTCGTAATAGATTCCATGGTCGATAAGAACGGTATCTCCGATTCTAGCTTTAACAATTGCGGATTGAATGGTTCTATATTGCTGAGGAACGCGAAGGAGTGTCCGTTCTTGTGAAAATGTTGACTGTCGGAGGAGGAACAGCGCAGTCCACATGGTGATGAATATGTTGATCCACTTAATCATAGACGACAGATGATGATGAGTAGATTCTCTTGGATTGATGGGAGTGCGTAAAGTATAGGAAAGGGCACTGCAAATGTCAAGAGTGATTTTCTTAGAAAATAAAAACGCCCGAGTTCATCACCCGGGTGTTGGATAACAAGCGGAAAAGTAGATTTTAACTTTTTACTATCCGTGGCTCCAAGTAAAACTTGAAATCTCGAAAATTTTATACGTGCCCAGAGCATTATCTTAGCTATGAAATTATATCTACAATCCCAGTCCATTGTAACACCCATGTTTACTAATGTATTGAGCAGTACGCAAAAGAACATAAGAAAGAAGAACATGGGCACTGAGAAATAATTACTATCAGTCTTTCTTGATACTCTACTAAATCTTCTCTACTTTCACATACAAAATCATCCTCTTGAACGGATATATCAGCATAGGCATAATATGGCTGATGATCGGACTCATCCTCTTGACCGTCCTCCGCGCTGTATCTCCCCTTACATCGAAGGAATCCGTTATGAAAAAAAATAATACATTGTTCATTGCGTTCTTTGCTTTCATTCTCACAATGCAAATTGTCCAATCAACGTTTTCCCAACCACAAGAAACAAGCGCAGAACAGACTCAAGTGACACACCAAGAATCTTCCAATGAGCATTCCATCGGCATGGAACCGCTCTTTTTTATCATCATTGCGCTGATCATCGGTGCGGGTACACGGCATTTTCTTAAAAAAAGCCCTTTACCGTATACTGTGATGTTAATGATCTTCGGACTTATCTTTGGAAGTCTTGATAGATTACAGTATCTGAATTCAGTACAAACAATGAAACTTGCTGTTGATTGGGCGGGAAATATCGATCCACATATTATCCTGTTTGTCTTTCTCCCTACGTTGATTTTTGAAGCTGCATTTGCTCTTGATCTTCACACGTTCAAGAAAACACTGACGAATGCTTCCATACTTGCTGTTCCTGGAATAATCGTTGCATTGTTTCTTACGGCACTCCTCATCATTGGAATGCAGCAGATTGGCATCATTGATTGGGGAAAAGATCATTGGGCAATTGCCTTAATGTTCGGCGCAGTCATTAGTGCGACTGATCCTGTTGCTGTAACTGCAGTATTGAAAGAATTGGGAGCCAGTAAAAAACTCGGAACACTGATCGAAGGCGAATCAATGCTGAATGACGGAACAGCGATTGTATTGTTCATGGTTTTCTATCTACCGTTGATCGGTACTGCGGGAGATAGTTCACCTGCTGTTGATTTTCTGCGTGTTTCTCTCGGTGGAATGTGTATCGGTTTATTGGTTGCAGCCGTATCCATCGCCTGGGTAAAACGAGTATTCAATGATGCGCTTGTTGAGATCTCCGTCATCGTTACTGCGGCGTATATCACATTCTACATTGCCGAAGGCTTTCTTCATGTTTCGGGTGTGATTGGGTTGGTAGCGCTTGGTGTTGCGATGGCATCCATTGGGAGAACGCGCATCAGTCCTGAAGTCGGGCATTTCTTGAATGAATTTTGGGAAATGGCGGCATTCATCGCCAACACGTTGATCTTTGTTATTGTTGGAGTTGTCATTGCACAAAAAAGTGTTTTTACGCTTCAAAACTTCATTATTCTTCTTGTTGTGTATGTGGGCATACATTGCGCTCGCGCATGTATGATTTTCACCTTCTATCCTATTCTTAAAAAATCGGGATATGGACTTCCAAAAAATGAAGCTGTTATACTTTGGTACGGCGGACTTCGCGGTGCGATTGCGCTTGCATTAGCCCTAGTAGTATCCGGTGTGAGCGACCATTATATCAGTGCGGAGATTCGGCAGCAATTTCTTTTTATCATCGCTGGAACTGTGTTGCTAACATTGCTGATCAATGCAACAACAATAAAATATCTTCTCATCCGATTGGGCTTGGCGGATATTCCTGCAGTAAAGAAACTCATGACCTACAACGCACATCGATTTATTTCAAAAACGACAGAAGAGACCATGAGTATTTATAAAGAAGATCGCTTTCTTACTCGCGCAGATTGGAATTCAGTGAAACAATATCTTCCGACACTTTCGATCCCGAATATCAAACCCGATGAGATGATTTCACTTGATACGCTTTCGGAAACGCGCCGAAGGATTTTGGAGAAAGAGAAGAATAGCTATTGGAATCAATTCAATGAAGGATTGCTGGGTGCTTTTGCTGTCCAACAGTTAACACGCGGTATTAGTGAATTGCTCGATTACGGCGGAACACTCCCACTGACTCAAAGAGTGTATCTTGACCATTTATTGGAAATCTCAAAAATATTGCGGGTATTGCAAGCTATTCCCATCCTCAATCGCACGGCACGTTCGCGTTTTTCAGATCGACTGACACTGAATTATGATGCTGCCCGTGGATTTATCGTGGCACAAGAGGAAGTAGTGAAACTGGTCGAAGGTTTGGTAAAACAACACTCCGATTCTGCCGATCAAGAAAAGAATATTACGATTATCGAAAGTGAGATTCATCAAAACAGAATTCGCGGATTAAACTATCTGCATAATCTTCGAAATACCTATCCGGAAATTGCTACAGCCATCGAAACAAAACAAGCCATTCGTTCGATTTTAAATTACGAGCGTTCAATGATCAAGAAGATAGAAAATGAAGGAATAATCGAAAGCGATGAAGCAGTAGCAATGATTGCGAATGTCGAACAACGAATGAGGCAGCTGGTGTTTCATCCTCCTATAGCAAAACTTCCCACAACGGAAGAATTGCTCCGCAGCATTCCGTGGCTGCAAGGATTGGAAGAAACTATCTTTTCAAAGGTGTTACGACTCGTTCAAAATAGAGAGTACGAATCAGGAGCACTATTGATGTCTCAGGGTGATACCGGCGACGGTATGTTTGTCATTGCGCGAGGAAGTGTAAAAGTAATGCTGCATGATCAGGTCATCGATATCATTGGTCCGGGAAGTGTTATAGGCGAAATGGCGGTGCTGCTCAACATGAAACGAAGCGCAACTGTTGTTGCAGAATCTCCCGTTTCTGCATTGTGGCTCACCTCAACAGGAATGCAAGAGATCATTGCTAGTTCTAGAATAATGGAAGAACAATTATGGAGGACAGCTGGCGCACGTTTGACAGAAAATCTTCTTGGATCCGTTGAACCATATAGACAATGGTCGCAAATTCAACTACGAAGATTTATCTCGCAGGGATCCGTGAGAGAGAGCTCTGCCAGCAAAGAGGCAGAAAATGCCGTCATAATATTACTTTCAGGACATGGTATTAAAGACGGGGAAAAAATCGTAGCGCCTGCGATTCTCGAGGCAAATACTGACATTGAAAAAGGATCGAAACTGTTCATTATTCCAAAGTAAGTTACAAATTGACCCAAAGAAAAGTAGTGCGCACTTTTCTTTCTGAAATAACCTTCAAGGATAAAATATCTGAGTAAACAGGTGAGATGAGAATAGAATTCAGTAGAGATGGAACAACTGCAGAGAAGTGATATAGAAAGACCTCGAAACGCTAGTTTCGAGGTCTTATGTCCAATGGCTCCGCGAGTAGGACTCGAACCTACAACCCTCCGGTTACAGATTGTCTAATGTTTTCACATTAGTCTGGACTATCTCTTCATCCCATAAAAAAAAATGGGAGTCGGGCGCTAATGAGGCTTATTAGTGAGAATCTTCATCCTCTAGTCTCTGCACGGTTTCCGTTACTTGCTTTCTCTTCACGGAACTTCGCTCAGGATTACCATATCAAGAGTATCCTTGATGCAGGCTTCCCTGAATTCACCCGAAGTTTCAATCCCGATTACTCGGAAAAGCTGCAACTTTTGCATGAAGCTCTCGGTGACAATTTGCACATACCAGCAAGCATTTTCCTATTTCCGCTTTTACTTTTTTCCACCCTCTTGTATATCCCTTTGCAGAGATGCCAAAATCTTTTTGGTTGGTCGCAAGATGATGAAATTCAAGTGCTTCTGTGCATTTTGCATACCCGCATAGTTCGCACTTGCCGCCTTTGTGTGCGATTGCCTTCCGGCGAATCTCTTTTCTGCGTTTTTGCACTGCAGCAAGAAGATATTCTCGCCGTTCAGCATATGTTCTGGTATCCTTTTTCATACACTGTTTACAGCCGGATGCTCCACCATTGAGCTATCGCGGAATCATTGTATTACAAAGAACACATGCTCTCAATGAACTGAGTGCATCAAATAAAAAGTCCATCCATACCTGATGAACTTTACTTAAATATATCTGCAAATCTGTCGAAAGTCAAGAAACGTTTGGATTTTTCCCCGCGTTGACTTTACTTTCATTTCGGGGTATATTGGCTCAGAAAAAGTTTTTACAGAGTACAAAAATCCGGGAGAATGGGATATGTTTAAAGGTGGTGGAATGCCGAATATGCAGCAGATGATGAAGCAAGTTCAGCAGATGCAGGAAAAAATGGATAAGGTGCAGGCGGAATTGGAAAACAAAACCGTGACCGCAGAAGCCGGCGGCGGGATGGTAAAAGTGACTGCCAACGGCAAACAGCACATTATCAAAATCGATGTCGAGAAGGAAGTGATCAATCCGGATGAGAAAGAAATGCTGGAAGATTTGATCCTTGCAGCTGTCAATCAGGCAATAGATCGTTCGACGGCAATGGCCGCTGAAGAAATGCAGAAAGTCACTGGCGGGATGATCCCGCCCGGGATGAAGCTTCCCGGCTTTTAAATCCCCGGAAGGAAGAGGATGTTCTACACAGCTGAATCTATCGAACAACTTGCAGAACAATTTGCCCAGCTGCCGGGAATCGGCAGGAAGACTGCGCAGAGGCTGGCTCTCTACGTACTGAAGATGTCCCGTGATGAAGTAGTAACGCTTGCCAAAGCCCTGGTAAACGTGAAAGACAAAGTACGCTATTGCACCATCTGTTCAAACATTACGGAATCTGATCCATGCGCCATCTGTTCGAACACGAAACGTGAACGGTCGTTTATTTGTGTCGTGGAAGAGCCGCATGATGTACTTGCCATCGAAAAGACACACGAATTCAAGGGTCTTTACCATGTCCTTGGGGGTGCTCTCTCGCCGCTCGATGGTATAGGTCCCGATGACTTAAAGATCAAAGAATTGCTCGAGCGTTTATCCAATGCGACGATTGACGAAATCATCCTGGCACTCAATCCCAATGTGGAAGGGGAAGCGACAACGCTCTATCTGTCCCGGTTGTTGAAGCCGCTGGGAATCAAAGTGACCCGTATTGCCCGGGGATTGCCGGTCGGCTCGGATCTTGAATTTGCCGATGAGGCAACACTCTCAAGAGCCTTTGAAGGTCGTATCGCTGTATGAGGGGACAATAATGCTGCGGAACGTGGTTGGAGTCGTAGTTCTTCTGTCTTGTCTCGGAGTGATTTCCTGCGACTTGTTTAAAACCAGGACACCGGAAGAACCATCACAGAAAAGTTCGAATTATGTTCCGCCGACGGAACCGTCCCTTGTTTTTCAAAATATGACAAATGCATTTCGTGACGCAAACTCGGTGAACTACGGTCTCTCCTTCGCAGATACCGTGAAGAGCGATTATCTGTTTGTGTTTGAACCGACACTTCAAGCACAGTCGCGCTATACAGGAGTGTTCCTTCAATGGACGAAGCTTTCTGAACAGCAATATTTTGCCAACATGCAGTCGAAACTGCAGAGCGGCTCAGTACCGACGCTGGAGTTCCTCACGTTGACACCGCAGGGGATAGCGACAGATTCGATTCAATATGAAGCGACCTATCGTCTGACAGTGCCGCACACACAATCCAATATTCCGACACTGGCAAAGGGAAACGCACAATTCTTTCTTGTCTCGGACCATTCGCGAAATTGGGTGGTTCGGCGCTGGGTTGATCTCGCTCAGAATCAAAGTGATTTTACATGGAGCGATCTCAAAGGGGCTTTTGCGCAGTAAGGAGAGGACAAGGTTATACTTGGTCAACAACGGGCAATACGCCCTCGTTGAACAGGTCTTTACCGATTGTCGATAACAGAAGCTGGAAGCGGGCAGCTTATGGTTTCATGAAAAACATTATCATCACGATACCATTATTCTTCCTCCTGGGTTCCTGTAATCCGTTTGCACCAGGTTTCGATGATACACCCGACAATGCATCATCCCTTGTGAGTGATCAGAGAACATCTGACGGTGTCTTTCAGAATCTCAAATATGCTTACACACTCCGGGATACAACGATCTATGGACAGCTCTTCGATGGGAATTTTACGTTTCTTTATCGTGACTATGATCGCGGGGTGGATGTTTCGTGGGGAAGGGACGAGGAAATTCGAACCACGCACGGACTCTTTCAAAATGTCCAGCGCCTGGATCTCGTCTGGAATAATGTGACATCCAGTGCCTTCGATTCCAGTAATACGCAAGCTATGATCAGCCGGAGCTTTAATTTGACGGTGACGTTCAATCCAAGCGATATTGTCCGGATCGATGGGTATGCGATTCTGACACTCGAGCGCCCGCGGATACAGGATCCTTGGATGATCGTACGATGGCGGGATGAATCAAACTTCTAACGCGTGCCGAGAAATCTCATGATAGCGTATCAAGGTGAACCAGGATCTTTTAGTGAACAAGCGGCACGCAAGTTCTTCGGTGCGCGAGTTCTTTTAAAACCGCTGCCAACATTTGCCGATGTCTTTGCTGATGTCGAACACCATGCCGGGGGACTGGGGATAGTCCCGATTGAAAATTCACTCTTCGGCAGCATCCATCAAGTCTATGACCTTCTTTTAAAACACCGACTCTCTATTATGGGTGAGGTCAACCTTCGCATTGAACTTCATCTCATGGCGCTGCCGGAGACCAAACAGAAGAATGTCCGCACGATCTATTCGCAGCTGCAGGCAATCGGCCAATGCGAACAATTTCTGAGCACGCTCGATAACGTTCAGGTGGAAGCAGTGCACGATACTGCAGCAGCAGCCCGGTTCGTCAGGGAGCGCCGGCAGCACGATGCCGCAGCTCTTGCCAGTGAACGGGCCGCACGCACGCACCGTCTGCAAATTCTGAAACGGAATGTGGAAAGCGATCATCGTAATTTTACTCGCTTCATTGCGCTCACCCGCAAACCTGTACGGATACACGGAAACGTAAAAACCTCCCTTGTATTTGCGGCGAAGAATATTCCGGGGGCATTGTTTAAAGCGCTCGCCGTGTTTGCTCTTCGGGATATTAATTTGATGAAGATTGAATCACGGCCTTTGATCGGTAAACCATGGGAATATCTCTTCTATCTTGATGTAGAGGGGAATCCCGACCGTGATCCGCTCCGTCAGGCATTGAATCACTTAAAAGAAATGTGCACATTTGTACGGGTACTCGGCAGCTATCGGCCGTACGACCGTATGTCGGTATCACGCTCAAACAATTGAGAGGTGTATGCAGCTCGGATATGTTCTGAAAGAAGGATTTTCCGGTTTCAACCGTGCAAAGCTTTCCATGTTTGCTGCCATTTTTACAATTTGCGTCTCTTTGCTGCTTCTGAGCTTCTTCGCCATTCTCTTTCTGAACGCGAACAGCGTTGTCACTTCTCTTCGCGAAAAAGTAGAGATGGAGGCGTTCCTGAATGAGCAGCTTTCCAGCGACAAGATCACCGAAGTCAAAGGGATGGTCGAGATGCTGGAGGGAATACGCGAAGTGCATTATGTGTCCAAGGAGGAGGCCGCAAAGATCTTTCACGAGGAATTCGGCGAAGATATCTACAAAGTGCTGAACTTCAATCCCCTGCCGGCATCGCTCAAAATATTCCTCAAAGATGGGTACAAGACAGCAAAGCAAGCCGCTGTAATCAGTCAGCAGGTGAAATCCATCAAAGGTGTGGATGATGTCATCTACCGGAAGCAATTGCTGGAAATGCTGGACCAGCGGGCAATGCTGTTTCTTTGGATCACACTCGGTGTGGGTATCTTCATAACCATTTCATCCATCATATTGGTGGCGAATACCATTCGCCTTGCGATTTATTCCAAACGCAAGATCATCCAAACGATGAAACTGATCGGTGCAACGCGCGGTTTTATCCGTACGCCGTTTCTCCTCGAAGGATTTCTTCAAGGTTTCTTAGGGGGGGCGATAACTGCAGGGATCCTTTTTGCCCTTGTCACGTATTTAGAACCATGGCTCACGGTTTCTCTCGCCGAGTTCGTGCACGTGCAGCCGTACTACTATGGGATTATCATCAGCATTGGCTGCGTACTGGGATTGCTGGGGAGTATGATTTCGGTACGGCGGTTTATCAGCGAAGATATTGCATCGCAATAAATAGCCTCCTTCTGAATAACCTCAGGGTTTATGAAATCCTTTCTCATTTTCCGTTTTTTCTATTTATCCCCGGCAATTGTGTACATAAAAAAGCTGTACCGCTTGATGTAAATCCATTGCTTTTTCCGAAAATCTTTCATACACTCCCGACAGTGATTTTTGAGCTTTTTCGTGCTCACCCATTCGTAACAGTTGTTCAACCACTCAGAGCAATACTCTTATGAACAGCGTCTTAGCTTTCTATTATTCGTCTATCGGCAAAAAAGTGCTGATGAGTCTGACGGGTTTGTTCCTGATCATCTTTCTCACAGAACACCTTGTCGGCAATCTTCTCCTCGTCTTATTTCACGACAATGGAGAAACGTTTGAAGCTTACGGCGAATTCCTTGTCCATAATCCTGTTGTTCTTGCCGTCGAAATAGTTCTTTTTTCCTCGATTGTCGGGCATGCGCTTCTCGGTGCCACGTTATGGCTCACGAACAAGATGAAGCGTCCCATCAAGTACGAGCTCTTTCGGCTGAAAGAAAATGCGACGCTTTCTTCGCGTACCATGATCTGGACAGGAAGCACGATCTTTTGCTTCCTTGTCGTTCATCTCTGCTCTTTTTTCATTCCTTTATATCCTTCTCGTTTTGGGGGTGAAAAGATCTCTTCCTATGCACTTGTCGTTGAAGCTTTTGCGAATCCCTGGTATGTCGGATTTTATCTCATTGCCTTCTTTTTGCTGGGCTATCATCTGCGGCATGGATTTCAATCTGCCTTCCAGACACTCGGACTGCGGAATAAAACATACACGCCATTTCTTGATTTTCTGGCGTTCTTTGTCTGGTGCGGTATCCCGGCGCTCTATGCATGGGTTCCGATCTATTTTTATTTCTTTCATCAAGCAGCATCAACCGTGATTATGGGAGTTCATTGACTATGACGCTTGACTCCAAAATTCCAGAAGGACCTATCGAAAAGAAGTGGTCCAATCATCGCTTCACTATGAAACTCGTTAATCCGGCGAACCGGCGTAAGTACTCAGTCATTGTTGTTGGAACCGGTCTGGCCGGCGCTTCAGCAGCGGCTTCATTGGCCGAACTTGGATACAATGTCTTAGCATTTTCGTATCACGAGTCGCCACGCCGTGCACACAGCATCGCCGCGCAGGGGGGGATTAACGCTCCGAAAAACTATGCGAACGATAGTGATAGTATCTATCGTCTGTTCTATGATACGCTGAAAGGAGGCGATTACCGGGCGCGTGAAGCGAATGTCTATCGCCTTGCTGAGGTGAGCGGGAACATCATCGATCAGTGTGTTGCACAGGGTGTTCCTTTTGCCCGTGACTATGCCGGATATCTCGATACGCGATCGTTCGGCGGTGCACAGGTTTCGCGGACGTTTTATGCTCGCGGGCAAACCGGACAGCAGCTTTTACTCGGTGCGTACTCCGCCTTAAGCCGGCAAATCGGTACAGGCGGTATCAAGTTTTACGACCGGCGTGAAATGCTCGACCTGACTGTCGTTGAGGGGATGGCGCGCGGAATTGTATGCCGCAATCTAAAGACAGGAGCTGTCGAATCGTATGCTGCCGATGCAGTTGTGCTTGCCACCGGAGGTTACGGGAATACATTTTTCCTTTCAACGATGGCGAAAGCAAGCAACGCGACAGCTCTCTGGCGTGCTTACAAGAAAGGGGCATTGTTTGCAAATCCATGTTTCACACAGATCCATCCAACATGTATTCCGGTGAGCGGAGATTATCAATCGAAACTTACTCTTATGAGCGAAAGTCTCCGGAATGACGGCCGTATCTGGGTTCCGAAAAAAGCCGGCGATACACGCATCGCTTCGCAGATTCCGGAAGATGAGCGCGATTATTATCTCGAACGTCTCTATCCATCGTTCGGTAATTTGGTTCCGCGAGACGTTGCCTCGCGGCGCGCAAAAGAAATTTGTGACAAAGGCCTCGGGGTCGGTAAAACGAAGATGGCTGTCTATCTCGACTTTTCAGATGCCATCAAGCGGAATGGAAAACATTGGATTGAGGAAAAATACGGCAATCTCTTCGATATGTATCATGAAATTACTTCGGAAGATCCGTATTCCGTGCCGATGCGTATTTATCCCGCAGTCCATTACACCATGGGAGGATTGTGGGTCGACTATAATTTGATGAGCACCATCCCCGGTCTCTTCGTTATCGGAGAAGCAAATTTCTCCGATCATGGGGCAAACCGTTTGGGGGCCAGCGCTCTGATGCAGGGACTGGCCGATGGATATTTCATTCTGCCGTATACGATGGGCGATTATCTTGCGAAGACAAAATTCACACCGGTGAAAACAGATCATCCGGAATTTAAGAAGGTGAATGACGATGTGAGCGAACGAGTAAAGAAATTGCTGTCTATTAACGGCACACAACCGGTCAACGAGATTCATAAGAAACTCGGGAAGGTCCTGTGGGAATTCGTTGGCATGGGGCGCAATGAAACAGGTCTCAAGAAAGCCTTGAAGCTTATTCCGGAAATCCGCGAGGAGTTCTGGAAAGATGCGAAAGTCGTCGGCGAGAGCGGCAACATGAATATCGAATTAGAAAAAGCAGGCCGCATTGCAGATTTTCTGGAACTGGCGGAACTGCTTGCCGTCGATGCACTGAACCGTGAAGAATCGTGCGGCGGCCATTTCCGTGAGGAGTTCCAAACACCGGAAGGTGAGGCATTACGCAACGACAAGAAGTTCACTTATGTGGCAGCATGGGAATATGCCGGCGACGGCAAGAAGCCGAAGCTGAACAAGGAACCATTATCGTTTGAATATGTGAAACCCTCTGAGAGAAGCTATAAATAGTTAATAGTAATCTGTTAACTCATAACATGGAACGTATAACATTATGAACTTTACATTAAAAATCTGGCGGCAAAACAATCGGCAGGATACAGGGCGCTTTGAATCCTACAACGTAAAGAATATTTCGCCCGACGCTTCGTTTTTGGAAATGCTGGATGTGCTGAATAACCAGCTGGTGCTGGAGGGGAAAGACCCGGTGGCATTCGATCACGACTGCCGCGAGGGCATTTGCGGGAGCTGCGGATTGATGATCAACGGCCGTGCTCACGGCCCGGGGCGCAAACAGGCGACGTGCGATGTTCGGATGCGGACATTCGAAGAGGACGACGAGCTTGTCGTAGAGCCATGGCGTGCGAAACCATTCCCCGTGATCAAAGATCTTGTCGTCGATCGGACTGCGATGGATAGGATTATGCAGGCCGGCGGCTTTATCTCCGTGAGGACCGGAGGTACGCCAGATGCCAATTCAACTCCGGTGCGAAAAGAGAATGCCGAGGAAGCGATGGATGCAGCGGCCTGTATTGGATGCGGGGCATGCGTGGCAGCCTGTCCGAATTCCTCAGCCATGCTGTTTATGGCAGCAAAGGTTTCGCAATTTGCCTTATTGCCGCAGGGGCAGATCGAACGGAAGGAACGTGTGCAGAAAATGGTTGCGCAGATGGATAAGGAGGGATTTGGAAACTGCTCTAATAATTATGCATGTGAGGCAGAATGTCCGAAAGGGGTAGAGGTGACACATATTGCGCGGATGAACCGCGAATTTCTCCTGGCAAAATTGACCTGACAGTACAGACTTTATCTACATAGTAGTACGATAATACAACAGCCCCCGATGTTCCGGGGGCTGTGTTGTTTTTCTTCTGTGTTTGCCTTCAATGGTTTGAATGATCAGAACAAGTCCCGGGTGCGAGTACAATCGGGATTACCCTTTTTTTTGTTTTAAGAGGGCAGCATAGCGGCGGCTCATCACCAGCGGAGTTTCGATCCCTTTGACATGGACCTGGTAGGAATTCCCGAACCATTCATCAATTTTTGTTATGTATTCGATATTCACGATGGTAGATCGATGGATACGGCAGAAGTACTTTTCCGGAAGCCGCTGTTCCCATTCTGCCATCGATTTCTGAATCAATCCTTTCTTGTTCTCATTGGTCATCACCTCAGAATAATCGCCGGCTGCCTGGATGTAGATGATCGAGTTCACGCGGAGGAATTTCAAATGCGTGTTGATCGTCAAGAGCATGGCATCGTCATATTCTAAAATACGCCGGTGTTCCGTAGGGGAAATATCCTCGCGGCTGAGCCGTTCAATCGCCGTCTTCAATCGTTCCGGATTCACCGGTTTGAGCAGGTAGTCGATCGCATCGACTTCAAACGCCCGTATGGCATATTCATCAAAGGCAGTCACAAAGACAACGCGTGCCCGGAGATCGATCTTTTCCAATAAATCAAATCCGGATTCTCCCGGCATTTGAATGTCCAGGAAAATGAGATCGGGATCCTGTGCGTTAATGAGTTCGACTGCTTTGCGCACATTGTCCGCTTCGCCGACAATCTCAATGTCTTTATACTCAGACAGCAGAGAACGGAGGTCGTTCCGGGCCAGCCGTTCGTCATCAACGATGATTGCCTGCAGCTTTTTCTTCATGCATCACTCCGTTCGTAACCGCGAGTTCCAGAATTGTATGAGCATATCCGTTCTGCTGGGAAGTATACAGATGATATCGTTGAGGGAAAAGTTCACGCAAGCGTGCTTCGACTTGTTCGAGACCAGATTCAGGTGAACCGTTCGATCCGTTCCCATTTATTGGTATATGATATCCTGAATAAATGACGGCAATGTTCAGCTTGCCATCGACAAAGCCGGCCTGGATTTTTACGTGCAGCGGCATTATACTGGTCTGCATGCCGCACCGGAGTGCATTTTCGACTAATGGATGGATAAGGAAACTCGGGACCGGAACGTCCTCCGTTTGCCTGTCTATTTCAAAAGTGACCTGGAGCTTATCTTCATAGCGCCGCTGTTCGATCGAGAGGTAGAGCCGGATAGCGTCAAGCTCGTCTTTGAGGATCACGATCGGTTTATTCCTGCTGACCAGAGAGTACCGCAGAAATTCTGATAATTCTGTCACCATTGTTTTTGCACTTCGAGTATCTTCATCTACGAGGGCACGGACGGAATTTAATGCATTAAAGAGAAAGTGCGGATTGAGCTGGTATCGCAGCATTTGCAGCTGTGCATGCTGGGCAGCTTCTATAGCAAGTTCTGTCTGTTCTCGTTCGGTCAACCAGTCCCGCCAGGCTTTAATGGCGAAATAGAGAGCACTCCAGCCCAGATAAACAGGAAATGAGTAAGCAAGTTGACTCATGACTCGTAATGGGTTGCTGATGTATTTCATGAGCCATTCTTGAAAGATTGAATATTCAACACCGCACCAAATAAAGAACCAGATGACGGTAAGAATGAAAGATGCGATGACGATGCGGCTGATCAGAGAAAACAATTGCAACGTTTGAAATGGAAGGCGGCTATAGTACTTTCTCAACCCAAGAAAGAGAAGATATATTGCGACGAGCTGGATAGAGATACTGAGTATGGCAGGCCATCGCACTCCATACCAGAAAATATTGAGTCCGATCTGGAGACTACCATACAACACCATGCCGGTCGTATGGTAGTACCAAAATGAAATATCGCGTACGCGTTTAGGGAATGCTAACATAGTGTCATCCTTTTTCCGGTGAAGAATGAATTTCCAGAATGGCCTCAACCCATCCGTTACGCTCCTGGGTCTCTAACCGATAGTTGTTCGGATAGGCATTTTCCAACCTGGCTCGCACATTCTCCAATCCTGTTCCAGTTCCATTGGATTTTTGCTCCGATTCCGTTGCAGGCGTCAGCCATGACCCTGTGTTGGACACCATGACACGCAATGCACCATTGGAGGAGGAGGCCTGGACGCGGATGCGCAGCGGCATCGGACTTGTTTTCATTCCGTACTTAATTGCATTTTCAACGAATGGATGGATAAGGAAACTGAGGACCGGATATTCTTGAATGTGTTCATCAATTTCAAAGGAGACATCAAGGTTGTCTTCGAAGCGTTTTTTTTCAATAGAAAGGTAATGTTGAATCGCCTCTAATTCATGTTTCAGGGTCACTTCAGAATGATCCCGCGTGACCAGGGAGTATCGTAAAAATTCGGAGAGTTCGGTGATCATGCTTTTAGCATTTTTCTTGTCCTCATCAATAAGAGCGCGTACAGAATTCAATGCATTGAAAAGAAAATGCGGGTTGACCTGATAGCGAAGCATCTGCAATTGTGCCCGTTGTGCGAGAGATACCGCTTTTTTTGCTTTGCTCTTTTCTGCATCCCAATCCCGCCAGTACTTCATTGCGAAATAGAGAGTACTCCAGCCGAACCAGAGAGGTACAGTCACAATCAGCCAGGGCACTACACTTTTCCATCGAACCATACTGAGAAGTGTTTGATGACTGGCAAAGAAGTAGCGTGTTGCAGTCCCCGCTCCATGCCAGAGTATCGTAAAAATTATGCTCCAATAAGCGACAAACGCAAGAAGTTCAAGAATGGAAAGCTTCTTATAATCCACACGGAGATAGACTTGGCGCAAGAGAAGCCCTAAAAGAAATGCAAGAGGTGCATCGAGTGCCTGTGCCACGATCTCGCCCGGAGATATTCGCTGCAGCCAAATAATAACGACATCACCACACCAGAAGAGAAGCCATCCGCCGATGTGGAAATGCCAGAAAGTAAGATTCTGGAGTGTTGGGAAATTATCGAAGTAACGGGATTTCATCGGTTTTATATTCTTGCGTTACAATTTGAACAATTCTTGCCAAAGAGTAAAGCCCGCATAGTTGAACGGTACCGTTATCCGATAGGCGGTCGGAGAGGCCATTAAGCGGAAGCTGATGAGCGCCGAGTGGGAACGACCTTTTCTGATGAGAAGAAGAAAAAAGTCTCTACCGCCCATCGAAACATTCAACCGCTCATCGAAATATTGATTCCTTTTAGGCGATAGGTGCGTAAATAGAAACAATTTTTGAATAAAACAAATATCTCTGCAGAAAGGATGAACAATGGCACGACAATGGTCTTTTGCGTTCATATGCTTTTTTGCCTTGCAGGTCTCTGTGTCGGAAAATAAGCCTGCCGAGGGACAAAGTATTTCAGCCGAACGTACGCACGAGTCGATAACAATAGACGGGATCCTTTCAGAAGCGGTATGGCAGCGCCCCGGGTTTGGCGGCCTGATACAGCAAGATCCGGATCAGTATGCGCTTCCTTCACAGCGGAGCGAGGTCTGGTTCAATTATGATGATGAAGCTTTCTATTTTGCTGCGAAATATTACGATACAAGACCGGATTCGATTATGGCGCGACTTGTGCGGCGTGACTTTATTTGGGGCGATCCGTCTGACGGCTGTGTGTTATATATTGACCCCTACCATGACCATCGCAACGGTTACTTTTTCTATGTCTCTGCCGCCGGCACCCTTGCCGATGGGATCATCGAGAATGATGTCAAGCAGCCCAACGATCTTTCGTGGGATGCCGTTTGGGAAGGGGTTGCCCATATCGATACAGATGGCTGGTCCGTTGAAATGAAGATTCCGTACTCGCAGCTTCGATTTAAAGAAGGGACCTCGCAGGTTTGGGGAGTCAATGCAGAACGGTACATCAGCCGCAGGAATGAGACTGATATGATTGCGTTCACACCGCGGAACGAGAGCGGGTTTACCTCCCGGTTCCCGAATCTTGTCGGAATTGAGGGCATTACACCCTCTGCACGATTTGAAGCACTTCCTTATATCACGGGAAGAGCGGAACGTATCGGTTATGATCAGCACGATCCTTTTCATCGTATGGAACGATATCTCCCGGGTGCGGGTCTTGACCTCAAGGCCGGACTTGGCAGCAGTTTAACGTTCAATGGAACGATCAATCCTGACTTTTGTCAGGTGGAAGTCGACCCAGCAAATCTGAATTTGACGGACGTTGAGACACTCTACGAAGAAAAGCGTCCCTTCTTTACTGAGGGAGTCGGTATTTTTCGATTTGGTCAAGGAGGAACAAACAATGATGTATCGTTTAATTGGAACTATCCGAATATTTTCTACACACGCCGAATAGGGAGAACACCGCAGCGTCCGGTCTATGGAAATGATCCGGAGAACAAATATTATATGGACATCCCCAGCAGTACACGAATCCTCGGGGCAGGAAAAATCTCAGGCGGAATCGGCAGCGATTGGAAGGTCGGCACTGTCCATGTGCTCACCAACAGGGAGCGTGCAGAGATCGATGATAACGGGCTGCGGTCGAACGTGGAAATTGAACCCATGACGTACTATGGTGTGTTTCGCGCACAGCGGGACTTCAATGCAGGAGGACAAGGTTTGGGTGTTCTCTCGACATACACGAGAAGAATGTATGATGATAACGTTCTCCGTGATTATACGAATAGCGATGCGCTCCTTGTGGCAGCAGATGGATGGACTTTTTTGGATAACGACAGAACATATGTCCTAACCGGTTGGGCTGCTGGATCACGCGTTATGGGCAGTCAGGCAAGAATGATAGATCTCCAGCGAAGTTCGGGACATTATTTTCAACGACCTGATGCGAGCCACCTTGGTGTCGACAGCTCTGCCATATCATTGGCAGGATATGCCGGCCGCTTTACGATCAACAAGAACCGGGGCCGATGGACATTTAATACTGCCGTAGGATTTATCAACCCAAAATTTGAAGTGAACGACCTGGGAAGCAGCGCCTATAGCGATTATCTCAACATGCATTTCTATACGGCTTATCGATGGAATACACCGACGCAATATTACCAAAATGCAGGGGTACAAGCCGCCACATTTGCGAGTTATGATTTTGGAGGGAATAAAACAGCACAAGGATTTTGGTTCGGCAGTTATCTTACTCTCCCGATTTATTATGGCGGAAACGTGAATGTTACATACAATCCGGAATCGTATAACGCACGTCTGACGAGAGGCGGTCCATTAACACTCAATCCCATCAGCCGTCAAGTGAGTATAAATTTCTATACTGATAATCGGGTGTGGTGGGTATTGAACCTCGGCGGGTATATTCGAAACGGGGATGCCGCAATCACTCGATCTCTGTATACTTATGTGGAATTGAAGGCGACAACGACATTGACACTTTCGGTTGGACCGACATTCACAGAGGAGATCAACAGGGCGCAGTACTATAAAGTTGTTGCTGATCCTGCAGCATCTGAGACATTTGGTCAGCGTTATCTTTTCGCGCGGCTTGACCGGTACACGCTCGCAACAGATATCCGTGCAGATTGGATTATTAGTCCACGGTTAAGCTTTCAGGTCTATGTTCAGCCGTATATTACCTCCGGTAAATATACGGATTATAAGTCGCTCGCGAGGCCGCAGTCCTTTGAATTCACCCCGTATCATTATTCCGGGAACCGCGATTTCGATTATATCTCGTTCCAGGGAAATGCCGTCTTACGCTGGGAGTATCTGCCCGGTTCAACGATCTATCTTGTTTGGACACAGAGCAGAGCTGATGACCAGTATGTGGGCGATTTCGAGCTCGGCCGATCGATGGATCGTATGTTCCAGGTGAAGCCGGATAATATTCTCATGCTGAAGCTTTCGTACTGGATGGGCATGTAACAAAGAAGAAAATTGACCGCACACGTTCAAGCACTGCTTCAATGGTAAAGTACTGCCACCACATATCGGATTTTTTTAGGAAGAATGCTTGTTCGTTCTCTCTCTCAAAGGAGTATCTATGAAGAGTCTTTCTACCGAGCAGGACAACAAACAGACTTCTCCTCAACAGGAGCATGAAGGCGGGAAGCGGCAATGGGTTATTCTTGCCCTTTTCCTCCTCGCTGTCATTTCCATTGGTGCATTCTTTGTTTTGCGCGTTGTGCTCGAGCGCGTTCCATGACAGTTTTCTCCTTCAGGGGTGCGAGATGGAGTTATCCATGAAATCAAGGATGACGATAAGCGTCATACTCCTCCTGCTATCCTTTCCCGTACCTGAGCGAAACTCCGCGCAGAATAAAACGGCAAGCGCTCTTGCCGGAAATTTTGTGTTCAGCGGATGGCAAACCGGAAGAAGTCGCGACCTATCGGCTCCGTCTGGAATGCCTGCCCGGAAAAAACTCGAATCACAATGCGCCTGTGTGCACGTGCAGGTCTTTTTCAATTCAGAGCGACTTTAGTGCTCCGATCGCAATTCCTTCTCTGGAAGGTTGGAACTATGTTTTTACCTTGACGGAGAGCGGTCTGGATGAGAAGGGACAGATCTTTGGAATTGATCATTCGGTGTTTGACAGCCTTCGGGATGCTCAAGGTGAATTCTTAGCGCCTGATAAGGCATATATGGTCTACAATACGTTCATCGACTTTCACAGTTTATGCAATGCGCTGGGGGAGAAAACGATCGAAGGGAAAGAGATATAGGATTTACACCGCATTGGTGATAAAATTATCCATGCATCATCTTACACCGAACCGCCGGTCGATCTTGGAAGCCGGATCAAAATTAATAAGGGATCAACATTCAAAAATGGGGAAGTGATTCTCGAGTTAAAAGGGATTGGGAAGGTCGACAAAACGGAATGCGCGATTGCAGGGTTCGATTCAGGCCAGAGTTCACATTTTGGACTTCATCAAGAAAATGAAGTAGGACGGATAGGGAGGTCGGCTTATAGTCATGGCCAGCTTCAGGTTTGAAGAAAGCATTCAGGATCGACAAATATCTGCGATCAACAATGTCAACATTGGAACTTCTTTTTTTGAACGCCGTATCTATATCAGTCGCCTGGTGCGGTTTCGGTGAAGACCGTTATTGTGCATCGGACAGTCTATGAAAGAGTAATGTATAAAGGAGGGGACAGCCATGATTGCTGGTATTCTGATAAAATCTGTAATCACTCTATTGATGATTCCTTGTGTTGTGATGGTGGGCGATTCGAGGAGCGCAGTTACTTCTCTTGGACCGGATCCTTCACAACCTGAAATGAATAGAAAGTCGGAGATCTTGACTCTTCAAGACTTCACGAAAGAAGAAGTGAAGGGTGTGGGAATCACATTGTCCCGGGAGGTTGCAGTTCACATTTCAGGCGTTGGAGGCGGCAACCGATCTTTCTGGCGTGATTGGGATTTTTCCGATGACGATGAAAGCAGTCAGATGTTTGCGGCTGGATGGATCATTGATGCGAATACTCGGAAAATGGTCTGGGAAATGACCATGGAGAACACGACCGGGAATACCGCGCATCGCGAGTGTGAAGAGACCATCACGTTAAAGCAAGGTTCATATGAGGTGTATTACGCTGCATACGGATTTGTGAGCCAGTCACCGGTCAGCAGCTACTTCGGAAACATCGATCGCCGGGAAACTCGTTCAAGGCAAAACAAATCGTCTCGATATGGGATTGGAAAATTCTTTAAAGAATTATTCGGATCGGATAATTTCAACGAAGAATTCATGGATTATGCTAAGAACGATTGGAAACTCACGATAAGTGTGAATGATCAAGACGCCTCTTCGATTTCTTCTTTTTCCGCTCCTCAGGCTCGTCCTCACATGATCCTTCAGGAAACCAGACTTGGCGATGATGCGGTGATGAGGAAAGGGATCTCTGTAGGAAAAGAAACGGCAGTTCATGTCTATGCACTCGGTGAAGGACGGAATCGCGATGAGATGTTCGACTTTGGATGGATTGTGAACAGAGAAACACGCGATCGGGTTTGGGAAATGCGTTATAGAAATTCAGACTATGCCGGAGGAGCGCGCAAGAACCTGGTCTTTAACGGCGATGTGACTCTTCCTCAAGGAACCTATGATGTGATATTTTGTACGGACGGTTCGCATTCAAGCGATGATTGGAATGCATTGCCGCCTGTTGATCCGTTCAACTATGGTATTACTCTTTCCCTGAAGGATGAGAAAGATCGAAAGAATATCAAGCTGATTGAAGCGGAAGACATTGATCACAGTGCTTTTGTTCTCCTCACAAAAGTTCATGATAGCGATTTCAAGAGTTATGGATTTTCTCTGAGCGGAACAACAAAGCTTCATCTCTATGGTCTGGGAGAATCATCGGGGGATGCGTACGAGATGGCAGATTACGGCTGGATCGTCGATGCAAAAACCCATAAACGGGTGTGGTCGATGGATGGACGCGAATCCTTTCATGGCGGCGGGGCAACGAAGAATCGGCTCGTCGATGAGATCATTACGCTGCCCAAAGGAAATTACATCGCTTCCTATCAAACGGACGATTCCCATGCGTATGATACCTGGAACGCTGATCCTCCCTTTGACAAAGAACATTGGGGATTATCCATCTGCGGCGCAGACAAGAATTTCAATCCTGCAAGTGTGAAAGCGTTTTCCCCCGAGAATGAGGAAGGTGTTCTTGTCCAGCTTATTCGCGTACGCGATGGAAGGCATGTCCGGAAAAATTTCACGCTTGATCGACCTGTCAAAATCAGGATTTATGCTCTCGGTGAGAGCGACGGTCGTGAGATGGCCGACTATGGATGGATTGAGAACACGTCATCGGGGAAAACGGTCTGGGAAATGACATACCGGATGACGAGCACTGCCGGTGGGGCTCATAAGAATCGGATGGTCAATACAACACTTCTGCTTGAAAAAGGGGACTATGAAGTGCATTATAAAACCGATGGTTCTCACGCCTTTGGTGAGTGGAATGATGACCCGCCGGAGGATCAGACGCATTGGGGAATTACTCTCTATAAGGAAGAGTAAATTTCCATGAGATCGTACTCCGCGATTTAAAAAATCTTATGAAGAAGATTTGGTGTGGTTGCGGCTGACGCGGCGGCATGGCGGTTCTGGATTATGGGTTTTAATAGAGGACTAACCCAATATAAAATTGAAGCGGCAAGTTCTCAAATGCCCTCGACGATGCAAATAGGCCTGGGATACAAAGCCAAGATTGGTGCATCGAGCCACATGGTAATCAGTGCATTCTTTGAAAATGATAACTATGGCATTGACAAGTACAAAGGGGGCATAGAATTCTCCTTTGTGAAATCCATCGCCATACGGGGGGTATCTTTATATTACTGATATGTCCGGTATAAAGTCAATCTTCCAGAATTTCACTCTTGGCATGGGTGTTGATTTGTTTAAATATGCCGGTATTCCCATCGGAATCGATTATGCGTATGTCCCTGTCCAATACTTCGACGCCAACCATCTTATTGATATATATTTGATGTTCTAATACTCCAGCATAGAGGAATTGGGAGAAGAACCGTCTGGCAAATAATCGCTGACGGTTTTTTTTATTTCGATCTATCAGGGAAAGAATTAAGCGACTCGTGAAGATCGACGATTGTTTCGGGGGTAAAAATTATCAACCACCAAGGGATGTATGCCCATGAACCAGGGAGATTCCAGAATTCCACTCGATGCCCCTTTTTTAATTGAGGTAATAATATTTATATTCTTTAAAGGTCCATAATGAAATTTAAGGGCATCCCCATGAAAAACTCTATACTGAGAAAGGAAATTCTTTTTATTCTGGCCGTATTGTGTATCCTGGTGTTTTCTGCAGGCTGGTTTACACAAGATCGCGTGCGTATCTTCCTTGTCGGTGATTCCACGATGGCGGATAAATCCCTCATCGACAATCCGGAACATGGATGGGGACAATCGTTGCCGGCATTCTTCTCGGAGAATGTCCAGATCTTCAACCATGCAAAGAATGGCCGGAGCACAAAAAGTTTTCTTGCTGAAGGACGCTGGAAGGTTGTTGTAGATCAACTTCAGGAAGGAGACTATGTTTTTATTCAGTTCGGTCATAATGATGCAAAAAAAGAAGATTCGAGCCGCTTTGCACCTCCCGTTCCCGACTATCGGGACAATCTTATAAAGTTTATACGCGATGCGCGGCAAAAGAAAGCCATTCCGGTACTCCTTACACCGATAACTCGGAGAGATTTCAAGGATGGGAAGTATGTTGCAACGCATGGCGATTATCCGAAGGTTATGAAAGAGGTCACCGATCAGAAAACAGTACCGCTGATTGATATGTTCGAAAAATCAAAACAACTGGTACAGAAGTTAGGCGATGAAGGTTCCAAGACTCTGTATCTTGTCGGTGTTCAACGGAATCAATTTCCGGGATGGCATGGGAAGTTAGATAACACTCACTTTACTCGTTCCGGGGCATTGCAAATGGCATCGCTAGCAGTGGAAGGGATAAAGGAGTTGCGGTTGCCGTTGGTTCAATATCTTGCGGGGGATCCCTCTTTGTCGGTAGTGGGGATTGGAAAGCGAGTCGGTTTGGATTATTATTTTAACAATGAATGGCGGTTCGGAAAGGATTCTGTGTCAGAGCGCTTCCATTATGTGTGGGAAGATACAACGAACAGCGGGTTCTCGATTCTAGGGAGAAGCATTGATGTATTAGGCGCTGATCTCGATACTCTCCAATCAGCCCCTACAGATTCATCACTAAAAAAGTTCAGTGTGTATATCCTCGTCGATCCGGATACACCGGCAGAGACGAAGAATCCGCAGTACATCAGCGAGCAGGATGCATCTGCAATCGAACGCTGGGTGAGAAACGGAGGCGTGCTTGGTCTTTTTGCAAATGATAAAGGGAATTGTGAATTTAATCACCTGAATAAGCTTGCGGAACGGTTCGGGGTTCATTTCCAAGAAGACAGCCGGCATAAGGTGATCGGTACAGCGTGGGAAATGGGAAAAAACGACCATCTGCCGGATCATCCAATCTTTAAGAATGTGACGCAAATCTATACAAAGGAAGTCAGCACTCTGGTTCTTTCCGGCACTGCTCAGCCGATTCTGACTGAAGACAATTTCATTCTCATGGCATCAGCAAAAGTAGGAAAAGGATTGGTGTTTGCCGTGGGTGATCCATGGTTATATAATGAATACATGGATACGCGAAGGCTGCCTGCAGAGTATGAAAATGCTCAAGCAGGAAAGAATCTTTTTCAATGGCTGCTGGACAACTCGGCTGTACCGGTCTACTGATGAAGAGTTTGGCTTACGAAGGCTGTCAAACTGCGCAAAATCAATGCGGTTCACATCATAAGGTTCGACACTGGTTGACAATGCTCGTATGATATCGTAGATTACCACAAAGCTTTTTTCGTGAAAAAGAAATGTTTTTGCATGGTTGCTCAAGATCGTCCAGCCACTTAACGAAGGGTGAAAACATGAGATACATGATTGCAATGTTGGTATTGATCGCCTTTGTAGGTTGCTCTTCATCCCAGCTTGTTACCTACCGCCCCTCCGGATCAACAGAAATCAGTTGGCAAATTACAGTCAAGAAAAGTGCCGGCGGTTCTACATTCCAGCTCATGATCAATGGAGCCACAGTAATTGAAAAAGCGACAAGTCCTGCAACAAATAGTCTGGCTGCGCGCGCAGACTTTCAAGGGCACGAAGTGATCCTGGTGGTGACCTACTCCTCGGGATTCCTTGGCATCGGGACCGGCCACGAAGCGCATGTCTTCATCGATAATGAGCTCGCAGCGAAATTAAAGCTTTAGGCAGTCTTCATCCGCATTATTCACCGAGATATAATTCTCCGTCCGGTCCATTTCACATCACTCGCGGTACTATGCGGGAATGGAACGAGATGAAAAAATCGAAGAACCAAACATCCTTTCAACAATGGTCCCTGAATGGACGACAGCGCGTCTGACATTACGCCGGCTTGCCGCATCGGACGCAAGAACGATGTTCGCCTATCGATCGCTTCCAGAAGTTGCTCGTTATCAACAGTTTGTACCGGCGACAGTCGAAGCAGTGCAGGAATTTATCACGCAATATTCTTCCGGTGAAGTTGGAGTCCCCGGTACATGGTTTCAACCTGGGATAGTCTTAAGCCGTACCGGAGAACTTGTTGGTGACTGTGGCATGCATTTCCCTCGTGAAAATGAATCGCAAGCAGAAGTAGGGATTACTCTCGCCCCTGCGCACCAGGGAAGGGGGTACGCAGCTGAAACGCTTGAAAAAGTACTGGATGTCCTCTTTTGTACTATGGGGAAGCATCGCGTCATCGCCAATGTCGATCCGAGAAATGCAGCGTCGATTGCACTGGTCAGCCGTATCGGTATGAGAAAAGAAGGTCACTTCCGTAAAAGTATCTGGGCCCATGGCGAATGGACGGACAATCTTCTGTACGCGATACTCGAAGAAGAGTGGAAAAACCGCCTGGAGCATTAATGTGAAAGAAGAAAATCTTAGTCCATCGCATAAGTATTCGCTGAACATCTTCCTTTGCTCTTTCTCTCCCTTTTCTTTACCTTCTCGTGTCAACAGACGCCAATATTTTTTATCCAGGACTAGAGGATTTGTATGAACCTTCTTTACATAGCGGTTTTCATCTCTCTTTTCTCCATTCTCACAGTACTTCTTTTCGGATGTGCCCCTTCAAAAGAAATGAGCACCGAATCTATTCCAGCGGTCAAGAGTTTTGATCTTCAGCGATATCTTGGAACCTGGTACGAAGCAGCACGGCTTCCTCATTCGTTTGAGAATGGATTGGATCAGGTGACCGCCACGTATACGCTCCGGGATGACGGTACGATCGGAGTCCTGAATAAAGGATTTGATGTTTCCAGAGGTGAATGGAAAGAAGCGAATGGCAAAGCACGGTTTAAAGATGCTGTCCCTGGAGCCATTCTTGAAGTCAGTTTCTTCTGGATATTTTACGGAGACTACAAGGTGATCGAGCTTGATACAGTAAACTATTCCTATGCAATGGTGACGAGTAATTCAAAGAAGTATCTCTGGATCCTCAGCAGATCGTCTCAATTGGATCCCCAGATCTACAGCGAATTGATACGGAAAGCTGGCGAATGGGGATTTAATACTTCGGCAATATATAAAGTACCTCAAAGAGAAGAACGGCCTTCCATTCACAGAGACACAACATTGACAGGAAAATCTCATGGATATTAAAAACAAATGTGCGGTTGTCACTGGCGGCGCAATGGGTATCGGACTTGCGACCTGCAAACGGCTTCTTAAAGAAGGTGTCACTCTTTCTCTATGGGATCTCAATCAGACGGCGCTCGATCAGGTGAACCATGAACTTGCCCCGTTAGGGAAAATATTCATGCATCAATGTGATGTTACCCAAAAGGATCGCGTATACGAATTAGCAGAAACTGCAAAACAGGAAATGGGGCAAGTGGATATTCTGGTCAATAATGCTGGTTATGTCTCCGGGGGGGAATTTCTTCAGCGACCTGATGCCGACTGGGAACGAACAATTGATGTGAATTTGACCGCTCTCTTGTATACGACACGTGCATTTTTGCCCGCTATGTATGAGCGTAACAGCGGACATATCGTCAATATTTCCTCTGCTGCAGGAACGATTGGTGTTGCGGGACTTGCTGTCTATACGGCGACGAAATGGGCAGTGTGGGGATTGACTGAGTCTCTCCGGATGGAAGCAATAAATAATGGTAAGACGGGGGTGAAATATTCCTCCATTCATCCCGGCTACATAGCGACAGGTATGTTTGAAGGTGCGAAACTCGGTATCCCGGGTCGATGGATTGTTCCTCTGGTGAAAAACCATGATGTCATTGCGAAAGCCATTGTCAATGATGCTCTGAAAAGGGGAAAATATTCACCCAAACGTCCTTCTACGATAAACCTGAATCTCCGCTTTCGTGCTCTTTTACCCGACCCCTGGTTCCAGCGCTTTCTTATTCTTATGGGTGTTGAGAAAAGCATGCAATCGTGGTCCGGGAGAAAACAATGAGTAAAACAATTGTACAATCTCATTCGAGTCAGTGAATCCATCATCAATCATCAGTCTGGAAACCGCCATGCCATCAACAAATATAACAACTTCCTATAATCCCGCGACGGGAGAAATAATCGGACAGACACCGGAGAACACGGTGGAAGAATTGGAACGTGCCGTTGCTCTTGCAAAGGTTGCGCAGCATGAATGGGCGGACCTGAGTTTTAAAAAACGCGCACGGTATCTTTTTGCCATCCGGGATTATGTTGTAGAAAATGCTGACCGAATAGCGGACGTCATCTCGAAGGACACCGGTAAAACCATGATGGATGCACTCAGCACGGAAGTACTCTCCGTTGCCATGGCAATCAGCTATTATGCGAAGAACGCACACGTGGTTCTCAAGCGTAGGCGGCTGAGCGGTGGGAGTATTCTCACCATCAATAAACGTTCGTATGTGGATCGTGTGCCCATGGGTGTCGTGGGTATTATCAGTCCGTGGAATTATCCGTTTGCGATACCGTTCCATGAAGTTGCGATGGCACTGATAGCCGGGAATGGCGTTGTCCTGAAAGTTGCAACGCAGTCACTCGAAGTCGGAAAGATGATTCGGGAATGTGTGGAAGCAGGAAGATTACCGAAAGATCTTTTTCACCTTATCAATCTTCCGGGGAGTGTCGCAGGTGATGCGTTCCTGAATTCCGGAATACACAAGTTATTCTTTACCGGTTCGGTCCCGGTGGGAAAATATTTGATGGAAAAAGCCGCCAGGCACCTCGTTCCGCTTTCCCTAGAGCTCGGCGGCAATGATGCCATGATCGTGTGTAAAGATGCAAATTTGAGTCGTGCAGCCGGAGGAGCGCTCTGGGCCGGACTTTCCAATGCCGGACAATCATGTGCTGGTGTTGAACGAATGTATGTAGAAGCTGAAGTGTACGATATGTTTATGTCAATATTGAAAAAGAAAATGATCGATTTAAAACAGGGTATCGACGTGAATTCCAGCGTTGATATTGGAGCCATGACGACGGAACAGCAGTTGATGAAAGTTCGGGAACAGCTCAACGATGCGGTCAAGAAAGGGGCGAAGGTGTTCCCCGAAAACCTGAAACAAGATCAACCTGGGAAAGGACTATTCCATCCGCCGGCGATTCTCGAGAACGTTACGGATGATATGATGGTCGTTAACGAAGAAATCTTCGGGCCGCTGCTGGCAGTGATAAAAGTGGAAAGTATCGACGAGGCGGTAGCGCGCGCGAATGCTTCTTCGGTTGGATTGACAGCTTCCGTCTGGACGCGAAATAGAACCAAAGGCCACGACATCGCATCACGATTGCAGGTCGGTTCCGTCATGATCAATGATCATTTAATGAGCCATGGACTCGCTGAGACTCCCTGGGGAGGCTGGAAAGAATCCAGTATGGGCCGTACCCATGGATATATCGGATTAGAGGCAATGACCCAGCCGCGGTGTGTCGTCGATGATATCCTTCCCGCCGTGCAGAAAAATATGTGGTGGTACCCGCATAATAGACAAGTCTACGAAGGACTAAAAGGGGCTCTGGAGTTTTTGTATTCTAGGAATCTTGGCAGAAGAATCGTTGGTGGAATCAGACTTATGAAAACGTTTCTGAGGACGTTTCAAAAATAACAACAGCAGAAACCGTATTCTTGCTCCCACCGTCCACCAACCTTCAAAAAAAAGCTTCATGTGGGTGGCGGTGACGCAGAATATGCGGCTTCTCAAGTCCATGCTTCAACATGAACTCTTCGTTTCCAAGAAGTTCTATCGTTTGCCCATCTGCTACGACCTGATCCTGATCCAGAACGATAGTGCGTGAACATAATTCTACGACCGATTCCAGATCGTGCGTGGCAATGATCTTGGTAGCAGATAATCCCTTGAGTATTTCTTTCAGCTTTCGTTTACCGCGCGGATCCAGATTGCTGGTTGGCTCATCAAGTGCGAGAATCTTTGGTTCGCAAGCGAGCACTCCGGTCAAACATACACGTCTCTTCTCTCCACCACCTAAATGATGCGGTGAACGATCTTCAAAGCTAAGAAGATCCGTCTGTTCCAGTGCATGCTTGACAGTTGTAGAGACTTCATGCTCCTGTAATCCAAATTGTTTTGGTCCAAAGGCGACATCTTCGTAGACCGTCGGACAAAAGAGCTGATCATCGGGGTCCTGGAACAACAATCTGACCTCACGCCTGATCCCATGGACCGAGTTCCGATCAATGACGTTCTGAAATATCTTTACCGATGATGAACTATCAAAGAGCTCTGGAAGAATGCCGTTGAGATGGAGGAGCAGGGTTGATTTGCCGGAACCATTCGGTCCGACCAGACCAAGACATTCCCCTTCTTCGACAGAAAAGTTGATCCCGCGTAATGCAACATTTCCATCCGGATACTGAAAGTGCAGGTTGTCGATCTGGACGGCGGTCTTCATTTCCGGCCCCTCGCAGACATCGCTGCATATATACGTTCTGCACGTTTCGTAGAGCGAATAAACAATTGCCCGACTATTGATGCCAGGATCATCCACCGGCTCATACGGTTAGCGATGAAACTCCTGCTTTCACGTGCCCGTACCATACGTTCCATCTCATCGATCAGTACAAAGATATACCGATACATGAGTGCAAGGATAGTAATGATGAGCGAGGGGATCTTCAATCGTTTTAACACTTCAGTCAATTCGGAAAATGGGGTTGAATTCGAAAGTAAAATAACCGTAAGAAGACAAAGTGTGCTCTTGATGAAAATGGGCAGGAATACGGTCATACCGCTTGGTTTCAGGAGTGCGAGAAGTGCGATGCCGAGCGTGAATGTTTCAAGGAGAAGCAATCTACCTATGATAAACTTCAATGGTATCTTACTCAATATCAAAAGTACAAGGAGAAACCCGGTAATACTCGCAAACAATACGTGATGGTAAACAGGAAAAGAAATGACCAGCAGGATGAGATAAAATGATACCACAAGCTTCACCATTGCAGAGAGTCGATGAATAGGACTTTTAATCCGGCTGTATCGATCTATGAAATCATGACGCATGGGGTTGACCTTTGCTTGGCAGGGTTTTTTTGAATCAGATGGCACGAGCAGTTTTGCCAAAACAAATGATAGATCAAAGGCTACCACTGCTCCAATAAGTCCGGCGAGAATGGTCGCTGTTGTCAACGAAGTCATTCCGGGGATTTGATATTCACTCATGGGAGATGAGAGGAAAGGCTGATGCATTGCTTTATGGCCGAAACCCAATGTTGCCGCAACTTTTTCCAGACCATCAGGCCAGGGAGATGCGAAGGGAACGATGAAGATCACAATTCCCGCTATCACAAGAATTCCATAACCCAGAAGGCCTGTGGAACGACGTTCTCTCTTTGAGTTCATGTTTTCATGAAGAAGTTACGGACGTGTCTTACTGATCGCTGCGATGACTAATGCCGTAATAAGCGCTTCACCAATACCAATGAGCATGTGAATAATGGCCATTGCAGGAAATGCCGTGTTCCAGGGTGCAGTGCCTGACCATGCAAGCTCTCCTGCACAGAACACAGACGCAAGAACAATGGACCATCATGAGGTAAATGCTACAGCGGTAATTTGTCCGCGCTCATTCTTGAGAATCGGCTGCAATATCTTGTAGAGCCCGTAACCGCTGATCGGAGCGACAATCGCCATATTGAAAACATTAGCACCGAGTGCCAGAATGCCTCCATCAGCAAAGAGAAGGCATTGGACGATGAGCACACTGGACATAACAATAATGGCAGAACAAGGTCCCAGCAAAACAACGATCAGCGTTGCTCCAAGTAAATGACCGGATGTACCGCTTGCTACCGGGAAGTTGATCATCTGGGCAACAAAAATGAAGGCAGCGGCAAGACCAATCAATGGTACTGTACGCTGTATGGAATGCTGCTTCATTGTCCGAAGCACCCACCCTAACCCGAAAAACGAGAGAACGCCAGTCGTTATCGCTGTCTTTGGGTCTAGAAATCCGTCTGGAATATGCATCGAGTAAACAAATTGATGATGAGAATCCTGCAATTCATGGATACTGTAACGGATAAAGGCGAGGCTAGCAAATAATAGAGAAAACTATGGGGAGAAAAAGAGAGAGTCAGCATCCGGTTATACCGACTCTCGTCATGTTGATATCAGGCTCCTTCGGTCGGTTTATCTTTTAGCTTCCTGGAAGCGATGAAATAGAAAAGGATCAGCGCAATTCCGCCGAAAATGAAAACACTTCCAAATTCTGCTGATTCCTCATGAAATCCCCAAAGATAATGCATTTGATGACCAAACAATAATCCGATCCCGACAAACACCAGGAGGAGACCCCATTTGAGATTGCTCAGTACATTTCCATACCGGAATTGAGACGGTTCGCCTGATTTAAAGTCGGCGGGACTGACACCCTTTTCTATCATAGCCATTCGTTCTTTATGCCGTCCTTCAAAAAACTTCCACAGAACTGCCGCAGTTCCTCCAAAGAGGAAAATAGGGACTACAATACTTTCGTCCATTAGTTTTCTCCAGTACTATTAGTGATTGATGTTTGTAGGTTGCTTTATTAACTTTGACCTGAAGTATTGAGAAAAGGTTTCAGGAAATTTTTGGAAACCTGGTGTACCGGTTTCCGGTCTAAGGGAATATGAATGCCGGCAAAGTCCTATGAGTGACACGGACAAAGAGATCATACAACGGGTACTGGAGGGAGATATTCGGTCCTTTGGTATTCTGGTGGATAAACACAAGGCGAAAGCTATGACTCTTGCTGTCCGGATCCTGAAGAATAGGCAGGATGCAGAAGAAGCCCTTCAAGATACATTTGTTCGGGTCTACCGGGCGCTCCCTTCATTTGAATGGAGGTCAAGTTTTTCCACGTGGCTGTATCGGATTGTCTATAATACGTGTGTGACAGCCGCTGGAAAGAAAGGAGAAGCATTCCGTCTCTCTTTGGACACCGAAGGAGATCATGAGGCTAAGAAAGAAATTGTATCGAATGAACTTCTGCCCGATATTCAGCTCGAATCGAGTGAATTTGAGGATATCGTACGAGAAGAAGTGGAGAAATTGCCGCCACTCTATGGGAGCGCTTTTACACTTTTTGTCATCCAGGAAATGAGTCTGGAGGAGATTGTGCAGGTGACCGGAATACCGCTGGGAACAGTTAAAGTGAGGATATTCCGTGCACGAGGATTACTGCGCGAGGCAATTGCCAAACGAATGGATTTTGCACTTGCTGAAGAGTAAGAGAAGGAGCTTTGTCTATGAACCATTTACCTTTTGAGGTTATCTGTAGAATTGCTGATGGGGATGATTGTGAAGGGTTGCCTGAATATTTTATCCATTTAAAATCATGCAAAGTATGCCAGCGGGAAGTTGAACTGCAGCGCTCTATTATTGCAGCCTCCCGCAAAGCGAAGTTAATGAACCCCCCACAGAACTTCACAAAGGACGTTCTCGAAGTAATCCATCCCTTCATAAAGAACTATTGGTACGATAGGATTCTTCAGAATATGGGAAATGTTATTGCTATGGCATCAGTTCTTGCCTTTTTGGCATACATCTTCTCGCTGGCGAGTTCGAGTGGTCTTCAAATGGACAAGCCATCTGATTCTAAACTGGTTGCGGAAATGATGAGGTTCATTATCGGAGGAACCCGTCAAATCACGGATTTTTTCTCACCAAAGGCCATAATTGCTAAATCAGGAGAGGCTCATTCTAATACGATCCTCTTTGGTTTTATAGCAATTGCAGTTCTTTTATTTCTTGATAAAGTTGCACAAGGGCTTTTGCATCGTACAAGAAATTAGTCTGCCAATTTTACACGAATCTCCACTTGACTTTTTACCTTCCGTGTAGTATATTAGCACTCACAATGTTAGAGTGCTAAACTGAATTTTTTCAACTCAATTTACATCACATTCAATAAATAAGGAGGAGTGTCTATGATGCTCAAACCATTGGCGGATCGCGTTGTTGTGAAGCCGTCCAAAGCTGAAGAAAAGACCAAAGGCGGAATCATTGTTCCAGATACGGCGAAAGAGAAGCCGGTATGGGGTGAAGTTATTGCTGCCGGGCCGGGAAGAGTCTCCGATGATGGAAAACTCATCCCGATGGAAGTAAAAATTGGAAATATGGTTCTCTATGGAAAATATTCCGGAACCGAAGTCACGTTCGAAGGCGAAGAACTTTTGCTTATGCGCGAAAGTGACATCTTTGCTATCATGCCAAAGTAATTGAAAGGGAAAATGAATATGTCAGCAAAGTTAATTCAATACGATACGGATGCACGGTCCGCTTTGAAAAGAGGTGTCGATCAACTTGCGAATGCAGTGAAAGTGACACTCGGACCAAAGGGACGTAATGTTGTTATCGATAAAAAATTTGGTGCACCCACGATTACAAAAGATGGCGTGACAGTGGCGAAAGAAATTGAGCTTTCCGATCCTATCGAAAATATGGGCGCGCAAATGGTTCGCGAAGTTGCATCGAAGACATCCGATGTTGCTGGTGATGGAACCACAACAGCGACGATTCTTGCCCAGGCCATCGTTCGCGAAGGATTGAAAAACGTGACTGCTGGTGCCAATCCGATGGATCTGAAGCGCGGTATCGATCTTGCAGTGAAGAAGGTTGTCGAGGGCTTGAAGGAAATCAGCAAGACCATCGGCGACGACAAGGAAAAGATTGCGCAGGTTGGATCAATCTCTGCAAACAACGACCGGGATATAGGTGAACGGATTGCAAATGCAATGGAGAAGGTTGGTAAGGACGGCGTCATTACGGTTGAAGAGGCAAAAGGTACCGAATCCACTCTGGATATTGTTGAAGGAATGCAGTTCGATCGCGGTTATCTCTCGCCGTATTTTGTCACCGATGCAGACCGTATGGAAACCGTTCTGGAAAATCCAGCCATTCTGATCCACGATAAAAAAATCAGCGCAATGAAAGATCTTCTTCCGATCCTTGAGAAGGTTGCGCAATCCGGCAAGAGTATGCTCATCATCTCCGAAGAAGTTGAAGGTGAAGCACTGGCCACGCTCGTTGTCAATAAGCTCCGCGGAACACTTCGCATTTGCGCGGTGAAAGCCCCGGGTTTCGGCGATCGCCGGAAAGCGATGCTGGAAGATGTTGCGGTGCTTACAGGCGGTCAGGTGATCTCGGAAGAAAAGGGCTTCAAACTCGAGAACGCAACACTGGCCTATCTTGGCACTGCGGAGCGCGTCACGATCGATAAGGATAACACGACGATTGTGCAGGGTGCAGGCAAAAAGGATGATATCAAAAAACGCATCAATGAGATCAAACAGCAGATCGACAAGACAACCTCCGATTATGATAAAGAGAAATTGCAGGAACGTCTTGCAAAACTCGCCGGCGGTGTTGCTGTGCTGAAGATAGGTGCTTCCACAGAAGTGGAAATGAAGGAAAAGAAGGCGCGTGTGGAAGATGCACTCCATGCAACACGTGCAGCGGTTGAGGAAGGTATTGTCCCCGGCGGCGGCGTTGCATTCTTGCGCTGTGTAAAGAAACTTGATGAAGTGAAGACCGAGAATCTCGACCAGAAAACGGGTGTGGACATTATTCGACGCGTACTGGAAGAGCCGCTTCGTCAGATTGCAACGAATGCCGGTCATGACGGTGCGGTTGTCGTGAACGAAGTCAAGACAGGCAAAGACGACTACGGGTTCAATGCTCAGACCGAGAAGTACGAAAACCTCGTCAAGTCTGGCGTCATCGATCCGACCAAGGTTACGCGTATTGCCATTGAGAATGCGGCCAGTGTTGCTGGATTACTCCTTACCACTGAGTGCAGCATAGTAGAGAAGCCCGAGAAGAAAGAATCGGGTCCTTCGATGCCTCATGGCGGTATGGGTGGTATGGGCGGGGATATGTATTAAGAAGTAAATAGTCAGTAGACAGTATGTTTCCTGGAACTGATTCTGTAAGCTGGTTTTTTCTTTCAAAAAGCATCAAAAACGACCCCTCAGCCGCAAGGTATGAGGGGTCGTTTGTTTCTTCCATTGGTCAAATCCATTCAAAATTCCACTCTTCTCACCGGCACTTGACAAGTTTTTAGAAAAGTTGTACTTTCTGGCGGGAGAACTACTGATTTATTCTTGAAATCCCGCGATGTCATGAATGTACTTTGAGACGGAATTGTCAGCCGCCTCTTTCAAGAATTTTTGAAAGTGACACACTATGCCGTCGTTGCTTTCATCGCTTCACCTACAATCCACCCAACTTCTCACTACATACAGGGAGTACTCTCATGGACGCACTATTCAGCAAAATGCTCAAAGCAGGCTCTACCACCTTTTTCATGGATGTGAAGGAGGCGAAGAATAACAAAAAGTATCTGACGCTGACGGCCAGCCAGCCGTCGAAAGAAGGAGATAAAAAATTTACCAAGCGAAGCCTTGTTGTCTTCAGCGGTGTGGCAGATGAATTTGTCGGCGCAATGAAGGAAGCAAGTTCAGTCATCAACAGCGAAGGGGAGTTCTCTAAGAAATTGAAGACAGGGAGCATCACCTATTTTGTGGATGTGAAGGAAGCAAAAAATAATACACGTTATGTCTCCATCACCGAAAGCCAGCCGTCGAAGGAGGATCCAAAGAAATTCTCCAAGAGGAGCATCACCGTCTTCAATAATGCTGCCACTGAATTCGTCGGAGCTTTGGAAGAAGCGGTCGGCCATTTGAAATAAGAATCGGTGAATTGTCTTAGCGGTCTATTTTGATCAAGGAGTCATGCATGCGCCGGGAATGTGGTCTTCCCGGCGCATCGTTGTATTGAAGGCATCATAAACCCTGTTCTTGTCTTTCCCGTCAAAATCCAGTATCTTAGAGCTGTAAGAAGTTCAATATCTTGACTTGGCTGCCAAGTCAAGTTTTTTTTTATGAGACCGAGCGGAAGATTCGCCAGACTATCCCAGGAGATGAATCACATCACAACACGATGCCTTGAGTATATCCGGCGCCGCCGGTTGATGGCGAAGGGCGACCATGTTCTTCTTGCAGTCAGCGGCGGCGTGGATTCCATGGTGATGCTTCATCTGTTCGCCGCATTGCGGGAACGGATGAGATTCGTCCTTTCGATCGTACACGTCAACCATCAATTGCGCGGGGAAGAATCGCTCGCAGATGAGAAATTTGTTCAGGAGAAGTCGGCCCTTCTCCAGGTACCATGCGTTTGTGAGAGAATCGATGTGATGTCGTATGCTCACGACCACAAACTTTCCAAACAGGCGGCAGCGCGCCAGCTGCGCTATGAATGTTTTGAGCGAGTACGTCAGAAGGTTGGCGCTCGTTCGGTTGCGACTGCCCACCAGGCCGATGATAATGCCGAGACGGTGATGCTGAATATCCTTCGCGGGACAGGTCTTCGCGGGTTAGCGGGAATTCCTCCAAAGCGTGAACCCGGAAGTATTATTCGACCGCTGCTCTTTGCCACACGGGCAGAAATTGAAGCGTATGCTGAAGAACATGGTCTTGTCTATAGGAAAGATACATCAAACCGTTCACTTGCCTATCGCCGGAATGCTCTGCGCCATACAATTCTTCCGGTACTGCAGAAACGAGTTCCGAATATTTTCGGGATCTTGAATACCATTGCCGAGACGATGTACGATGTGAACGTACGGTTGCATAGGTCCGTGGATGAAGCGCTGCGTTCCATTCTCCGGGAAGATTCACCGGGACAGTATTCTCTGGATGTACAAGCGCTCGAGCAGAAGCCGGACTTTTTATGGAGCGAAATCCTTGTTGAAATTCTCCATCGGTTACGCATTGAACCAACAGAGAAGAAGGTTGTTGCGCTGCTCCGGCTGTGTACTTCACCGACAGGCCGTCAGGTAGAAATGAGCGGAACTCTTTCAGCCCATCGGAACCGAGATCATGTAGTCTTCCAACGTGCGAAACATGCAGAGCACACCAGACGATGTGTGAAGTATGGAGGATGTTATAATTACAACGGAGGACGGATTTCCATCAGCAAACCGGAACCGGTACCATCTGTTTTTCATGAGACAAGCGGTGTGGAGTACGTCGATGCTGACCGGTTAGGCCGGCATTTGATTCTGCGCTCCTGGCAGGCAGGCGATTGGTTCATCCCTCTAGGAATGAAAACGAAAAAGAAGCTGAGCGATTTCTTCACCGATCAAAAAATTCCACGGTATCAAAAATCTTCAGTTCCCGTTCTGGAATCGGACGGCAGCATCGTCTGGATCTGCGGCAAACGGCTGGATGACCGGTTTAAACTGACGGACCGCACTCGCACTGCAATTCGACTCACCTATCAACCATCAATCTGAGTATACCCCATGGCAGAGTTCTTGAGAATCAATGGCGACACGTTTGAACCCTTCATCAGGGAGGAACAAATCCGGAAGCGTATTCATGAACTTGCTGGACAAATCAATATCGACTATCAGGGAAAAATCCCCATCTTCATCGGGGTGCTTAATGGTTCCTTCATTTTTCTTTCCGACCTCATCCGCGAGATTACCGTCGATTGCGAGATCGATTTCTTCAAACTCTCCAGCTATGGCGATGCAAAGATCTCTTCCGGACAGGTGACTTTGCTCAAGGATTTGAATTGTCAGGTCTTAGGGCGTGATATCGTTGTCGTTGAAGATATTGTTGATTCTGGATTGTCCATCGGATTCATTAAAAAAATTATTGAGAAGGAGAATCCTCAATCTCTCAAGTTTGTTTCACTATTATTGAAGAAAGGCCTGCCAAAAATCGATTTTCCGATTGATTACGTCGGTTTCGAAATTCCGCCGGATTTTGTGATCGGCTACGGCTTGGACTACGCGCAAAAAGTTCGTAACTTAAAATCGATTTACCGGCTTGCTCCGGAAGGAACCAATAAACCGGAGTAGACGTCTGAAAGACATTGGAGCTTGAAATGGATCATAATGTACATACCGATAATAAAGATGAAAAGGATCGGAATACACCTCCGAAAAAGCGTTTGACTCCCCCTCGATTTCCCAAGCGGCCGGTGAAACAGCCGCGCGAAGATGAGACGCAATGGGGAAAATTCGGCAAGGTTATTCTCAGCTGGATTGCCATTATTCTTGCCGTGTTCCTCTTCATGTGGGCCTTCCGCACAAATGAAGAGACAGAATACGAAATCAACTTTATCACCTTTCAGCAATTGCTCAACGATCAGAAGTTTACCGATGCAGCGGTAAAAATCAGCGGATTCAACGTGTACGACTTTCACGGGAAGTTGAAGGATCCGATGGATATTCAGACTGCCAACGGCAAGCTGGCACGTAATGCTACACGCGTAACACTGACACTTCCTTATACAAATCTTGATGAATCTCTGGTCAATAACTGGATGTCGAAGGGTCTCAAGTTCCGTATTGAAAAAGAAGACAATACCTGGTTGAATGCTGCTATCAGTATTCTGCCATGGATTTTACTCCTCGGCATTTGGCTCGTCATCTTCCGGAGGATGCAGGGTGGAGGACCTGGGGGTGGAACAAAAGGACTGTTCTCGTTCGGGAAGAGCCGCGCCAAACTTCTGACGGAAGGAATGACTCAGGTAACATTTGCTAATGTTGCAGGGGCCGATGAAGCGAAAGTAGAACTTCAGGAGATTATTGAATTTCTCAAAGAACCCGCGAAGTTCCAACGTTTGGGAGGGAAAATACCAAAGGGGGTTTTGTTGCTCGGACCTCCGGGGACCGGCAAGACCTTGATGGCGCGCGCAGTTGCTGGTGAAGCAGGTGTTCCGTTTTTCTCCATCAGCGGTGCGGACTTTGTGGAGATGTTTGTCGGTGTAGGCGCAAGCCGCGTGCGGGATTTGTTTGAACAGGGAAAACGGAGCGCACCATGCATCATTTTTATCGATGAAATTGATGCAGTCGGACGGCACCGTGGTGCCGGAATTGGAGGTGGTCATGACGAACGAGAACAGACACTCAACCAATTGCTTGTAGAGATGGATGGCTTTGAACAAAATACCGGTGTCATCATTATTGCGGCGACGAACCGGCCAGATGTTCTCGATCCGGCATTGCTTCGGCCAGGGCGATTTGATCGACAAGTAGTAGTTGACCGACCGGATGTGAGAGGGCGCGAAGGGATCTTCCGCGTCCATACGAAGAGCATACCGCTGGATGAAGATGTACGGCTCGATGTTCTCGCAAAAGGAACGCCGGGATTATCCGGAGCGGATATTGCCAACCTTGTTAACGAAGCTGCGCTGCTCGCAGCCCGGCAAAACAGCAAATCAGTTGCCATGCATAATTTTGAAGAGGCAAAAGACAAGGTCATGATGGGGACCGAGCGGAAGAGCCTGATCATTTCGGATCGCGAAAAGAAAATGACTTCCTATCACGAATCCGGCCATGTGCTGGTATCAAAGTTTTTGCCGGAGGCCGATCCGGTGCATAAAGTGACCATTATTCCCCGCGGACGAGCGCTGGGCGTCACAACATATCTTCCGATTGACGAGAAGCATTCCTATTCGCGTGAGTATCTCGAAACCATGATCACCTATATGCTGGGCGGACGAGCGGCGGAAAAATTGGTGTTTCATCAATTCACAACAGGCGCAGGGAACGACATCGAACGTGCAACTGAAATTGCCCGCAAGATGGTCTGCGAGTGGGGTATGAGCGAGAAACTTGGTCCGCTTTCGTATGGTGCGAAAGAAGAGGAGCTCTTTTTGGGCCGTGAGGTTACCAAAACACGCAGCTTCAGCGAGGATACAGCCATTGCCATTGATTTAGAAGTACGGTCCATCGTGTTGAAATCGATGAAGCGCGCGGACAAGATCCTTAAAGATAACGTCAAGAAGCTGCACCGATTAGCGAATGCCTTGCTTGAGCGGGAAATCCTCGACTCTGATGAGATTGATAAACTTCTGCAGGGTGAAGAACTTCCTCCGGTCGACAAACGAGTTAATGGAACGCCTGCACCGGAAGCTCCAGTGACGGAAGAGAAGACGCAGCAGCCGGCGAAGGTCGCCGCATCTGTCTCCTCGGTACCAAGCGAAGAAAAGAAATCATAGTGCTTCACGCTGACAGGAGAAATGCTGTGCCGCAGGCGGGCGAATTGAAGCATCTTGATCAAACGGCAACGATCGATTATCGGTATGAAGTGATCAGGAAAGGGATTCATCTTATCTCTCTTTCCATTCCTACGATCTATTTTTTCATCTCCAGACAATTCGCACTCTCTCTCTTGCTTCCCATAACAGCGGCGTTTATCATCGTTGATACAGCGCGTTACTATATTCCCTCCATTTCCCGGTGGTTCTACCAGTGGTTTGGCTGGTTGCTGCGGAAGCATGAAATCGATTCGGTTCAGAAGAAACTCAACGGTGCTTCGAATGTGCTCATCGCAGCAACACTCTGTGTCTTGCTCTTCCCCAAAGTCATCGCGATCAATGCGATTGCCATTCTGATCATCTCGGATACGACTTCGGCACTGATCGGGAGGCGATTCGGGAGGCATCGGTTTCTTGCAAAAAGCAGGGAAGGATCGATAGCGTTTTTTGTTTCTGCCGTTCTCGTCGTCCTCGTTGCACCAAAGATCGATCAGCTTCCGCTGGAATACCTGATTGGTATAGCAGCCGCAGCGGTGGGCGCAGTGGTTGAGGCGCTTCCCCTCAAGATCGATGATAACCTTACGATTCCTCTTTCGGTCGGTTTTTCCCTCTGGGGTTTGTATGCATGGATCCTTCCCGCGGTTGACCTCACAAAGTTGATGTAATTAAAGTAAATGAGTATGTAAGTAGTTGAGTCGATGAATATGAAGTAGGGGAGTAGTGGAGAAAATGAGCCGTTAAGCATGTGAGTAAATGAGTCTGTGAGCAGTTGAGAAAATTCCGCCGGAGGAGGATGCACCTATGACACAAAGTAGATAAGTTATTGAGTGGTTGAGTAATAGAGACATCGAAGCCCGGTTCCACTTTCAGCAGAATCGGGCTTTGCTATTATTTGGTCGAAAGAAAAGGAGAGGCCTTTCCAAGGGCCGAGTATTGCTCGACGAGGCATCCCTGGAAAGGCCCGGAGGAAGACTTCTACTCTTACGATGGTGCTATGGTACTTCCCGTTTCAATATTCTTCAGAACTTCTGCGAGCAGTTCCGGTGTCACCGGTTTGTTCAAGACGACCGTTGCACCAAAATGCTTCAGCGCATCACGGTTTGCATCCGAATCGTGTCCCGTGACGATGACAACAGGAATATCGCATGTCAGCGGATCGGCTTTCAAATTACGCACCAGTTCCTGCCCGTCAAGACCGGGCATATCGTTATCGGAAACGATCACTTTCGGATTACACTCACGAGCGAGCTGGTACGCTTCCGCACCGTCTGACGCATGGATGATGTTCACATCCGGCATAACACGCTTAATGTAACGGGAGTGCAGTACCCGTATCCCATGCTCATCATCGACGACCAGAATGGTTTCACCTGTTTCCGGACGGCTCTTGGGAAACGTAATGATGAAAAGCGTTCCTTCATTGGGCCGGCTCTTTGCTTCGATCGTGCCATGATGCTTCTGGATGATTTCATGGACGACCGGCAGACCGAGTCCGGTTCCTTTTTCTCCCTGTAATCCTTTTCGGGTGTATTTTTCCTCAATCTTGAACAGTTTATTAAGATCTTCTTCCGGAATACCGATCCCTGTATCGCGAACGCCGATCACCCAGTGATTGTCTTTTTCTTCCAGGAGCTCCACTGAAATCGTACCGTGTGGAGGTGTAAACTTGAGAGAATTCCCTAGTAAGTTTCCGAAGATCTGTCCCAGCATATGTTTATCACCGCGTAGAGTGACATTGGCCGGGAGAGACGTTTGCAGCGTCACTTCTTTCTGATGGGCAAGTCCGAGCAGAGAGTTGACGCTTTTTTTCACGATATCCTGCAGATCGAGTTCAGTACGTTCCATGCGGATGCGCCCTGATTCAAGACGCGACCAATCGAGCAGTTTGTTTACGAGGGAGAGCTGATCCTGTGCTGCTTCCTGTATATAGGAAACAAATTGCAGATGCTCTGGTGTCGTGAGCTGATCGTGCTCTTTCAGAAGAATATCGCAGAATCCCAAAATACTGCTGAACGGGGAACGGAGGTCGTGCGAGAGGATAGAGAAGAGTTTATCTTTCTGTGCATTTAATTCGCCCAGTGCATTCTTTGATTTCTCCAGCGCCCACACATATTCCTGCAGTTTTTTCTCCATCGCTTTGCGTGCGGTAATATCTTCCAGAACGCCTTCATATCCTACGACCCTTCCTTCTTCATCCACCAGGGTGCGCGCATTTTCTACAACATTGATGACGCGGCCGTTTTTTCTCTTCAGTTTCAGCTCAGCATTAACCACATATCCTTTTTGATGAAGCATGTCCGTGACTACTTTCCGTTCATCGGGATGAATAAAAAGATCGCTGCCGATATTCAATTCGGCCAGTTCATAAAAATTACTGTATCCGAGAAGCTTCAGCAGAGCGCGGTTTGCATTGACCAATTTTCCTTCGACACTGCTCTGGAACATCGGCAGGATCGAATTGGCAAAGAGGCCGCGGTACTTCGATTCACTTTCCGTTAGGGAGTTCTGTGATATTTTCTCAGCAGTGATGTCGCGAAATCGCGAGAGTAGCAGGAGACGTCCGTCTTCCGCTTCAACGAAATTATCGGAGACCTCCACATCGACGGCATGGTTTGACCAGAGGATAAACCTCCGCTCGTACCGCGGTTCTGCCTGGCGACCCTTGAAGCGGGATTCGTATGCACGCGCCGTCTTTTCCTGGTTTTCCACGTCGGCAAAAACGCAAGTGAAATGATTCCCGATCAATTCTTCGAGTGATTTTCCGACGAGGCGGCAGTAGGAGGGATTGACCGAAACAATGACCCCTTTTTCATCTGTCAACCGCAAACTCTCATGCGATTCTTCCCAGAGAGATGCGAAAACCTTTGAAACGTTTCGAATTGCTGTTTCGCCCGAAATATTTTTCTTACTGGGTGAACTGACCGGACGAACCGGAATCGTGGCCGGTTGGCTGAATGGAATAATGTTGGCATTGCTTGTTGTTTCCATGGTGCTCTCCTTGAGGCTTTCGCCTCTCTCCTTTGTTTCTCTTGGGAAATAAGGCACAATGGGAGTACCGCTGCAACTATCGCCGATAATAGTCTAAAATTAGGTTTTTCAGATAATTTCCTTATGAAGATTCTACAAAGGGAAGGTGTGTCCGTATAAACGATTTTATAAATGTAAAAGGCTCTATTTTTGCACGCTAATTTGGATATTTGCTTTTCCGCTCCGAGTCAGGTGAGAAATAGCCGAAGGGTTAAAATATAGCGACACATACCCGCTATGAAACAAAATTATGACTGAGTTGCCTGACCAGTCTCACCATCATTTTTATCGAATTCCCCTTGACACCATCAAAAATAATGCTTATGATTTTTATAAGTTTGTACATCGACGACAGAGTTTCATCGCCAATCAGTGCACGGTTCTTTCAATCTCACATTCATTAGTTGGTTAAAAGCCTTATCCATGACCTAGGGTTTTGTTCGAAGCGATTTAATAGTTTGTTAAAACAACTAATTAATCATTTTACAACAACTCGCTATGGAGGTCATCCATGAAACGCTTGCTTCTGGTTTTTGTGCTCTGTTTAATTATAATGTCACTGCTCAATGCTCAGCAGTGGACAAGTTATCCTCTACTCGTTGCCGGTGGTGATTCGACTGTAAAGCTTATCTCAAAAAGTGTCGAATACTTCAGTAATGGACAGGTCTGGGTTCAAGCCGCTAGAACCACGTGGGACGGCAATATGTACGTTTATCGCTCCACCGATGATGGTGCAACATGGTCTAGGATATTAGTGCTTTCAAATTCTGCACTCTCAACACCAGGTTTGAGCAACCTTGCGGTGCGAGATAATGATATCGCAATCGTCGGAACATTCAGCGGAGAGATTTACCGGACAACGAACAGCGGAGACAATTGGACGAAGGTCATGGATGCGTATGATCTTTCTCTCGGATGGATAAATTCTGTGAAATTTATGACGCCAGATACAGCCATTGCTATGGGTGATGCAGATATTTTTGGTACGTTTATGGGATTAAGCACAGATGCTGGAGCAACGTGGACACGTTTTACCAACCTTCCGGATTCTTCTAAACGTGCGGAATGGTTTGCCGGATATTCTACCTACGGTCAGGCAATAGACGTATATTTAAAGACTGCATGGGTACCACAGTATTATGGTGCGAATAAACGACCTTTTATGCTACGCACTACGAATGCTGGTGTGAGCTGGGAAGAATGGCCGCTCGTATTACCGGGCACTAGTGATGGAACAAATTATGCCTACGATTATCGGCTTCATGCCATTTCTTTTAAAGACGATAGTATTGGATTTGCCGTTATCAGACAAGTGACCTCTTCTTCCACAACGTCTGGCTATGCCATCAAAACAATCGATGGAGGGAAGACCTGGAGTGATACAATTAACATGGTACCAGGATCTCATGCCGATGCAAAGGTTATGGCAATAAAAGCGATTCGTGGTACGAATACTGTGATTGCCACAGGGTTTGGAACAGATGGTACTCGTGCATGGAAGTCGACAGATCTCGGTGTTACCTGGACTTCAATGAATGCACCGTTAATTGATGCAAATGCTGATTTTAGGAATTTTGCATTCCTGTCTGCGACCAGAGGCTTTGCCGTAGGCAACATGCACATTGCCAAATACAGTCTTGCCACCGGTGTTGCCGAGCAGCCAGCAACGGTACCCCAGGGATATGCGCTCCATCAGAACTATCCCAACCCGTTCAATCCCACAACCATGTTGAGTTATCAGCTAGGTAAAGCAGGTCATGTATCATTAACGGTATTCGATCTGCTAGGCCGAGTTGTCTCAACGGTTGTCGATGGGTATCAATCCGCAGGGACATATCAAGTTCCGTTCAACGGTGCTCATCTTGCTTCCGGTATGTATTTTTACTCCTTGAAATCTGGTGAGTTCACGAGTATAAAATCGTTTGTGCTTGTGAAATAAGATTCTCTAGATTCTTTTGAGTATACGGAGTGATCTGCATAATCACTCCGTATACTGCCTATCGTTGTTGCTGTGACGTTCCATCCATAGGTCTCGTGTATCTATACATTTCATCTCTTACTTGAGGTTATGTATGAAACAATTCATTTTTATTTTTCTCGTTCTATGCCAAATCGTCTTTGCTGGTACTACTGGAAAGATCGTAGGCAGGATTGTCGATGCAAAGACAGGAGAACCGCTTCCTGCAGTCAACGTGGTTCTTCTCAATACGTCGATGGGGGCGTCCACAGATATTGACGGCATTTATTATATCGTCAATGTCCCGGTGGGTACCTACTCCGTACGGGCTTCCCTCGTTGGATTTGGAACGAAAGTCATGACGCAGGTGAAAGTCATCATCGATATGTCGACGCCAGTGGATTTCTCCTTGCAGCAGGAAGAAATCATGGGACAAGAAGTTATTGTCGTGGCAGAACGGCGGGGGATCCAACAGGACCGGACCTCCACTAAGCATACTATAGACGAAGATGCCATTGCATCATTGCCCGTTGATGATTTCCGAGAGATTGTTCAACTTCAGGCGGGTGTTGTCGGCAGTCATTTTCGGGGTGGACGGTTTAACGAATCTTTGTTTCTTGTGGATGGACTACCGATCCGATCTACGGTGAATGGATATACCGGTTATACTGGTGGATTTTCCTTGAATGTTCCCCAGTTGGGTGTTTCAGAAATAGAGGTCTCTACAGGAGGGTTCGAAGCGGAATACGGGAATGCGCAGTCGGGTGTTGTCAATACGCTGACAAAAACTGGAGGAGCAAAATTCAGCGGAAAACTGCGTGTCCGCACATCGGATTTTCCCTGGAGCAAGATCGCATACAAATCCAACGATTATGCCGATGGAATGCCCGATTGGAAAGACTATGAATTTGCATTAAGTACACCTGAAGGTAATCTGGGTTTCGGGAAGATTTCACTGAGCGGGTCGGGTGATATTTCCATGCAGAATAGGGATGTCCTGCCCCATAGTAATTTCTATCGTGAATCGTTTCAAGGGAAGATCAATTTCAATTCAGCATCCACACGTCTGACGCTCAGCGGGCTGCAATCATATTCAAGGAGCAATTCATACTATCACACTTCGTCAAAATTTGGACCGCTCAGCGAGGGGTACCAGACAGATCTCTTCCAAGCGTATGTTACGCGCTCCGGCCAGAAATGGCTCGACCAATATCATTATGTGATTAATCCTCAGAATTATCCCAATACTGTTGACGATACAACCGCCTATTCCTATTTCTCAGGCGATAGTTCTCATTTTGTCCGGAATTATTATCTGGCGGGGATGCAGGAACATATTTCTCTTCCTATTAATCAAAGCTACAATATCGGTTTAGCATGGACACAGACGCTCTCAAAGAATTCCTACCTTGATGTAAAGTTGTCATATTTCTCTACTCATTATCGTGAAGTCGTTCGCGATGTTGATGATCGCAACAAGAATAGTGTGACCGATGAAGATCTCAGTTTGCAGTTGCCCGACCAGATAGGTGGCTATTTCAGCCGAGTTTCAACGGAGGGTTACTGGTACTATTACGGGGATGAAGGATGGTGGCTCGATCAGACAGCAGCAACAACATCATTTAAAGCTGATTACTCTAACCAAATCAACCAACATAACCTGATTAAATCCGGGGCTGAGTTCAATTATCATCAGGGAAATGTGGACAAGGTGACCTTTGAATCAGCCTCGCGTCAACGGTCAGATATTTGGGAGGAAGACCTTTACGATCTTGCTTTTTATGTTCAGGATAAGATTGAAGTGCGGGATGGATTTATCATTAACGCAGGTCTCCGTTTCGATTATTACGATCCTAATGGATTGACGAATCCGGTTCTCTATCCGGGAGATATGGGGACAGTGGCGAATTATCCTTTTGGAGTTGGACTGACAAATGCTGATAAGGTGCCAGCGCATTGGCAAATCAGTCCCAGAATAGGAATATCACATCCGATTACAGAGCGGGATAAAATTCATTTCTACTACGGTCATTTTTTCCAGCGGCCGGATTTCCGATATCTCTACGAGAATATGAGACTCGATTTTACTTTCACAACAAATGTGGATGTGGGTAATCCACGACTTTTGCCTGAGAAGACCGTTTCGTACGAAATTGGTTGGGAACACCTGTTCTCCGATAATCTGCGGATGGGAATTACCGGCTACTTTAAAGATATTACGAACCTGGTTGGTGCAAGCGATTTTTCAAACGGTACTGATATGTATCAGGCGTATGTGAATATGGACTATGCGAACGTTCGTGGGATTGAAGTGAACTTGGAATCCTTCAACACCAAGAGCGCGAGCTTCATGTTCAACTATACTTACGCATTTGCCAATGGGCGCTCTTCCTCGGTCTTTCGAAGCAACGGTGAAATTGTGCCGCGCCGGCTTGATCCTCTGGATTGGGATGAGAGACATAAATTCAATCTGAATCTTTCCATCCGTTCCACAGGCTGGGCTGATCGATATGTGGGTGATGCAGAAATAGTCTTTATTGTTACAGCACATTCAGGACTACCATACACATCAAATACAAAAGGTGGTTTCCCACTGTTCACGCTCAGAAATGATGGCCGACTACCGTGGACAAAGAACGTTGATGTACGAGTACGAAAGACCTTTGCCATTGCCATGCTTGATGTATCACTACTTGCCGAGGTAAAGAATCTGTTTGACACACGAAACGTCAGTTTCATTGCCGGCGGTAATGACGGCATTAAGGAATTTGAAGCGACGGGGGATCCTCGAGGTCCCTATAAGAATCCAACTGCCTATACTGCACCCCGTGTGTACCGGCTGGGCGTGGAAATTCATTTTTGAGGTGATGCATGAAAAAATACATTCTCTATCCTCTCATGTCAGTTTTTCTTTTTCTCACGTTGGCGGCGGCAAAGGATGATACAAAGCCGTCTCTCGTAAAAAAATCTGCCGCTTCGGCTTATTCCAGGGCCGGTTTCAGTCACAAGAAAAATACGCTCTGGACACAAATAACCAACTACGGATTTTATGGTGATCGGTCTTATATCGAACCAAATTTTGAATGGCCGGGAGGGAGCGGCAATATCTATGGCTGGTTAACTTCTCTCTGGATCGGCGGTATTGTTGATTCTATTGGATATGTTTCTGCCGGTGAGGACAACCATTTTTCGCCGCTGGACACAATCCATGTAACATATCCACCTGGGTCACTTTCGGCCGAGGATACCTATACTCGGTACACCGATGTTGATCCGCCAAGTCCAACAGGAATTCATATGAACATTGGGGTTGAGGTCTCCGAACATACCTATGTATGGGATCAATCGTACAATTCTGATTTCATCATATCGGATTACTGGATTAAGTTCGTTGGGAATACGAATGGATCAGTGGTGAACGATTCGGCTCTCAATGGAATGTATGTTGGATTTCGCATGGATGCAGATGTCTCGGGCTTTGATGGTTCATCAACGAACACGAATTTATGGGATCGGGATGACTTAGTGGGGACCGATTCTCTCAATAAATTAGTCTATTTATATGATGGCGACAGTCCCTTGGAAGCCGGGAATGATGTCGGCAATCCAGATCCCATATCAGGGGTTCTCCGTTCTCCAGGGTATATCGGCATTCGTGTTTTGCATTATGACAGCGCGCATTTTGTTGGTGCCTACGACGGCTACCTCAATATGGCGACACCGTCATATCGGAATCAGGAACCGACCTCCGCGCAGCAGAGGTATGAATTCCTGTCAAAGAACAAAATAGCCCCCAATGCTTCGACTCCACTTGATTATCGGGGAATCGTTGGCATAGGGCCGTTTCGTCTTCCCAAAAACGATTCGATCCATGTGGTAGTTGCATGGGTTATCGGAAAAGGTTTGCAGGGGATTGTAAAAAATTCGCAAGTTGCTCAGTCTTTTTTCAATAGCGGATACTCAGTCGTTCCTACTGCCCCCGATGTTCCACTTTTAACTTTGAACACAACACAGGTAAATGGAACCAATTCAATTGCACTACGCTGGGGACGTAATGCAGAACTCAGCCGCGATCCGTTGACCAATGCTCAGGACTTTGGAGGATATGCAGTCTATCGGACTACACGGCAGGATGCCGGCGGCAATCCCATCTGGGATACACTTGCTGTTTTTGTGCTCAATAATGCAATCACACCTAAAGATACTCTCTGGTTAGGCCGGCCATTCCTTCAAAACTGGCCTCCACAATATTACGTGGACGGAAATGACACAATGTATCAATTCATTCAGACAGGTACACCCAACGGGATGATTTATACATATGCAGTCACCGCATTTGATCAGGGGGATTCAACATTGGGAATTGACAGGCTGGAAAATCAAATTGGGCGGGGGAGAGGATCAACCATAGTCTATATGGCGAATGCTCCTGTTGCACAGAGTATGGGCAAAATCCGTGTCGTTCCCAATCCTTATCTGGGTTCGAGCAGGTTGAACAACCCGAATCCTGTCGATACCAATCCGTGGGTCAACCGCCTGCGATTTATCAATCTTCCTTCGGATGCAAAAATCACCATCTTTACACTGACAGGAGATCTTGTGAGAACGATCTCCAGCGGTGATATTGTGTACCGAAGCCGTGACGTGGCAGTGACAGGCGATTTTTCAGGTGTCGCAGAATGGGACCTGGTAACGAAAAACAATCAAGAAGCCGTCAGCGGCGTTTATATTTACGTCGTGGAATCGACTCTTGGTAAGTACACCGGCAAATTTGTGATCATTCGATGAGGTACACCATGAAAAAAACATTCGTACTCTTACTCATCCTTGCATGGCCCCTCTGTGCTCAGGAATTCGGACAGGTGGGAACTGCTGGTGCACAATTCCTCAAGGTCAATTTTGATCCTCGCGCCTCGGCTCTGGGCTATGCTGCCGCGTCAGTGGTCAGCGGTGCAGCAGCGGTTTATACGAACGTTGCCGGGATCGAGAATATCAATTCCCTGGATGTTGCGTTTGGTTACGCGCCCTGGTTTGCCGATATTAAAATGATGTCGTTCGCTGGTGCCCTCCGGTTGAAGGATGTCGGTGTCATCGGTGTTCAGGCGTCCGGTTTCAGCACAGAGGAAGAAGTGACCACCATTGAGATGGAAAATGGGACAGGAGAGATGTATTCCATCAAAAACCTCTGCTTCGGTCTCTCCTTCGCACGCCACATCACCGATCGGTTGATTATCGGTGTGCAGGGGAAACTCATTAATGAATCATATTATAACCATTCGACCACGGGAGTTGCTGCCGATATTGGGACGATATACGATCTGGGATTTTTGGGTTCGTGTCTTGCCCTGTCACTTCAGAACTTCGGACCTGATCTTAGTCCTCTGTCGGGCAGTTACGCTGATTACAGCGAAGGCGATTCTGTGAAATTATTCAATGGCGCACCGTTGCCGGTCACGTTCCGTGTTTCGTTCTCGATCGATGCCATTTCCAGCGATAACATTCATATCGCGTTGATCGCAGATCTCGTCCATCCGAATGATAACATTGAGCACTACAATCTTGGGACAGAAATAAAAATGATGGGATTCCTCGCGATTCGCGGAGGATTGAAATTCCATTACGATGATGAGTCCTTCGCGCTTGGCGTGGGCTTCGACGGTTCACGGCTCGCCGGCAGTAACCTCCGGCTCGATTACTCGTTCGAGAAATTCAAGATTCTTCCTTCGATCCAAAAAATCTCCATCGGATTCGCGCTGTAATCGGATCAGGGGATGAAGGTCTGGCTCAGGGAATCAGTTCGGGACCCGGCAGATAGTTTTATTTTGTCGGGTCTTTTCGTATATTCTGTAGAGGGGTTCCCATGCGATTGATGTTCGCTTTCCTCTGTCTTCTGATGAATGCTCCTTCGGTTTCTTTAACGCAGGATGTGCTCCTCTCCGGATCTGTGAAGGAGAAACGATCCAACGCTCCAATCAGTGCAGCGCTGGTGGAACTCAAGAAATCAGATGGTACGCTGCTCGATACTGTTAGAACCGATGGTTATGGCAATTGGTCGTATCTTTTTCAGAGTTCCGCTGTCGGGCCTGAGCCGTCTCTTCCGCAGAGTTTTGCCCTGCATCAAAATTACCCGAATCCCTTCAATCCATCGACCACCATTCCGTTCTCTGTTCGCACCGCAGGGCAGGTGCGTTTCACCGTCTATAACATTCTAGGGCAGCTTCTGGATGCAAAAGACCTTCATCTTCAACCCGGTGACTATTCGATTCGCTGGAACAGCAGGGGAAGCACAGGTGCTTTATTCTATTCGATGGAGATGGATGGTGCCCGCATCACCAGGAAAATGATACAACTGGACGGCGGGGGAACCGGTGGTTTCAGCACAGTTGGACAACATTCAGCGGTGGCAAGGTTCTCTGTTTCTTCGAATCAGCTTACTTCGTGCTGGGTGGTTGCTGGGGACATTCTTCATGAACTTGATTCGGTTTTTGTTCTCCTTTCCGGATCACCCAGAGCAGATTTACTTCTTGAGACTGTACACGACCATGCTTTTGTCATCGATCTGCACAACGATATTCTGGAACAGATGGCAGCAGGAGGCTTTCAGTACGACATCGGAATTCGCAATACTACGAACCAATTAGACCTGCCCCGCATGCGGGAAGGGGGACTGGACGCCCAGCAGTTTGCTATTTGGATTAATCCGACTACCTATCCCACAAACCAATTCGCGCGCACACTTCAATTCATGGACTCGTTGAAAGCGCAATTCCAGCGGAATAGTTCTATGATCGGTGTGGCAATAACCGCCAGTCAAATCGATTCCATTGCTCAAACCGGAAAACTGGTGGGAGTGTTTATGGTGGAGGGAGGGCATTCCATAGAGGATAACCTGGATAATCTCCGCACGCTCTATGCAAAGGGTGTTCGCTGTATGACGATCACGTGGAACAATAGTACCTCCTGGGCGGTTTCTGCACAGGACAGCAGATCGGCAACTGTCGGATTGAACGACTTCGGGAAGCAGGTCATTCGGACGATGGATTCGCTCGGCATGATCATCAATGTTTCCCATGTTGGTATCAAAACCATCGATGATATATTGGCTACGTCAACAAATCCCATTATTGCCTCGCATTCCGGATGCAGGGGACTGTGCAATCATTACCGTAATCTCAACGATGCGCAGATCGTCTCCATTGCCCAGCGGGGCGGAGTGATTGGTGTTGTGTTCCATCGGTCGTTCCTTACATCAACCAATACGGCTACAATCGATACCGTCATCAAGCACATTGACTATATCAAGAATCTGGTGGGCGTAGATTATATTTCTCTCGGTTCGGATTTTGATGGAGGTATCACTCCTCCGACAGGATTGAACGACGTCACAAAATTTCCTGCACTCACAGCAGCGCTTCTTCAAAAAGGATATTCACGAGGGGATGTCCGAAAAATTCTAGGTGAAAATTATCTGCGTGTCTACAAGGCGATATGCCGTTGACTAGGAAGAACAGAAGAACCACTGTTCCCTCATTCTGAAGAAACCTGTAACCGGTAGGTCTTTTATATTCTGCCAGGACCATACATATCACGCAATATATGGTTATTTCCACCGCTCTCACTTTGTGTTGAATCCTTCCGGCGGGGGAGATTGACGCCGGAGTGATTGAAGTCACTTCATAAATCGATGGAGGACTTTACATTGATGAGGTAACTCTGCCGTTCTAGCGCACTCTAAACTAATCAAAGGAGGTTTGTATGAAACACGTTCGTGTACTGCTTCTCCAAGCTGTAGCGTTGTTGATCGTCGTTTCCTTTGTGCTCTCGGCTCCGCTTCCCCAAATTGATAGTGTGAAAATCAACGGGAAGAAATCGGGATCTGTTTTCACTACGGGAGATGAAGTGACATGGCAGATCTTTCTTAATCCAGCTGCCGCCGGGGCGACGGTCGATAACGAGATCTGGCTTGATGTTAACGGTAACGGTTTGATCGATCCGGGGATCGATAGAAATTTATTTGTCTTTTTCTCGCAGAAGGACGGACCAGGTCAGGCGGGTGATGCTCCGCCCGATATGGATTTTACCGTCAATGGAGTTATTATTACAACTTTGCGATTTGGATTTGCCCCGGGGAATTGGATTTTTGTATCGAAATATAATTATTCTGCAGCACAGGCTTCATTTACGGTCAATCCGTTGACGACGTTTGCTACGCAATTGAGCGGTACGGTGATTGTTCCTGCAGGCGAGTCCAAGGAAAATATTTTTCTTTCTGTAGAGCCGGTCAACAAACCGCAGACCGGATATCCGGTTATATGGTTTGGAAAGACCGATGCAAACGGCAACTATTCTGTCAAGTTCCCTACAAGTCCGCATGAATCCTTTGGAGTCTATCTTGATTTCAACAGGCAGCGTTATCACTGCACACCCAGTGAAACGACAATATGGATTGGCGATACGGCGGTTGTCGTGAACTATACGCTTGCAGCCGGACAGATTATTCGCGGCATGGTGACCAGCAGCGGATTGCCGCTGAGCGGAGCGACAGTCTTCGCAAAAAATACTGATGGGGGTCCGGACGGCCGGGCAGTAACAGGCACCGATGGTACATATCAAATAGTTGTTGATGCAGGCTGGTATATTCTTGATTTTAGCAAGAAAGGATATATCCAACGATGGCACTACTATAACACCGGTTCGTTCGATTCCACAGTGACTCTGCCTTGGTATGCAACCAGTGTGTATGTCGGTTCAGACATGGAAGGTGCAGATACCGTTACTGAGAATGCCAACCTTGAACGAGGAGGCTTAATCCGGGGGCGTGTCACTCAATATGGCGAACCGGTCTCAGCCGGCATTTACTTCCAGAATAATTTAGGAGGGGGGTGGCAATACTATACTCATACGATGGAGGATGGGCGATATGAAATTGTTGTACCACCGGATCAATATTTTATCAATTTTCAGAGCGACCTCGAATTATTCGGCGGTTCCCTCTGGTATGATCAGAGCTGGAATGAGCCATATGATCAATTAAGATTGCCCACCGTGAATGATACCATCTCGAATGTTAATGCAGATTTTGGATTGCCGCCGGAATTGCAGCCTGTCAAGATTCTCGGTATGAATGATGTCCCCAACGATAACGGCAAACAGATGATGGTGACCTGGAAAATACAATTCTTCAATGAATTGATCTATCTGAATGGTGGTTCTGTCTCTCTCAAGCTCGATCATTATGCCCCGGATCGAGTACGGTCTGCAGCACAAGCAGTATCAGAGAGCCCGTACTATGGCGAGGTCTTTTTCACTGTCTTACGGAAGGATGGGAATTCGTGGACCCAGGTTGGTCCCTCGATTGCTCTGCAAAATGACAGCATCTATTCGGCAGTGGTTCCCTCACTGTTCGACTCGACAAAGTCAAAAGGAATATTCTGGACGAAGTACAAGGTGTCGTGCCATTTCAGCGCGTTCATCATTCCGGTCTTTACAACACGCCCGGATAGTGGATACTCGATTGATAATATTGCTCCCATACCGCCGGCTGGAGTTACAAGCAAGATTCAAGGAAATGACTTGATCGTCTCCTGGAATGCACCGGTACAAGGCGATGAGGTTGTTGCTTATCGCATTTATCGAAGCACAACGCCGGGATTTCAAATCGGTCCCGCTACACTTTACAGGGATGGCTTGAAAACAACGTCCTTTACCGATGTTGGGGTTGTTGGAAGTACAATGTACTATTACAAACTGACCGCAGTGGATGATGCAGAGAATGAAAGTGCACCGGCATCATTCTCTTCCACAACGAGTGTCGCGGATATGAATATGATGCCGACAGAATTTGTCGTTCATCAGAATTATCCCAATCCATTCAATCCGGTTACGACAATCGCCTATGATTTACCCGATGCGCGTCTTGTGACATTGAAAGTGTACAATACTCTGGGACAGGAAGTTGCTGTTCTGGAAGACGGTTACCAGTCGGCAGGACGATACAGTAAAACGTTTGACGCAACACATCTGGCCTCGGGGTTGTATATTTACCGTCTGACAGCCGGTCCCGATGTTTCTATCAAGAAGATGAGTCTGATCAAATAGCAGGAATACCTGCAGCACAGCTCATAAGCAGGAGGTACGAATCAAATGCCCGTTCTTTTCGCAAGAAGAGAACGGGCATTGTTCTGAAGGGAGGGAGAAAGCTCTAAGAATGTCTGGATCCCTTTTCCTCACTCAGGTTTCTCATGCGGTCAGCCATCTTGCTAATAGACCGATTATTGGCTACATTTTTTTCTATGAAACGGTTTTTTACCATATTCCTCCTCATAATTCCTTTATTTATCACGGTATTTGCACAGGATACCAAAGAGAACGCCGATTTCAAGCTCGCCATTAATCTGTATAACGACAAGCTGTACGATCTTGCCCTGGAGCAATTCCATGCATTCATCAACCTTTATCCGAACACTGCACAAGGCATCGAAGCGAGATTCTATCTCGGTCTGACACAGTCTAAACTGGGGAAGCATGATGATGCGCGGTTCACATTCCAGAATTATGCATTGACGTATCCGGATAATCTCAAGGCACCGGAAGCATGGATGAATGCTGCGGAAGAATATGCGGCGATGAAGAACGAACTCGAAGCGGCGATGGCATTCGAACGGGTCAAGACATTTCATCCGAGGAGCGAATTTGCACCGGCGGCATTGTTGAAGGCTGCCGACTATTACGAGAAATTGGGTGACAAGGAAAATACGCGCCGCGTTCTGAGGATACTGACTCAGGAATATACATCGGGGGAAGTTCTTCCGGCCCGGCTCAGGCTTTCCGATATGCTGAAAGCGGAGGGGCAGTTCGAACTTGCGCGCTTGGAGTGCAAGCGTGTCGTGGATGCAACAAACGATCCTTTGCTGAAATCCCGTGCCCTTTTATTGATGGGCCAGGCACTTACCGGCTTAGGGAAGACTTCCGAGGCGGAAGTGGCCATTGCGGACGTTGCGAAGAATTATAAATCTACACCGAGCTATTACGAAGCGCTCTTTACACTCGGTGTCCTGAAGAACCTTGCCGGAAACACAGACGAGGCTCTGTCGTCATGGCGTACACTTGCAGATGACAGCATTAAGGCTCCGAGGCAATTGCGACAGAATGCTTTGCTGGAGATGGCCGAAGTCAACAACCGACTGCGTGCATTTCCCCGAGCATTGACGCTGTTTGAGCGGGCAAGCGATATTCGCGCTAACAGGAATGGCGAGGCACTCTATAAAGCCGGTGTTGCGGCAGAGAAGATTGGTGACGCCGCAAAAGCGGCGCAGTATTATTCCCGCGCATTAACCGATAGCCTGGGAAAGGCGGATCGACGGGCGCTGTTGATAGGTGCATTTAAGGCCGCTCAGATAACAAAGAACTATGCTGACGCTGTCCGGCTGGTCAATCAGTACCGTCAGCAATTTCCCGCAGATAATAACCTGCCGCGATTATTGGTTGAAGGTACGCGCATTGCATCCGCCGAACTCCATGATCCAAAGACTGCGATCGATTTCTGTGAATGGCTGATAGAGCATTTTCCTTCCTGCGAAGGAGTGGATGATGCGACATTGGAGCTTGGCCTGGCGAGAAAGAACCTTGGCGATCTCGATGGAGCGATTGCAGTATTGGAAAACCTCGAACGACGGTATCCGAGTAGTGAATTCATTTCGACTGCACAGAAAGAGATCCGTCTCATGAAAGCGTTCGATCAGCGCGGGAATGAAACGAGTCTTCAAAAACTCGCTCTCCTGGTGGGAGATGTGATCGCCCAGAAGTCCAAAGGAAATCTCGCTTACCGGCTTGCAGAGATATATTTTCACGATCTGAAAGATTATCAGCTCGCCGCCGACCAATATGCGTACTCACTCAGTGTCGATCTGGAAGACGCTCTGCGGCCGACAGCATGGCTGAGACAAGCACAGTCCTATGAACTGCTTGCTCTGAGGGGGGCAGAGAAGAACGGAAAGAGTAAAGAATATCTTTCCAAAGCGATTGCACTCTACGATTCCCTTGCCGCCCACTGTCTTGCGGGTGAACTCAGAGACCAAGCTCTCGTTACCTCGTTCACACTTCGCCTGCAGCTGACCGAGAAAGCGGAAGAGTTGCGCATTCTCGGAACGGAGTTCTTATCGAAATCGTCCGGCGCACGCGGACGGGATGTTGCACTCCTGCTGCTGGGCGATTCGTACCTCCACGCGAAGAATTATGAGGGTGCTATTCTGACCTATAAGCTGCTGCTTGAGAAATATGCGGATCGTGAGACTGCTCCGTCCGCACAATTCCAGATGGGTATCGCACTGGACGGCATGATGGAGAAAGATTCAGCAGGAAGGGTGCTGGATCAATTCCTTGACAGAAACCCGAATCATCCGAAGAGCGCCGAAGCAGCTGCTTATCTGGCAAAAGCCTCTGCCGACAGCGGCAAACTTATACGTGCACTGAATTATTATGATATGCTGGAGAAACGGTATTTCTATAGCCCGCTGAATGTGAATCTTGACCTCCGGAGGGCAGAAGCGTATTTTCTTGCAAAGGATTATCAACACACCATCGATTTCTACGAACATGGATTGGAGAGATTGCGAAACGATTATTTTGTTGTGAACATAGATCCGGAAGTAGAGCGGTCGATCATCTTCACACTGGGTGTATGTAATGAGCGAATGGGTAATCGACCTGCAGCAAAGAAATGGTATGCGGAATACGTGACGCGTGATCAAACGACCGATCGGGCCGGGCAGGCATTCTATGCCCTTGCCTCCATGGCAAAAGCGGAGAATAGCATCGACCTTGCGACGAAGTATTTGCAGGAAGTCGGCCGGCTGTCCTCCAAGTCCGGAGGTCAAAATACATCCATCGCAATGGAGACGGCAGAAATGTTGTTCCGGAATGAACAGTATTCCGATGCCATTGCAAAATACAAAGAAGCCGCTGCAGAGGTGAAAAGCGACAGCATAAAACAGTACCTGCAATCCCGTGTCATCGTTTCCTATTTCCGGCTCGAGAATCTGAAGGAAGCTGATAAACGTGCGGTCGACTTTCTGAAATCCAATCCGGGGGCATACAACTCCGCAGCGGAATTTGAGTTTGAGCGGGGAAAATATCAGGTGCGAAAAGAAGACCTGGTGAAGGCAAAAGAACGGTTTGACAATGTCGTGCGTTCTTATCCGAAGGCACCAATCGTTCCGGAGGCGCTGTACTGGACAGCGCGTGTGTACGAATTGGATCAAAAACTTCCTCAAGCTGTTCAGGTGTACGATTCTCTGCTCCGATACTATCCGAACAGCGACATTGTTTCCCGCGTCCATCTGAGTGTCGGCAACGTCTATTATGGTTTGGAGCAATGGGATGCTGCGTCCAAGCAATACCGATTCCTTCTCGATCATGAGGAGATGGCGCCTGATCTCATTCCGCTGGCGATGAGCAATCTCATTATGACGTATAAGGAGATGGAGCTGTTTGACGGTGCGCTGGAATTGACCCGGAAGTACATTGACCGTTTCCCCAATGATCCGGATCTTATCGACAAAAAGATCGATATCGGCGTCCTGTACCAGAAATTAGGTTATTACGACCAATCGATCCTCCAATTACAGAGTTTGATCGAAGCCGGGAATGCCGACCTTGAAGCAGAACTCCGGTACTATATCGGTGAAGCGTACTTTTATAAAGGGGAATACCAGCAGTCCATCCTGGAATTCTTAAAAGTGCCCTACCTCGTCAGTAAGAAGGGAAAAATTGATTGGATTTCCACATCGTATTATATGGCCGGTCAATCGTATGAAAAGATGTCGAAATACGACCAGGCAATGACGATGTATAAGCAGATACTCGAACGGAGAGATACCGACGCACAGTTCAAAACAGCTGCGCAGAAGGAAATTGATCGGGTAAAAACCATTTTAGGAAAGTAGCCCTAATTTTCGATTGGATGATACGAGACTAAGTCACTAAATCATCAAATCACAAAATCACTAATTCACCAAATCGTAAAATCACCTAATCTCCCAATGTTCCTATGGGTTATATTTTTGAATCAGAAATAGATTCTATTATGCACGCTGTTCGTATCAAGACGATTGGTGAAGACGATGGTATTCTTCTAAAAAAGATTTTATCGTCGAATATCCATCCGGCCGTGAAAGCGTATTTTAAAGCGGAAGTGGAAAGAACCCTGGCGCAGGAACGGGGATTGGAATATCGCTCCAAGAAGTTTTCATATTCGCTTCCGCAGGTGAGAAGCCTTGAAGAACAGATCGATCTTTTGCTGATCCAGCATTATCACTTCAGTCAGCAGGAGTTTGAATCACTCCTCGATGAATCTGTGCACTTCCAGTTCAACTATCTCTGCCGTCCGCAGTGGACGCTCCTGAATTTCATCGTCGGTGAGCAGCGTCGGGTAACGTCAGCGGTCATCGAGAAGCGCCTGAAGTATTGTGTCGATTATTCATACTTCCCTGAGTTGATCAAGCGGTATCTTGTCGACCATGGGCTGGCAGAGGTAACGTATGAAGAATTCAAATCGCTCATCGAAAAGATTGATCGGGAAGTCGTAGCACAGCACTCCAGCGTGGAACTGGCGCACATGACACGCGCCCTGTTCGATTTTGTCGAATCCGGAAAGATGGTTCCTCAAGTGGAATTCGAACAGCAGACAGTGCCGATCAATGCTGCGATCGTCTTTTTCGAAGATAAGCATCTCCTTGATATCCGGCTGCGGCTGGAATTTGAGCGCGACCGCAATCGCAAGATTCAGATCACAGCCGAGCGGCTGGCGGATATCGTTGAAATCGTGCGAACAGGGAACGAGGATGCTTCTGCGTTTACGATACAGGAGAATCCTCCGGAGAGTCAGGAACAGGAAGACCTTCATGCACACAAAGACAGCGGGAGTACCGATGAAACACCGGAACCCGTAGTTACTTCTCCATTGGTTGATCTCCCGGCTCCTCCGAAACAGCCGGTGCTCGTCTTCGGCGAGAATGATGAGAAGTACCTTGCATCCATGCCGAGCATGAAGCAAAAACAAATTCTTGACTTATTTTCAGCGGAAGAGCGAAGTCTGATGATCAGTGAAATATTTTCCGATGACGAGCCGGCGTTTCGCAATGCGATGATAGAGATCAGTCTCCAAAGGTCCTGGGACGATGCTGCTCATTATCTCGATGCGTTGTTTCTTGCCAGCGTTATTGACCCATTCAGTACCGCGGCGGTCATGATGACCGATAAACTTTTCGTTCATTTTCATTCACCCGATGACGGCAAGTAACCTGCCGATCTTGAGAATAGCGAGTCTGGCATGCAATTCATTGATGAAGCAAGAATATCCGTCAAGGCGGGGGATGGCGGCAACGGCTGTATCAGCTTCCGGCATGAAAAGTATGTCCCGAAAGGCGGACCTGACGGCGGGAATGGTGCACGGGGAGGCAGTGTCATCATTCGTGCGGATCGGCAGCTGAATACATTGCTCGATTTCCGCTATAAGCGGCACTATCGTGCTGAACGCGGCGAGAACGGACGCAGTAAAAATCAAGAAGGAAAATCTGGCAAGGATGAGCTTATTCGAGTGCCATGCGGAACGTTGATCCGTGAGGCGGTAAAAGGGAAGCCCATAGCTGATTTGGTGAATAACGGTGATGAGGTTGTTATCGCTCGCGGCGGCAGAGGGGGCCGGGGGAATCAAGAATTTGCGACACCGACGAATCAAGCGCCGCGATTTGCCGAACCGGGAACCAAGGGAGAAGAACGGGAACTTCTTCTTGAACTCAAACTGCTTGCGGAAGTCGGGCTTGTAGGATTTCCCAATGCCGGAAAGTCAACCCTCATTTCGGTCATCTCTTCTGCAAAACCCAAGATCGCGGATTATCCCTTTACGACACTTGTACCCAATCTTGGACTCGTCCGGTTTGCTGAGGGGAAGAGTTTCGTTGTTGCCGATATTCCGGGTCTTATCGAGGGGGCACACGAAGGCAAAGGGCTGGGTATTCAATTTCTGCGTCACATCGAACGCACACGTGTGTTGGTGTTCCTCATCGAATCTATGAGCGAAGATCCGAAGAAAGAATACAAAGTTCTCCTGAATGAGCTGACCTCGTTCAAGTCGGCCATTGCGAGGAAGAAAAAGATCGTGGTTCTCACAAAGACCGATACTATTGATGACGTTGCGAAAAAGAAGCTGGCGAAAGTAAAATTCGGACGCGGAGTCATGACGATTCCTATTTCCGCGGTCTCAGGAGACGGTATTCGTAATCTCCTTGATGAAATGTGGAAGGTGGTCTCGCTGAAGGAAAAGAAGCCGATAAGCCTTTGAGTAGTCGAAACACTGAGTCTCAACAGAATGAATTCCCGGGGAACTCGTTTCGAACGAGGAATTCTCCCATTCACCTCCGAGGGGTCCACTCAGAGAGGACTACTGTGGCAGATTCGATCTGAGTTTGATCCGCTGTGTTCCGGGAAGTAATCCGCGTTTCAGAAAGAGTTTTTGCCCCTCCGCTGTTGCTACATAAGTACCAAATCCTGCCGCAAGATCAACATGAGTGCGTGTATACATCGTGATCGCCCGTTTGAGCGGATAGTAATTGCGATAAATGTTTGCGGGATGAGGAGAAAAGAACTCACCGAGAACTTCCTTCGGCGGTGCAAAGGTGGTATCGGTATCTTCTTTGGTCCGTCCGAGATAGAGTACCTTGGCAGTTGATTTTGCCGAGTCGATCCAGCCCAGAGCGACAAATCCCAGCCCTCTCGGATCTTTTTCAATTGATTGAAGCGTTTGCAAATCGGAAGTTGTGTGCTTATAGGCATTTGTTATTTTGCTTTCTTTCAAGAGCCGATGTGCAAGGTACTCTTCGACATCCGATGTGTCCTGGCAATATATGTTGATCTTACCTTTCATCGGTTTTGCCTCAGCAAGTTGTTCCCACCGCGTAATCGTTCCAGAAAGTATCTTTTGCAGCTCTGTTATCGTCATCTGCACGATGTTGCTGTTCGGATGAACAACCGCAGCAATGCCATCGTAGGCAATGACCAGTTCGTTGAAGTCGGGTGAAGTATTTCTGGCCTGTTCCTTTTCCATTTGCGTTAAGGGTATCGTGAGAAAAACAATCCGGGATGTATCCAGCATAAAGCGGCGGGCAGCTTCTGCAGTGGAAACGACAGTGTACGTGATCCGTGCACCACTGCTGCTATAGAGGGCCAAAAATTCATTCACTTCGTCAACCATCACCGGGGCGATGGATTCCGGAATAGAGAGATGCAACTTTCCACGTGTTGTGGTTTCCTTTTGATCGGTACTGCATCCGAGGAAAAGAGCAATCAGAATGACAAAATACAGAGGACGCATATTGTGATCCTTTCTGACTGAGTATACATCAGACGATGGGAGGAGAACTCTCAGGCGTCCGTTCCTTCACCCGCTGCAACAGAATGAGTCCGGTGAGGAGGAATAATCCGACAGAGAGAATGGCAAACCGCTGGTTGAGGAACACAGAAACGAGGCCAAATACGAATGGACCGAGTATAGCAGATGCCTTTCCGAAGAAAGAATAGAATCCGAAAAATTCGGTCTTCTTCTCCTGCGGTGTTATATCGCTCATCAAACTCCTGCTGGTCGACTGTGAAGAACCGAGTGCGAGACCGGCGAGCATTCCCACGATATAGAACAGCCACTTATCCTGAAGGAAATATGCCAAGACCACGATGCAGAGCCACAGAAGCAGCGACAGAGAGAGCATGCGCTTGTGTCCGATATGGTCTGCCATAATGCCGAAGATCAAGGAGCCGATGAGTGCGGAGGTCTGAACTGCGGCAAAGAAAAGAACGATTTCTCCGATGCCCATGTTCAGAGTCTCGCGTGCAAAAATGGATGAGAAGATGATGATCGTATTCACACCGTCGATATAGATAAAATAGGCAAGCAGAAATCGTGCAATATTTTGATAACGAGGGAATTGCTGGTACGTGGTTTTGAGCCGCCGGAAGCCGATCTTGATAAAATCGAGTTTGAGACTCGTTGTCCGCTGTTTATCAGGAAGGAAGAAAAACAGGGGGAGTGAAAAGATCAGGAAAAATGCCGCGGCGAGAAGGAAGCTGAACCGCACATTGAAAAGATTTCCTTCGCCAAAGCCATTGACATAGAGCGGATACGCGACGGCCAGTGTAACGAGTGACCCTGCATATCCTAAGGCAAATCCGTAACCCGACACACGGCCATAACTTCGTTCTGTGGTAATCTCGGGCAGGAATGCATCATAGAACACTAACCCGGCCTCAAAGCCGATATTTGCCAGGATGAGGAGCATCATGCCGATGATGATCATTCCGGTATGCACAAAGAATAAGCATGCTGTGGTAAGAATGCACAGGGCAGTAAAAATCGCGAGGAAGCGTTTTTTCCCTGCACCATGGTCCGCTACGGCCCCGAGGATAGGTGAAAACAATGCCACGAGTGCCATGGAAATACTGAACGCGGAACCCCACAGGAGATCTCCCTGCCTGCTGCCGCCCGCTACGATCTCTTTAAAGTAGAGAGGATAGCCGACTGTGAGAATGAGGACATAAAACGCTGTGTTCGCGAAATCGAAGAGTGCCCAGGAAAAAATTTGTCCTCGTGTCGCCGTGTGAGGAGATGGGAGAGGAATAGATCCGCGTGTCATTGCTTGGATGGCTTGTTGACTCCGGTATTGATCAACCCACGCCCTGTTTTCTTGATGCGCCCATCTCTATTTAAATCGGCAAGGATTGAGTCGAGCACACCATTGACAAATTTATCGCTCTTTTCCGTGCTGAAGGAGCGGGCAATTTCAATAGCTTCATTCATCGTGACTTTAGGAGGGATGTCGTCGAAATAGAGCAATTCGCAGATGCCCATGCGCAGGACAATCCGGTCGATAATGGCAAGACGGTTGAACTCCCAGTGTTCGATACGCTGTTTGATCAGCCCGTCCAGCTCTTTGTTGCATTCAATGACTTTCAGGATCAGCTCTTTCGCAAACGAGAATGATTCCGGCTGCTTTTCCAGATCACCGACAATAGTTTCGATGATCATCTGAATGGGTTCATGGGAGAGTTCATACGCATAGAGCGCCTGTAAAACCCGTTCACGTACTATGCGTCGTCGAAGAGACATGGTGCCGTCAGTAAAAGAGCTACATGATTGAAGAACCGTTCAATAGTCTAACTTAGGCAAAAAATGGGAGGGAGGCAAATGGAGGGTGGAAGTCTATAAGATTGAATTCTCTTCTAATGAAAGGATATTTTTGCTGCTTTGTTTAAAAAAGGACTGATTGTTCGTCAGCTCTTTGCGTTTACTGATTCCTCTAAATATCTACTTTGTGAGCAATATTTTTCTCGTTTCAACAGCAGGTGCAGTACCATTAAGAGGATCTATAATCATATGCATAAAATATATTCCACTTGCAAACGGTGAACCGTTAAAGATTTCGATGTAATATCCGGGTTCTTTCATATCGTTCACAAGTGTGACGAGTCGTCGACCAAGTACGTCATATATTTCAAATTTCACTCTACTAAGAGCAGATAGCTGATATCGAATAGTCGTTGACGGATTAAAAGGATTTGGATAAACGTCCTTGATTTTCGTTTCGCTTGGTATCTGAGCTTGTGCTGTTCCCAGCTTGTAAGGTTGATACAAACCCGTCGTTGAATCTACGTTGCTGTATCCAGGTGATGATCTTGATCCATCAGAATTAAAAGCACGAATACGATAATAGAAAAGTGTGAAACCACTTCCCAGTTTCACTTCAGGATCGGTAAATGTGACGTCGGATAATGCTTCCTCTGTAATTTGACTGAAATTGCTTTGATTGTTTATGGACCGATAGACTTGATATGTTGCATTCGATGGATGCGTACTTCTATGCCAGGTAAGTTTTGGGCGGTTGCCTGCACTAGTAATTATAAGATCGGCTGGATTTGTTGGGATTAAATATGTTGAATCCACGTTGGAGTAGCTAGCAGAAGACGTCGAACTATCCCCGCTCTTCGCGAGTATCCTGTAATAATAGATATCACTTCCAGACTCTAAATCTACATCTGTATCAATATACGAATTATTGGTTATGGTATAATTACATATTAATTGAAAATTGCTTTGAGAGTTTTGTGATCTATAGATAAGATACCGTGCACTATCCGTCGGTTCACTTTTATTCCAAGTGAGATTCGGATGGTTGTTTGAGGTAGTTATCGAAAGATTTGTTGGATCGGTCGGTTGAAAACGTCCTGTAGTAGCTAATGCAGATGAACCACGTTTCAACTTCCATACTTTTATTGTGTCTCCACTATTAAAACTCAGCAATGGCCATTGTTTGTCAGGATTATAACCCATTGCATACAATACGCCAACATCTTTGAATATTAGTCGAACATCACCAGAAGTTCCGTGCACATGATCACGGAAATCAATGTACCAATAATATTCAGGATCAATGTAGTTTTGTGTGAATTTATATAATCCGTAAGCAACAACAGGGGCCACAGAATTTTGACCATTAACAAAATCCCACCCTTTTGAATACTTTGATGTATCAGTTTCTCCTAATTTTACTGCACTAGGATTCCAATAACTATTCGAGTCAGTTAACATGTAGTTGTCGTCCCACATGATTGAACCCTGACCAGTCATAGTGTATGTCACTGTATCACCTTCATTAACACCAATTTGTTGTATCCATACCTCTAGTGTTCCTATCATTTGTTCATCTGATTGAGAATAAGAGACCAGAGAAAAATAAATGACAAACGCTCCTGTTTTTAGTAGAGTTCTCATAAGTCACCTATCGCCATTTATAAACTTGCGCGTTCTTTTGTCCTTGCATAATTATTCGATTTCCAGAGAGAATGGCCGGTGATGTATTAAGTAGATATCTCGAAGTATTGAAGAGAGTATTCCACAAAATATTTCCATCAGATCCAGCAGCCATCTCCGTATAGCCACCGCTACCAAATATGCTTAAATACACCGTTGAATTTGCATCGCATACCAACGAGAGCCAACAATGTTGTCCAATGCCAAATCCCAACTTCCATCGAAAATGACCCTCGTAATCAACTGAATATAGAGTGTCCCCGGCAAAATAAATATTTCCACTTACATCGATTGTCGGATCGCTCCCTTCTTCTAAAACATCTTTATTTCCATGAACGTATGCCCAACGGATAGATCCATCCGGCCTGAGCGAAAATAAGGATGGTTTTCCTGCTGTTGAACTATCCTTTCCCAAGAAATAAATATTTCCCACGCAGTCCACGATAGGAGCTATAGTTAAAATATCTGGTCCATATCCAAATGTCCATTTTACCGAACGGGACGAAATATCAATTGCACAAAAGCCAACAGTAAGTCCAGGCACATATAATGTCTGTCCATCGGGAGAAAATGTCAACGTTGCGGATGACCATCCAAAGAAGCGCGGATCAGTCAGTTTCCACTTCAGCGTTCCATTCCGATTAATCGCAAACAGAGTTGACTGACTCGATATGCAATAATATGTTCCATCCAATCCGATGTTCGGGCCAACGTGAACAATGTTCTCATTGGTTGCATATTGCCATTGAATGCTTCCATTGGGATTGATTGCATAGACGATCCCGTTTCCACTTGCACAGAGGATGACACTATCATCCCTGACAATGGGTGTTGTTTGAATTTCATCAAATGGTTTGATACCCGGCGGTAATGCGGTCCACCTTTGAGCACCATCCATCGTGAGTCCAGTGATCCGTCCGCTGACGAGAACAAGTGAGTCTGGCGTGACCGCTATACCCCCATAAGCAAATGAGCTAATTTCAATATTCCATTCAAGCATACCGGCGGAGGGGCCCAGCAACTTGCTTCTTCCGGTCGACTGTGGGTCGCGATGATTCATTGGCCAGGGGGAATTGGCGAGACTGGGCCATGAAATGTCATATTGCTTTCCAGGGGGATCGGGAAGTGTTATTTGAGTCGCACTATCATCCCTTTTGCACGAAATTACAAAAAGGACGAGTAGACATGAAAGGATTAAAATCCTAGCATTCATTTTGATCTCCTTTTTTTTACTTCTTCGGCCAGGGACCTTTTATCGTTTTTGTGACAGCAGGCAGGAACTCCGGTTCCCGTGAAATAAATGTCAAATCCGGATTGAGTAGTTCTGAGAAGTTATACTCCCGTTGGAGTGATTTTCCTAATATGGAGAGTGATTTTTGCTTGTTTCGCTGCACAGAGTACATGTTTGCAGACCGGAAAAGGATCCTAGCAGAGATGGTGTCGAGCTGGAGTGCCTTTGTGATTGCCGCCTCGCCATCGGAGAATTTTCCGAGACGGGAATACATCAATCCGGTGTATGTATAAGCATGCGCGTTGGAGGGTTCGGCTTCGATGATCCGCTGGGTTAGTGCTAGCCCCTCCTCCAGCCATTCCTGGGCCTTATTGATCTGGAGAGAGAGTTGAAAAGCACGCCCAATCCAATAGTAATACCGATAATCATTCGGGCTGATGCGGAGCATCTGCTGGCAATACCGTACCGCTTTTTCATTGTTTCCATTCCCGATCCAGACATTTTGTAAATAATTCGTTGTCAAAAGAGAATCATTTTCCCCCAGCAATTGCGCTTGGTGATAGGAGGACTCTGCCGAGGGATAGTCTTTTCTCATGTGCTGAACCAGCCCTGCGGTGAAATAGGATTCCGGATTTTTTGGATCATGAAGAAGCGCCTTGGATGCATACACCTCAGCTTCATCAAGTTTTCCAGCAGTGAGTGAAAGAAGTGCAAGTCCACGATAACATTCGGGATCTTGAGGGAGAAATGTTAGACTCTGCGTATAGAAGGTTAAGGACGCATCATAGTTCTGAATGATACGATTATAGACAGCAAGAACCCTATGTGCTGATGCAATCAGGGGAGAACATCGCAGCGCGCGCTGCGCGTCCTCGAAAGCAGATCGGAGGTATGGTGTGCTCTGGGTTGTCTGAAATGCCCGGAGTTCGGCATCAGCAAGTGTTCCAAGCGCATCGCCGAAAGAAGGATCGCTCGTAACAGCGGTTCGCAAGACCGTAATCACCGAGTCGATTTCAATTCCGGATTTCAGCTGGAGCAAATGGAGTCCCGCTGCATACTGTGTGAAAGCGCTTGAGTTGACGGGATTGGAAATTTCCGGCAGATTCGAACGGATCTCCATTTTTTCAAGAACTTTCTGCAAAATAGTTTTTCGCATATCACCCAAAGCTGACAGTGGTCCTTCTACCATTCCTACAAAGGCAATTTTTTGTTTTTCCGGAATGAGGACACGTACGAGGATGGTGTATCGCCCGCGGGTTTCCTGGATAGTACCCATGAGGAGATACTCTACAGGCAGCATGGACGCTATTTTTCTCAATTGTGCCGGTTCAGGCATATATAAGAGTGATGAGGAGGGAGAGATGACCGTCAGGTGTTCGCATCGCGCAAAATCTTCTGCCAGAAGCACGGGAAATGCGTCGAAGAGATCCAAGGAACTGCTGTCGCGCGGGGCGTTGGTGAATCGCAAAATCGCGATCGACGCGGTTTTGGGGAATATGATATCGACGAGCCGTGGAACACCAAAGAAGACTGCTGCTACTGCTATGAGTGTCGCTGCAAGATAGTTAAGACGTTTGTACCGCAAATCGAGGTCAGTGGCGGGCGGCGGTATGGATACTATTTGCCGCTGCCGCTGTTCCTCTACCTTTTTTTGAAGCTTCGCAAGGTCCTGCAGCTGTTGTTCCTCATGCGCCTTGTCGGCCTGAATACGCTGGAGTTCGGCCTTTGCCTGTTCCGCTTGACGGATGGTTTCTTCCAGGCGCCGTCCACCGGAGTGGTTGGGGTCGATGAGAAAAAGCTCATGTAATACAAAGGTCGCTTCGGAGAATTTTTCTTCCTGGAGCAAAGTCCGCACTTTCCCAAGAAGTCCTTCGACTTTTAATTCTTCGTCCGAAATCTGTTTGATAACAGCTTTTGTCTGGTCTATTCGCTTCTTTTCTTCCTGATTGTACCGCTCTTCCTCAATCTGCATGAGGAGCTGCTGGGCCCCGACATGGAGTGGCAGGAGTCTGAATATTTCATTGACTTCCTCCTCGGCAGCATCAAGATTGCCTTCGGTGAACGATGCTCTCGCTTTTGATAAATGCCCTTCAACGACCCGCACGCTCTCTTCTTCCTGCCGCTGCTGCTCCGTCGGCGGGCGCTGTTGGGGATCAAGTTTGGCGATCTCGGCGAGCTCCTGTTCTGCTTCTTTCAGTTGACCGTTTTGAAAATATGTCTCCGCACGCGAGTAATGTGCGGCAATATTTTTTTTCCTTTCTTCGTCCGCTTTGGTCTGGTCGTTCAACAACCGTTGTTTCGTTTCCTCAATCCTGTTCGCTTCACGAAGTTCTTCCGCTTCACGGCTTGCCGCAATTGTGATTTTCTGTACAGACGAAACCTGCTTGGCGGAAGGCGAGGGCTGAGAAAGCTCCGGAATAGAGTCGATGAGCACTTCGTACACTTCCACTTTTCGGGAAATATCTTTGAGTTCTAACGCTCCCATATCAAAAACATGGAGGGGGAGAGAGTTTTTCACATGATCGTACACGTCCAATGAAATACAGATGCGGTTGGGTTCGGTCAATGCCTCGATGCGTGATGCGATGGTGATACCTTCGCCGAGGATATCGCCCTGTCGGATGATCACTTCGCCCAGGTGAATACCGGCACGGAGTCTGATCGTGTCTAAATCGGCCTTACCGCGGTTGAAGTTCCAAAACCGTTTCTGGATTTCCACAGCGCATTTCACAGCATTGACCGCTTGAAGAAATTCTATAATGAAAGAATCGCCGAGCGATTTGAGGACTTTTCCATCGAACTTTGCGGTGAGCACTCGAATAAGGGCGTCATGGGTTTTGAGGAGTTCAAAGGCCCGGGATTCATTCTCCGCCAGCTTTTTCGAAAAGCCAGCGATATCGGTAAACATGATGGCCGCTGTTTTTCGCGTGGGCATCTCAGAAGGAATGGCCATACGTACATGCTCCTCGTTCGAACCCAAATGGATAATAACGACCCCGCATCAAAGATAGTGGGGCAGGAGTAGAATGTCAATAAAACGGCGGGTGAAATTGATCTGGGTCAATCGGAATCGGAGGCAATATACCTCTTGTTAATACTAGAGGTGGTTTCCGATGTAGCATTTCTGCACATATTCGCCCACCATTCGATCGGTACTGAATTGAGATAGTAGTGTCTGCATCGCATTCCTGATCCGCTTCAACCAAGCCAGCGGAATTCCATGTTCATCGCGATTGTAAAATTCCGGGATGACCGATTCTGAGAGGACCTGAACCAGGCTTTCGAAATCATATTCATCCTGCTTTTCACGATCACTTTCATTATGGTCATTGCCGATTTTCCATCCGTTCTCGCCGTTGTACCCTTCGCGCCACCAGCCATCCATGATGCTTAAGTTCAGACCGCCATGAATGGTCACTTTCATTCCGCTGGTACCGCTGGCTTCCAATGGGCGGCGCGGATTATTTAGCCAAACGTCGGCACCGGAAATAAGATGACGCGCAACATTGACATCGTAATTTTCAAGAAAGACTACTTTTCCCACCAGTTCGGGATGACGGGTAATCTCAACAATTCTTTGGATGAATCGTTTTCCTTCGTTATCTTTTGGGTGTGCCTTTCCTGCAAAAATGATCTGCACGGGACGCTCCGGATTGTTGAGCAGGGGAATAATTCTCTCCAGATGTCGGAAAATCAGCGGTGCACGTTTGTATGTTGCAAACCTGCGCGCAAAACCGATGGTGAGAACATCCGGTGAAAGGATGTGACAGCTTGCGAGCGATGTGCCATCCTCATGACCGTATTGACGTTCCACTTGTTGCCGTCGTGCATATTCTACCAGATCACGCCGCAGCACATAGCGCAAGGCCCAGAGTTCCTCGTTTGTCGCAAGTTCATCGTCTCCGATTTTTTTCCAGAATTTCGACTCCATTAATTTTTCTGTCCAGTCAAAGCCGAGCCGTTTATTCCAGAAATCGTGAGCATGTCCTGTGGCCCAACCTGGTGTATGGACGCCGTTGGTGATGTGTCCAATGGGAACTTTGTCTGTCGGTGTCTCAGGAAATAGATCTTTCCACATTTCCCGGCTGACGTGTCCATGGAGTTCGCTGACACCGTTTGCCGAACGAGACATCTTCAACGCAAGAACCGTCATCGTGAATTGTTCATTGGGATCGGATGGATTCACCCGCCCATACGACATCAAATCTTCATTCGATAACCCCGTAGAATTCCAGAATTTACCAAGAGAATACGTCATGAGTTCGGAATAGAAGCGGTCATGCCCGGCGGGAACTGGTGTATGGGTTGTGAAGACGCATTTCGATCGCACTGTTCGTTCCGCTTCTTCACGGTTCTTTCCGGATTTCAATTCTTGTTGAAGTAATTCGAATACCAGGAATGCCGAATGGCCTTCATTCATGTGATAAACCGAAGGAGTCTCTCCAAGGGATTGCAGGAACCGTGCACCGCCAATACCGAGAATAATTTCCTGTCCGATCCGTGTATCAATATTTCCGCCGTACACCGTGGAAGTAAGACCCTGAAAATGTTGATCATTCTCCGGAAGATTGGTATCGAGAAGATACAGCGTGACGCGGCCAATGCGTACGGCCCATGTTTGGAAATAAACGATGCTGTGTCCGATCTCGACAGAGTTGAGCAGCCGTCCCCCCTCAGCCTGCAGAACCAGTTCGATGGGAAGGTGGTTCGGATCATTGGGAGAATACAATTCTTCCTGCCAGCCGTCCGCATTGAGGCGTTGATTGAAATATCCTTGACGATAAAAGAGCCCGATTCCGATGAAAGGAATGCCGAGATCACTAGCGGATTTTATGTGATCACCGGAAAGAATGCCGAGGCCGCCGGAATAAATAGGCAGAGATTCATGAAGCCCAAACTCAGCACTAAAATAGGCAACCGGATTTTTCAGCATTGGTGCATGATGTTTCGCCCATGTCGAGGTGTCCGACATATACGTTTCAAATTCTTCCAGGACGGTTCGCACTCGCTGCGCAAATTCATGATCACGGAGCCGGGCCTTCAGTTCCTGATCGGAAATTTCACGCATCACTTCTATGGCATTGTGATTGGAATACCGCCAGACAAGGGGTGAGAGTTCTTTGAAGACTTGGTGAGCTTCAGGGTTCCATGTCCACCAGAGGTTTCGCGACATCGTATGAAGCCGCTGTGAAAGAGGCGCGTGATTATGGTTTTTCGATTTGGAAAGAATTGACATTATACCTCAATAAAAGATATTCAAGGGAAAAACAAGACTCTGGTAGAATGCAAAAAAATTGCTAATAATTCCAGAACTACCTAAGAATAAAACACAAGCGGGGATCGGAAAGTTCGTGCTTGTGATACTTCTGTGAGAGGTTCATAGCCGGGGATGTTACATCCTTCGCGGTGCATCCACAACACACCGGACCGTATCACGTGCAATCAGCAGCTCTTCATTCGTTGGAATCACAATGACTTTCACGCGGCTTTTCTGAGTGTTGATTTCACCTTCTTTGCCGCCGACTTTCTCGAGGTTGAGCTGCTCATCGATTTCAATACCAAGCCATTCGAGGTTGGCACAGATCCGCTGCCGAATCACTGCTGCATTTTCACCGATCCCTCCGGTAAAGATAACAGCATCGGCACCGTTCATTTCTGCCAGATAGGAACCGATGTACTTCTTCGCGCGCTGCGCAAAGATGTTGATCGCAAGTATAGCACGGCGGTCCTGATGGTCTTTCGCTTCTTCCAATAAATCGCGCATATCGTTTGTTAAACCTGAGATGCCAAGCAGTCCGGATTGCTTATTGAGCAGCGTATCGATTTCGGACATCGACATGCCTTCTTTGTGTGAGAGGAATTCCAGCACGGCCGGATCAATATCGCCGCCGCGTGTGCCCATTACCAATCCTTCCAGAGGTGAAAGACCCATGGATGTATCGAAGGATGCTCCATTTTTAATAGCGCAGGCAGAACACCCATTGCCGAGATGGACCGTAATGATATTTGTTTCTTCGCGGGTTTTACCGGTCAGCTGGCGATAGCGAAAGGCCACATATCGATGCGATGTACCATGAAATCCATACCGTCGGATTTTATGACGGCGATACAGCTGGTAGGGAATAGCGTACAAAAACGATGTCTCCGGCATGGTCGAGTGAAAGGATGTATCGAACACTGCAACAGCCGGGATTCCCGCTCCAAGAAGCTCACGAGCTGCATGAATGCCTTTAAGGTTGGCGGGGTTATGAAGCGGTGCAAGATCGATACAATCTTCGATGCCGTGGATGACGCTCTCATCGATAATAATAGATTTCGTAAAACGCTCTGCCCCGTGCACCACTCGATGACCGACGGCATGGATATCTCCCAGCGATTGTATGCCGGGAATTTGTGCGTCGGCTGAGACAATCCATTTGATGACATGATCGAGCGCTGCCCGATGGTCGCGTAGTGGTGCCGCATGCTTAAGAGTCGATTTTCCGGTCGCCTGAAGAGAGACAAGCGCCTGACTTCCGATCCGTTCGATGAGGCCTTTGGCGAGTTGTTTGTCTGCGTCTTTCTCAATCATCGCAAGGTCGGTTTGCACGATCTGGAACTTGAGAGACGAACTGCCGCAATTCAATACAAGTATGTTCATAATGGTTTCTTAAGATTTATATAATTCAATGGAAGAAATGGCAACCTGAGTCTGGAATTGCATTGTTATGTTGACCTATAAATGACGATTCTAACGTACAGTTTTGTTGCTGAAAACTCAAGTTCGGTTTATTTCATTTTACACCTTTTTTCCATTATCTTCTCTCGCAGAACAGAGTATTCACCAATAGATGATTCCGATTCTCAATGAAGAAGTTTACACTGAAGCCGCTTCCCGGCGACCATCTCCACCTTGTTCAGCCACAGCATCTGCGGATTGATTATCAGCATGAGTTGAATCCTGCACAGTACGAAGCTGCTACGTCGCTTAACGGTCCGCATCTCATTATCGCCGGCGCGGGAACAGGGAAGACACGCACTATCGTATATCGCGTTGCGTACATGGTAGAACTCGGTGTGAAACCGGATGCGATTTTATTGTTGACATTTACACGCAAGGCTGCGAACGAAATGTTGAGAAAAGCATCGATCTTGTTAGATAGCCGATGCGAGCAAGTTTCCGGCGGTACATTCCATTCTTTCGCAAATAGTGTCCTGAGGAAATATGCCGGTCAGATCGGTTACGAGAGTAATTTTACTATTCTCGATCAAACAGATGCGGAGGATGTTGTCAATCTTATTCGGACACGAATGAAATTCGATACAAAAGAGAAGCGTTTCCCCCGGAAAGAAACGATTTACGATCTTTACAGCCGGTCTTTGAATACTGTAACACCTGTGAAAGAGCTGCTGGCACTTGATTATCCGCAATATCTGGAGATTGAATCCGATATCCTGGCTCTCCATCAAGCATATATAAAGTATAAACGCGAGCATAATGTGATGGATTATGACGATCTCCTCTTAAATTTTGCCCTGCTTCTCCGTCAGCATGAAGCAGTGCGTGGTGTACTTTCCGATCGTTACAAATACATCATGGTGGACGAATATCAGGATACCAATAGACTTCAAGCGGAAATTGTTAAATTATTGGCATTCAGGCATAACAATGTGATGGTTGTGGGTGACGATGCTCAATGTATCTATTCTTTCCGCGGTTCGACGATCCGGAATATCCTGAGCTTCGGCGAGGAGTTCAAGGATTGTAAGATTATCAAGCTGGAAGAAAATTTCCGAAGCACCCAGCCGATCCTGAGCCTTGCAAACGAAATTCTTCTGCGAGGCGGAACACGACTTTCATGAAAAACGCTTCTTTTTCCTTTTTCCCTTTTCATTGTTCCTATTAGATGGACCGTATGTATACAAAGGAGCTCTATACAAAGAAAGCAGGTGGAAGTCTTCCGCAGCTTGTTGCTGCACAGACCGAGAATCAGCAGTCAAGGTATGTGGTACAAAAAATTCTGGAATATCGTGAGATGGGGATTCCTCTGGAAGAGATGGCGGTATTGTTCCGATCGTCGTTCCATTCTTTCGACCTGGAGATCGAATTAACCAAAGCCAATATCCCATTCTTGAAGTTCGGCGGATTTAAATTCATCGAAACGGCGCATGTGAAAGATGTTGTGGCATATTTACGTGTATTGGAAAATCCGCGTGATGTCGTTTCATGGAATAGAATTCTCCTCCTGATTGATGGTGTCGGTCCCCGGACTGCGGAGAAAGTGGTGGATGATATCCTGAAGCGGCGTGTAGGCCTTGCGAAGGAATTCAAAGAGACCGTGACCGCAACGACAAAGTTCTGGATGGACTATGGTAACTATCCGGAAGGTGTGCGAAAACTATTCGATAAGCTCAAAGATGTTGCTTCCCCCACAATCCCTCCCTCAGAAAAAACATTTCACATTCTTCAATACTATGAACCGATCCTCCGCGCCCGGTATGAAGATCATTTGAAGCGAAAAAAAGACCTTGAGACATTCCAGAATATCACCGAGCGTTATAAGTCGGTGGATGAATTGCTGTCCGATCTGGCACTCGAGCCGCCGAACGAGAGCATCACCGATATCGAATCGCCCGGCCCGGAAACGGAATTTCTTACGCTCTCCACTATCCACAGTGCCAAGGGATTAGAGTGGAATGCAGTCTTTATTATCTATGCACTCGAAGGGCGCTTTCCCACGATGCGCTCGGCTGCAACCGATGAGGAGATGGAAGAGGAACGTCGATTGATGTACGTTGCCTGCACGAGGGCCAAAGAACATCTAATCATCACCTATCCGATGAATATCTACGACCGGGAGAGCGGCATGATTCTAACGAAACCGTCGCGCTTTCTCGAAGGTCTTGGCGAGAACGTACTGGAGCCATGGGTTGTTGATTGATGGAGTAGTGAAGTCTATAAGTCTATGAATCTATGAGTGAAAGAAGAGTGGTGTATCTTGATCGCAATGAAAACCTCTATGGGCCGGCATCGAAATGTTTTGAAGTACTTCGAACACTCGGTAAGGAAGAGTTGAGTCTCTATTCCCGTGATTACGAACGCGGAATCAAGAGCCGGTTAGCAGAACGGCTGGCACAGGATCTGAATGTTCCAGAACAACATATCCTGCTCAGTGAGGGGAGTGAAGACATGCTGAAGCAGGTCGTTCATTGCTACGTGGGTTCCGGAGAAAAAGTCCTGTGTCCGGTACCATCGTGGTGGTATTATCAGTCCGTTGCATCGGAGGTCGGAGGCGTGACCGTTCACTATGCGTTGCACGAAGGACATGACCGCTTCTCCTACGATGTCGATGAGATGATCTCTTTCTATCAGAAGGAATCTCCGCGCGTTGTACTTATTGCATCGCCCAATAACCCAACGGGCAATTCGTTTCATGATGCCGATCTCAACAGGTTGACAGAAGCATTCCGGGAAAGTATCATCATCCTCGATGAAGCATACTGGGGCTTTGCTGACGAGTCTCTCGTACACACAACAGAGTTGATCAAATCGTACCGTAATGTGCTCGTCCTGCGCACGTTTTCAAAATATTATGCTCTCGCGGGTGCGCGGATAGCGTATGCCGTTGCAGGAACGAGCATGACCCGTCTGACAAAATTTTCCTCGCGGTATCTCGGCTACAATCGGATATCGGAAGCATTAGCGCTTGCAGCCCTGGATTCTCCGGAGTATTATCAATCGATCACTTCGCAGATGCGGGAAGATCGCCAGCGGTTCTATAACTTCTTTGATGCTCAGCCCGGCTTCACATGCTTCCGCTCTGACGCGAACTTTATCCTCGTCAGGATTCCGGCTGCAGTGAGAGATCCATTGCGGGAAGCATTGATCTCGAACGGTATCCTGATCAAGTTCTTTTCCGAGTTAGAATTCCAGAATTGTATTCGTATCACGATCGGAACAGCTGACCAAAATGCACGGCTCGTTGAAGTGCTCAAGGCATTCTTGAAAAATCATTCGATCTCATGACGCCGTTTTCTAACTCCTCGCCTTATTCTGTTTCGTTAAAAGCTGTCATTCTTGCTGCCGGCGCATCGACTCGGCTCCATCCGCTCACAGAGACTGTACCGAAGTGCTTGCTGAGAATCGGGGGAAAAACACTTCTGGAACAAACGATCGAAAATATCCTTGATGCCGGAATCAAAGAAATCGCTATCGTTATCGGGTACAAAGGAGAAATGATCCGGGAGTTTGTCAAGCAAAGGTTTCCTCATGAACTCATTCGCTTTATCCTCAACCCGAACTTTGCCGAAACAAATAACGCTTACTCGCTCCTGCTTGCAAGGAGGTTCCTGGAGAATAAAGAGGGGAAGGTTAGTGCAGGGTTGCTCCTTCTGGACAGCGACATTCTCTTTTCAAAGAGGCTTCTGCCGTTTTTTTTGAAACAGCCTATTCAAGGTTTTCCAGGTCCGGCAGTGATGGTGCCTGCGCAAGGCTTGATCGCTGCTCGAGTCTCCGGAGTTCATGACGAAGAAGAAATCCGTGTGAAGGTTGAGGGCAATAATATTATACAGATGATCGGAAAACACGTGGCGCTTCTTGAAACGTACGGAGAATCCATCGGTATTGAATTGTTCTCTTCGGAAAGCACAGCTCATCTTTTCGCAATTCTCGAACAACGGGTACGAAGCGGTATTGGCCGAACCGAGTTCTACGAAGCTTCGTTCCAGGAAATGATCATGAAAGGTATAAAACTTCAAGCAGTGGATGTCAGTATGTTCCCTTCCATCGAGATCGATACAGAAGAAGATTTTCATCGCGCTGAACGGATGAGGCTCAGCTAGGTCTATGTATTCCTATCGCAGCTCCTTAAAATCTGATACCTCCGACGAACTGATAAACACCTATCTGCTTCGTCCAATCGCAGGATTTATTGTGTGGGGGCTTTATAACACACCCATTACCCCAAACCAGGTCACCATTGTCTCGATCATTGCAGGATTTGCCAGCGCATTCTTCTATAAAAAAGGTTCACCAGATGCATTTATCATTGCAGGTCTGCTGGTGACGCTCAAGGATGTGCTCGATTCTGCAGATGGACAACTTGCCCGCGCCAGGGGTCAATACAGCCGGATAGGGAGGTTCTTGGATTCTATCGGAGATTTTGCAGTCGATGTGGCTATTTTCGGAGCGATTGGGTGGGCACTCTTCCAGGCAAGCGGCAACTCCTGGATGTTGGTCATGGCTTTGCTGGGACTTGCCGGGATTACGTTTCGTGTCTCGTACCATGTGTTCTATCACGTCAGTTTTCTTCACCTGCAGAAACAGTACAGGAATAACCGCATGTCCGAAGAAGTCCGGGAAGAAGATAGAACAAGAGGCGGACTTGAGCTAGTTCTTCAGCGGATATTTCAAATTATCTATGGCTGGCAGGACCGGCTCATTTTTCGGGTTGACCGCTGGTCAAGAAACGAAAGCTGGAGGAGGGAGAGACCGGTGAGAATGGAAAGAAAGGCGCAGGAAACGGATACTGGCGTGACGACAGAGTCTCAAGCTTGGTATTCCGATATCGTCGCTTTGCGTACCTCCGGTCTTCTTGGATTCGGTACGGAATTGTTTCTGCTGATGGTATGTTCCGTGTTCAATGAGCTGGAGTTCTATCTCTATCTGAATCTCTTCCTTATGAATGGGATCCTGGTGTTTTGCATCTTCTATCGGCGCATCGTTGTTGCTGCGAAGATCCAAAAAAGTGTGGAGTAACGCTGCTTCTCCTCGCAGATATTCAATCCTTTCGACAGAGATAAATTATGCCAGCGCTAACATCGGTGCTGGAGTTTCCACGTACCGTTTCAATTGTTTGAATCTCTTCAATTTCCCGCGAAGTGTCGATACCAGAGTCTGTTCGGAGATAGGTTTCATCAAATAATCATCTACACCGAGTTCCTTACCGGTTCGAACAAGAGCCTCGTCGGTCAATCCCGTTAAGAAAACAAAAGGGACGCTCTGGACATTTTTCAACTCCTGGACTTTCTCGTAGAAGGTAAATCCGCCCATGGTTGATGTTTCAAGATTGATATCGCATAAGATCAAATCGGGGATAAACTTTCTCAACAGCGCATACGCTTCATCGGAGGTCGGGAGAGCGGTGACATCAAAACCGCTGTCATCCAGCGAAGCGGCGAGCAGGTCCAGGAGCCTAACGTCGTCATCAATAACAAGAACCTTATCGCGTTGTTTGTGCTGAATCGTATTCATCATCTGTCCTTGAATTTGTTCATGTTCCTCTTCAGAGATTTGAAATTTACGCTTCAAAAAGGAGAGGGATTTTGTGTGCGATCCTGTTGATGTATTATCAGAGAGGATGTGGAACAGGGAGTTCCTGTAACATTCACATTTGACAGTTTTTTCGAGACGTTCGTGTTCAGTATCCGTTACTTCCAGTAAGACTCTGAGTTCGCTGAGCTGCCGTTCTTCATTTGATGTTAACGCACCATCTTCCCAGGCTTCTGCTAATGCTTTCTTATAGGAATCGAGTTCACAACTTCGATCGGTCGATGCCGGCCGAGGCAGTTCCCGGGGTTTCTCCGGGGCAGGAAGAGCAATGGATGCCGGTGCTTTTTCGATAACTGGTGCTGCGGGAGCGGGCGCAGGATCGACTGAGTGAGGAATCGGTTTGACCAGGGTCAAAGTGGCCGCAGCTTCCTTTTCAAGCTTCTTTTCATGCTGAACAATCGGAGGATGAGCTATTTCCTCCATACGCCGTACGTCTTCGATCCGCTCAACTTCTGCCTTGAGGATGGAAATCCGTTCTTCCAGCGCGAGGGCATACACATTGCGGGGATCCAATTCTTTTGCATTAGAAATCTCCATCTGAGCGCGGTCCAAATCACCTTTTCGAATCAATTGGTCGACTCGTTTGAGAACTTCGCTGACAACCTTTTTTGCGTCATCGCGCGGGGTAAGTTCGTGCTGTATTTGCGGCTTCTGCTGTGGGATTATATGTCCTATCATTGTCTCAATCCTTTACAATCGTCAGTTTGCCAGCGACTGTAGTTTTAAATTGGTTTTTTCAGTATGAAGTATCGCCTTATTCAATCCGGCATCAAATACAATAGCTGCTATTTTTTAAACCGTTCATTATTGAAATCCTTTTTCTCTTTCTTCCTTTACTTCAAGAACCGTTCCGTCTTTTCTCTGGGATACGCCCGGATTACCAGGGTAAAAAGATGGCAAAAGAGAGGCGTTTTTGAGATTCCCGTGCGATTAATTTTCTTTTTTAAACGTGTCCGCAGGGAGATTGTAGAAAAGTAATTTATTGCAGATGATATCAGATTTGCGGGTTGAACATACCTGGAGATTATTGGGCGATAGCCGCCGATGCTACGACGATCTCCAGAACTCCTGCTTTGAGGAGCGCTTTTGCGCAGGAATTCGTCGTTGCACCTGTGGTAATGACGTCATCTACCAGCAGGCATCGTTTTCGATGTAATATATGCGACATTTCTGGATTGATTTCGAACGCCTCTTCCATATTCCTGCGGCGTTCCAGAATATCCAATTTCGTCTGTGTTTGTGTATAGCGCACCCGCCGCACTGCCTTTGCGACGACCGGTTTCGCAATGACAGATGCGATTCCTCGCGCAATAAGCTCGGCCTGGTTGTACCCGCGTTCACGGAATTTGATGCGATGTAACGGAATCGGGATGAGAATGTCTGTATCGACACTCCAGTCGTGCATAACCAGACCGATCCGCCTGCCCAGATCGAAACCGAGAGATTTGTACTCCTGATATTTCAACGCATGAGCAATGTGCTGAAATGGTCCTTCCTTTTCAAAGACAAAACAGGAGACAAGACCCTTGATGGCGCCTTCTTGGAGGAGTCTCGCGGAAGTCTCTTGATACAAAGGATGTTCTCTTGTTATAAGCGGTATTCTATTCCAACATTCCTTGCACACTTTCTCGGTTCCATCCGGTAAGGGTTGCCGGCAAGCGATGCAAATCGGAGGATAAAGAAAATCGAGAAAAGGGGAGGTGATCTGGTTGAAGATACGGGAGATGTTTGTTCTCATCATGGAAAAAAGACTTAAGACAAATGCTAAAAGGGAAATGGCTGGTCAAGACGGATCATGGTACTCCCACCTGACAATGGGTTCACAATGGAAATATCCTGCTGCGATCGAAATAACTGTGAACCAGCGCAGGAGATCATTTTCTTTTCTCTAACTTTTCAATTTCATCCCGCAATTCCGCTGCCCGTTCGAACTCCAGGTCTTTCGCAGCCCGCTTCATTTCCGTTTTAAGTTCTTCCAGCATGTCTTTTTTCTGGTCGCTCGTGAGATACTTGGCGATGTTCTCGGAAATTCCGATCGGTTTAGATCTCGGATTGCGTTCATCACGTTTCATCTTGACATCGGCAATAGAGGTAGCGGCGAGAATTTCTTCCACACTTTTATAAATCGTAGCCGGTGTGATGTGATAATCGATATTGTATTCGATCTGCTTTTTTCGACGCCGCGTCGTTTCGGCAATCATGCGTTCCATCGAACCGGTCATGTGGTCGGCATAGAGGATGACTTTACCGCTCACATTACGCGCCGTCCGCCCTGCAGTCTGGATCAATGAACGTTCCGACCTGAGAAACCCTTCTTTGTCTGCATCGATAATTGCGACCAGGGAGACTTCGGGGAGATCGAGTCCTTCACGCAGGAGATTGACACCGACGAGAACATCGAATTCTCCCAGGCGCAGATCCCGCAATGTTTCCACCCGTTCCAGCGAATCAATTTCTGAATGAATATATCGAACTTTAATCCCGATATTCGTGAGGTATTCGGTGAGGTCTTCTGCCATTCGTTTCGTGAGAGTGGTGACGAGTGCACGTTCTTTACGGGACGAGCGTGTGCGGATTTCAGCAATAAGATCGTCGATCTGGTGTTTGCTGGGGCGAATCTCTACCTCAGGATCGATCAATCCTGTAGGCCGGATGACCTGTTCGACGACAACACCCCGGCATTTCTCTAATTCATACGGACCGGGAGTTGCGCTGACGTAAATAATCTGTTTTTCCATAGCTTCCCATTCATCGAATTTCAACGGCCGATTATCGAGTGCGGAGGGGAGACGGAATCCGTATTCCACAAGTGTGGTCTTTCTCGACCGGTCGCCGGCATACATGCCGCCGATCTGTGGTACGGTAGCGTGCGATTCATCAATAATGGTGAGGAAATCTTTGGGAAAGTAGTCTATCAAACACGAAGGGCGGGACCCCGGAGGTCTGCCAGCAAAATGCCGGGAATAATTTTCAATACCGGCGCAATACCCGACCTCGCGCAGCATTTCCATATCAAACCGCGTCCGCTGTTCGATGCGCTGTGCTTCCACGAGTTTTCCCATGGAACGGAGATCTGCCGTTCGTTCCCGTAATTCATCGTAAATACCTTTCATCGCGCGCTCGATCGTCTCGCGTGAAGTGATGAACTGTTTTGCCGGGTAGATCATCTCATAATCCGCTTCACCGAGGATGCGGCCGTCCACTTTGTTGATATACGAGATCCGTTCGATTTCATCTCCGAAAAATTCTATCCGGACTGCCTCTTCGTTCTCATAACTCGGAATCACTTCCACGACGTCACCGCGCACGCGGAATGTACCGCGGGCAAATTCGTAATCGTTGCGTGTATAGAGCAGGTTAATGAGCCGCTTGAGTAATCCTTGACGGCCGATGCGGTCCCCTTTTTTCAAGATCAGCGTCTGGCTGATCCATTCGTCCGGTGCACCGATCCCGTAAATGCAGCTGATGGAGGCGACAACGATGACACTCGGATCTCCGCTCAGGAGTGCGCTGGTTGCCCGAAGCCGCAGACGGTCAATTTCATCGTTCACCGAGGAATCTTTGGCGATGTATGTATCCGTTGTGGGGAGATATGCTTCCGGCTGGTAATAATCATAATAACTGATGAAGAACTCGACCCGGTTTTTTGGAAAGAAACCTTTAAACTCGGCATAGAGTTGTGCCGCCAGCGTTTTATTATGCGACATGACGAGCACCGGCTTATTGACATGGGCAATGACGTTCGAAATAGTGAAAGTCTTCCCGCTGCCTGTCACTCCCAGGAGAGTCTGATGTCGATCGCCGCGGTTGATTCCTTCTATCAATTGCCGGATTGCTTCCGGTTGGTCGCCGGCAGGTTTGAGATCTGTAATCAGTTGAAAAGGCATAAGAAAATGCTGAACATTTGAATGATGAGAGGAAGATGATTTGTTCTTGTTGAATTTTTTCTCCCCCTGCAATATACAACAATGCCAAGAGCCCTTCAACAGGTTGGCGCTGAAGCAAGAAAAACAGCGCGAACATCTATGAATGGTGAAATGTGCATGAAGATCGAGGTTTTCTTCACGGAACCCTCTTCTGGCAAGTTTACCATTTGCTCTCCTCCGAGTTTTTGCCCTGGTAGAGTCTCGTACTACCTTAGTTTAGACGTCGTTAAATTTTTCCCAGCATTATAAATGTGCAAATTAGGAGAAATAATGGACTGTTTGACACTTTATCCCGGAGCCGTCTTTTTGAACGATATTAGTCAGTTGGAAACAAGGGATGCTTTTATAGGAAAAGAAATGTAATTTCTTATCGTCTATTTGGTACATGCGCATATCAAGAAAATAGTAAAAAGCAGAAGAGTTAGTTTATTCACTAGAATAGAGGTGACACCTTGGGGCAGCAACAGCTTCTTCTCATCATCCTGGGAATAATCATTATAGGCATTATCATTGGCATAGGTCTCTGGATGTCCAAGATCCAGAGTCTCCAGGCAGAAAGAGAGAATATGATTGCCTCTTTAAATGATCTTGCTAATCATGCACGTGCATATTATTCAACACCGGTGCAGTCAGCGGGTGGAGGGGATAGTTACACAGGATATCGCATTCCAACAAGGATGCAAAATAACGGTGTTGCTTCATTTTCAGCGACGAGCACAAGTACCAGAGTTTTCTTTACAGCGACATCACTGAGAAATTCCGAGAGTATGATCAGAGTAACACTCGGTGACAGCAACACTCCGTTGTTCGATTGGACGTTTCTAGGTGAGTTTGAAGAATAATTACTTGTGTCCGTGGAAGTTGTGCATACTCTGATATGCATGGAAGAACAATGCACTCGCAGGTCGTACCTGACATTTCTCTCCTGTTCTGAGCCGCAAGTTTACACTCATCGTTTTGCGAAATCATCGCGCTGCATCAGATATTCTTCCCTCTCTCCCGGGATTTCTCTTGCATTCCAGAAATTGTGTATAGTGTAAAACACATTGCTCTTCGAATCAATCTTTCGTATCTTTTCAGCATGGCGATTTGAACGATAGCTTGCCCGCCGCGTGGAAGTTCGATGATGAAGAGAGTGCATTCATTACCGGGCTTGAAGTCCACATTCAAGAGGCTAAAACGTCGACCGAAATGTACCTCGAACCCGACGTGAACAGCGTTGGGTATTTTTTTTATTAAAGAGGAAAAGTTTCGAGTAGCCAGTTAAAGAGTAACGAGTTGAAAATTACTGATCATTGAGGGTCAACGAGGACGTATGCAAGATTATCGAAAATTAAAAGTATGGCAAAAAGCACATCATCTCGTTATCGAACTTTACAAACGTACTAAGGATTTTCCCAAGGATGAGTTGTATGGTGTTACCTCTCAACTTCGACGATCGGCTGTTTCCATTACCGCAAATATTGTTGAGGGGCAGGTAGAAAAACCAAACCGGATTTTGCTCGCTTTTTATCGATGTCACTTGGATCTTCAAACGAAGTAGAGTATTTTCTTCTCCTATCAAAAGATCTGGGTTACCTAGATCCACATGAATATGAAATCTTGAATAATCAACTTATTGAAGTTCGAAAAATGCTATTATCATTTACAAAAAGGATCGTCGATACAAGTTCTTAACTCAATCACTCGTAACTCGATACTAATAACTCATCACTCAGAACTCATAACTGGAAACTCATTACTTCATGGCTTCCTCTTTCCTCGATATCCTCCAGCAAAAAATCATCGTCTTCGACGGTGCTACAGGGACGCATCTCCAGGGGCAAAATCTTACCGCGGATGACTTCGGCGGAGAACACCTTGCGGGGTGCAACGAGTATCTCGTGATCTCAAAACCGTCGGCGGTCGAAAACGTGCATCGCGATTATCTCGAAGCGGGGTGTGATGTCATCGAAACGAATTCCTTCGGCAGCACAAGTATCGTTCTGGCAGAATATGGCTTACAGGATCGTGCGCACGAATTAAACTTCAAGGCGGCACAGATCGCAACACGGATTGCCCTGGAATATTCCCGGAACGGGCACCAGCGGTTCGTGGCTGGTTCGATGGGGCCAACGACAAAACTCCCTTCGCTCGGGCATGTCGGTTTCAAAGAAATGGCTGCGTCGTTCAAAGAGCAGGCAAAAGGACTCCTCGAAGGCGGGGTTGATCTCCTCTGCGTTGAAACTTGTCAGGATCTCCTCCAGGCGAAATCAGCCTTGTATGGGATCTTCGAATATTTCGAGGAAGCAAAGTGTCGCGTACCCATCGTTGTCTCTGTGACAATCGAATCGATAGGGACCATGCTGCTGGGCACTGAAATTACGGCTGCGCTGACAAGTCTTGAACCATATGATATCGATGTTATCGGAATCAATTGTGCAACCGGACCAAAAGAAATGTCCGAGCATATTCGTACGCTCGCGGATATCAGCCCGAAGCCGATCTTTGTCATGCCGAACGCTGGCATTCCTGAAAACATTGGCGGCCATGCACACTATCATCTCTCTCCGGAAGAAATGGCACAGATTCTTTCGCATTTTGCAAAAGACCTTGGAGTCAATGTAGTCGGCGGATGCTGCGGTACCACACCGGATCACATCCGAAAAGTTGTTGAGGCGGTCAGAGATCTCATACCCCAAAAACGGAAGTTTGAATTTATTCCGGGTGCATCGAGCCTCTATCAGGCTGCGCCATTCCGGGTTGATAATCCCCCGACATTGATCGGTGAACGCACCAATGCGAACGGCAGCAGGTTGTTCCGCGATCTCTTAGCACAGGAGGATTGGGAAGGAATCGTCGCAATGGGTCGCGAGCAGGTGAAGGAAGGGGCGCATATGCTTGATGTATGCGCGGCTTATGTCGGGCGCAATGAAGCGGCAGACATGCGCGAAATCCTGACACGATTCAACAAGCAAATCACGGTCCCACTGGTGATCGATTCCACGGAAGCGAACGTCATCGAAGAAGCGCTTCAGTATATTGCAGGGAAGGCAGTCATTAATTCCATCAACCTGGAAGACGGCGAAGAACGCATTCACAGGATCGTGCCGTTGTGCAAAAAATATGGTGCTGCTGTTATCGCCCTCACGATCGATGAGCAGGGTATGGCAAAAACAGCGGAATCGAAGCTTTCTGTCGCCAGGCGTATTTATAATCTCGTGGTCGGCAAATACGGGATGAAACCGCACGACCTTATTTTTGATACACTGACGTTTACCCTTGGTTCCGGTGATGAGGAATTCCGCTGCTCGGCAAGGGAGACGATTGCATCAATCCGGCTGATCAAAAAAGAATTTCCAGATGTCCATACTTCGCTCGGGGTGAGTAATGTGTCGTTTGGATTGTCTCCCTTGACTCGACAGGTGCTCAACTCTGTTTTTCTTCACTACGCACTGGAAGCAGGACTCGACATGGCGATTGTCCATGCCTCGAAGATACTTCCGTTGTTTAGAATTGACGAGCAGGGGAGGGAACTTGCGCGGCAGCTGGTGTTCGATGAACGTCGTTTTGAAGGTGAAGGGGACAACCGGAAACTTGTTTTTGATCCGCTGACAGAGTTAATGGCATTTTATGCCGGCAGGAAAAAGGAAGAGAAAAAAGCGAAGGTTCTCGACGAGACGATTGAAGAACGGCTGAAGAACCGGATCATCGATGGCAACAAGGTCGATATGAATGGCGACCTCGATGAAGCGCTCAAAAACCATGCGCCGCTGGAGATTATAAACAACATTCTGCTCGGCGGTATGAAAGTGGTCGGTGCACTCTTCGGTTCCGGGCAGATGCAATTACCGTTTGTTCTGCAATCTGCGGAAGTCATGAAATCTGCCGTAGCATATCTGGAACCGTTCATGGAGAAAAAAGGGGGGAGTCAGAAAGGGACGATGGTGATCGCCACAGTGAAAGGCGATGTGCACGACATCGGCAAGAATCTCGTCGATATCATCCTGACGAACAACGGCTATAAAGTGATTAATCTCGGCATCAAATGTCCGATTGAGACGATGCTGCACGCGGCGCAGGAACACAACGCCGATGCCGTGGGTATGAGCGGTCTGCTGGTAAAATCGACGCTCATTATGAAAGAGAACCTGGAAGTGATGAACGAACAAAACATCACAATTCCGGTTATTCTCGGCGGGGCTGCCCTGACCCGGCGGTATGTCGACCAGGATCTGAAGCCGCTCTATCAAGGGAATGTTTTCTATGCGAACGATGCGTTCGATGGGCTGCGCTTGATGGAAGAGATCAAGAGCGGAACGATGAGGGACAAGAAACAGGGTGCAGAAGCCGGACCGGAGTTGGAAGAAATTCTCGTCGGTTCAGAAGCGAAAATCGCGATGATGCTGGCAAACGAAGCAAAGGTTCCACAGCGTTCCAAGACCAGCTCGGAGATTGAAATTCCCCAACCTCCATTCTGGGGTTCCAAAGTGGTCGATGATATTTCACTTGGTGAAGTGTTCCGCTATGTCAACGAAGCGGCGCTGATCCGCGGTCAATGGAAGATGACGCGGGGCAAGAAAAGTGAAGAGGAGTATCGTCGCATTCTTCAGGAGCAGATCTATCCCGAATTCGAGCGCTTGAAGTTGGAGGTAAAAAATAAAAAGGTATTGGAACCGAAAGTAGTCTTTGGATATTTCCCCTGCCAGTCCGAGGGAAACGATCTCATTATTTATAAAATACTAGAGGAAAATTACAAATCCGACCCGCCTGTCGGACGGGCAGGAATCCGAAATCTCAAATCTCTTAAGGAGTGGCTCAGGTTTTCTTTCCCCCGGCAGAAAGACGACCGTTTCCTCTGTATCAGTGATTATTTTGCTTCGGTGGGTTCAGGGAAAATCGATGTCGTCGCTTTCCATATGGTGACGATGGGAAATGCAGCATCTCAGCATTCCAAGGAGCTCTTTGATTCACATGAATATAAAGAGTACCTTTACTTCCACGGGTTGAGCGTGGAGTCGGCGGAAGCCCTCGCAGAACTCTCTCATAAGAAAATTCGCGCAGAACTTGGAATCGCCGGCAACGATGCACCGGAGATTAAACGGTTATTCAGTCAGGGATATCAGGGGTCTCGATTCAGCTTCGGGTATCCGGCGTGCCCAAATCTGGAAGACCATGTCAAACTCTTCCAGCTTCTACAGCCGGAGCGCATCGGTGTGACGATGACAGACGAGTTCATGCTCAATCCGGAACAGTCGACGGATGCGATCATTGTGCATCACCCGGAAGCAAGATACTTTGTGATAAAATGAAAAAATAAAATTCTAAACTCGTAACTCATTACTCAAAACTATTACATCTGACTTTTCACAAGGAATAAACACATGCCAAATCTCGTACTCCTCCGTCATGGTGAATCACAATGGAATCTTGAAAATCGTTTTACCGGATGGGTTGATATCCCGCTCTCATCGAAAGGTGAGCAGGAAGCAGCTCAGGCAGGCCAGAAGTTAAAAGGTTATAAATTCGATAAAGGGTATACCTCCGTTCTCAAACGTGCGATCGACACCATGAATATTGTTTTAAAGAGCATTGGTCAGACCGATCTCCCGATTGAACGGGATAAGGCGTTAAATGAACGCCACTATGGCGCTTTGCAGGGACTCAATAAAGCCGATATCGGCAAGCAATATGGCGAAGAGCAGTTGAAAATCTGGCGCCGCAGCTATGATGTTCCTCCGCCCAGCACAGTCACAGAATTAAACCCCGACGGCATCAGTGAAAGTCTGAAGGACACTGCAGCGCGCACACTGCCGTACTTTGAGGCAAAAATTCTTCCCGATATCCTTGCCGGAAAGCATGTCCTTGTCGTAGCCCATGGCAATAGCCTTCGTTCTATAGTGATGCAGCTTGATAAGTTGACACGGGAGCAGGTGCTGGAACTCAACATTCCAACCGGTATTCCTTTGCTGTACGTCTACGATAACAAGGGAAACATCACAGAACACCGATATTTGTAAGAAATCGGCATTTTTTCACCGGAGTTTCTGCTTGCATTTCGGGCGTCTCTTTAGCATATTCGATGCGTCAAATTCGAGTTGCAATTGCAGTATCCCCCGAAAACGAGACAACTCATTATTAAGCTATTAACCAAGGAGACACCTCATGGCAACGAAGATCACAGAAGAATGTATCAATTGTGGTGCTTGCGAACCGGAATGCCCAAATACTGCCATCTATGCAGGCGGTACGCAATATGAACTGAACGGACAGACGCACGATGCATTATCGAACGATTTCTACTATATCGTTCCAGAAAAGTGCACGGAATGTGTTGGTCATTTTGATCAGGAACAATGCGCTGCTGTCTGCCCTGTCGATTGCTGCGTGCCGGATCCTGATCGAACAGAGACAGAAGATCAATTGCTGGCGAAGGCAAAGTTGATTCATCCTGAAAAAGCATTTGGCGAGCTCACTGCAGCGACATCGCGCTTCCGAAAGTAAAATGCTCAGATGTCCTTCTGAAGTCGGTTTCTCAAAACGAGGAACCGACTTTTTTTTTCTATGGTTATAGAGAGATAAGAGAAGAAACCTGCGGAGGGTGTGAAATGAATATTGGACCATATGAATTACATGCGATCGAGACCGGCATGTTCCGTCTGGACGGCGGGTCGATGTTTGGCGTGGTACCCTGGGCATTTTGGAGCAAAACAAATCCTCCGGATGAAATGCAAAGGATTCAACTTGCCGCCCGCTGCCTGTTGATCCAGGGAAATGGTAAGAACATCCTTATCGATGATGGGAACGGGACGAAATGGAATGAAAAACTGACGAACATTTATAAGTTCGATAATTCCCAATACGATCTCCTGTCCTCTTTGAAGAAGCTCAACCTCAAACGCGAAGATATCACCGATGTGATTCTGACCCACCTGCATTTCGATCATGCCGGCGGATCTACGATGATGATCGATGGAAAGCTGGAGGTGACGTTCCCGAACGCGCGGTTCTATCTCCAGAAAAAACACTGGGAGCAATCCCAGCACCCCACGGAAAAAGACCGGGCAAGTTTTTTCTATGACGACTTCGAACTGCTGTTTGAGAGGAAACTCGTCGACTTGGTGGATGGCGAAGAAGAGCTTTTCCCGGGTATTCAACTACGGGTTATGAATGGTCACACCGAGGGATTGCAGTTGCCGAAAATTTCGGATGGGAAGACAACACTATTATTTTGTTCCGACCTGATCCCGCTGGCAGTCCATGTTCCCTATCCCTATATCATGGGATATGATATTCGTCCTCTGGAGACGCTTGCAGATAAGAAACGGATACTCCCGCAGGCATTCGAGGAACAATGGATCCTCTTTCTAGAACATGACCCGCACATACAAGCGATGACGATTAAAAAAGCTGCGAGGGGATTTGAATCAGATAAAATCCTGCGGATCGATTGATAGAGGGATTTCACAGAGCGGCAGCGGTCGGATAAGAATCTTCGAAGTTCGGATAGATAGCAATGACGTCTATGTCAGGAACCCGGAAAACGAAAACCACTGCCCTCATTTTTAATGGAACTCCAACAAGAATCACTTCGCATAGCTTGGCGTCCTTTGCGGTTTGAATCTAACCGCCAAGAGCGCAAAGAACGGGAAGAAATAATTGAGAGGTCCGTTCGAAAATCATGGAATCATCACTGACGGAGAGAATCAAACAGAAAGCAATCGACCTCGGTTTCTCAAAGGTCGGTGTTGCCCGGGCCGAAACACTCAGCAGCGAAGGCGCCCGACTCCATCAATGGCTCAGTCACGGGTATCATGCCTCTTTGCACTGGATGGAACGCGAAGCAGCGAAACGGACCGATCCATCGCTCGTTCTCCCGAATGTCCAATCGGTTCTCTCGGTTGCCATGAATTACTATACCCCAGCACAGCATTCGAATGATGCGGCCTCCGGAAAAATTTCCCGCTATGCCTGGGGAGAAGATTACCACGATATCCTGACTCAGAAACTTGAAAAGCTTGATGATTATGTAATGACTCAAATCCCTGATCTCCAGACGAAAATCTATGTTGATACCGGCCCGGTCATGGATAAAGCATGGGCGGTTCTCGCCGGTATCGGATGGTTGGGGAAACATACGAATGTCATTATACCGGAACTTGGATCGTGGGTGTTTCTTGGAGAAATTCTGCTCAATGCGGAACTGGAGTACGATGAACCAATACCCGACCATTGCGGGACGTGCACGGCTTGTCTCGATGCATGTCCGACAGGAGCTATCATCGAGTCGTATGTCGTCGATTCAAACAAGTGTATTTCGTATCTGACGATCGAGCATCGAAGCGATCTGCCTCCTGAACTGACCCGAAATTTCCATAACTGGGTCTACGGATGCGACATCTGTCAGGATGTCTGCCCATGGAATCGTTTTCAAAAAGAGACAAAAGAAAAAGCATTTCAGCCGCGTGCCGAAAATCTTGGTCCGAAACTCGTCGAGCTTGCAAAGATAACACAGGAAGAATTCAGCAGGCGTTTCAAAAACAGTCCCATCAAGCGGACGAAGCTGAGCGGCCTGGTTCGAAATGCAAAGGCGCTTCTTGAATCTCATCTGACTTCAAGCTAATTTACACTGGTGATGCGATGCAGGAACCTTTTTATTTATTTCTGCATCAGATAAGTAGAGGAAATATCAAAATCTTATAATCATTCAATCATTTAATCATTTAAATCATCAATCAACCTATGCCTACTCATCGCAAAGTCATCATCATCGGTTCCGGTCCTGCCGGACTTACAGCAGCCCTCTATGCCGGTCGTGCAAACCTGAAGCCGCTTGTCTTCGAAGGGCAGCAGCCTGGAGGTCAGTTGACCATCACCACCGACGTCGAGAATTATCCCGGTTTTCCGGAAGGAGTGCAGGGCCCGGAGTTGATGGAAATTCTCCGCAAGCAGGCGCAGCGCTTCGGCGCAGAAACAGAATTTAAAACGGCGGAGTCGGTCGATCTCTCCAGGCGTCCGTTCAAAGTGATCGCTGAAGGCGAAGAATACCTGGCCGATGCATTGATCATTGCCACAGGAGCTTCAGCGAAGTGGCTGAATATTCCCTCCGAACAAGTGTATAAGGGATTTGGTGTTTCGGCGTGTGCAACATGCGACGGATTCTTTTTCCGCAACCAGCATGTGGCTGTCGTCGGCGGCGGAGATACTGCTCTGGAAGAAGCATCCTATCTCACGAATCACGCCTCAAAGGTCTCCATCATTCACCGCCGCAATGAACTGCGCGGTTCCAAAGCGATGCAGGATCGTGCGAAGAAGAATCCGAAGATCGAATTTATCTGGGATTCCGTGGTGGAGGAAGTGGTCGGTACTACAAAGGGTACGGTAAAAAAGATGACCGGGCTCAAACTCAAGAATGTAAAAACAGGTCAGGTGACGGATTTCCCATGCGATGGATTGTTCCTCGGGATCGGCCATGAACCGAACACGTCGCTCTTCAAAGGTGTCATCGATATGGATGCGGTTGGCTATCTGAAAACAAAACCGCACACGACCGAAACCAATGTTCCCGGTGTATTCGCGGCTGGTGATGTGGCAGATTCCCGGTACCGTCAGGCAATTTCTGCCGCCGGAACCGGATGCATGGCAGCCATCGATGCAGAAAAATTTCTCGCGGAGCATGAATAGGGAGAGATTGTAGATTAGAGATTGTGGATTGGAGGAGAGAAATATGGGAGTTGGTAGTCCTCCCAATAATTTTTCCCCTATGAATAATTTCAACATACACAAGAGACGATCTATTCGGTTGAAGGATTATGATTATTCCTCTCCAGGTGAATATTTTATAACGATATGCACATTTCAAAGAGAATGTACATTTGGAGATATCCGGAATGAATCGGTTTACCTGTCAAATGAGGGAATTATTATAAAGCGACATTGGGAAGAAATACCGAATCATTTTGAAAATGTTGAGTTGGATGAATTTATTATAATGCCGAACCACCTTCATGGAATTATTGTGTTAAAAGAATCCGTAGGGGCGATTCATGAATCGCCCCTACGGATGACACAACAACAACGCAGAATAATGACATTGCCCAAAATTATTGGGCGGTTCAAGATGGAATCGGCAAAAGAAATTAATGTATTGCATAAGACGCCTGGACATCCTGTTTGGCAGCGTAATTATTATGAACATATCATCCGGGATGAAAAGGATTTCGAGAATATATCGCCAACAATCCTTTCCGTTGGTTGTTGGAAAAAGATAATCCAGAAAGCCTTCCGATGTAATTCCGATGTTTCAATATCATGGTCTTAGGAAAATGGACTGATGCGGTAATTCTTTGTGTTTCTTCGCGCAATCTATTGTGTCACTCGAATTTATGAAATGAGGAGCATAGTATGAAAAAGAAAATGAAGTCGAATCCTCCCAATCTCCAGCGTGCAAAACGCAAGCGCAGGACAATATCAACAAAGCCTCCCCTCCCCCGGACGAAACCAGAATTGCTCCGTATGATCCAGAAGCTGCAGGTTCGCCAAACTCAATTAGAAAGGATGAACAAGGAACTACGACAAGCGAAGAAAACAGAGGCTGCCAAAGATACCACCGAGCGTAAGAGAGCGGAGAAGGCATTGCGCGAGAGTGCAGAGAAATATCGTAGCCTCTTTGAGGAGTCGAGAGATCCTGTCTATATTACCACCAAAGAGGGTAAGTTTATTGACATCAATCAAGCCGGATTGAGACTTCTTGGTTACACCAAGGAGGAGTTGATGGATCTGAGTGTCCAACACGTATATTCTGAGCCTAGTGAACGGATAAAGTTTCAGCAGGAGATAGAAAAAAAGGGTTTTATCAAAGACTTTGAGGTAAAGTTATGCAAGAAAGACGGAACAGAGATGGATTGCCTAATCACTTCGACTGTGCGGAAAGCTATTGACGGAAGGGCTTTAGGATACCAGGGCATCATCCGCAATGTCACCGAGCGCAAGCTCATCGCACAGGCACTGGGGGAGAGTGAGGAACGTTTCCATCGTCTCTACGAACAAGCACCGCTAGGTTATCAGTCGTTAGATGCGGAAGGGCGCATCATTGGGGTCAACCAGACCTGGCTCGATCTACTGGGATACTCGCGCAAAGAAGTGATTGGGTGCTGGTTCGGCGATTTTCTGCCGCCGCACGAAGTGGAGGCGTTCAAGCAACGCTTTTTATGCTTCAAAGCGACAGGCGAGGTGCATGTTGATCTTGAGATGGTACAACGCACTGGTTCCAAAATCAGCGTGCACATTGACGGGAAAATTGGGTATGGCGAGCATGGGCAGTTCAAACAGACCCACTGCATCTTGAACGACATCACCGAGCGCAAGCGGACGGACGCATTGTTTCGCATTCAACACGACCTAGCGATTTCGCTCAGTAATACATCGCAACTTGAAGAAGGGATGCGTTTCTGCCTTGAAGAGGCGTTCGACATCTCAGGCATGGATTCTGGCGGGTTCTATCTTGTTGACAAGACCTCCGGGGCTTTGGATTTGGTTTTTCACAAGGGCCTGTCGTCGGATTTTGTCAAGGCCGTTGCACATTATACTGCCGACTCAGCCAATGCGAAGCTCGTCATGGCAGGCAAGCCGATCTATACCGTATATGCAGAATTGGGAGTCTCCCTGCCTGAGGTCGAAAGGCATGAAGGCTTACGTGTCATCGCTGTCGTTCCAATGAGTTATGAAGGTCAAGTGATCGGCTGTCTGAATATTGCTTCGCATACCCTGGATGAAGTGCCTGCTTTCGCCCGCGAGGTGCTCGAGACAATTGTGGCCGAAACGGGCAATGCGATTGCCCGGTTGCAAACAGAGAGGGCGCTGCGAGAGAGTGAGTTACGTTTCCGCACACTCTACGAAAATTCCACGATCGGTCTTTACAGAACCACTCCCGACGGGAAAATTCTTTTAGCTAATCCCACTTTAGTGAAGATGCTTGGCTATTCATCTTTTGAAGAACTTGCATCAAGGAATCTTGAACAAGAGGGCTTCGAACCTTACTATGAGCGGAAGCAATTTATTGAACAAATCGAAATCAATGGAGAAATTCAAAATTTGGAGTCGGGTTGGACTTGTCGTGATGGATCAATTAAATATATAAGAGAGAGAGCTCGAGCAATCCGCGATCCTAACGGAAAGACTCTCTATTATGATGGAAGTGCAGAAGATATCACCGAGCGCAAGCAAGCGGAAGAAGCGCTGAGGAATTCAGAGGAACGATTTCGATCCGTCTGGGAAAACTCCCTTGATGGCATGCGAATCACCGATAAAGAAGGAACAATTGTTGCGGTGAATGACGCTTACTGTAAGCTCGTTGAAGCGAAAGAAGATGAGCTTGTCGGGCAGTCATTTAATGTCGTGTACAGATCGTCTGATGAAGAGACTCGAATGGCGATACAGCACTATAAGGACAGATTCTTCACACGAACAATCGTCCCCAAATATGAAGCGATATTAGAGCTAAAATCCGGAAGCACGCCGTGTGTTGATATGTCAAATGCTTTTCTTGAATCCGAAGGCCATGAGCCACTGCTTCTGAGCATTTTTCGCGATGTCACCGAGCGCAAGCGTGCGGAAGAAGCGCTGCGCGCGAGCGAGGAATGGTTCCGCACGCTCGCCGATAGCACCTCCGCCAGCATTATCATCTATCAAGGCGAGCGTATTATCTATGTCAACCACGTCCATGAAATGCTCTCCGGTTACACGGAAGAGGAATGTCTCGCCCTACGTTTCTGGGACTTGATCCATCCTGATTGTCGGGAACTCGTCCGTGAACGCGGGCTGGCGCGCCAGCGCGGTGAGCCGGTGCCAGACCACTATGAAGTCAAAATCATGCGCAAGGACGGTGAAGAGCGCTGGATAGACTTTGCTGCCGGAAAAATTGACTGGAAGGGTCAGCTAGCCGTTCTCGGCACGGCCTTCGATATCACCGAGCGCAAGCGGGCGGAAGAAAAATTACAGGAGAATGAAGAAAAACTCAGAAGTCTGTTCGAACAATTACCGATAGGCGTCTCTCTTTTGGATAGGAATCGTAAGGTGATTTATGTTAATCCGGCACTCGAAAAGATCTTGAATATCTCGAAGGATGATTTACTGCAGGGTAAACATCAAACTCGGCAATATATTCGTCCCGATGGAACGACATTGCCGACTGAAGAACTTGCGAGCGAACGAGCTTTCCAGGAGCATAAACTAGTTCGTGACGTGGAAATCGGTGTCATAACTGAAACCGGCAAGACAATTTGGACCAGCGTTACCGCGGAACCTTTTCCAAAGGTTGAGGAGGGTTTGCTGATCGTTACGGTAGATATCACCGAACGCAAACGGACGGAAGAAAAACTACGGAGGAGTGAAGAACAATACCACACGCTCATTGAATCGGTAAATGATGGTATCGTAGAACTTGATTCCAACGGGGTCATCACGTTTGCGAACAAAGCCCTGGCTCATATTCACGGATATGAGCGCGCAGAGGATCTCATCGGATTGAGAATGTTTGATCTTGTCTCTTCCGAGAAGCGCGAGGAAATTACACGAGGGTTCTTAGAGAGTATTGCCTCCGGACAAATAATCTCCGCAATTCTCATCCCATTTCTTAAAAAAGACGGTAGCACAGGGTATGGTGAGGTCAAACCGACGCCGATCATCACCAAGGGATCTCTTTCTGGGATGCGTGCGGTGTTACGCGACATCACCGAACGCAAGCAAGTTGAAAAACAGATTGCACTTCTTGCTCATACGCTGAGAAGCGTCGCCGAGTGTGTGAGTATAACGGACTTGAATGATACTGTCATCTTCGTCAACGATGCATTTCTAAAAACATATGGGTACAGCGAAGACGAAATTATGGGAAAGAATATCAATATTGTGCGATCACCGAACAATCCCCCCGAAGCTACTCGAGATATTCTCTCTGAGACGTTAACGGGAGGATGGCACGGCGAACTGTTGAATCGGAGGAAGGACGGTCACGAATTCCCCATTGAACTTTCGACCAGCGTTGTACGAGATGAAACCGGACTGGCTGTCGCGCTTGTCGGCATTGCCACCGACATCACCGAGTGCAAGAAGATAGAGGAAGCCCTGAAGAATAGCGAGTCATCACTGCAAGGGGTTCTACAATCCACTGCGGATGGAATATTGGCTGTCGGCAGTGAAAACGAGATGTTATATGCCAATGAACGCTTTGTGGAGATATGGCGAATCCCGCCGGCGCTCATCGCAAGCAGGGATGACTCTGTCCTTCTTCAACATGTCCTGGATCAACTGGGCAACCCGCAAAGTTTCCTTGATAAGGTTCAGGGACTATACAAATCGAAAGAAGAAAGTTTCGATACCCTGTATTTCAAGGATGGAAGAATATTTGAGCGGCTATCGCGGCCAATATTGGAAGGGGAAGAATTGCGAGGCAGGGTGTGGTCATTCCACGACATCACCGAGCGCAAGCGGGCGGAGGAAGAACTTCGACTAAGTGAAGAGAAATACCGGGACCTCTATGAGAACAACCCGCTCATGTTATTTTCGGTCGGCATAGATGGAACCATCCTGTCTGTTAATCAAACCGCAGTTAGACAGTTGGAATATGCAAGGGATCAATTGATTGGCGAATCAGTAATTAAGGTTTTCCACTCCGAGGAACAGGAAAAAGTTCTGAAGACCTTCCGTGAATTCATCGAACACCCGATTCAAACCGCCCCATGGGAATTTCGAAAAGTAACAAAGAGTGGAAGAATCATTTGGGTATCGGAAACTTCTCACATTGTTACCGACAAACAAGGCATTCAATCTGTGTTGATCTCCTGCGAAGCCATCACCGAGCGCAAGCGGATGGAAGAGGCATTGAGAGAGAGTGAAGAGCGCTTTCGAACTGTTGTTGAAAATCAGGGAGAAGGTATGGGAATTGTGGATGCACAGGAACGATTCACCTTCGTCAATCCGGCCGCCGAGTCGATCATGGGAGTTTCCCCGGGACTCTTGATGGGTAGAAATTTGGCTGATTTTGTCACACCAGAACAATGGGCAAAGATTCAGATGCAAACCGCAGAACGTCGAACAGGAAAGAAAAGTACGTATGAAATGCAGATTGTCCGCCCTGACGGCGAGACGCGCGATCTCTTAGTCACGGCAGTCCCGGATGTTCAGAATGGAATATATATTGGCGCATTCGGCGTTTTTCGTGACATCACCGAGCGGAAGCGGATGGAAGAGACACTGAGGCAGAGCGAGGGAAAATACCGCAATCTCTTCGACAATTCCGAAGTTGGTATGTTTAGAACTCGGCTTGATGGTTCGGAAATTCTGGAATTCAATCAAAAGTATCTCAAAATTCTTAATTACACTCGTGAAGAAGTATTAGGTAAATCTTCTAAGAATATGTGGGCGGATCAACGTGAACGGGAGAAGATGGTAAAGATGCTCAATGACGAAGGTCAAGTGACCGATTTTGAGGGTGATCTATTGAACAAGCAGGGAGAAGTGAGAAGATGTCTCACTTCGTTGCGGTTATATCGCGAGACAGGAATTCTTGAAGGCTCTATCTTGGACATCACCGAACGCAAGCAGGCGGAAAAAGACCTAAGAAAATATCAGGAACAGCTGCAATCACTTGCCCTTTCGCAGCAAACCCGTATTGAAGAGGAAAGGACCCGGATCGCACGCGAGATCCACGATGATTTGGGTCAGCTGCTCACTGCCATCAAGATCGATTTTTCGATGGTGAGGAAGCATCTGAGTGAGGGAACCAATCAGGAAACGTGGACATTGTGGGAGCAGGAAGTGGATGGTATCGTACGTCTCATTGATCGCGGCATCGGTTCCGTACGGAAAATTGTCCGTGATCTCCGGCCTGAAGTTCTCGATACGCTCGGTATCCTCGACAGCATCAGATGGCAGGTGGAAGATTTTTCACGGCGCACCGCGATCCCGTGTACCATTCAATCATCGATAGAACAGCTAGAACTTGAAACGGACCGGGCAACGACCCTGTTTCGCGTAGTTCAGGAAAGTCTCTTGAATATCACGAAACATGCAAATGCGTCCAGAGTGGAGATATTGTTTTCAATAATAGAGAAAAATATTATATTGGAAATAAAAGATGACGGGTGCGGGTTCGTACCCGAAGAAGTGAATACATCGATGGCGTTCGGGCTGCTCGGTATTCGTGAGCGTGTCCGGTCATTTAGTGGGAGCGTCGAAATTCTTTCGGCACCCATGAAAGGAACAACGATCACCATCACACTGCCGCTCTAATCAGAAAACGGCGCTGGAGGAGTTCCTGTGATTCGTACGATCATTGCGGACGATCATCCGCTTGTACGGGAAGGGTTAAAAAAGATCCTTAAAGAGGAGCACGACTTCCAGGTCGTCGCAGAAGCTGTCAACTCCGCAGAGATATTCGCTCTTCTGGCAAAATATGAAGCGGATGTATTGTTGCTGGATATTAACATGCCGGGGCGAAGCGGTATTGATGTCCTTTCGGAGATTCACACGATTGCACCGAAACTGCGCATACTGATTCTCACGATCCATCCGGAAGACAGTCTTGCGGTCCGCGCACTCAAAGCCGGTGCAAGCGGATATATTACCAAAGACGCCATTCCCTCCGAACTCGTTGTTGCCATCCGCCAGGTAGCAGAAGGACACAAGTATATCAGTAATAAACTTGCGGGACAATTAGCCCAGAGTGTTCAAAAAAACACCGGCGACCTTCCACATCAATCGTTGTCTGAGCGGGAGTACGAAGTTTTCATTCATATTACATCAGGGAAAACTCTGCACGAGATATCCAACGACTTATCACTCAGTCCTGCCACCATCAGTACGTATCGCGCACGCATCATGGAAAAAATGAACATGCACTCCAACGCCGAGTTGATGCACTATGCCCTCCTCAACAAACTGATCGAGTAAATGATTCGTTAATGTCATTCCAGCGTAACGAGGTCTCACATGTCATTGCGAACAGTTTTACCGTGAAGCAATCCCGCTGTGCTCCTCAGAAGAAAAGAGAGATTGTCCCGCTGTACGGGATGCCTTTGCACTTCAGTCGTTGCACTCCCCCGCAATGACTGGAGTTTCATCGCTCAAAATGACAAAGAGGCTTTGCGGCATGGATGTTGTGTCGTTACTTTCCTCTATATAATCGAATTCATCCCCTCTCCCTTTTTTGTGTAGGTCTTTTCCTTCCCCCGCGTGTCATTCCTTTGATGACACTATTTACATAATTCCGCTTACACCCCCTCAGATTGCGATTGTTCATATTGAATCCAGGGAACATTATGAATCCGAAAGAAGGTACTATGGACATATTTATTGCGGACGATTCAGAACCAGTACGTGCAAGCATTAAAAAACTTTGTTTAAAGAGTGCCCAGCTTCATGTGGTCGGTGAAGCGAAGGACGGCGAAACGGCGATTGAGCAAATTATACAACTCAAACCGGACGTTGCGCTTCTCGATATTCTTATGCCGATGATGACAGGTATTGAGGTAGCGCGTCAAGCCCGCGCCCGTTTCCCGAAGATGAAGATCGTGGTGCTCTCAAATTATGTCGACTCCTACTCCCGGGCGCGATGTCTGGAAGTTGGCGTTGATTATGTGTTTGACAAAAGCACGGAATTCGCAGAAATGATGGAAATGCTGCTGCAGCTTTCCCTGGATCAGCCGGAAGAACTATAACACACGAGAAGCGGAGCATACTACAATGAAGTTCATCCGAAATGACACAGGAGGACAAAGGAGTTTGAAAAAGGATGGCTGCCATGAAAAATCCGGGATATACACACCTTCTAATCGTATAGGGTTTAAACTTCACGGCGGGGCTTATGACGGCGGCTCTGGGGTTTCTCTTCCTGCCCGTATGGATTGTACAGTTTCCTTGTTTGACCGGCTTCGGCGCTGCGGCTGTACCGCTGATGCAGGCATATCCGTGAGAATTCCATGAAAAATATTGCATTGAAAGGACTCAATCAAATGGTGGTCTTCACCTTAGAAGATCTTCATTACGCATTGCCGCTTTCCGATGTACAGCGGGTCATTCAAGCAGTAGAAATCACGCCGCTGCCGGACGCGCCTGAGATCGTGATGGGTGTGATCAATGTTCAAGGGCAGATTCTTCCTGTGATCGACATCCGCAAACGTTTTCGGCTGCTGTCTCGGGACATCACCTTGGACGATCAATTCATGATTGCACGGACATCGAAACGGAAGGTCGTGCTCGTGGTCGATGCCGTTGCCGGTGTGGAAGAGCTTGAGTATAAGCACATCGTAGACGCCGAGGCAGAATTTCCCTATACAAATTATCTCTCGGGTATTGGTACCATAGGCTCGGACATCATCTTCATCAATGATCTCGAAAAATTTCTCTCTCTTGAGGAAGGGCGGGTACTGGACAAAGCTCTTGCCGGAGGCAGTGCATGAAGCATACTCTGCAGGAAAATACGTTATTCCAATTCAGCGAGTTTATTGCCGACAATTTCGCTCTGCATTTTCCCAGAGAACGATGGAATGATTTAGAGCGTACGATATCGGCTGCCGCAAAAGAGTTCGGTTATACAGAAGTAGAAAATTTTATTCAACGTATTATGTCTTCTCCCCTCACACGCGAGCATATAGAAATCTTAACCACCCATCTCACCATCAACGAAACATATTTCTGGCGTGAACCGGGAACCTTTGAAGCATTGGAACAAACAATCCTTCCAGAACTGATTCGTTCGCGCCAAGAGGAGAAGAGAATACGAATCTGGAGCGCCGGGTGTTCCACCGGTGAGGAACCATATTCCATTGCCATGGCCATTCACAGAGTGATTCCAGACATGAAAGATTGGAATATTACTATTCTTGCAACGGATATAAGCACTCGAATGATGCATAGGGCAGCAGCCGGCATATATGGCCAGTGGTCATTCCGGAATTCGCCGAAGTGGTTAAAAGAACAATACTTCTCGCGGAAAGAGAATAATAAGTACGAGATCGTTCCCGGGATCAAACGCATGGTGAAATTTGAATACCTGAATCTGGCTGACGATGTATTTCCATCGCCCCTCAATGATACGAATGCCATGGACATCATTTTTTGCCGAAACGTCCTTATGTATTTCACAGAGAAACGCTGCCGGCAGGTCGTGCGCGGTTTGTTCAATTCTCTCATCCAAAACGGTTACCTTGCGGTTTCTGCAAGTGAACTCTCTCTTCAGAGCTTGTCTGAATTTGCCGTAGTGAATTTTCCGGGGATGGTTATTTATCAAAAGACTTCTCAGAAGTTGAAAAACCAACAGCCGATTCCTAGAGTAGAAGCCGTTCAGAAACCAATGGTGTTTACATGGCCGTTGAGTCCTGAAAATATTCTCGAAGAAATAGAGCCTCATATTCGGAAAATCGAAAATGAAATTCTTCCGGAAGCAGAAATCCCCGTCCAAATTCAATCAACGTATGATGAAGCATTAGTCTCCTATTCGCTGGGCAATTACGCAGAGGTCATTGCGAAGCTTGAAATGAACAGGCTTCAAAAAGATGATCAAACATCGGAAGAACGGATTCTTGTCATTCGTGCCTATGCAAACCAGGGGAATCTCACCGGGGCGCTGCAATCGTGTGAAGAAGCAATCGCTGCCGACAAAGTCAATCCCCGCCTGCACTATCTATACGCAACAATATTGCAGGAAAACAACCAACTGGATGAAGCTGTCGCATCGCTCAAACGAGCCATCTACCTGGACGCGGACTTTGTTCTCGCCTACTATGGGTTAGGGAATATCTATCGGCGTCTCGGAAATGTTCAGAGTGCAAACAAATGCTTTGAAAATGTATTAACAATATTAAAGACGTGCAGCAAGGAAGAAATTCTGCCTGAATCCGATGGTCTCACGGTCGGAAGATTCCAGGAAATCATGATTGCTTCACGACAAGCGAGAGCGGTATGATGAATAAAGTACAGCTGCGCAGCGAACGTTTTTCATACAGTGCATCACACCGGCGTACCATGTACTCTTTCTTTCAACCCTTTGTGTCTCTTCGTGAAAGGGTTATTGTTACACGAAGTGCCACGAAGATTCTTCACGAAGAACCACGAGGAGTGCTTTTCCTTCGCGTACCTTCGTGTGATGCTTTATTTGTTACACGAAGTGCCACGAAGATTCTTCACGAAGAACCACGAAGAGTGCTTTTCCTTCGCGTATCTTCGTGTAATGCTTTATTTGTTACTCGGAGCTCCACCCCAGCCATTCCCGCTCGAAAACGGCGGGAAGGGAAGAAAGCACGAAGATTTATCCCTTAAGAGGAATAGATGGATAAGAAAATAGTCGATTGGACCGAAATAAAACGCAGAGTCAATTCCTTGCAGGAAGCTCTTGATCAAAAGGCAATGCTGCAGCCGGAGAAGAAGCGTTCCGTATTAAAAGCAAGAGCGAAAGCATTAGCGCTGGAAAAGAACAATGAATCTGCTCAAACAGAAATGATAGAAATTATTGAATTCAGTTTAGGATCAGAAACGTACGGGATCGAAAGCAAATTTATCCGCGAAGTGTATCCTCTGAAAGATTTTACACCATTGCCCGGGACTCCCTCTTTTGTGCTTGGTATTATCAACGTCCGCGGGCAGATTGTTTCGGTGATCGATCTCAAAAAATTCTTCAATCTGCCGGAAAAAGGGCTGGGAGAAATGAATCAGGTTATGATCATCCATAACGAACGAATCGAGTTCGGTATTCTGGCGGACAGTATACAGGGCAGCCGTATGGTCTCCCTCGATTCCATCCAGCCGTCACCGGTTTCATCAGGGGGTATCGGTGCCGGATATGTGAGAGGGGTAACGAGCGATCATACGATTCTTCTCGACGCAAAAAATGTTTTAAAGGACGAACATATTGTCGTACATCAAGAAGCAGACTAAGTCTTTCAAAGGAGAAATACACATGGAATATTTCATTAATCTTTCTACTCGCGCGAAGCTGCTCTTTAGTTTTGGATTGGTTATGCTAATGTTTTTAGTGGTAATCATCGTTGCCTACCGCGGCATCAGAGAAATAGCACAGTCAGAAAAAGATTTGCACGATGTTCAATTTGTGATTGATAATGAACTTAGCGAATTACGATCGTTTTTAAATAGTAACCGGGCACGGATTCTAGATATGATGCTGACAAAAGACAAATCAGAACAACTGACAATTGAAAAAAACATCAATGAGAGAGACCAAAATAGTAATGCCGTCATTAAAACATTATCTGAAATTAAAACAGATATGGAATTCCAAAGTCAGTTAAGAGAATTACAAAAGGATATTGATGAATATACAAAGACAAGGGGAGAACAGCTTGCTTTGATAAAAAACGGTAAAGTTGAGGAGGCTATAAAATTAGGAACCGGTGTCCAGAGTGATCGTATTGAAAAAATCCGATTACTTTCAAAGACTATGGACACTAAGGCGTCGAAAGAATCTGATCAAAAGCTTGCTCTCGATCAACAAAATGCAGATTCAGAAATACTTCTTATTGTACTAGTTGGGATAGGGGCACTTCTTATCAGTATCGTCATGATAATATTATTGAACAGAACCATAGCTAAACCGCTTACCGGAATTACAGAGATAGCTTCTCTTATCGCTTTGGGAGATTTGAAAGTTGAGGTAAACGCAGACGACAGGAAAGATGAAGTAGGATTGCTCAATCTGGCATTTTATAAGATGGTAGAGAAATTGCGCATATCTATTAAAGATATTATAGAAGGGGTCAACCTGCTTGGTTCATCAGCCAGCGAAATATTAGCGGCAACCACACAGGTCGCTTCCGGCTCAGCGGAAACCGCAACGGCAATCAGCGAAACCACTACAACAGTTGAAGAAGTCCGTCAAGCGGCGCAGCTTTCGAGCCAAAAGGCAAGCCGTGTTTCAGAGAGTGCTCAGCAAGTGGCTCAGGTAACTCAAGCCGGTCAAAAAGCAGTTGATGAAACCGTAAGCGGAATGCATGAAATTCAAAATCAAATGGAATCTGTAGCGAATACAATCGTCCGCCTCAGCGAGCAGAGCCAGCAGATCGGAGGAATCATTGCTTCTGTAACCGATGTAGCCAATCAATCAAATTTGTTGGCAGTAAATGCCTCCATTGAAGCGGCAAAAGCAGGTGAACAAGGAAAAGGATTTGCAGTTGTCGCGCAAGAAATAAAGAGTCTTGCGCTTCAATCAAAACAAGCCACCATGCAGGTGCGAGATATATTAAGCGATATACAGAAAGCTACCAGTGCGGCAGTCATGGCAACGGAACAAACCAGCAAAGCCGTTGATAATGGAGTAAAGCAATCAACGCAAGCCGGTGAAGCTATTAGACAATTAGCTGAAAGCAGCAGCAAGGCGATGGAAACGGCAACTCAGATTGTTGCTTCAAGTCAGCAGCAAGTAGTGGGAATGGATCAGATTGGTTTAGCAATGAATAACATTAATCAAGCCGGAACGGAGAACGCAGCAAGTATGAAGCAGACAGAAAAGGCCGCAAAGGACATCAACGGTCTAGGAATAAAATTAAAACAATTAGTGGAACAGTATAAAATATAGGCTATGAGACTGTAGGTGTTTAGGCGGTAGGCTTTTAGGCTGAAGCCCGATTTCCTAATAGTCTAATATCCTACAGCCTAATTAACCTATCTAAAATAGGATGAATGGAATGGATAAGAAAGAAGAAGAGTTTTTACAACGGCTTCAATCAATGTTCCGGGTTGAGGCTGAAGAGCATATTCGAGGACTTACATCGGGTCTCATGGAATTAGAAAAATCAACTGATCCTGAACAGACCGCGGCATTGATTGAAACGATATTCCGCGAGGCACACAGCCTAAAAGGCGCGGCACGTTCGGTGAATATGAAAGATGTTGAGTCTGTTTGCCGTGTCCTGGAGAATATTTTCGGGAAATTAAAAAGTGACCGTACGTATGTTTTAACTGCCGAACAGTTTGATTCTCTTCACGGCGCAATAGATAGCGTCTCGACAATGGTTTCAAGTGTCGGGACAAACACTCCAAAGGACAACAAAAAAATAATGAAACAGTTACAAGATATCGCAGAGGTAAAACAACCTGTCAAAGCAACAGAAAAAAAACCAATGGCCGTAAAGAAACCTTCTGAAAAAACAGAAAATGCTCTTTCGCGTTCAGATGTAGTCCCAGCTGCCGCGGAATTATCCATAGAAGAGAAACCAATTCAAATCGAAACCGTACGAATACCGACCGCAAAATTAGACCCGCTCTTCCTGCAGGCCGAACAGTTGATACAATCCAGGATGACAGCGGAGCAAAGAACGAAAGAACTGAAGACAATACTCGATGCTATAGAATCGTGGAAAAAGGAACTGAGAAAATGGGATGTATACCGTTCCACGGAGGGCAAGCGTCAATTACAAGAACTGCATGAATTCGTCAACGAAAAATGCAATGAGTTGGCATCGCGCATAACAGTTGTAGGGCATGCCTTTGAAAACGATCAGCGTTCCCTTGGACACATGATCGATGATCATGTGGAATCGATGAAAAGTGTATTGATGCTTCCTGTGTCTACAATAACAGAGGGATTCCCAAAATTTGTTCGGGATCTTGCCCGCAACCAGGGAAAAGAAGTTGAACTGATCGTTCGGGGGAAAGAGATCGAAGTGGATAAACGGATTCTGGAAGAATTGAAAGATCCCTTAATTCATTTGATACGGAACTGTATTGATCACGGAATAAAAAAAACTGGGGAACGGGAACGCTTCGGCAAACCACCGCAGGGAAAACTCACGCTCAACTTCAGCACAACAGAAAGCCGGCATGTAGAGATTATCATTTCTGACGACGGTGAAGGCATAGAACTTGATAAGGTATGCGCGGCAGCAATCAAAGCAGGCCTGCTCGCCAAAGAGAAAGTGGAAGCGTTAAGCACTCAAGAAATATTATTGTTCATATTTCAGTCCGGGATAACAACCAGCCCGATGATTACCGACATTTCAGGACGGGGATTGGGTCTGGCGATTGTCCGCGAGAAAGTGGAAAAACTCGGCGGATCGGTCACTGTTGAAAGCCGGCCGAAGAGCGGGACAACATTCCGTCTGCTCGTCCCGCTCACGCTTGCTACGTTTAAGGGAGTAATCGTAAAAACCGACGAACATCTCTTTGCTGTACCTACCATGAATATTGAGCGTGCCATGAGAGTACATCGGGAAGAGATCAAGACGGTTGAAAATAAAGAAACAATCATGATTGATGGAAAAATTCTCACGGCAGTGAACCTCGGGGTTGTATTGGGATTAAAGCACGGAAATTCTGCTGGGTCCATGAAAAAGAATAATTCTGCAGCAAATGCAAATGTAATACAATTGTTGTTTCTAGCACACGCGGATGTAAAGATTGCTTTTATCGTAGACGAGATCCTGGAAGAACATCAAATCCTCATAAAAGAACTGGGAAAGCAGTTAAGCCGCGTGCGGAATATCAGCGGAGCTACAGTTCTTGGCTCAGGAAAAGTAGTACCGATCCTGAATGTTTCGGACCTCATGAAATCGGCAATGCGAACAGCAGTATCCGTACAAGAATCGAAAGAAAAAAATATTGAGTCCCCGAGGGAATTCAAAATTCTCGTGATCGATGATTCTATTACATCGCGAACCCTCATAAAGAATATCGTGGAAACAGCGGGGTACCAGGTGGAGACGGCTGTGGACGGTGTTGATGCATATACGAAGGCGTTGGTCGGAGAATTCGATTTGATCGTCTCGGATGTTGATATGCCGAGAATGAACGGATTTGAGCTCACCGCAAAAATTCGGAAAGATAAAAAATTATCGGAAATACCTGTTGTCCTGGTCACAGCACTTGAATCGAGAGACGACCGCGAGCACGGGATCGATGCCGGAGCAAACGCATATATCGTCAAGAGTAGTTTTGATCAGAGTAATTTGTTGGAAGTAATAAAAAAGCTTCTTTAACAGCTTGGAAATTAAAATCATGATCAAAGTTCTTATCGTAGAAGACTCGCCGGTCATGCAGCAACTGCTCATTCACGCTATTAGTTCCGATCCGATGTTGAAGATCGTCGGCGTTGTGTGTGATGGTGGAGAAGCCATAGAGGCTGTGAAGGAGTTCCATCCCGATGTTATTGCCATGGATTGGCACATGCCAAAATTAGACGGCCGGCAAGCAACACGCATCATCATGGAAACAACCCCGACGCCTATTGTTATCGTAACAGGAAGTGTAGAGGCGAAAAATGTGGCTCTTTCATTTAGTATGATAGAAGCCGGAGCTTTAGCGATAGTGAAGAAACCGCCCAGTGTAGATCATCCCGCGTATCAAAAAGAGAGACAGCAGCTAATCCAAACATTAAAACTCATGTCCGAAGTGAAATTGGTAAAACGGATGGCACGCACTTCGAAGGATTACGGGCCAGCTCCTGCCGCCGGCACAAAATATATTCGGATAGATTCGGATATTCAGCTCATTGCTATCGGTGCATCGACAGGCGGACCCCTTGTCCTGCAAAATATTCTTTCCAGATTACCCAATACCTTGCCGGTTCCAATATTAATTGTGCAGCACATTTCACAAGGATTTACAGAAGGTTTTGTTGAATGGCTTCAAAACACATCCAATCTTCCATTACATATCGCTTCTCATGGCGAATATCCGCTGCCGGGACATGGATATATCGCTCCCGATGATGTTCATATGGGCATTGGAAGCGGTCCTAAAATTGTGCTTAGCAACCATGGGGCAGAAAATGGTCTTCGGCCGTCCGTTGCATTTCTCTTTCGCTCGGTTGCAAACGTCCTTGGGCCTAGAGCTGTCGGTATATTGCTCACTGGAATGGGGCGGGACGGAGCAGATGAATTGAAGCTCATGAAAGATAAGGGTGCCATTACGTTTGCCCAGGATGAAGAGAGTTCTATTGTGCATGGTATGCCCGGCGAAGCAATAAAACTTCATGCGGCAACACATATTCTTTCGCCGGAAGATATAACAACAGCTCTTACTGCTTTATTTTGAAAAATAATACATGCGGAGTGGTTATGAACGATAATAAGAATCAAAAAAACGAGATCAATCAAATCCTCATCGTCGAGGACAGTCCGACTCAGGCAGAGGAATTGAAGTATCTTCTTGAAAAGCACAATTACAATGTGAGCGTAGCGAAAGAGGGTAAAGAAGCACTCAAGCTTGTCGCTGAACACAAACCATCGTTAATTATTTCCGATATAGTCATGCCGGGAATAAATGGCTACGATCTTTGTAGAGGACTAAAATCCCGCGACGAGACCATGGACATTCCCGTTATTCTCCTGACCTCTCTTTCTCGATCGGAAGATGTACTGGAAGGCATTTCTTGCGGCGCAGATAATTTTATTGTAAAACCGTTTCGAGAAGATTACCTCGTTCCGCATATTGAACAGATCCTTAACAACAGGATAATTCACAAAAGTGAAAGAGTGAGAGTTGGAGTAGAAATATTATTTGGAGGGAGGAGACGATTCATTACCGCAGGTCAGCAGCAAATGCTTACTCTGCTTATTTCAACGTACGAAGCGGCAGTTCAGAAAAACGATGAATTGATGCAGACACAGGTCGATTTAAAAAAAATGGCTCTTCTCCCAACCGAGTGGGTAAAAAGAGCGAGATTTAGCTTCTAAAAA
>CAZYYD010000007.1:0-119290 GCA_964651225.1 uncultured Ignavibacteriaceae bacterium
GGGCTGTTTATCTTATTTTCTTGGCACCTAACCTTGGTATCACTTGATACTATTTGAGCAAAACAAGTTTCCTTGTTTCTGCAAACGAGCCTGCACTCAAGCGATAGAAATAAATTCCGCTTGGTAAACCCGCGGCGTTCCATTGGCGCGAGTATGTACCGGCCGGCATCTCTTCAAAGAGCACGACCGCCACTTCTCTTCCCAACGCATCATAGACTTTGAGAGATACCAGTGACTGCGACGGGAGAGTGAAGGAAAATGTTGTCGCAGGGTTAAACGGATTCGGGTAATTCTGCATCAACTGAACTTTGTTCGGAAGAGCATTCTTAACCGCTGCAATACCATTGGTCGCCTGCGGTTGATACGTGACAGCAAAGACTCCGCCAACAGCTGCTGGAATTGTGAGTGTCAATTGATCCGAAGAATAATTGCTGTAGAGTAAACCATCTTTTTTTATACCACTGATCGTCAGAGAACCATGGGGCACACTGATCGGGGACAACATAAATGTCCGATCTCGATTTTCTGCATTGAACCGGTAATACAATGTTGCAGGTTCTTTCTTGACCAAAAGTTTTCCATACAGATACGTATAATAACCGGTTTCGATGGAATGATAGGCCGCTTTCCCTGTTCCGCCTTTCGTTGTTCCCCAGGCTGCGATCATGCCGCCGTATTTGTTGGTATTTTCAAACACATCGCCGTAGACATGATCGACGAAATATTTCATAAAGAAGTCCAGCGTTTCGTCCGCCATTGTGAGATATTCTTCCTTCCCTGTTAGCTGGTACAGCATCAGACCGGAGGTGATCGCTTGTTCCATCTGCCACCATGCTTTTGCCGTGTCGGGAATACCGTACATCAGCATGTCGCCGGTGATGCGATTATAATCTTTGTAGGGTCCTCCGTTCTGGTGATCGTATCCTTTATCTAGAACATTGTGCACGAGCTGTTCAGCTGTGGAAAGATAGAGAGAATCCTTTACTACTTGGTAGATGCGGGCAAGACACCACGCGGTCTTTAGGACGTGTCCCATGATCGTTCGTGTCTCGTCGTTACTGCTGCTGCTTTTAATCTGCCATGTGGAAGTGTAACTTTCCGCAAAGCCGATCTGCTGCAGCGGTGCGCTCGCTGCAAGATGCGTTATCATATTCTCCGCAAGTTCGAGCAGACGCGTTTTGTATCTTTCTTCCCCGGTCATGAGATACAAATGAAGAACGTGCGTGGTGATGGCATCGACCGTTGCATTGAAACTTTTATCGGTCGGATTCGTTCCGTTTGCGGCAACATAATCATAGTAGCCGAACGTCGCTGGATTGGAATCCCAGAGTTTCGATTCGTTGTACTCGTAGCTTCTCATCAGCCAATTCCAATCGTTCGTATCTCGCGTCGCTTCATACACCGCAGCAATCCCAAGGAGAGCATAGTGCTGATAGAATGCCGTTTTATTCGCCGTCGGGTTTGTCGCTGTTCCGGTTTTGCCGATGTCCGTATACCACCCGCCGTATGTCTTATCCCAGGCGTATGCATACATGAAATCCAACCCGTATCGTGCATAGCGGAGATAACTTGTGTCGCCGGTGAGCTGAAATGCACGGACAAATCCGTAGGCATCGCGGGACTGGTTCATGGTGTTTTTGATCGTTGATCCGGAGAGATTTCCCTGACGATTGATATTGGTATAAAATCCACCATAGACCGGTTCGTAGGCCTTCATCCAAAACTGTGCACAGCTGTCGACATAGCCGAAGGTTAATTCCGGCGTTTGAAGATATTGCGATTTGAAATTGTATTGTGCTGCCAATGACTGAAAAAGAATGAACAGAAGAATGAAATATTTTTTCATAACTGGAACCATTAAAAAACCCTGCAAAAGTTTCTCTGCAGGGTTCTTATCAAAGGAAATGAGAGAATCGTTACTTCAAGATAACCATCTTTTGTGTTTGAACAAAATTTCCGGTTTGAAGTCTGTAGAAATAGATACCGCTTGGTAAGCCCGCGGCATTCCATTGACGGGAGTACGAACCGGCCGGCATCTCCTCAGCAAGCACGACCGCCACCTCTCTTCCCAACGCATCAAAGACTTTGAGCGATACCAGTGATTGGGACGGGAGACTGAAGGAAAATGTTGTCGCAGGATTGAACGGATTCGGGTAATTCGGTACCAACGTAAACGCTGCCGGAGCCGCAATTTCTATTTCGGCAGCTCCATAGTACTTAAATGCGCCGTTGATATCGATCTGTTTGAGACGGTACGCATAGCGCCCCGAGGGAACATTCACATCTGCAAAGCTGTACTCATGCGGAGCATTGGTTGTGCCGTTACCGGAAACGAAGCTGATCTTTTCCCAACTCGTCACTCGTACCTGCCCGCCGGCTTCTTGGCGGGACTCGTCACTCGTCACTCTTCTCCTCTCCACTTCAAAACCGTGGCAATCCTGTTCCGTTGCGGTCCTCCAGACCAGATGAGCACCGGAGCGATCTGAGGTTGCTATAAAAGATGTCATCTCTACTGGGAGAGGAGTCCCACCCGGATTTTGCCATTTCAAATACGGGTATCCGTCGTTAATTCCATCTCCGATATTCCAAATGGCGCCACTCCAACCGGCATTGAGAAAGGTAGAATCGGTTTTCATTTCTGTTGAGTCCTTAGCTGTGACACCGTCAATGTCTCCATCGTCAACACCATATGATAGATGAGGATACGTAGAATCCCAAAAACAGCTGGTTACTGAGTTCCCACTACCACCAAAAATTCCGATCAAACCTCCAATACTATAAGCTCCCGCGACCGTGCCAGTACTATAGCAGTTTGTAATAGATGAATTTTGCCTCACCCAGCCAATTAAACCGCCGATGGAATATGACGATCCTGAGACGGCACCCGTACTGTAACAGTCGGTGCAATAGGTGCTTCCTAAAAAGGCTATGTCGTTATCGCTATATTGTTCCCCTATCAATCCTCCGACCCATCTCCCGCCAGAGACAGAAGCGGAAGAATAACTTCTGGATACAGAAGCATTTTGTTGAAATCCGATCAAACCTCCGGTATTATTACCAGCTGTAATGGAGCCAGTAACATAGCAGTTCGTTACGGTACAAGCACTACCAGCAGCAGCGCGATATTGATATCCAATCAAACCGCCGACTCGATGCTCCCCTGTTATGTCCACATTTTCAAGTTTTACATTTGTGACCGTCGCGCCGTCTGTGACATATCCGAACAAACCGACTTCATCAGTTGTGGATCGGTCGATATATAAACTGTCGATTTTGTATATCTGTCCATCATACGTGCCGGTGAATTTCGTTGTAACATTTCCAATGGGAATGAAACCATTCCCTCCATCTTGGCTGGATGTAGCTGAGGCATTAATATCGGCGGTTTGTTTGAAAGCATTACCCCATACCGAACTCGTTTGACTCAACCAATTAAGATCAGAAAGCGTAGCAATCTCATAGGTTAACGTTGGAGCATTAGCCGATCCATTAGCATCAACTTGCCATCCTCCTGACGGAGGATACTGTGTATCAGCGCTGTTTAAATAGTAATATAACAAACCGTCACTGCTCCTAATATTCCAAGCGGTCCCCGTCCAAGATATTCCACAGCTTGCACCACCAACCTGTCTATATACTCCTTTCAGGAGATAATCTGACTCGTATGTATATTGGCCATTTACAAAAGTCGACCCTGCCCCAGCAACTGTGATTGTTTGTGCATAAAGATTACTATTGAAACCAACAAATAAAAGGAATGCTGCAATTGGTAAGAAAATCTTTTTCATGATTGCTCCTCCTGGATGTGTCCGCTGACCATAAATATGATAATCAAATATTTTAGACGAGATAACGAATAATCGATAGACTTTCACCTTACCCAAGTCAAATATCTCTTTTCCTCCACACAAAATCAAGAGAGATATCCGAAAAATCCTAGAAAAGATGATTCCTGTCACTCGTTAGCCAATCTTTATAGTGGAATCCCTGTTCAACTTAGGAATGCTCCTCGAAAAAGGTTTTTTCTCCACGTCCTTCTTTGACTTTGCGAGCATATTTGGATAGATTTCTCATACGAAAAAAATGCCCGATTGCGTATTTTGTAAAATAATATCCGGAAAAATCCCCGCTGAGATTCTCTACGAGAATGACGATGTTATTGCTGTCCTTGACATCAATCCGATTCATTTCGGCCATGCATTGATCCTTCCGAAGCGGCACTGCAAGGATTTTCTCGATGTACCCGAGGAAATGTATCATTCCATTCTATATGCCGCTAAAATTGTCACTCATGCGTTGGTCCAGAGTCTTCATCTGGAAGGATTCAATCTGTTTTCGAATAACGGCACGATAGCCGGACAATCGGTATTTCACTTTCACCTCCATATCACTCCGCGGTACTCAGACGACGATATCCGATTCGTTCTGAAACTTAAACGATATTCTTCCGGCGAGATGAAGCGGTACGGAGAACTCATTCGACAATTCATTCATCAACCACAATCATAAAGGAGACGGAGAACCATGGCTCACTATGTAAAGCTCTCCCCGCCGACCACAGGACAAAAAATCAGCATTTCAAATGGAAAATTGACTGTTCCGGATAATCCCATTCTTCCCTTTATCGAAGGGGATGGCACCGGTCCGGACATCTGGCGCGCATCCCAGCGTGTCCTGGATGCCGCAGTTGCCAAAGCATACGGAGGGAAGAAAAAGATCGTCTGGTTTGAAGTGTTTGCCGGAGAAAAAGCGAATGTCGTATACGGCCCGAATACGTGGCTCCACGACGATACGATCGAAGCATTTAAGGAATTCCTTGTCGGTATCAAAGGCCCTTTAACGACTCCCGTCGGCGGCGGCATCCGTTCACTGAACGTCGCACTCCGTCAAATTCTTGATCTCTATGTTTGCTTACGTCCAGTGCAGTGGTTCACGGGAGTCCCCTCACCGGTCAAGCATCCTGAAAAGGTGAAAATGGTGATCTTCCGTGAGAATACGGAAGACATCTATGCCGGTATCGAATGGAAAGCCGGAACCCCCGAAGTGAAAAAGATCATTGACTTCCTCCAGAAAGAAATGGGGGTGAAGAAAATCCGTTTCCCGGAAACCTCCAGCATCGGCATCAAACCGGTCTCCGAAGAAGGATCAAAGAGGCTGATTCGTTCCGCGATCCAGTATGCAATTGCCAATAAGAGCAAATCTGTCACATTCGTACACAAAGGGAATATTCAGAAGTTCACTGAAGGGGGCTTCCGTGATTGGGGGTATGAATTGGCTAAACAGGAATTCGGCGGTGTGGAGATCGATGGCGGACCGTGGCAAAAACTCCCGAACGGAATCGTCATCAAAGATGCAATTGCAGATATTACCCTGCAGCAGGTTCTCACACGTCCCGAGGAATTTGATGTCATTGCGACCTTGAATTTGAACGGCGATTATCTCTCTGATGCTCTCGCCGCTCAGGTGGGGGGTATCGGCATCGCACCGGGGGGAAATATCAATTACATAACGGGTCACGCGATCTTCGAAGCAACACATGGCACTGCCCCAAAGTACGCCAACCTGGACAAAGTGAATCCCGGGTCTGTTATTCTTTCCGGTGAAATGATGTTTCGGTATATGGGCTGGACAGAAGCTGCCGACCTCATTCTCCATGGATTGGACAAGACGATCCAGACAAAAACGGTCACCTACGACTTTGCCCGTCAGATGGAAGGGGCCAAAGAGGTGAAGTGTTCCGAATTTGGTGATGCGATCATTAAAAACATGTAAGCCAATCAACCTCTCCGACCCTCTCCGACGAGCGGAGCGAGGCGAGTCGCTACGAGCGGTCGGAGAGGTGATTCGGAGACGCTTTATTTTATTTAATCATTCCCTCCTGATTTAGGCCTACTCAATAAAGAATATTTTACCGTGACTGAAGCTGGATACACAACACTCCGGATCTATAATATCCTCGGGCAGGTTACAGCGACGCTCTTCAATCAAATAACCTCAGCTGGAGAAAGTCACGAAGTAACCTTTGATGCATCCTCCTTCCCGTTCGGGACATACTTTGCCAGACTCGAATCCGGCAATCAGGCAGCAGTAAAAAGGATGGTTTTGGCAAAATAGTCGACATCCTGCATTTCCCTACCCGTCTTTTCGGGAAATTTCCATAGCATCAGTTTCCTTGAAAGACTCTCCTTTTTTCTGTATCATAGAGAAGAATTCATGGTACAGCAAAGTTCAATGAGTCCAATTCCATTATCCAATCCTCTTCAACAGGAAGACAAAGATACCGATGAGTTAGTTGAACATCCGGCCAAGGTCATCCTGTTCAATGACGAAATTCATTCATTTGAAGAGGTTATCGGCCAGATCATAAAGGCCGTTGGATGCGATACGTCAAAAGCAGAGACCCTGACCTGGGAAGTTCATACCAAGGGAAAAGCGATGGTTTTTGAAGGGCTTATGAACGAATGCCTGAAAGTATCGCACGTGCTGGAAGAAATTGCACTTATGACGCAGATTGAAATCTGACGGAAAGGACAAAGCATTATGGCCACTCCAGTAAAAGAACCTCAGGTTCTTTATGATGCACGCGGCAGAAAATCATATATCCTGATGCCATATAATAGGTACAAAAAGATGCTCGAATTCCTTGAAGAAGCAATAGATCTTAAAGCGACGAAAAAAGTTAAACTTGAAAAGACATTACCGTGGAAAGAAGTCAAAAGAAAATTAAACAAACGTTCGCAATAATGGATCGTATCCAAATCAAACCCAGCACCATGAAGGAGCAGCAAAGGTTCCCTCTTCATCCCACTAATATTGATGAGAAAATGAAAACAGTGAGTATTAGCAGAGTACTTCAGAGGAAGGATGCGTACCGGTGACCTCCTCTGAAATTCGCAACAGTTTCCTCAAATACTTTGAAGATCGCCAGCACACTATCGTCAGCAGTTCTCCGGTCATACCATTCGAAGATCCAACATTGCTTTTTACCAATGCCGGAATGAACCAATTCAAGGACGTATTTCTCGGCACCGGCAGGCGGTCCTATACACGCGCGGTTGATACACAAAAGTGCATCCGGGTGAGCGGCAAGCATAACGATCTTGAAGAAGTGGGACGCGATACTTATCACCACACGTTTTTCGAAATGCTCGGCAACTGGTCGTTCGGAGACTATTATAAGAAGGAGGCCATCGCATGGGCATGGGATCTGCTGACCCGTGAGTATGGATTGCCGAAAAATCGTCTCTGGGCGACAGTGTACACGAAGGACGATGAAGCAGAGTTACTATGGAAAACGGTCACAGATATCGACCCGAACCACGTGCTGCGCTTCGGCGAGAAAGATAATTTTTGGGAGATGGGTGAAACCGGACCGTGCGGTCCGTGCTCGGAAATTCACATTGACCGGACTCCTCACGGCACGGCAACTGCTTCCATGGTTAACGCGGGCGTTGCCGAAGTGATAGAAATCTGGAATCTCGTCTTCATCCAGTACAACCGCGACGAGACAGGGACACTGACGTCTTTACCTGCCAAACACGTTGATACCGGCTTGGGATTCGAGCGTCTCTGTGCAGTTCTACAGGGGAAGAAATCCAATTACGATACAGATGTCTTCACCCCGATCATCCAAAAGATCAGTACACTGACAAATAAGCCGTACGACGGACGTCTCGAATCTCCAATCCCCAATCCCCAATCCGAACTCGACATTGCCATGCGTGTTATTGCCGACCACGTTCGTACCTTAGCCTTTGCCATTGGCGACGGGGCGATTCCGTCCAATGAAGGACGCGGGTATGTCCTTCGCCGCATTCTCCGGCGGGCAGCACGCTTCGGGCGGAATCTCGGAATGCGCGAACCATTTATTTTTCAACTCATACCAACGCTTGTAGAAACCATGAGCTATATCTTCCCCGAGATCAAATCACATCAGGAGCATATTCAAAAAATCATCAAAGCTGAGGAAGAGAGTTTCAATGCCACACTCGACCGCGGTCTGGAGAAGTTCGAAGAAGTTATTCAGCTTATAGGACACTCCAAGAGTTTTCCCGGCGAAGATGCTTTCAAGCTCTACGACACATTCGGTTTTCCCCTTGACCTCACGGAGTTGATGGCTTCCGAGCGCGGTTTGAACGTAGACGTCGGGACTTTTACTGAATTGATGCAGAAGCAAAAAGAGCGGTCACGCGACTCGGGCAAATCGACTGGTCCTCAGACAGCAGTGATGTTCTCAGTCGATCATACAAAGGTTCCATCGACTGAATTTCTAGGATACACACAGCTAGAATCATCATCTACTGTTGTTGAAATCGTGGATGGATATGCCATTCTCGATAAAACCCCATTCTATGGAGAATCAGGAGGCCAATGTGGTGATACCGGCATCTTGGCCTTTAGAGATATCACCATACCGGTTCTGAATACATTGAAGGATGGAACAGTGATTGGTCACCAATTGGAGGCAGCACTCCTTCAAGTTGGTCAATCCGTAAAAGCTCAAGTCGATAAAGAACGCCGTCTTTCCATTATGCGCAACCACTCTGCAACGCATTTGCTCCATAACGCATTACGCCGAATATTAGGGACACACGTCCAGCAGGCAGGATCGCTTGTCGGTCCGGATTATTTCCGATTTGACTTTGCGCATTTTGCAAAACTCAGCGAACAGGAACTCAGCGCAGTCGAAACGCTGGTGAATGAAAAGATCAGGGAAGACATCAAACTCACGCATCACCGCGACATTCCATTTGAGGAAGCAAAAAAACTTGGAGCATTGATGTTCTTTGGCGATAAATACGGCGATCGTGTCAATGTGGTCCAGTTTGGAGATTTCAGCAAGGAGTTCTGCGGCGGTACGCACGTGAGCAATACCGGCGAGATCGGTTTCTTGAAAATAACAAGTGAAGGAAGTATCGCAAGCGGCGTTCGCCGTATTGAAGCGGTAACCCATCACTTCGCATTGGAGTATCTCAGGCTCCAGGAGAAAAGCTACATTGATCGGGTCGATAAGGCCTTCGAGGATTTGAACGAGTTATCCAGGTTCAAATCCGAACTCGCTGCCGTGAGTGATAGCAACGAGGAGCTTCTCCATAATTCCTTTGGAGGATATGAACAACGGCTTGCTGATCTCAAAGAACTCACTCCCGTCCCAGCGGAACCATCCCCGGAACTTGCGTTTTGTTTTGAGCAGCTGAACAACCGGGATCATGTCCTCGAGGAGCTCGTTCAGCAGCTGGTGGAAGAAAAGAAATTGTTTGAAAAGGAAATCGCGCGTTTCCGTATAAAGTCTCTCACCGGATCCATGGATGATTTGATCGCTTCCGCTGTCCCGGTGGGCGGTATCAGACTTGTCACCGCAAACGTCGGTGCCGCTTCGATGGATGAACTGAAATCGCTCGGTGACGCACTTCGTGCAAAGCTTGGCAGCGGTGTCGGACTTCTGGCATCGATCATTGAAGAAAAAGTACAGCTCGTCTGTGTCGTGACCGATGATCTCGTTGCTGCAAAGAGGATCGAAGCGGGAAAAATAATCGGTACGATTGCGAAAATCGTGGGGGGCGGCGGCGGCGGGCGACCTCATATGGCAACGGCCGGCGGGAAAGATGTACACAAAATTAACGAAGCTCTCACGCAGACATTATCAGTGGTTAAATCTCTTTTACGAACATAAATGGACAACCAATGAATACCTTCGAGCGTCTTCTCCAGGTGAAACGTGAACGCGGGGCTGGATATCTTGTGCTCATCGATCCGGATAACATCGATCCCAAAAAGCTTCCCGAATTCATTCGTGCATCATCCCATTCCGGTGTAGATGCCTTTCTCGTCGGCGGAAGCTTGATGCTCTCCGATGAATTCGACCGGACGCTAAAGGTCATCAAGGAACATACAACGGCTCCAGTCGTTATCTTTCCGGGAAGCCTGTTCCAGATTTCCTCCGTGGCCGATGCTATCCTCTATATTCTCCTGATCAGCGGCCGCAATCCGGACAACCTCATTGGTAATCATGTGATCGCTTCGCCCATCATTAAACGAATGGGTCTCGAGACGATCTCCACCGGCTATATGTTGATCGAAGGCGGCAATGTTACATCTGCAGAATTCATGAGCAACACCAAACCTATCCCGCGCGAAAAACCGGACATCGCGGCGGCACATGCTCTTGCCGCAGAAATGATCGGCATGAAAATGATCTATCTTGAAGCGGGCAGCGGAGCCAAACTCTCTGTCCCGGAGGAGATGATCAAGAAGGTATCAAGATATTGCTCGCTGCCTCTCATCGTCGGCGGCGGCATCCGGACACCGGAGGAAGCGCGGAAAAAGGTTGCAGCCGGGGCTTCCTTTGTTGTGACCGGGACCGTTATCGAAGAACATGCAGAGAGTTCGTTGATTAAGGAATTTGCAAGCGCAATTCACACAAGATAGATCATTCATCAACACATCAGGCACCTTTATGACTGTAATAAAATATAAAAAGAATTCGCGAGAACAGTTCATTGCTGATTCACTCCACGAGAGCAGCGACACGAAGCTCCGCATCCAGCAGCACTGTTCCTCAGAGATCTCCCAGGCGATTGATTTGATTATCCATGCCTTCAGGAATAAAAAGAAAGTATTACTCTGCGGCAACGGCGGCAGTGCAGCAGATGCCCAGCACCTCGCGACGGAATTCGTGATCCGCCTCAGCCACGAAATCACGCGTCCGGGCCTTCCCGCCATAGCCCTGACAACCGATTCCTCGATGTTGACAGCCGGCGCCAACGATCTCGGTTACGACAATGTCTTCACCCGTTCCATCGAAGCGCTCGGCAGCGAGGGAGATGTCCTCATCGGAATTTCAACGAGCGGAAAATCGGAAAGCGTGAATCGTGCCTTTCAAAAAGCGCGGGAAATGAACCTGGTGACAATAGGATTCCTTGGCAAGGGGGGCGGGAAGTCCAAGGATTTAGTTGACCTCGCCATCATTGTTCCCTCCGACGACGCACAGCGTGTCCAGGAGGGCCATATTACCATTGGTCATATTATCTTCCAGCAGGTAGAGCAGGAAATGTTCGGATGATGCATAATATCCTCACATTCGGCGATTCCCTGGAACCAGTATAGAAACGAATGACACAGAACCGGAAAAAAGATTTTCTCGTTCCCTTACTGACAGTCATCGCTGACGCTGCGGCTATTGAATTGTCATTTCTTTGTTCCTACTGGATCAGGTTCAATTCAGCCCTGGCAGAAATTATCCCTGTTACTTTTGGTGTTCCGCCTCTTGGTGCATACATTGAAAGTTCCCTCATCGTTATTCCCATTTGGATATGGCTGTTTCATTCTCGCGGGTTATACCAACCGCGGCGAGTGACCTCCTTCTCAGATGAATTCTTCGCTCTCGTCCGCCTCATTTTTGTCGGAATGCTGGTGATCATGGCCGCTGCATTTTTCTATCGTGAATTCTCCTATTCACGGATAGTCTTCGGTATCCTCGGCTTTTCTGCTGTGGTTTTTATTTCCCTGGGTCGATTTATAGTCTTGAAATTTGAACAGGCGTGGTATCTAAGGGGACACGATCTGAAACGGATCATCATAGCCGGGACAAGTCCTGCCGCGAAGAGAATCTTTCAATCTCTCTCTGCCAATCGTTCTCTGGGATATCACGTTTTGGGATATTGTTCTGTGAAGGGGAATGCTGAAATTTCACTGGAAAGCCTTTCATGCCTGGGTTCGATTTCCTCTGTCCCTGGTCTCATCAAGTCGCAGCGTATCGATGTTGTGCTGATCGCCCTGAATGAACCGGAACATACATACCTGCCTGACCTGATCCTCGCGTGCCAAGGATTGAATGTTGAGATGATGATGGTTCCTGATATTCTCGAGTTGATGACGAGCCAGGTTCACATTAAGCACTTGGAAGGAATTCCATTCCTGGGAATTAAAAGTCCCTCCCTGAGCACATGGAATTTCATCGTCAAGCGTATGTTTGACCTGCTCTTTTCCAGTCTCGTGCTTCTACTGACGAGCCCCCTCTTCCTCCTCGTTGTCATCCTTGTGAAGCTTGACTCAAAAGGACCTCTCCTCTATTTTCAGGAGCGAATAGGATTGGATGGTGAGATTTTTATAGTCATGAAATTCCGTTCGATGCGCGTGGATGCCGAACAAACGACCGGACCTGTCTGGTCTCAAAAAGACGATCCGAGAACAACCCGTCTTGGCCGTTTTCTTCGCCGTTACAGCCTCGATGAACTGCCCCAGCTGGTGAATGTGGTACGGGGCGATATGAGCATTGTCGGTCCCCGCCCTGAACGACCGCATTTTGTGGAGCAATTCAAGAAGGAAGTACCAAGGTATCTGGAGCGGCATCGTGTAAAAACAGGTATGACGGGATGGGCACAAGTCAATGGATTACGAGGAAATGCTTCTATCTCCGAACGGACAAAATATGACATCTATTACGTTGAAAATTGGTCCCTCGTCTTTGATCTGAAAATTATTCTCAAGACGATCCATGCCGTCCTTTTTGGAAAAGATGCCTACTAACCACGACTCACAATAACCGATTGGTTCTCTTCATGGTTTCAGCATTTATTTTCTTCCTTCATGTTCTTCTGCTGGTATATGCTTTTTTAACATACAAGAAGGAGAGTCCGGGCGAAGGATTTTTAGCTGTTGCGTTCGTATGCATCGTCTTTGCGGTAAGCTGGACTATTGCGACGATGCTGACCAATCTGCTGTTTGCTCTGGATTGGTTTGTTCGATGGTACTGGCAGCCGTTGGATTCCTGGGTGTGGAGGTCAATCAGAAAGGAAATCAGCCGTGATACCATCTCGCTCCTCATCCTCACCGGCGGTGAGATCGCTTTCTATTACTTCTACTTTCTTACGGAAATACGACAACACGTTCCAAAGGATCAATCATCCCAGCCGCACTCAACCGACTGAACGAGAACTCTCCTCTCTTTTCAAACCACAGAAGGAAAAAGACAACAACGTCAGGTGCTAGGAATGAGAAGTTTTCTGTTGATAGGGATCTGGGTGAAGGAACAACCGTACAGAGTAAGCGCGGCAATATAAAGCCCACTGATCGCCGCGCTTCACAATCTCTTCTTCCTTTTCGACAACCTTTTCCGAACAGTACCCTGCCCCACGATAAAGAAACGAGAGGTTTTGAGAATGAACCTACTTCACTCGAATCTTATCAATAAAATGATGCGATTGCAGCTGGCCTGCAAAGGTTTTGACCGCTTTCTTTGCATCATCAGGAGTAGCGTAACGACCAATGCGAACAGTAAACCAATCGCCGCCCTTCATTGGAACTTTCTCGACAAAGGATGGATAGCCGGCATATTCCAAATTCTTCGCCGTCTCATCGGCGTTTTTCTTTTCACGATAGGCAACGACCTGAACAGTGAACTCGCCTTTCATTTCGCTGAGCTTTAACGCCGGCTCACGACCGATTCCCTGCTCTTTGTTCTTCAGAGCATCTGACTCTGAGATCTTTTCCGGTCCCTTTGCACCTTCAACCTTTTCTTCGACCGGTTGTGTGTCAAGCAACGCTACTTCGGTGGTGTCTAGCCTTGGGCCTTGTTCCTGTGCCTGCTCGGTAAACTCCTGAGGGAAAGGTTCCTCCTGCATTTGTGTGACGGGCTGTGCCTTTTTTCCCCAGAGGTGAATGATTCCCCGCTGGTTCAAGAAATAGACACCGGCAGCAGCAATAACAAGAACAACGACAACGATGAGCATCGTTCTATTGCCTCCGCCTCCGCCGCCTTTCATTCTCGCCGGAGGAGCAGCCGGCGCCTGCGATTCATCAAACCCGCCCTCATCAATGAGATTCAAATCTGGCATTGAGTAATCCTCCTTGTATTATTGAGATTTGTTTCACTCATGTTCTCTTTTTCTTCACCAAAAGATTTGTACAGCTGTCTCTATCATCAAAGGAAATTCTTGGTACCCGCGCCACAGTTCGTAGTTCGCATTAAAAATATTTTTTATACGCGCCGAGATTTTCAGACTTTGCAGAACTGCATATTCTCCATCGACATCGAACACTGCATAGCCTGGAAGAATTCCATCTCCCGTGAGGTCAGCTTCTCGTTCTCCAACAACCTTCACCCTCACATTCGCAACAACCGTTGATCCGAAGTTGTGGCTTCCTTTGCATTCTACTTCAACTGCCGGTGTATAAGGAATCTGCCTTCCACTATATGAGTCCCTGGCAGACCGGAGAAGAATGCTAGAAGCAAAATAATCATTTGACGTCAACTTTGCAAACATTTCTGCATAAAATATAACAATTGTTGTCTGCCCGCTATAAACCGTCGTCCATACCCCCTGTCGGGTCAAATCCGAAAACAAAGGCAAATCTTTGATTGATTTCACGCTAAAAGAGAGTCGACTCCTGACCTGTGAAGACCAACCCGATTCCAGACCTAGGTCCCCTGAATTCGTGACATCCGTATGGTGGACAGCAGAAGACGCGGAAAGGTACTGATTTCCAACCATATTCAACGCAAGCGTTTGAGGAATTACCTGAGGTTCAAATGCTGCATAGATCCGATGTGTGGAGTTCATCTGATAGCTTGCCAAGATATGAGGACGAAGAGAAGCAATATGTTGTCCTGCCATACCGTTTGCCCAATACAAGTGCAACGACCCCTTCAAGGAGATACCGGCAGAGAAATAATTTTCTATCCCCCCGGAAAGATCCATGAATCCCAATCCTCCAGAAGCAGATAGCAATCGAAGGTTTGTCTGGATCGGTAACGAGGAAATCGCTGGAGCAGTTTGACCATGAAAGTCGATGCACCGCTCTTTCGTCAAGGCATTTGAATCAGAAATATTCAAGGTCGTCATGGAAATTCCCGCCGTATAAGGTAACACTTTCCTTAACTGGTTCTGTATCGCTGCCTCAGCAGTAACACCTGATACCGTCCTCGTGAATTCTGGAACTTGAGAGCCGTAGAAGTGAAACGATTTGCTCTGATATTCGAATAGACCGTCCAGTGAAGTATTCTTCAGTAATGGGGCATTTGATGCAAGGGATGTTTCTCCCCGCGCAGAAAGCCTCCCATCCGATCGATCTGTATTCGGTGCAAATCCTTTTGAGAGATGATATATACCGTTCAGAGTATAAGAGAATTCAGGGAGCACCTGCCCAAATCCCACCGTCATGTGCGGGGTGAAGTACGTCCCGATCCCCGTTTCAGCAAAACCAGAATGTATCATTCTTTGATCGTCCGAAATGCGGTGATCATTCCAGTCGTTCTTCATTGTGGGTTCATGGTTCAACGGGAGTCCCATGGATGCTTTATCCGGAGAATACGTAAGAGGATCATATTCCTCATCCGATATTTTTCGCTCATCACCTATGATGCTGCCAGGATCATGCGAATTCATCGGCACTCCATCAATGAAGAATGGGATAACAGGGGAGCTTGTTCTACGGAATTGTTCTTTCGCCGAGGCAATATCCTCATCTCGGCCGATCGAGTCCTTCACTGCTTCATCTTCGCTTTGTTCTCCAAGAAGACATCGTTGAACTCCTTGCGATGCCTCTGCGCTATACGTACTTCTGGGAAAGAGTTGAAGGACTTCTCGATAGGATTTCTCCGCTGCCGTATAGTGGCGTTGAACAAAATAACAGTTACCAAGAAAGTAATAGGCATCCGCCCTGCGATCGCTTGTCGGGAAATCATTGATCACCTTCTGAAATTCCTTTAGCGCTTCGCCATATTCTTTTTGATGGAAATTGATCCATCCGAGTGCAAATTGGGCTTCGCTCGCCAGCGACGAATGAGGCAATAGATTTCTCAGTGCTTCAAAGGCCTTGAAGGCTTCCGTATTCTTTCCGTCATGGAAATAACTTATCCCGAGCCGGTAGGAGGCATAATCTACCGAACTGCTGTCGGGATACATTCTCAGGACTGCCTGATAACTCCCAACGGCTTTCTTATATTCTTTCAGGAGAAAATATGCTTCTCCAATTTGCACCCGAGCATTAAAAGAATATTTGCCTTTCGGGAACGAGACCACGATTCTTTCAAACGCTTCGATCGCCTCTTGATATTTCCCCTGCTGAAAGAATGATCTTGCGGCTCCATAGAGTGCTTTTTCCCTTTTTGTCGAATGAGGATCTGCAGCAGACTCCTGATAAAGCTGTGAAGCTATCTCGTAATCACCCAGCAGGTACTCAGATTCTGCCTGAAAGTACTTTGCATCGGTCACTTGAGGGTGTCCGGGAAATTGCTCGACAAATGCTTCCCATTTCTCGAATGCCTCGTTGAACTTCTTTTGCCTGAATGAACAGAGCGCCGATTTGAAACTCGCTGTGACTTTCTCTTCAAATGATAAATTTGGAAATACACGAGATTTCTCATACCAAAGTTCTGCCCCGGCAAAGTCCCGTTCGAGAAAGAGACATTCGGCGGTCATCATACAGGCTTCCGGTAAAACATCACTCTGCTGAAAATCCGCTGCTAATTGCTGAAAACATACGTGTGCTTCTCTGATCTTCTTTTCTTCAAAGAATATCATACCAAGGTCAAACAGTGCCTGATCCGACCACTCCCCTTCCGGCTCACGATTGAGGAGCTCTTTCAATGTGAAAACTGCTTCATTGTCTTTCCCGGTGAGGCGTTCCATCACCGAACGTCGATAGAGGGCAGCACGGCCAAGTTCATCAGATCGCTCGACCAGCATATTGAATGTCTCAATTGCTTCCGGATAGTTTTTCTGTTCGAAAGAGATCCATCCAAGCATGTACGTCACTTCCGGAACCAGGGAATGCCGTGGATGATCCTCCCGAAATTGTTCGTACCGCTTCTGTGCATTCGGATAATCGCCGAGCCTGTAGAATGCCTCTGCGATAAGGTAATCCACCTTTCCCATTTCTTCCTCATCCCGAAACGTATTGCGTATGGCTATAAGACTGTCAAGAGCGCGGTGGTATTCCTTCGCAAAAAAGAGACATTCGCCAACACGTACACGGGCCATGGGAGTCAACGGACTTTGGGGAAACTCCGCGATAAATTTATTATACATCTCAACGGCTTTCAGATATTCCTTACGTTTCTGATATGTCCCCGCAATGGAGTACAAAGCCGAAGGTCGGAAGCGATGCTGGGGATAATTCTCTTGTGCTAATGTGTAGTACTTGAGTGCATTCTGAGGATCGTCACTATTCTGGTAAGCCTCGCCAATCCAATAGGCAGCCTCTCCTGCCTTACCATGATCGCCATACTTCTCCAGGAACGATTTGAAAACGGTGACAGCTTCAGTGTATTTCTTTAACCTGAGATATACCTGGCCAAGTTTGAGCAATGCTTCCGGCTCAAACGGAGAATTTGGATAGTCATGGATAAAATCCATGTACCTTGACGCTGAACGCTGCAGCTGAGAAGTGGCGTAAAGACATTCCGCTTGAAGAAAGGCTGCCTGCTGGTCGTTGATACTGCTGGGATATTTTTTTATAAAGTCTTCAAATTGCTCTTCTGCGAGCTGGAAGAGACTATCTCGATAAAGGCCGAGAGCATACGAAAATTCAATTTCTTCTGATTGTGCTGTCTCATGGAACGAGAAATGATTCTGTCCAAAGATTCGCACGGAACTATTCAAGAAGAACAGCAACAGGATTATCCGGTAAAGCGATTGAAACAGACCTCGCCCCTGCTTTTTACAAGGCTTTGATAAACATGCATAGGTTATCAATGCGGACTTAAAGTATTGTTTCAGGGGAGATTTCTAATAGTCCAATGTAAGTCAAAGGTGAGTAGAAAGCAAGAATGCAACAATTCCCGGTTGACAAAACACAGCGGGAAGCAAACCATCTCCGAATTGCTTCCCGCTGTGACGATCAATTCGTTGTGCTTAGATAATCGAAGCTCTCAGTTTCACCTTCAGATCATGAATATGCTGTCGAATTTCGCTGAGCTTTTTATAATCCTTGGCTGCAACGGCCTCATCTCGCTTCTTCTTCCAGCTTCTGATTTCGAGTTTCACTTGCGCCTTATTGATACCTACAATCTTGTGATGTACGTGGGTTTCAATATTCAACGCCTTGCAAAGAGCAGGCAGCAATTTCTCCTTATGCATCGTCAGGTGTCCATGCGTCGCTTCGTGATCGATGCCATCTGCGATCTCACGAAGTTCTGCCACTGTCATTCGACTTAACTGCTCATATGTGTACGCCATGGTGTTTCCTCCTATATGATATGTTCATACCGAGCTATGACTATCTTTGTCATTCGGAGAGATGACCTATCTTTGCCGCTATCCAACGCTGATATTTTCACCCGTGAATCTCCTCTGGAACCCTGAAGGATGCTGGATTTCCTTTACTGATCATATGCAATCTATGCGAGAGTGAAACGAAAAACAGAATGTCGATAATGACTCCGTAGGAGTTAAATGTTTATTGTTATGATTGTGAATACTATGCGGAACTCCGTGAGGAGTTCAACGATCATTGGTGATTGCATTACGTGATCAGGAATTGCCTTTTCCCCCATTCTTAACTTTTTTCCACAACAGCGGAATGGCTACCCCGAATTTTCGGTCTGTTCCTAAGTTCCAATCCATCCAGCCGGGCTGCAGATAACGTCTTTTCAAATTTTTCCTTCGTCACATGTCCTTTGGGTTCAGAGATCAAAAACAATCCCCCTTTTTTGAGTGCATGAGCGATTCCCGCGAAAAGTCTTTGCTGATCCTGCACCTCATGAACAACGGCGAATGCCAAAGCAAAATCTATTGAACCGGCAAGATCATCAATCTGAAGTGAGGATTCGGTACAAAGCCGTGCTTCGATCCTTACCCCGAGCTTTGCCTTTTCTGCCCTGCGCCGAAGACTATAAAGCATTTTCTCCTGCAAATCGATGCAGTAAATTCGTCCACGGTCACCGACCATTCTTGCCATAGGAAGGCTGAAGAATCCCATGCCGGGTCCGACTTCCAGAATTTTCATATCCGGCTTCAAAAACGGAGCGAGAATTTTTTCGGGATTCTGGTACAGTCGTCTCAACGGATTTGCTAATAAATAGCCAATATACCATGGACAAATGTGCTGTTCCATACCTGAGATCCTGATTATCTCTAGGAAAAAGTAATGCACGTTATGCACTTTCCCTTAAATACTCTTGGAGGGTCTTGACCGTCAATGCCCCCTCCTTCTCTTTCTGGATTGCTTTAACAGCCGTTGCCGCAGCAGAAAGAGTGGTAACAAATGAAACCTTATGTTCCAGTGCTGCCCAGCCAATCGCATATTCATCGTAGCGGGATGTTTCGCCCAAAGGTGTATTGATGACAAGCTGAATCTTGCCATTTTTAATAAGGTCGACAGAATGGGGGCGGCTTTCGTTCACTTTGAAAACCTTGTCGCACGGAATATGGTTTGTGTTGAAGAACGCCTCCGTTCCTGCTGTTGCAATTAATGAAAATCCGAGTTCGCGCAGTTCCCGTGCAATATTTAATGTCAGGTCGGTTTTATCATTATCATTGACACTAAAGAATACAGTCCCACTCCTCGGTAAAGCATTATTTGCCGAAATTTGCGCCTTGGCAATTGACGCTCCGAAACTATCTGAGATTCCCATGACTTCGCCGGTAGAGCGCATCTCCGGACCGAGGAACACTCTGGTTTTCGGGAACTTTGCGAAGGGAAACACTGCTTCCTTCACAGAAATATGCCTTACTTTCCGGAAATTGAAATCTTTTAATCCCAGCTCTTCGAGCGTCTTTCCCACCATCACCTTCGCAGCTACTTTTGCGAGAGGTATGCCGGTGGCTTTACTGACAAACGGAACGGTGCGGGATGCCCGCGGATTTACTTCCAGAACATAGACCACACCGTCTTTCATCGCGTACTGAACATTCATCAAACCAACCACTTTCAGTGTTTTTGCCAATCGTACCGTATAGGCAATAATCTCCTCTAGATTCTTTTCAGAGATCATATAGGGGGGGAGAACACATGAGCTATCCCCCGAATGAATGCCGGCTTCTTCGATATGCTCCATCACGCCGCCGATCATCACATCCTTCCCGTCACAGACACAATCGACATCGTATTCAAATGCATCTTCAAGAAATCGGTCGATGAGGATGGGGTGGTCCGGTGAGATATCAACGGCTTTTTTCATGTAATCACTTAAAGCATTTTTCGTGTAGCATACCTCCATCGCACGTCCTCCCAGCACGTAGGATGGACGCACCAGAACTGGAAAGCCAATCTGTTCAGCAACGAGCACGGCATTCGAGACAGTATATGCCGTCCCATATTTTGGATGCGGAATATTATGTTTGCGGAGAAGTGCGCCGAAACGCTCGCGGTCTTCTGCCAGATCAATCCCCTCCGGCGATGTACCAAGAATCCTTATTCCATGTTCGTACAACGCCTTGGCAAGCTTCAAGGGGGTTTGTCCGCCAAAACTGACAATGAGGCCAAACGGATCTTCTTGATCACAGATATTCAGGACATCTTCAAGAGTGAGCGGTTCAAAATAGAGCTTATCTGTTGTGTCATAATCGGTCGAAACAGTTTCCGGATTACAATTCACCATGATCGTTTCGAAACCTTCTTCACGAAGCGCCATCACGCTATGAACGCAGCAGTAGTCAAATTCAATGCCCTGGCCAATACGATTGGGACCGCCTCCGAGAATCATGATCTTCTTCTTCCCACTCTTCGTCAACTCATTCTCGCGCTCATACGTGGAATAATGATATGGCGTTGAAGCCTCGAACTCTGCCGCGCACGTATCAACCGTTTTATACACCGGAATAATTCCCATCTTCTTGCGCATCATGCGTACTGCCGATTCTTTGATGTCCCAGATTTCTGCTAACTGACGATCGGAGAAACCGTACTCTTTTGCTTTTCGCAGAATCTCCGGAGTCACCTTCATTAATGTTTCGTTTTTTGATTTACCTGACTTCACTCGACATCAATCCCTTCACTCGTTCCCATTGGTTCGCCGACAAGACTTGTTTCGCGTTCAGATAGGCCTGCAGGTGAATAAAACGCAATTCAGCCCGCAGTTTTCCAATCCGCTCGAGCTTTGTGCGGAGTATTCTTTCATTCACATTTCCTACGGCAAATATGTTACTCAGCTCTTCTTCTGCTTCGACAACCTCCTCTCCCTTCACTCTTGCAGAGACCGGAACATTTTTTAACATTTCATCGATTTTCTTCACCTGATCCTTGGTCAAGTTCAGTTGATCTTTGAAAAAAAGAATTTTCTGCGGGGATGGAAATCCATTGGAATCCGCAGTCATGGTTTGCCCTGCAGGATCACCATTGAGTAATTGATCTCTATCAGGAGACGTCAAGATCTGTGCCTGGAGACTTGACGCCATGAATACTCCTAGAATAACAAGAATCATACTCCTTAATGTCTCCATATGCTGTCCCCTGAGAAATTCATGATGGTTTTATGCCCTGTATGAATACAGCTCTTCTTCCATATCGACAATCTGTTTGATATTATATAAAAACCATGAATCGATGTTCGAGGCTTGATGAAGTTCATCAATCGTCAACCCGAGCTGGAAACCGTAACGGAGATAAAAAATATTGTGCGGGCGCGGAGTCTTGATCCGGTCGAGCACCCTGCGTTTCCATTCGGTCTTTTCGGCTTCTGCCAGGTTGCGGATCGTCACGATATCTTTTCCGTCGGCACCAAGGCCAAACCGTCCCTGTTCCAGAGAACGAAGAGCTTTCTGTAATGCTTCTTTGAACGTCCGTCCGATCGCCATTGCCTCCCCGACAGATTTCATCTGCACACCCAGAGTATCGTCGACACCTTTGAATTTTTCAAAATCCCACCGGGGAATCTTTACCACGCAATAATCAATTGAAGGCTCAAAGGAGGCTGGCGTTAACTTCGTGATATCATTGGGAATCTCATCAAGCGTATAACCGACGGCAAGCATCGCGGCGATTTTCGCTATTGGAAAACCCGTTGCCTTGGAAGCCAGAGCCGAAGACCGCGACACCCGGGGATTCATCTCGATGACCAGGACACGTCCGTCTTTTGGATTGACCGCAAATTGAATATTGGATCCCCCTGTCTCGACCCCGATCTCCCGAATAATTTTTATGGAAGCATCGCGCATCTGCTGGTACTCTTTGTCTGTTAATGTCTGTGCTGGAGCTACGGTAATGGAGTCCCCTGTGTGGACACCCATCGGATCAAAATTTTCTATCGAGCAGATAATGACGACATTGTCTTTCAAGTCGCGCATAACTTCCAACTCAAATTCTTTCCATCCAATAACAGATTCTTCCACAAGGACTTGACCAATGGGGCTGCTTGTAAGACCATGCACGAGTTTTTCTCGAAATTCTTCAACATTATATGCCGTACTGCCGCCCGTGCCTCCTAACGTAAAGGAGGGACGTATGATGAGCGGGAATCCAATCGACTCGGCAATCTTCAATGCTTCATCAAGCGAATTCACAAAGCCACCGCGTGCACTTTGCAGTCCTGCACGATTCATTGCCTCGCGAAATAATTCCCGGTCTTCCGCCATCTTAATGGCCTTCAGCTTCGCACCGATAAGCTCGACACCATACTTTTCCAGGACGCCATTCTCGGCCAAAGCAACGGCAGTATTCAGTGCGGTTTGCCCCCCCATGGTGGGGAGGATGACATCGGGACGTTCCCGTTGGATGATCTTTTCGACAAATTCGACAGTGATGGGTTCGATGTACGTTGCATCAGCAAATTCCGGGTCAGTCATGATCGTCGCCGGATTGCTGTTGACAAGAATGATACGATAACCTTCCTGCCGCAGGACGCGACAGGCCTGGGTCCCGGAATAATCAAATTCGCAAGCTTGACCAATGACAATAGGTCCGGAACCAATGATAAGGATGGATTGAATATCTGTCCGTTTGGGCAATTTCTCCGAAAATCTCCTTATGAGTTATGCCAAATATAGACAGAACTCTCTTCCTATTCAACGAAAATATCTGTGGCTGCTGGAATTATCTGATTTCGGGTTAGTTCATGGAAAATATTTCTCATACATTGTCAACCCGAATTTTTTGTATATTAGGGGGAATGAATAAGCGGATTCTATTCCGTCAGGAGTTTTCCATGAAAAGTATTGATTCATTTCAAACAAGAAAAGAAATTCGCGTTGGTCCTCATACCTACACAATCTTCTCTCTCCAGGCCTTGGAGCGCTCCTTGGGTATGGACCTTTCGCGTCTGCCGGTATCACTAAAAATTCTCTTAGAAAATCTCTTGCGGCGGGAAGACGGACGAATCGTCCGGAAGGAAGATATTGAAGGATTAGTGCGCTGGGATCCAAAAGCCGCACCGGACAAAGAAATAGCATTTATGCCTGCCCGTGTCCTGCTCCAGGATTTTACCGGTGTGCCATGCATTGTAGATCTTGCCGTGATGCGGGATGCGATGATTGCCATGGGGGGTGACCCGAATAAAATCAATCCTCTTCAGCCTGTTGATCTTGTGATCGATCATTCGGTACAGGTTGATGAATTCGGGACTGCGTCTGCATTCCGCAACAATGCAACTTTTGAATTCGAACGAAACCGTGAGCGGTACGCGTTTCTTCGCTGGGGTCAACAGGCGTTTAAGAACTTTCGTGTCGTTCCGCCGGATACAGGTATTGTCCATCAAGTGAATTTGGAATATCTCGCCCAGGTCGTTTTTTCTTCTCAAGAGGATGGCAACACTTTCGCCTATCCCGACACACTGGTGGGGACCGATTCACATACCACCATGATCAATGGACTTGGTGTGCTCGGCTGGGGTGTTGGGGGTATTGAAGCCGAAGCGGCAATGCTCGGACAATCTGTCTCTATGCTCATTCCACAGATTGTAGGATTTAAATTCTCCGGAAAGCTGCAACCCGGAGCAACAGCGACAGACCTCGTACTGACAGTCACGCAAATGCTCCGCAAGAAAGGTGTTGTCGGGAAGTTCGTCGAGTTCTACGGACCCGGACTTTCTTCGCTCTCCCTTGCTGACCGGGCAACGATCGCAAACATGGCGCCCGAATATGGCGCAACGATGGGCTTCTTCCCTGTCGATGCAGGGACAATAGACTTTCTTCGATTTACCGGACGGGATGATGTCCAGGTTGCACTGACAGAAGCGTACCTCAAAGAGCAGGGACTTTTCCAAACAAGGGACACTCCGGCTCCGGAGTTTTCCGATACGCTGGAACTTGATCTTGCAACAGTCGAACCATGCATCGCTGGACCAAAAAGACCGCAAGACCGCATTCCGCTTTCCCAATCGAAAATATCGTTCCGTACATCATTGATAGAAATGCTTGAAGGCAAAGGTTCATCAATCGATAAATCAATTTCCGCTTCCTGGATAAACGATTCCACGGAATCTGTCGCTCCGAATTTTTTAAAGCACGTGCCCTTTGAACTCAACGGAAAAAAACATCATCTGCAGCATGGTTCGGTTGTGATCGCAGCAATTACGAGCTGCACGAATACATCGAATCCCTCTGTCCTCATCGCTGCAGGATTACTTGCCAAAAAAGCAACCGAAAAAGGATTGAGATCGAAGCCATGGGTAAAAACAAGCCTTGCGCCCGGCTCCAAAGTGGTGACCGAGTACTTGAAGGAAGCCAACCTCATGCAGCCTTTGGAGGCTTTAGGATTTCATCTTGTGGGATACGGCTGTACAACATGCATCGGTAACAGCGGACCATTGCCGGAGAGTATTGGAAAAACAATTCAGGAAAACGACCTCGTCGCCGCAGCCGTGCTGTCTGGGAATAGAAATTTTGAAGGCCGTGTCAACCCGCATGCCCGGGCAAATTATCTTGCTTCACCACCGCTCGTTGTCGCGTATGCGTTAACAGGAACGATGGATTTTGATTTTGCCAAGGACCCGATCGGCACAGGGAATAAAAATGAACCGATCTACCTAAAAGATATTTGGCCGGCACCTCAGGAAGTAGAACAGACCATGCACCGGAGTGTTCGGTCGGAAATGTTCAGGAAAGAATATGCGAATGTCTTTGACGGAGATGCCAGCTGGCAACATCTCCCTGTACCATCAGGGGCACAATATTCTTGGAATCCTGATTCAACATATATCAAAGCAGCACCGTACTTTGATAATCTTCCCCGGGATCCAAAACCGCTGCAGGATATCCACGATGCAAGAGTCCTAGCCTTGCTCGGAGATTCTGTCACCACCGATCACATCTCGCCAGCCGGATCCTTCGGCGAAAAGACTCCGGCCGGTAAATTCCTCCTGTCGTTCGGCGTGCAGAAAAAAGATTTCAACCAGTATGGAGCACGGCGGGGCAACCATGAGATCATGATGCGCGGAACGTTTGCAAATATTCGACTCAAAAACCTACTTCTCCCCGGCATTGAAGGGGGCGTTACAGTCCATCCATCCTCCACAGAGCCTCTTTCGATCTACGATGCGGCATTGAAATATCAGAAGGAAGGAACTGCGCTGATTATTATCGCAGGCAAGGAGTACGGCTCCGGTTCATCACGCGATTGGGCAGCTAAAGGACCTGCACTCCTCGGTGTCCGGGCTGTGATTGCGGAAAGCTTTGAACGGATTCATCGAAGCAATCTTATCGGGATGGGTGTCCTTCCGCTTCAGTTCGAGGAGGGACAACATTATCGATCACTTGGACTGTCCGGATTCGAGACATTTACCCTGGAGGGAATATCCGCCGACCTCAAACCCGGCAAGAAGATACGAGTTACCGTAGCAGCCCAGGATGGTTCGAAGAAAAATTTTAACGTCATGTGCCGGATTGACACTCCCAATGAGGTCGACTATTATAAACATCATGGTATTCTTCAATATGTATTACGATCCCTTCTCAAATAACGATGGGCAATGCCATCTCAACTGAAAGTGATCTCATGGCAGAGAATGAGCAACAGAAATATCGAGTCACCTTCAAAGGAGAGATAGAATCCGGCCAAGAACTTGTAACAGTAAAAGAACGTCTTGCTCAACTCTTCAAAGCACCGCCGGAACGGATTGAAAAACTCTTCACCGGTAAGTCCGTTACACTCAATCATTCCCTTGAGTATTCTGCTGCGCTGGAATATATCACGAGCATACAGGAAACGGGGATTCTCTGCGAGATTGAGCCGATGCCTCCGGCAACAACCCTCGAAGCGAGTCCTTCACCGGCGGAAAAATCAGGTAGCTCTTCCGCAATACCGGTTCCACCACCAAAAACCAGCAGGCCCACAAAGACCGCCCATGCGCCCTCCGCTTCTTCCCGACTTTATACAGTCGGCTGGATTTTGACTGCTTCAGGATTGCTCATTCTGTTTACCTTCTATTTCCTGCTCATTCTTTTCACCATCTCAACGACATATGGATTTTTTGAAGACAATGCATTTCTTCTTGACGATCTTCCGATCGGGTTAGGATTTCTGGCCTATATTCTTCCCATCGTTGCCGGAATCCTGCTCATTGCGGCTCTACTCAAACCCTTCTTTGCCAATCCGGTGAGAAAAAAATTTTCTATTCCCTTGTCCAGAAAAAAAGAGCAAGCGCTTTTTGTTTTCGTCGAGAAGCTCTGCCGCTCTCTTGGATCCAAAAAACCTACGAATATTGAAGTCGATTGTAATGTACGGGTGCAAGCAAGTTACCGGAGGGAATTGATCAGTTTCTTAGAAGACGATCTCACGCTCACCGTCGGCCTCCCGGTGATTTCAGAAATGACCCTTTCGGAGTTCGTATGTCTGCTGGGACATGAATTCGGACATTTTACCGATAAGACCGGTACGCGTCTCTATTATATCATTACCGCAATCAATTCCTGGTTCCATCACAAGGTGTTCGAACAAGATGTGATAGACCAAAAAATTGAGATCTGGATTCAAACAACGGGCAACATCATCACACGCATACTTCTTTCCATCGCCTCGTTTTTTGTCTGGGTGACCCGGAAGATTCTTTCCATTTTCATGATGGCCGGTCAGGCCATGAGTACCTACTATGTGCGTCAGATGGAATTTGATGCAGATCTGTCCGCCGTACGTCTTGCAGGCACCAAGACATTTGAATCATCGATCCACAAGCTTCACCTGCTCTCAGCTGCATCGAAAGACGCCTATGCGCAGTTGAAGATACAGAAAAAACCGACGGATAATTCCTTACCGGAGGATTTCATTCTTCTCATCTCTACTCTTCTCCATCAGATGACCGGTGAGGACATTTCGAAAATCAAAGCTAATGTCCTGAAAACCGAACCCTTGCTCTTCTCTGCCAACCCGAACGATCTCGAACGGATCGAACACGCACAGAGGACGAATGCTCCTGGGTCGTTCCAATCTGATAAACCAGCATCGTCCCTCTTTGCAGGCTTCGCTGAAACAGCCAGAATTGCATCTTCTCGCCTCTATCGAGAAGCTTTGGGTCTGCGATTTTCACAGGATTCTTTAATACCGACCTATGAGTTTCTTAACCTCCCGGCAGAGGCTCCTGATACACAACAACCTCAATCGGACTTTTTTTAATTTTCCGGGACACCAAGAGATAAGAGCGCTTCCTATGCCCATTTTTGATTATCGCTGCAAGAACTGTGATTCTCTCTTCGACATTTTCCATAAGGGGAAAGAAATTGTTGGAGACATTCTCTGCCCGGCGTGCGGGTCAGGTCTGTATACCAAATTAATTTCGATACCGAGCATCATGAGCAAAGGTGAAAACGGTCTTCCCTGCGGACAGCAATCATGCGGGATGGAACATACGTGCAACGGAGGAGCATGCAGATAAGATGGCAACGTTTTACTTCGGCAGGTTCCTTCGTTCCAGCTCATTGTTGATCATTGCTATGAGCTCAGGTTTTATCGAAGATTTTTGAATAAATCCATCTGCAGGAGAGTTCATTACGAGTTCCCGAAATTCATCTACTTCATAGGCAGAAAAAAGATAGACCCGTACACTTGGAAGAATGGCTTTGATCTGACGCGTCACCTCGACTCCGCTCACACCTGCCAGGCTAATATCCATGAGCACGATATCCGGACTTAATTCTTCCGTTTTTGCGAGCGCCTGTTCAGCATTACAAGCTTCTCCGACAACGACCACCGACTCATTCCGGCGCAAGTATTGAACGACCAGCATCCGCATCGAATCCATATCGTCCACAATAAGAATTTTCAATTTCATAAGGTCTTGCCTATCTCCAGCGACGGAAACAATCGTAACGATATTAACAAACTTTCATTGCCGAGTCAATGAATAATCATGTGGAATATTATTTTAGCATTCTCCGATACCGTTGAGATGGTAATTCATTTCAACACTCATCATGGCTTTCTCCCCCTGGGGGAATCTTTCCGTTTTTCCCTATGGACTGATTACCAAGGGTCAGCCTAATCTCTTTTGGAATCTCAGCACACTCATGCTGAGGATCGCGATACCGAACACCAGCATAGCTGCTGCCTGGGGCCAGAGGATATCCAAACCGACACCTTTCAAAAATAGACCCCTGACAACGACGAAGAAATATCGGAGCGGTATCAGATAAGACACATACTGAATGATCTTGGGCATGTTTTCTATCGGAAAGACAAATCCGGAGAAAAAGATCATCGGAAGCATAAAAAAGAAGATCGCTGTCATCATGGCCTGCTGCTGCGTACGGGAAATCGTAGAGATGAATAATCCCAATCCTAAAGTAGTCATTAAAAAAATGAGACAGAGGAAAAACAGCAAGAGAACACTTCCTTTGACCGGCAGGCTGAAGATAAATGTCGCAAAGAACACAACCAGCACAACATCGACGATACCGATAAGGAAAAATGGGGTCAGCTTTCCGATAATCAATTGATATGGTCGAATAGGAGTGACAACGATCTGCTCCAGCGTCCCAAGTTCTTTTTCTTTCACAATGGCGAGTGAAGTGAGAATCATGGTCATCACCATGAGCAGTAATCCCAGTACTCCCGGAACCATAAAATTCCTGCTTTTTAATTCCGGATTGTACCACACACGGAACTCTGCTGAAATCGTTGCAGGCATCATAACTGAACCGCGTTTGATGAGCGACTCCAGAACAACCCGTTGCGAATATCGTGAAATGATGAGATATGCATAATTCAAGCCGATACTTGCTGAGCTCGTTTCTGTTCCATCAGCAATAAATTGCACGGGGGTTGTCTTTCCTGATCCGAGGTCCTTTTCAAACCCGTCAGGAATAACCACCGCTACTGATGCATGGCCATCATCCAACTGTGCATCGATCTCCGACGTCTTATCGCAATATCTCACGGCAGTGAAATATTCAGTGCTTGTTAATGAACGTATCAATTCCCGGCTTGATGGGGAATGATCAAAATCGCAGACGACCATGGGGATGTTGCTCACATCAAATGATGCAGCATATCCAAGAATGATCAATTGGAGGATCGGGGCTACAATACTCAGCCGAAGCATTTTTTTATCCTGCATCAATTGGAGAAACTCTTTTCGGACAATATGAACTATCGTTTTCACTCTTGTTCTCCTACATCAGGATCTTCCGCATCCGCAGAGAGCTTATACCAATCATGACCACGGTATAGAGACATAAGACAATTGCTTGGTCCCAAAACGCGCTCAGGCCGGCCCCTTTGAGTATAATGGCACGAAGCGCTACCAAAAAATACCGGGCCGGGAGCAGGTAGGTAATTCCCTGAATGATGAGAGGCATGTTGCGAATAGGAAAAACAAATCCGGAGAGAATAAAGGTTGGCAGCATAGAGACAAACACCGCAATCATAAAAGCCAATTGCTGCGTCTCGACTAAGGTCGAAATCAGCAAACCCATCCCCAAACCACCGACAAGGAAGAAGAAGGTCACCATGGAAAGAAGTAGAACACTCCCTTTGATACTAATATCAAATAAAATATATCCCAGAACGAGGATCATGACTGTAGCAACAAGTGAGATAGCAGTATAAGGGATGGTCTTACCAAGAATCACTTCAATCGGCTTGATGGGCGAAACCATGATTTGTTCCATTGTTCCCAATTCGCGCTCCCGCACAACCGAGAGAGCAGTCGAGACGACTGCGGTGACCATGAGAATGAACGCGATCAGTCCGGGCACAAGAAATTTAGCGCTCTTCAATTCCGGATTATACCAGATGCGCGGTTCAAAATCTATGGGAAGTGTGATTTGCTGTTTTCCCAGCCGCATGAAAGATTGACTCATCACCTTGAGCGAATATTGTTGAATAATTGCATTGATATATCCGAGCACAGTTGCCGCAGCGTTCGAGTTCGCTCCGTCAACAATCACTTGAATGCTCGTGGATCTCCCTTTCTGAAGATCTTTTGAAAATGTTGATGGAACAACAAGCACAGCCCGCACATGTTCACCGTCGAGAAGTTCGTTGATCTCCGATTTGCTTTGAAGCGTACGAACATAATCAAAATATTCAGAATTGAAAAAGAGCTGGATAAATTCCCGGCTCAGCCGGCTCTGTTCCTCATCATACACGGCAAGGCGCGTATGCTTCACATCAAAATTCAATGCATAGCCGAACATGAAGAGCATCATCGCAGGAATAAAGAGTAACACGCCAAGAATCCGCTTATCGCGCTTGATCTGCCGGAATTCTTTCCGAACGATCGGCATGATATTTAATGCTGCCATCGTGGAGATCCCTTCCCATTCTTTCGGTCATCTTCTTCTGCAATCAAATGAATGAACACATCTTCCAGCGATGGAATAATCTTTTCGATCCGGGTTGTTTTTATCTGTTCCTTCAAGAGAATCCTTTTAATCTTCATGTGTACGTTCGGTTCGTTCAGCGTGCTCACATGAAACGCAGCGCCAAAGATCGACGTCTCGGCTGTCCACGGCTGCGGACGCAGCAGTTCCATGGCATCCACCGGATTGCTGCACGCCACTTCAAACACAGAATACCTATCCAGACTATGCTTCAATTCCATTGGTGATCCGATGGCGATCAATGTTCCACCATAGATCAATCCGATAGTATTGCAGTGTTCAGCTTCATCCATATAATGGGTGGTCACAAACACGGTCACGCCGCGATGGGATAAATCATAGATCAAATCCCAAAAATTCCGGCGCGACACCGGGTCGACTCCTCCGGTTGGTTCATCGAGAAACAATATCGGCGGTTCGTGAAGCACGGAACATCCTAACGCCAAGCGCTGCCGCCATCCGCCGGAAAGCGCATGCGCAAGTGTGTTTTCTTTCCCCTTCAAACCGGCCATCTCGATAGCCCAGCGTTTCCGTTCTTCCAACCGTGCTCCCTCCAATCCGTACACGCCGCCGTAAAAATTGATATTCTGCTCAACGGTCAGATCCTCATACAACGAGAACCGCTGCGACATATACCCAATTCTCTCTTTTACTGCATCCGGATTTTTCGCGATATCAAATCCTCCCACCGATGCACTGCCTGCCGATGGAGCAAGCAAACCGCAGAGCATACGGATGGTCGTTGATTTCCCCGCACCATTGGGGCCGAGAAATCCGAAGACTTCGCCCTTCTTCACCTGAAAACTGGCATGATCCACAGCAACAAAACGGCCGAATCGTTTTGTCAGCCCATCGGCAACGACAGCATACTCCGAGCTGCCTGAAATTCCCTGCGGTTCGTCTTGTCGTCTTTCCCACAACTTCACAATGGATCTCCCACGGCTTTCTTTAATCGCGCTGCTGCAAGTGTATATTCGACAGAGGACTGTGTATGGGTCAATTTCGCCTGAAGCAACGCGATCTCAGCATCTAAGAGATCTGCATTCGAAGCCAGGCCATTTTTAAATTTTTCGGAAGTGATACGATACGATTCCTGGGCTTGCTCCATACCGCCGACCGCTACTTCTACCTTTTCTGCTGCTGTTTGTGCACTATAATACTGCTGGGCAACATCAAGCGACACAACATCATTCATTTGTATGAGACCTGCTTCTGACTGACGTAAGGCTGCTTCTGCCTGGGCTGTTTGATGTTTTGTCGCGTACCAATCCCATACATTCCATTGCAGTGTCACCCCAATATCCCAGGTTCCATTCCATTTTGCTTCCTGGGGAAACACGCGCTGATTGGGATTCGCGTAATCATAATTTGCAGCAAGGTACACCTGCGGATACCAACCTCCCTTTGCCGCAGTGACATTGGAACTATTCATCTCACGACGCAGCTGCATCGACTTTAATTCAGGGCGGCGTTCACGCGCTTTCATTTCCAGCGATCTCAGATCGGCAGCAAGCATCGACTCCTGTGCCACTACCGGTGTATCGGCGGTGACCGTTTCCAGCTCCAGCGATTGACCCAGCAGGCTATTCAACACCATCGAAGCAATACGGATGGAATTCTTCGATTCGATGTGTTTTACTTTTATATCCGACAACTGTACCTGCACCTTCATGACATCTGCGTCAGTGGCCATACCCTGCTGAGAAAGGTTCTTCACATTTTTGAGATGCTCGGTTATTTGCTCCACAGTTTGTCTCAGTACTACCTCCATTGTATTTGCCCGGTACAAATTCCAATACGCCGTAACAACATTGAGGACCAGATCTGACCGGTCCTTACCGAGATCCTCCTGCGCTGCGTTTGCATTCAATTCAGCCATTTCTTGATTCTTCGAGAGTCTAGAGCCGGTAAAGAGCGGCTGCTGAATTGTTAATCGCATCAAGTAGCTTTCTGTGATCGATGGAAAAAGAGTCCGTGTACCTATAGGTGGAGGAAGCACCAGTGAAAATTCAGGAACACTGCTCAACTCCGCTGCCCGACCGCTGAATTTTACCTGCGGCAGTAAAGCCGTCCCTGCTTCCGAAGATTTCGCTTCCGCGGCCCGGACTTTTGCCTGGCTTACCTGTATGGACGGATTCCTCTCCAGAGCTTGAACGATGCAATCCGACAGCCGAAGTGCAACTTTGGGCTGGGCGGCAGCGAGTCCGATACAGAAAAATGGTGCTGCAATTCTGAGAATCTTCATATGTCCCTCATTTCTTCATGAAACCAATCTTGAAATAAATACATCCTCCAGCGATGGAGGAATAACACGAGAGCTGATCACATCAATGTGTTCTTTCTTGAGCAATTTGGAGATCACCACCTGCTCTTTCTTTGCATTTTTTACCAGCACATGCAATCGATCGCCAAAGAGCTGTATATCCAATCGTTGATAGAGCCTTTGGAGAAGTTCTGACGACCGGCGCACATCCGAGCAGACCAATTCGATGATCTCCGCATGGAAGGATGATTTCACGGCCTCCGGTGTATCGCATTGTAAGAGCTTCCCCTGATTCAGCATTGCCACCCGCGTGCTTCTCTCTGCTTCATCTAGATAGGGCGTGCTAACAACGATCGTGATTCCGGATTTCAAAAGGCTGGATAAGATCTTCCAGAAATCTCTGCGTGAGACCGGATCAACTCCGGTTGTCGGCTCATCCAGGAAAATAATTTCCGGAGTATGAATCAGCGTACACGAAAGAGCCAGTTTCTGTTTCATACCGCCTGAAAGTTTTCCTGCAAGGCGATCGCGGAACGGTGTCAGCCGGGTAAACTCGAGGAGTTCTTCTTTATGCTGTTTATACCCTTGGACCTTATGGATCTCTGCAAAGAAGTCGATATTCTCGTCGACAGTAAGATCATGGTATAAACTGAATCGCTGCGATAAATAACCGATATGCTTTTTCACTTCGTCTTTCTGCCTCCCGATATCGAATCCGAGCAGCGTGATCGTTCCTTCCGTGAGCGGCAGCACGCCGCACATCATACGAATCACCGTCGTTTTCCCTGCACCATCCGGTCCAACGAGACTAAACACCTCTCCCCGCTCGACGCTCAGAGACAAATGATCGACAGCAGTCACCGGCTCACTGCCTTCTTCCGTGAACACCTTCACGACATTATGTAATTCAATCGCACTCATTGTCCGGCAATGATCAAACTCACATCCGCCGGTATTCCTGCTTTCAGTACACCGTCCGGATTCGGCACCTTCACTTTGACCGCAAAGACCAGCTTGGTGCGTTCATCCTTTGTCTGGATATTTTTCGGTGTGAACTCAGCGGTCGAAGAAAGAAAAACCACTTTCCCTTCGAAATCTTTTTTCCCGAATGCATCGATATTCACGATCGCGAGCTGGTTCAGCTGTACTTTGGGCAGATCCGTTTCTGACACATAGATCGTGATATCCATCGAAGATAAATCCGAAATTCTATAGAGCGCCATTCCTGTGGTAGCAAGCTCTCCTTGTTCTGCAAATCGCTTTGTTATGGTACCACCCACAGGAGCGATGATCATGCAATCATTGACCTTTTTTTGTAATGATGCCGCGAGTGCCTTCGCCTGATCTCTCCGGGCTCGAGCAATATCAATTTCCTCCGGACGTGAACCATGTTTCATTTTCTCCCAGAGCTGCTGGTTGACAATAAAGCGCATGCGCACATCATCCAGCTGTTTTTCTGTGATCGTCTTTCCCCGGTAGAGTTCTTCCATTCGTTTCAAATCACCCAAGGCGTTCTTGTAATTCGCTTCTGCCTGCAGAATATCTTCTTCGCGGGGTCCTTTGAGTGCCAGACGATATTGTGCTTCAGCAGTTTCCTGAGCCGCCTCCATCTGAACCAATTGATATTGCCAATCGGTATTATCGATGATCATCAGCGTGTCACCGGGCCGAACGACAGTACCTTCCTCCGCACGGATAAGCTTGATGACACCTGCCACTTGCGCACTGATCGTCACGTCAGTGGCTTCAATCGTTCCCGTTGCAGATATCCGAGTGCCATCGCCATTATTGCAACCCGCCAGGGACAGCCAGAGTATGATACATCCTATCGTGTATTTCATATCAACCTCTCCATATATTATTGCTCATAGTTCACATCAAAATAATGGATCCGCTGGCGTGCATCATTCGTCAGCGCTCCTTCAAAGAGAATCCGGATAATGCCGCGGAATGCCTCTTCGGCAGAAAATGATTGCTCTGCAAGCGTTTTAGGATTGATCACCCCCTGCACTGTGCTGATAAATGTCAAATAGAAAAGATCAATATTCAGATCGCTGCGGAATATATTTTCACGTTTGGCCTGCTCAAACATTTGTTTCACCTGGACAAGGACTCGTTCGTTTCGAAAGGTATCTATTTCCGTCCACAGGTCGGGTGCGAACCTCTGCACATCAATCTGAAATTGTTTCCCCATGCGCCTGATCAGCCGTCCGATAAGTGTCAGTAAGCTGGTCAACTTCCGCTCAAATGGGTCGTCAGAATGAACAATCGTGGACACCTCCCGTTCGACGCGGCCGAGGAACATCCTGACTATCGTTTGAAGAAGGATGTCCTTGCTTGGGAAAAATTTATAGACTGTTTTCTTGTTCATCCCCAATTCCGAAGCAACCTCGTCCAACGTTACTTTCGTAATGCCAGACTCCATAAATTTTTCGGATGCCTTATCCAGTATCCTCTGTTTATCGTCCTGTTCACTCATTTTCTCTATCCCAGGAAACCATTATCGTATTATCAGTTTCCAAATAATCAAAAATAACGGCACTTTTTACATATAGAAACATTTGGGAAACTATTATCGTTCTCTACGTTTCCAAGGTACAAATGAAATTATATTTTGTCAAGTGTTTTTTTAGGGGGATTAAGGCAGGGATTACTCTACTTTTAAGAGCCGTAGAAATGGTGAATTTTCAAAGAATGTCCTTCCTCCCTTCGCCGGAAGAGCACGAAAAAGCAGGAGCGTCTTTGCACTACGCTTGAATCCGTTAAGTACATAACTCTTTGTTGCTGTATCCTTCTCAGGTCGATTGATGAGACAATCCATATCAACAAGAAAGCAATCGAGGGCGAGTCTATACCGAATCACTCCAGACAGCCAGTAGGCACGACTGCTATCGGAAAAGACATAGCTGCTGACGCTGCTGTCAATATAGGTACCGGAAAGAACACTATGGTTGATCCGATAGTCGACGGGTTCATTGATCCTGATAAAATCATATGAGAACTCCCGTGGTTCTGTCCCATAGACTTCTCTTGTTGTGGTCCACGTTACCTCATTTGATCCTGCCGACGTGAGAATGAATTTTTAAGGCAAGGTATTCCCCTCCTCTGTTTGACGGGAAAATTCGTAGGTATTGGGATCCACGGATTTCTTAGAATCCTTTATTCCAAATCCGTCTCCCTCATGAAATCCTTCGAGCCATTGCATCCCATTTCGGGAGACATCGATATAGGGGATCGAAACATGAGGCGCACCCAGTGCCGCACAGGGAGAATGAGTTACTTCGAGCGGTAGCAGATAAGCCTTATTGATCCAGCTCCCTTTGAAATCGGAAAGCTGCAAATCCTTCGGTTGTTGGTTTGTACAATTTGTCTGACGGAGGAGGATAAGGGGTACCGCCTGCCGCATCCATTTCATATAGAAGTTCTGAGTACCAGGTCGTTCTCGTGCATACGGAGTGTTACCCTAAAATCGGAACAACATGTTCCTGCATGGGAAGTCCCGTCACGATTACTTCTCTGTCTTTTGAAATGTAAACGTCGATCTCACTGCGAACACCGAATTTATCGCGAAGATAGATACCAGGCTCGAGAGAAAAAGAAGTTTGAGGGATAAGGATGCGTTCATCCCTTGTTTCAAGATTGTCCATATTGGCGCCGTTTCCATGAACTTCCTCGCCGATGGAATGACCGGTACGATGAACAAAGTATTCGCCGTACCCATACCCTGCAATGTAATTCCGTGCAGCATCATCGACTTCATACCCATGGATTACCGACCCTGCGTTCATCGAGGAGCGTACAAAATTCAGCGCTGCATCGCGCCCTCCCCTGACGATCTGGAATATATTTTCAAACTCATCCGGCACCGTTGCTCCAAGATATCCCATCCATGTGATATCCGCATAGACGGCACGAGGCACATCCTTTTTTGCCCATAAATCCACCAACACATAATCGCCGGTACGCAGAACTGTGTTGATCTCTTTCGTTGGCTCATAATGAGGGTTCGCACTATTCGCGTTGACGGAACAATTCGGATCGCTGAACGTCACTAATCCGCGTTTCTGAAACTCTGACATCATAAACTGCTGCACGTCGTACTCTGTGATCGTACTCTTCGCCTTGATCCTGCTCCGGATGAAACCGAATGTCTCATCGACGATCTGCCGAAGATGTGCCGCACTCTCTTTATTATCGTTCAACTGCTCGTCATCCCAGCGTGCTTCAAAATACTGAATCAGGTTTGCCGAAGACACAACGTCTGCCCCTGCACTCCGGACAAGTTCAACCACACCCGCATCAACGGTTGACACATAAGGAATTGCACACCGCGGTGAATATTCCATGGCAACTTTCTGTGTCCCGGAAAGGAGGTCCTTCAAGCCATCTTCTAACGACCGCCAACTGAGGTAGACACTCTTCCGGCCCGGCAAAGCATCCAGGTTCCATTCTTCGATTCTGTGCACGAGCTTTCTCGGTTCACCGACAGCCGGGATGTAATAGAAATACCTGCGCGTGAACATAATATGGGTCGGCAGTGCCAGAAGCCGCGTAGCAAAAACGTTGGATCCGCGAAAATTATAGAGCAGCCAGCCTTCGAGGTGCTCTTCTTTCAGCGCACTTTGAATCTCTTTGATTAGTTCAGAGTAATTTTTTGCAGTGGCCATCGATCATCACCTTTCTCCAGATTCTTCAGAGAGAACAGCAAAAAGTGCAAAAAAAAGCCCATGGATATTTCTTCCACGGGCTCAATATCCAATTCCCTCCGTTACTTTCCAATTCGTTCTACAGGGACTTTTTCCGGTTCTCCCTCGGATGCAACCGCAAGCGTCACCGGCTTTCTCCGCCCATTCTGACGTTTCCGTAAGTATTTATGCTCTACTGGATGCTGTTCCACCGGAGCTTCTTCTACATCCGGATAGGAATAGATTTCGTACTTATAGTTCCTGAGAATAATATCTTTTCCATTCCGGCCAAGAACATACTGGGGCAGCAACGGAATCTTTCCGCCTCCACCCGGAGCATCAATAACGTAATATGGAATCGCGAGCCCTGACGTATGTCCACGCAATTTGTCCATAATTTCCAGTCCGACACGTACCGGCGTTCTGAAATGGTTGGTGCCCTTCGTGAGATCGGCCTGGTAAATGTAATAGGGGCGTACACGCATTTTCAGCAACTTTCGATGCAGCTCGAGCATGATATCCGGATCATCGTTTACACCCTTCATCAGCACCGTTTGGTTGCCGACCGGAATGCCGACATCTGCCAGCATATTGCATGCACGTTCAGCTTCCGGAGTGCATTCCCATGGATGATTAAAATGCGTATTAATATACAACGGATGATACTTCTTCAACATCTTGCACAGTTTCGTAGTAATTCGCTGCGGCAGGACACATGGCATTTTCGTGCCAATCCGGATGATCTCCACGTGTGGAATTTCCCGGAGACCGGCAAGAACACGCTCCAGGGCATAATCGGTCACCATCAAAGGATCTCCACCGGAGATGATGACATCGCGAATTTCCGGATGTGCGCCAATATAGTCCAACCCCCGCTGGATGTACTTGGTATTTATCTTCGTCGAATCGCTCACCTTGCGCTTGCGAGTACAAAAACGGCAGTACATCGAGCATTGGCTGGTAATGAGAAAGAGTGCCCGATCCGGATATCGGTGAGTAATGCTGGGGACAGGGCTGTCAGCATCTTCATTTAGAGGATCTTCCGGAGCTTTTTCATCCTGTAATTCAATCGCATCAGGAATACATTGACGCCAGATAGGATCGTCTGGATACCGGATCAAACTCAAATAATACGGATTGATGCGGATATGAAAAAATTTGTTGAGCTTCTCTGCGGTTTCTTTATCGAAACTAAATCGTTCCACCAAATCCTTTGCGCTGTCCACGCTCTGTCTGAGCATCTCTTGCCAGAGTTCCATAACGTATACACTAGCTCCTTAGAAGTGTTTAGAATAAATGACCAGGTCATCACCCGGTGCATAGTAATCCTTGATTCGGGCTGCTTCTGCGTATTGATGCCGCAGATAGAACTTTCTGGTGGGTTCGTACTTCGGCTGCGAAGACGTTTCAACCACCAGCAGGGTTCCCCCCATCGTCTTGACCTGTCCTTCGCAATGCTCCAGCAGGTCATGACCTATTTTTTTTCTGTGCACCCGGGGATGTACAGCGATCCAATAGAGATCAAACGTCGACTGTGTCATCGGAGTGGGTCCGACGCAATAATATCCCTGAATAGCTCCATCCTCATCAACATAAGTGAAAAGGGAATAATCTTTCTGCTCCTTATCGTTCGCTGCAATTTCCATCAGTTCCACCGCGACATCAACTTCCTCTTCCCGGAATACTTTCGTTTGCCGTACCAGCTCAGCCAATGATGCAATATCTCCCTTTTCAAATTTTCGTATGGGCATGTTAGGACTGCCGTGATCGTTCAAGTGCAGTCTCAACAATTTTCACAATCATCTCTTCGAATGTCCATCCGGCAGTACGGGCGGAACGGGCAAAGCCGGTATCACGGGAAATATCAGGATTGGGATTGACCTCCAGCACAAATGGCTGGTTCGATGCATCAAGCCGGATATCCACACGCGCGTAATCGCGGATTTCCATCAAATGATATGATCGCAGGGCAATCTCCCGCACGCGGTGTTCTACATCTGCCGGAAGTCTGGCCGGGCACATTCCGACGGTACCAACATATTCCGCAGTCCCCTCCACCCACTTCGCATTATACGAGACAATCTTTGGATACCCGGAGGGCAGCTTGGAAAAATCAATTTCAGAAATCGGCAATACGAGAGGATGATCGTTGCCGATAATCGCGATATTCAATTCGCGTCCTTCAATATATTCTTCGACAAGCGCCGGCTGATTGTATGTTTTCACAACAAAGGCAATGCGCTGCCGCAGGGATTCAATATCCTGAACAACCGAGGAATTTTCAATCCCGATACTTGCATCTTCCCGCGACGGTTTCACAATCAGAGGAAATCGAAGAGATAAATCATCGAGATTCACTCCTTCGGCACTTTTGTACATTGTATGCCGGGCCGTTGGAATACCATGAATACTAAGGATCTCTTTTGTTCGAACTTTATTGAGACAGGTTCCCAAAGCGAGTGCTGCTGCACCAGTATAATGGGCACCCATCAGCTCATAAATTCCGGCAACATGCATCTCATGGATGGCCTGACCCTTAAGCGATTCACAGAGATTAAAAATGAGATCCGGTTTCTCATCCTCAATGAATTTAATGAGACGTTTTATATCGCCGTCAATATTAAAGAGCGATGTTCGATACCCCTTGTGCTGAAGCGCTTTTTCAACCTGCTCCCGCTCCTCAATCACTCCGACCTCCGAAAGATCGATTATTTTTCTAGAGACGTTGCTCACTATTTCAGAATGACCTGCCATTGTACCGATCTGACCGCCCGCTGAAATGAACTTTCGTCCCTCTTCGGATTCGAAAGTTAGTTCATTAAAAACTATTGCAATATATGGCGCTTCTCTCATTTTCTTCAATTATTATATAAGGAGTAGCGGTCTATTCCCGCTTCCAACACAGCATTAATCAGTGTGTTATACTCTATGCCTGCCGCTCTGGCAGCCTGCGGGAAACAAGAATGTTCTTCAGGATTCGGCAGAATTCCTGGTAAGGGGTTCAATTCCAGCACGTTGGGATGATTCTGGTTGTCAAGGCGTATGTCAATCCGGCACCAATCCCGACACCGTAAAATTCGATATGTTTTGAGGCAAACCGCCTCAATTTCATTCTTCAATTCTTGTGATATTTTAGCAGGACATTCATGCACATCGATTGGATTCTCTATTGTATCCCAAATCCATTTTGCCTCATAGGAATAGATAGGATTGACCCCCTCCGGCAGCGAATCGAAGCATATTTCTACAATCGGCAGCACACGGACATCAGGACCATTACCGAGAACTGCCACAGTAAATTCACGTCCCGGTAAAAATTTTTCCACTAATGCCGGTTCATGATATTCCGCGAGAACTTTCGCAACCTGGAAGGTGAGTTCTTCTTTGGTATGAACGACCGAAGCGTTGAAGATTCCTTTACTCGATCCTTCATGCAGCGGTTTTACGATACACGGGAATGCAATGGAGAAGTCCTCTACTTGAATGAGAGAGTCAAGAACAGAGAATGCCGGAGTAGGGATACCGTGATGAGCAAGAATTTCCTTCGCCCGGGACTTATCAAGACAGATTCCAAGCGTCAAAGGATCTGATCCGGTATACGGGATACCGAGCATTTCCAGGAGCGCAGGAATTTGTGCTTCACGCGATGGTCCGCGAAGTCCTTCTGCGATATTAAAGACAATGTCTGGTTTCGATTGGAGAAGTTGGAGGTAGGCTTCCTCGTTCGCTTCGATGAGAGTGACATGATGATTCTGTTCAAGCGCCGTCTTCACGGCGAGAATGGTTTCTTCAGTGTCCCATTCTGCGTATGTGTCAGCTTTCGTCTGTTGAAGTTTTGATTTTTCTCTGACGGTGTTTCTTCGTCCGTTCGATTTTTCCGGATCTCCGTCTTCGTTCAAACCTTCTTCCACAATTTCTTTCTTCACATTGTAGACGAGAGCTACGTTCAGTCGCTGTAGCAAGCGGTAAGATCAACCTTTCAAATGTTCAACTGATCTACTTTGCTGTTTCAATGAACAACAAGTGTTGCTACTAATATAATCCTTTAAAACTTGTTGTCAAGTTTTTTCGCTCGTTTTCCGCATGTTTTTTGCATGATCCATGAAGGATAAGAATCGGATGATGGAGCTTGAGGAGGAGACAACGAGAGAGAACGCCGTGAGAATTCTACAGGAATATTTTTTTTGATCAACTAATTTTCCCGAGTTCAAGAATATTTCTAAACTCTTCTTCAAAATGTTTCCGAATACACTCGTTCGGCTTCTGGCGCAGATGAGGATCGCGCTTCATGAGATCGAACGCTTCGGTGTGTGCGAGTTCAACGAGTTCACGATCTTCAACAAGATTGGCTATGCGCAATCCCGGTATTCCACTTTGCTGTGTGCCGAAGAATTCTCCCGGACCTCGTAATTGTAAATCGACTTCAGCAATTTTAAACCCGTCAGACGTCTGTACCATTGTTTCCAGACGCGTTCGCGCCGATGCTTTCTCATCCCTGCCTTCGATGATGTCCCTCTCTTTTGCGTGCGTATCGAACCAGTTGTAGTCCGCAAGGAGAATACAATAGGATTGATCAGCGCCTCGACCGACACGTCCGCGCAGCTGATGGAGTTGTGCCAGTCCAAACCGTTCTGCGTTTTCGATGATCATCACCGTTGCATTGGGAACATCAATACCGACCTCAATGACGGTGGTGGAGACAAGGATCTGGATGGCACCGGCCGAAAATTGTCTCATCAAATCTTCTTTTACTTCCGACTTCATTCTTCCATGGAGTAACCCAAGCTTAAACTCCGGAAAGACATGAGTCTGGAGATGTTCGAATTCCTTCACTGCGGCTTTGAGATCTATCTTTTCCGATTCTTCGATGAGCGGAAAAACAATATACGCCTGCCTGCCCCGCCTGATCTCCTCCTTCACAAATTGAAAGACACGCTCCTTCTGCTGCTCCGTACGAAGTGCTGTCCGTATCGGTTTCCGGTTCGCCGGAAGTTCGTCGATGACGGAGACATCCAGATCGCCGTACACGGTCATGGCAAGCGTACGGGGAATCGGTGTCGCGGTCATCACAAGGACATCCGGATTCATTCCTTTCTTCCGCAGATCAGCGCGCTGCATCACGCCAAACCTGTGCTGCTCATCCACAACGACAAACCCTAACTTTGCAAATTCCACTTTCTCTTCGATCAACGCATGAGTCCCGACGACAATCTGCGCGCTCCCCTGCCGGATATCCTCCAGAATATCATCGCGAAGTTTCTTCCGCTGGCCGCCGACGAGTAATCGCACGTTCACCGAAAGCTGCTGAAGATATGCAGAGAGTGTACGGAAATGCTGTTCGGCAAGAATTTCTGTCGGCGCCATGAATGCCACCTGAAATCCATTTTCAACAACTATGAGAGCGGTACACAATGCAACAATTGTTTTACCGCTGCCGACATCGCCCTGCAGGAGACGGTTCAGCGGATACAGCGATTTGAGATCGCTGGCAATTTCCTTGAACACGCGTTTTTGTGCATTCGTAAATTTGAACGGCAGCGAATCAGCAAGCTGCCGTGCGAGGGTGCTTTCTGTGTTGTATGTTGAACCGCGCAGTTGTTGCCGGGCATTCCGTTTCCGCATTGCCATCAATAATTGAAGATAGAATAATTCTTCGAACTTCAGACGGTGTCGTGCTTCTTCCAGGTCTTGAACATTGGCGGGAAAGTGGATCGAGCGGATTGCCGCAGGTCCAGAACACAATGCGTGGCGCTGCATGATCTCCGGTGAGAGCGTTTCCTGTGCAGCGGCGATATGGTGGTCTATCGCATTCCGGAGAATACGCCGGAATCCACGGCTATCGAGCCCGACTTTTTCGAGTTCAGCACTGGAGCGATACTTAGGGATAATCCCGCCCGTATTGAACAACTTCCCCCAGTCGGGTTCATTTTCTTCGACGCTTTTTAACCGGTCAAACTGCGGATGGACGAACTGCGGACGATACAGCTTATCGAGTGTTGGTATGGCAGAAAGTGCGAGAAATTCACCGACTTCGAATGCATCCTTGAGCCAGTGAAATCCCTCAAACCAGACGCACGTCAGAAAGCCGCTTTCATCTTTGACTGTCAGCAGGAAAATAAGTTTCCTGCCCCGCTGCGTACGGCGTGCTTCCTGCCGATACACTTCAGCAAAGATAGTGACAGGTTCACCTTTTTCAACGTAGGATTTTAAGTCTGCGATGCGTACGATCTGGCTCCGATCAAGATATCCTCGCGGATAGTAGGAAAAGAGACCCCGAATGCTGGTGATACCAATATCTGCTAAAGCCGCAGCCCGTTTAGGACCAACACCTTTGATATACTGGATCGGCGGCTGTGAATTTGGGTTCACAAGACTTTTCATTCTTTGACTGGATTGATTCTGAATTACTCCGGAAATACTGAAAGAAGATACCCAAAGAGCAGGTAAGATTCAAACAGAGAGAAGCCGATGAGCAGATAAGTAGATTAGTAGATAAGCGAAAAGTCGATGAGATGGCGAGTCTTTGAGTAGTCTCCGCCGAACGTCGCTTACCCTACAAAGCTTCAGTGACGGAGCGCGGATGCGCCTTTCAGTTATCCGTCAACCCGCCCGAGCGCTTCGCGCTCCTGCTCGCCTTGTGGAAGCGGGCGGGCAGGCAAACAGTCGTCAGACTTCGACAAACTCGTAGAGCGGACAAGCGAACTCCCTTCTGACTTACAGCCCCTTTCAAGCGAGTTTCCGATTGCATTTGGCAATATCCTCAGATTGTAATTCCTTCTTCGCGCCAGGATTCCAGATGAGATGCACTTGATCGAATCGGCTTTTTCGAAAAACGGTAAGGATGGCATCATCGTTCGGTCCACTCATTTTCCCGGCATCGTTGAATCCGACAAACGATAACAGGATTGATGTTGTATGTGTGCCTTTTCTCAGTTTATGTGTTTATTCCATTTGTGAAATCAACCACCAATAATGTTTTATTATTCTAGTCCGTGACTCAATCTTTTAATACTTCAATTGAATTCTTTGTATCCACAGTTTAAAAAACCGATCAAGAATTAAAAACGATCCAGCATCGCGATCTATAATGTCTCTATCAAGTAATGATTCAACGGCACGCTGCGTATTTGATGGAGAACCAAGTTTGTATCGACTAATAAATTCAGAGGAAAATGGTTTAGGAACTTCTGGTTCTTGCGTCAGTCCTCTGAGAAAACGCTGCTGATTTTTCGTCAATGATTCCCACAGAATAGTGTAGGCATGATTCTCTCGAGCGAGAAGTGTGTCGATCGCTTTATCGATCTGATCGTCTGTTATGTCTATTTCGGGTTCACACAGCTCCCAAAGAACATGACAAAGATGCTGGGTATAAAACGGATGGCCTTCCGTTGAACGGCATACGGTATAAATTTGAGCATCGGAGATATCTTTCTTCGCGTTTATAAAGCGTTCTCGAATAAATGGCAGCCACTGATCTGCGTGAATTGCTCCAAGAGGAAAATGCGCTGCTGCCCGGTAAAGCGGTCGGGATTTATTCAGGAACATTTCCTGTACAACGTGTTTTCTGCTGCCCATAAAAATGTATGCAACATTCTTATGATCCCGGATAATACTTCGCAATTTTCTTTCAACGAGATCGTCACCGTATTCCAGTATTTGTTGAAACCCATCGAAGACAATAACGACCTTCTTCTTTCCTTCTTTTCCTACCCTTTCAGCTGCATTGAGAACTTCCTCTAACTCAGGACCAACTTTATCGCTTCGATGCAATCCAATGTAACACTCGGCGTTAATCTGCTAAAAAGATTTTTTGCCGTTTCTAACGCCTTATCAACAGAACTGCTCACCGTTTCGACTATTGCTTTTGCCACTGTTGTGACAAACACGGCTTCACTATCCGTTGGCCAAAGATCAATATAGACAGGGATCGTTTCTTTGTGAGGAAGCCTTGATAATGCAAGTTTTACCAATGAGGTTTTTCCGAAACGACGTTCCGAATAAACGAATGCTTTCCCGCTGTTTTCAATCACTCTTATAAGTTCTTGAATTTCTGAGGTTCGGTTACAAAAGGCATCTTCCTGAACGATACCGCCATATTGGAATGGATTTTTCATATTACGCCTCCTGCGTAACGCATAATGCGTAATTTATTTTGAAACGCATCATCGGGCATTTGCTCTCAATTATTTTATTCGTCTGATCCATCAGGAAGGTCAACTTATCTCCTAACTCAAATTTAAGTCAGTAGAAAGATAGAAACAAGGGGCAAGAGATGGCTTTTTGATAAAAAATCCCCGGCGCACTACCAGTCGCCAAAAATTAGGAGGCTATCGCCCACAAGGATGAAAAATGGATTTACTTTTTTAGAGCCATATGTTTGATAATAATTGGGATAAATTTTCAAATATACAGGTGATTCCTTTTTGGGGCCAGTAATTGCCTACGCTCCAAAGCCTCAGCGACAGAGCGCGGTTGCGCCTTCCAGCCAACCGCCGACCCACCCACGCACTTCGCGCTCCCGCTCGCCGCGCGAAGCGGGCGGACAGGAAAAACAACGGTCACCCTCACGGCTTTATGAATATAAAATCACTATTCACTCCTATAATGATTTACTCTTTTTTCCTTAACAACCCCAATCCTCAAATTCCCGTTGCATGTTGCTCTCCGTCTTCATAACTTAAACACGGTCGCATTACCACAAGGGGATTTCACATGAAAAATAATTTCCGGTTACTCATACCTCTGTTCGTCTTTTCTTTATTGATGATCTCATTCTGTGTGAACTCTTCTTTTGCACAGGAAACCGTTACAGAACCGCCTGTTCCAGTCTATGTTTTTTACCCGGACAGTCTCAAAGCAGCATTTGAAAGTCCATCGCCCGCTGGCGGATTATCACTTTCCATTGCTTTGAAAAAGTATGATACTCTCCAATTTCAGATGCAGAGATCGTCAGCTGAAAACACTGCACATTTCACCTGGTTATATGCACTTATAGCACTCCTGGGAACAATGAACGTCGTCCTTTTGTTTATAACCTCCCGTATAAGAAAAGAATTGGCACAAATCAAGCGGTTTGAACATCAGCAAAAACTCGCCCCGGTTGAACCGCCGGCTGTATCGCTTCTTCCTCTGGAGAACAAAGAGACAATATCTAGCAAAAGCTCTCCTGAAGCCCATAAACCTGTAAGGGTGAGGAAGAAAACCACAAAAAGACCTCGAAAATAACAACCTTCAGGCCCTAAAAAGGGCATATTTGTACTAAGAGTCCAAAACAGTGAATGAGGTAATTCCTTCATTCGCTGTTTTTGTTTCCGCTCCATCAAAGCCATATCCAACTGCCGGATACTCATCCTTTTTGTAGAAGTTACATATTAAACCTGTTTCGTTCTCATAGTCCTTTTCTTCTTCTGATGCATTTTCCCCTTATTTAACAGGCCTTTTCTCACCTTCTCTTCGCAGGGTTCTCCCTTTCGCTACTGGCACGTCGAATGAACTCCTTTATGTAGAAGTTCAACGAAAGGTGATTCAAATGAAAACGATAAGAAGAAAATATTCCAGTCTTGTGATCCTCCTGCTGATCTCAGCGCTTTCGACCTTTGCCGGAAATAAGCTCGCAGTCGTGCGAACGGCAACAAATACCATCGAGGTTCAACTTTCTAACTCCGATCTCGTCGCCGGTATTCAATTCAACATACACACTTCTTCTGATATCGTCCTGGGAGAACTTGAACGCGGAATTCGCAGCGCAGAACCTCATTGGACCGTTGCTTCTTACAAACCGAATGATTCTACTGTGAACGTCCTCATACTCAGTATGGAGCGTAAGACCTTCGCCGCAGGACAGGGAACGATCGCAAAGATCCGATTCTCCTCGCTCAATCCATTTGATAACAGCTCAGTATCATTGTATCGGGTCATGGTAACCAACAGCAGCGCAGATAGTCTTGGCGTTCTGATCAACTCGCTGGAATGGAGCAACAGAACTCTCTTCACGGCAAACGATGAATCGAAATCATTTGTTCTCGGCCAGAACTTTCCCAATCCGTTCAATCCTTCGACCAAAATCGGTTATCGTCTTAATAAAGCGGCGCAGGTACGATTAAGTATCTATGATATGACAGGACGTGAAGTCAATCGGCTTGTCGATCAATATCAGTATGTCGGCGAGTATACTTCGGAATGGAATAGTCAAGCGGCGAACGGTGCGAAACTTGCCTCAGGTATGTATTTCGCGCGTCTCAGTGTTGATAACGAAAGCGTGTCTCGAAAATTGGTTATGACAAAATAATGTAGCGCCGTCTCCAGCGCGGTCACGGCTGGTGGATTCGTGACCTTTGGAGACATTATAAGCGCTCCTGGAGTCCCCCCTTACTTCAGGAGCGCAAGCTTTTTCTCCGCGACTTGTTTCAGGGACCCGCGAGGATATTCTTTTACAAGTTTTTCGAATGCCATTTTCGCAAATTTCTTTGCTCCCATTTGTTCATAACATTGTCCGACCATAAAATACGCACCCTCTGCTTTGTCGGAGCCCGTGTATCCAAGTACTTCAGTGAAAACACTAATTGCCTGGTTTGAGCGTTTCAAATTGAAATAGCAGACCCCCGTCCAGAAATAACAATTATCCGCCAGCGCCGGTTCGATGCCGCGTTTCACGAGTTTCTCAAAGGCAGTGATTGCTTCCTCGTACTGTCTGCTTTGGTACATCTGAATTGCTTTTCCGTAACTCAACGATCCATCAAGTCGTTTTGGTGATAGAGCAGAACGGGGTGCGGAACTTTTTCGCGCCGGAGGAGCCTGCAGGGGATCCGCATTCGACTGTGCAACAAGATTGGAATGGGCTCCCTGCTGATTCTGAACAAGGACCTTCAGTTGTTCCACAACATCATTCAGACGCTGATTCTGATCACGGATCATTTCCAGTAGCATTTCATTCGAAACCCGGTCACGTGTTGCAAGAAGTTCACCAAAATATTCTGAACGTTTAGAGTTATCCGCAACTTCCCTGCTTGTCAACATGTTGAGCTGCTGTACGACATCTTCCAGCCGTCTATTCTGTGCACGCAGCATATCGATCACAGCATCCTTTATGGTCTCGTCGGCGTGTGATGCAGAGCGGTTCCGCGTGATGACCACCGGCGCCTCACTCGATTCTGATTTGAGATACACGATCTTCTCGACAGGCCGGAAATATTCGTCCCTCGATCCCAGGTCCGGTGTCGACGAACAGGCAAAGAAAAGCGTTGCGATCAGGACGGCACAGGACAATTGGAACAGCACATGGCGATGATTCATAGGTACCTCTTCGATGATCTTCCGAATTCTCAGTCTCTTTTGATTACTTTTCTTTATGTATTTCATGGCGCATTGCCGAATATTCTTTCACTGCTTTCACAAACCCGCAGAAAAGAGGATGCGGTGCAACCGGACGCGATTTTAATTCCGGATGGAACTGGACTGCAACAAACCAGGGATGGTCAGGGAGTTCAATAATCTCCACCAGATCGTTATTCATATACATCCCGCTGAAGACCATTCCATGATCCGACAGTTTTTTCCGAAACTTATTGTTCACTTCATACCGATGGCGATGTCGTTCCGTGACCATTTCTTTTCGGTACGCTTGATATGCTTTCGTTCCCTTTTGCACCGTGCAGGGATAGGCTCCCAAACGCATCGTCCCCCCCATATTCTTTATGGCCTTCTGCTCCAGCATCAAGTCAATGACGTTGTGTTTCGTTTTCCGAAATTCTGTGCTGTTTGCATCCTTCATGCCGCTGACATTCCGTGCAAACTCGATAACGGCACACTGCAGACCCAGACAGATCCCGAAGAAAGGAATCTTGTTTTCTCTCGCAAACCGAATAGCATCGATTTTTCCTTCGATACCCCGGTTCCCAAATCCCCATGGCACCAGGAGCCCGGTTGCACCCTTGAGGTATTTCTCCGCACCGAAGTCCTCGACATCTTCTGCTCTCACCCAATCGAGCTGGACTTCCACGTCATTTTCCGCTCCGGCATGAACGAACGATTCCGAAATGCTTTTGTATGCATCTTTCAACTCGATATATTTCCCACAGACCGCGATACGAACCTTTCCCGCAGGTTTGTTTATTTTATTCACAAATCGCATCCACTTTTTTAGGTCGGGCTTTCCGCATTTCAAATTCAACTTCTCGATGACGATCTCAGGAAGATGTTCTCTTTCATACAGGAGCGGTACTTCATAAATAGACCGGACATCTCTCCCCTCAATCACTGACCGGGTCTCCACATTACAGAAAAGTCCAATCTTCTGGCGCAATTCCTTCGTTAACGGCTTCTCAGTGCGGCAAATAAGGAGATCGGGCTGCAATCCAATTTCCAGCAGCGATTTCACGCTGTGCTGCGTGGGTTTTGTCTTTATTTCTCCGGCTGATTTAATAAACGGAACCAATGTCAGGTGAATATTCAATGCGTTCCTGTGTCCCACATCGAGGGTGAATTGACGGATGGCTTCGAGAAACGGCAGCCCTTCGATATCGCCGACCGTACCACCGACTTCAACGAGGATCACATCGTACTTCCCGGTCTTGGCAAGGATCCACAAACGTTTTTTGATTTCATCGGTAATATGGGGAATCACCTGCACGGTAGCACCGAGGTAATCTCCGCGCCGCTCCCGCGAGATCACTTCGTAATAGACCTGACCTGTCGTTGTATTATTTTGCCGGGTCATGTTCTCGTTCAGGAATCTCTCGTAATGGCCAAGATCCAAATCTGTTTCCGCTCCATCATCGGTAACGTATACTTCACCATGCTGGAACGGACTCATCGTCCCGGGGTCGACGTTGATATAGGGATCAAATTTTTGGATCGTGACCCGTAATCCGCGAGCCTTCAAGAGCATCCCCAGGGACGAGACGGCGATGCCTTTGCCGAGAGACGAAACGACGCCGCCGGTAACAAAAATAAATTTCACATTAGTTCGCGCCATAGGATTCCCGTTTACACGTGTGAAGACACCTGCCGAAGAAGTGTTTCGACACGCGAGACATCTTCCGGTGTATCAATGGGGATGCTTTCATACGCCGTCACCCCCGTTCTTATGGTATAACCCGCCTCAAGAATTCGCAACTGTTCCAGTTTCTCTGCATGTTCAAGGGCCGAAGCCGGTATCTGAGTATACTGCATGAGAAACGTTTTCCGAAAACAATACAACCCGATATGCTTATAGAACGTATGCTTTTCCAGCCACCGCACCGTCTCTTGCTCATCGCGAAGAAAAGGAATGACAGACCGAGAGAAATACAACGCATTCCCATGATGATCCACGACAACCTTGACCACGTTCGGATTCATCAGGTCAGCGTGCACTTCGACCTTCTTCACTAATGTCCCAACGGGAACCGAGGAATCATCCAGGAGAAGCTGCACTCCCTGATCGATCATCTCCGGGGCTATCAACGGCTCATCCCCTTGAATATTGACAAAGATGTCACCCGCCATCTGTGAGGCGACGACCGCGACACGCTCGCTGCCATTTTTTATTTCAGGCGATGTAAGGAGGACGCTGCCGCCGAACCGTTTCACCGCATCTTCGATGCGTGCGTCATCCGTTGCTACAACCACAAGATCAAGGAGCCGTGATTTCTTCGCCTGTTCATACACACGCTGCACCATCGATTTCCCCAGTAAATCAATGAGGGGCTTTGCGGGTAAACGCTGCGAGGCATAGCGCGCAGGGATCACTCCTATCACTTTCGGTTTCTCCAGCGTCACGATCGGTCACCCAGGACTTTTGGCACTTTGAAAAATTCCTCTGTTTTGGAAGGAGCATTCTTCAGCACTTCTTCAGTCTCGATACTCGGCTTCACCTGATCAGGACGGAAGACGTTGTTCAATTCTATGACATGGGAAAGCGGTTCGACGCTGCTCGTGTCTACCGTATTCAGCTTTTCCATGTACTCCAGAATTTGGTTCAGCTGATGCGTCAACATTTCCTTTTCCGCATCAGAAAATTTTAGCATCGCCAGCTTGGCAATATGCTCTACATCCTTTACCGTTACGATCATTGTGTATCTCAAAATTGATTAATGTAATGTTTTTCAATTGCCATATGCACCTGATCCATTAATTCCAATTCATCATTCTTTCCATCAAGTCCCTCGGCAGATATCGGCATTTCGAGTATGACGGTAATTCCTGCCGGTTTGATCTTCAGTGACCCTTTCGGCATAATGCCGAACGTATTGTTGATCGTCACGGGAATAATAGGAACATGTGCTTTTACCGCTAACGAAAACGCACCTCGTTTAAACGGCTGCAATTTCCCATCGCTCGTCCTGGTTCCTTCCGGGAAGAGGATGACTGACTGGCCGCTTCTAATCGTTTCACCGGCCCGCTCGATACTTTGCATGGCATCTCGTGCATTGGATCGATCAATCATAATGAACGGGCCGAACCGCAGTGCCCATCCCCATACGGGAACATTGGAAAGTTCTTTTTTGTAGACAAAGTTTACATTCCCTTCCAGTGCCACCATGATGGTGGGAACATCGAACATACTTGCGTGATTGGAGACAAAGATATATGGAATGCCCGGTACAAGATTTTCTTTCCCCAGAACTTTCACCTGGATGCCAAAAGTCCATAAGATAATCCGTGACCACATCCAGGGGGACCATCGGAATAGTTTGCCGCTGCGGTTGATGGGAATAGAAAGTAATGCGGTGGTCGAAAACACTAATGAAACAGGAAAGAGAAAGATTAATTTCAGAATTGTGATGAACATATCAGGCTCCTACCCTAGAACGAGGAGCACACTGATGTACTGAATATTGGCTCTGGTCTTTGCGAAATTTTGAAGATGGTTCAGGGGACTCGTTTTCTGCGGAACGAGGCGGAAATAGATAGTAGTCTGCTTTCAGGTCAAAAAGACCTGTTGTAGGTTGCTCCATGGACTCATTGTTATATGAATAATTTTCTTCATTCCAATGGAAAAATAAAAAAGAGTTAGTTGAAATGCAACGACTTAGAGAAGAAATCTTAAGAAAAAAGAGAGGTGGTGCCAGATAACAATCGGATTTCCATTATCTCTCCCCGATCATTCGCCTTCAGATTACTCGTATAATAGGTATTTTTCCCTTTTTATCATATAAAGTGCTCGTTGCTGGTCAATTATTCGAAGAATTTCGTCGACTGGAGTTCCATTCAGCAATGCCCTGCGAATATCATCGGTTCCCACGGCTTTATCGAAGGAATTGATGCGCTCGGGTTTCGCCCGATCGAATATATTACTGTCGGGAAACAGACGCAGAAGTGCTTCCAGAATCGCAATCTGTACTTGTTCCATATTCATCTTATTTCGATCTAGAATATGGATTTGAACGCCTTTATATCGAATTCCGGTAGTATCCTTATAAAATGGGATGTAAGAAATTTGACGAAATTGAATACCCGGCATATTGAGGCTGTTGAGATACCGGGCAAGAGCAAACCCATCAATCCATGGGGCCCCAATTAATTCGAAGGGAAGCGTATAGCCAATTCCTTGATTTACCGTCCCAAGCTCTCCCAAAAGTCCTGTGAGGACAGAAAAGATCGCGGTAAAGGAATGCGGGACGTGCGGTGAGGTCGGAATCCAGGTCAAACCTGTTTCGTCCCACCACATTGAACGCTGCCACCCCGTCATAGCGATCACAGTCAAATCGCATTTCCCGAACCCATTAAGCCATTGTTCTCCGTTAATCATCTGCGCAAGTTCACCGGCTGTCATTCCATAGACATACGGGATTGGATAGGCGCCAATAAACGACTTGAATTTCGGTTCTAACATCGGCCCTTCTACACGATTTCCTGTTAGCGGATTGGGACGATCGAGGACAACGAATTTGATTCCGTACTCCGCCGCTGCTTCCATCGCTAATCCCATGGTTGAGATAAATGTATAGGAACGTACACCAATATCCTGGATATCATAAACAAGCATGTCAATACCCTGCAGCATCTCTTTTGTCGGTCTTCGTGTCCTGCCGTACAGCGAATAGACGGGGAGGCCGGTTCGCGGGTCATTAAACCCATTAATCTCTTTTCCGGCATCGATATCACCCCGTACGCCATGTTCCGGACTGTAGAGAGCGACAAGGTTCACTCCCGGAGCATTGAACAACACATCGACGGTACTTTGCATGTCTGACGTGAGGCCTGTCGGGTTAGTAATAAGACCAATCCGTTTCCCCTGAAGAATGTCAAATCCTCTTTCACGTAGTACATCAATCCCCGTTTTCACTTTCGGAGCACAAAAAAGAATTGAGATTGAAATTGAGATGAGAAGTGATGATGAAATGATTTTAACCTTCATTCGCCTTAACCTTATGATTATTGAGGTGTTTGAATCAAGAGAAATATCTGGAGAACAATATACATGAGCAATCCCATAATTGCCAATGAAAGGATCCAGCCCAATGTCGTGACCGGCGGATCAAGAAACACCAGGAACAGAAAGAGGATGACCGCAAGGCCGGCAGTTTTCTGAATCCGGGAAAGCAGTTCCTGCCTTCCTTCGTTCCTTCCTTTTTCAGGCATCGCCTGCTTGGGGGCTCCTGAATCATCATACGGCAATGCGATCCCATCATTCTGCAGGTTCTTCACCGACTGAAGATCGGAAAAAAGATCCATGAGATTATCCAGGCTCCCGGTATTTCCCGTCAAGAACGTCCCCTTGAACTTCTGTGCAACGTCTTCCGGCGCTCTGTGGATGAGCTTCTTCAGTATATCAACAGACCTTTGCAGGCTCGTTTGAAATTCCGTCGCAAGTTTTTCTAATCCTTCTGCACCGGGACCTATCCGATTCATCACGTCGCGGGAACGGACTAGAAACTTAGCCTGAAAAATCAATTCATCAAAATCCTCACTGAGTCCTGTTTGGACAACGATCTGGAGCAGCTCTCCGACTTCCGCGGGGCAGTTCAGTTTCCGACGGGCATCGTGTTCTACGCGAAGAAGAAAATCTTTTATATCGGGACGAAGGGTCATCATTCCTTCATCGCCCATTCTTTCATCAGTTCTCTCATCGCCGACTCAGGGAGTCTCGATGCACCGTACTGCCCTCCTATAATCCGTTGACGTACGGCTTCAAACAGAAGTACTGCCGCTGCCACAGAAACATTCAGACTCTGGATCATCCCGAACATGGGTATCTTCAGAATTCCATCTGCCAGTTCCGCAGCTTCCGAAGATACTCCTTCGTGTTCGTTTCCCACCACCAGTGCAACTCTTTTCGTGAGATCAACTTCATAGATCGACTGCGCCCGTTCCTCCAAATGTGTTGCAAAGATGGTGAATCCTTCCTCGTGCAGCTGATCATAGCACTCCTTCACACTTTCAAACCGGCGCCTTCCGATCCATTTCTTGGCACTGGCGGAACTTTTTTTGCCGATATCCGGGAATTCTGTATTGGTATAGACGAGCTGCACACCCATCACACCGGCGGCATCACATGAACGCAAAATCGCGCTTACATTGTGCGGATCATGAATATTTTCCATCACCACCGTCAGGTCCGGCTGACGATACCGCAGCACTGCTTCGATCCGCTGTAACCGGCATTCCGTTCTCATTCTACCTTCATCATTTTCCGCATGATCATCGGATGTACCTGTAAGAGCCCAACAGCCGCAAGCACCATAAAGCCCCCCACCATCTGAATAAGACTCAGGGATTCTCCAAGGATCAGAAAAGCTGCAACGATCGCAATGACCGGTTCTAAAATACTGATAATACCGACGGTCGATGCATCCAGTAATTTCAATCCTGATGCAAACGCTATTTGCGGGATGAGGATAGAAATAATTGCGAAAAACCAGAGAATCCCCCAATCTTCCGCTGTATACTGCTTCGCGATAATCTCCCATGGCGGATTAAAACAGAGCCAAAAGAGTGCAGAGAATCCGAACACATAGACGAGCATGGTCCAAACAGAATACCGTTTCAGCAGTTGTTTTGTCGCAACAATCTGATAGGCAAACGTACACGCCGACAACGGTCCGGTGAGCATTGCCCACCCTTTCAGGTTGATGCTGTGGAACGACCCGGAGGTGACTGCAAAATAGCAGCCGATGAGGGCGAGAACGAGCGAGATAAGTGTGACACGGTCAAGTGTGTCTTCCTTCAAGATATTGACCGAATAGAGGACAACCAATACCGGCGCCGTGTATTGAATAAGGATCGCTGTCGCGACCGAGGATTCTTTGACGGTGTAGTAATACGTATAATTCGTGAGTGCAATTCCTACGACTCCGAGGACCGCAAATTTCCAGCCATCTCGTGGCTTAATCCGATAGACGCTTTTATTCTTCCAGATAAAAAAAAGAGATAAAAGGATGAAGGTCAGCGAAGTGCGCATTTGCGCTATAGTCATCGTATCGAACCGATTGACGATAAGATATTTGCCTATGGGGGCTGATCCTCCCCAAAACAGTACAGCAAGGAGCAGTAACAAAAAACCGCGGAGGGCATGCGGCACCGGTATCGTGGATTTAGTTCTGGAGGCGACCGAGATCATCAGCAAGGTTTCTATAAAAATCTGCCTGCTTCTGATCTCCATGCATCTGGTAGAGATACGACAATCGGTGCAGAAGCGTTTTTTTATCTATGACAAGGTTTATGCCTTCCTTGAGAAAATCCACCAAGAGAGCCAGGGGAGGAAGATTCAGATCCGGTTCGTGACAATCGACAGCATCCAGATAAGGCTGAATTTCTTCCGGCCTTACCTGTGCTGCTTTGCGGTAGTAACGCATCGCCAGTTCAAAGTTGTCATACGAGGAATAGGTGACTTCGAAGACACTGGCCAGCCACATAAATGTTTCGTAGGCGAGGTTCTGGAACTCCTTTGCAAGTTTCTCTCCAAAAAAACGTACCTCATCCGGAGACAGGGCCGTATTCCAGAACAGCATACGGTACAACTCCATATCCTGAATGCCCTGCTTTAATGCATCCTCAAATGCATCGAAGATTTCATTGAAATCTTTCCCTTCGGCGAATTTGGTGCGTATTTCGTCCAGCGTAAATCGTGGCATCAGGTGTGGTGGATGATTGTGTAAGAGAAATTAAGAAACACTCCGTTGAAAGGCAAGAGAACCGGCGGCCGGAGAAATCCTTACCATTCCAGGATTCCCAACCACAATTGATAGCACCCGAAACCTGCTAACCCGATCACTGCAATACCCATAGATGCTCGAAGAACCCGAGGTCCAAGATTTCTTGCCCGAGAGACGAGCAGAATAATGGCGATGGAGGTAACAACCAACGTTCCATAAAAACCTACCAGCAGTGCGAGTCCATCCGCCGGAGATTCCCTCCATCCTCTTAAGAACAGCGGTCCCATGACGAGACTCCAGCCCAGATAGGCATTCGGATTAATGAGATTTATCATGGTCGCTTTCAGAAGACTTTGTTTCCCGGAATGAATCGGGACTTCCCTTTTCTCATTGTACTGTTTCCATTCTCTGAATGCGCTGTAGGCGAGAAAAAGAAGGAAAATGCCGCCGACACACTGTAACAGATGCAGGACCCCGTGAGGAATAGTACTGAGAACAAAAAGTACCACAACGATGATCGGTCCATCACTCAAGAGAGGAGCGAATGCGGAAGGTACAGTTTTGCGCCAACCAATTGCCAGACTTCTGGAAATAAGATAGGCTTGCAGAGGACCGGGCTGTACGGCAGCCGCAAATGCATACACGCACCCGAAGACCAAATACCTTATCATGAGCTATGTATCTTTCATCATTGGATGATCCTCAGCAGTCACTCCTGCATCTTCAGAAGGCCTACTTCTGTTAAAAAAATTTTCAGGACTTCTGCGTATTGACGTTTCTCATTGTTATCAAATTTCCCATGTTTTCCACCGCGGACCGTGTAAAGCATATTTTTCACTTTGAGACTGTCCAGCGCCTTATGCAATCGAACTGCCTGTTGATACGGTACTATCGGATCTTCATCTCCGTGAATGGAAATGATCGGTGGACTATTGCCACTCACATAGTTCAGAGGAGAAAGAGCCGCGGCTAATTCAACTTTATTCGTCACACCATCAAACCAATGGGTCTTTTTCAAAGCCTGTACGACATCAGTGACACCGTAATTATTGATGATCACGGCGATGGTATATGATCCGCCATGAACACAATCTTTATCAAACGGATTTTCGGAAGGGAGCAGTCCAATGATCAATGCTAAATGTCCTCCGGAAGATGAACCTGTCGTGATGATTCTTTTTGAATCAATGTTAAATGCTTTCGCATGGTCAACCAGCCAGAGCAGAGCACAGCGTGCATCTTCAACAGCTGCAGGTGCAGGAGCTGTTTCTAATAATCGGTATTCTACATTAGCGACGGCCCAACCATATTTGAGATATGGAAGAGCACCACGCTGGATGTCTTCTTTTTTCCCATGATTCCATCCGCCGCCATGAAACATGAGAACAAGCGGAACCGGCGTTGATCTTTTTGGGGGAAGATAAAGATCGAGCAGTCCCTTCCATTCATCCACCGTTTTATACACGACATTCGATTGAACCGTACATCCTTCGGGCAGATCCATCGATGTAAAAGTCTGAGATTCTGTTTGAGCATTCGCCGCAGATAATACTCCATGGCAAATAAGAATTACCGTTAGCATCCTATACGTTGATTTCATACAACTTCTCCTATGAGCCACAACTCAAGAGTAGAATCCTGCCAGTGGAAATTCCCCGGATTGCAGTGCCTTCACCTCGATATGTCCATCGATGGAATGAATAGAGAATTCAGAGAACCTTGAAGCGGATCCTCAAAACACCATTCGCCCAATCGGTGGAGATGATCTTGAACTCGCCGATCTCTTTGGTCATTGAGACATGAAGTCCGCTGCATGGGCATGCATCATAATCGCCAATCAAAATCAGACGTACGGTGTCCCCTGAATCTTCCGGTAGTCGTTCCAGGGAGATCATCTTCCCTGCCTCGTCCCGTGGGAGAATGAGTTCCCGGACCGGCATATTGGATTGTATTATTTCATTGACCTTCTTTTTTATTCCGGTGATTTCTTCCGCAGTAAGATTCCGTTCAAAATGATAATCACATTTCGACTTTTTCTTCTCGATGTGCGCGCTGAATGCACGTCCGCAATCGTACATCCGGACCATCGTTTGGTTGAGGATATGCTCCGCTGAATGCATACGGGGATCATGCTCTTTTCGATTACGGATAAATTCGTTCATCCTTCGGATTTCCATTTTCAGTATGCGATTATAAGAATATACGGGTTTCTTCAGAAAGTTAAATAAAGTATATTTTCATGAGATCATTTTGGGTTTAGGACTATCACAATCACTAATCTCGTACGCAGCTCCGCGGTTTAATTCTAACCGCAAAGAACGCAAAGAAAAGCTTGATCTGGAGTCACCCGTAAAAACCTTGAAGGCGGCTTAAAAAGACTCTTTCAGCATCTCTTACATTTTATCAAGGATCATGCACTATGGCTCATTCAATCCGTGTTATCGGTTGGTCAACAATTTGTATTTCCATCATTATCCTCGTTTCAGAGCTCGTGCAAATATCTGATACCACAACGATGGATCAGTACAGCACACTTTTCAGTGCGTTTCCGCAGGCCCGGAAGGAAATGGATTCCCTCGCAGATCTGTTCGCTTATAATCGGCTCTGGTCGATTTATTCGATCGTCTATTTTTCATTTGTCCTGATCGGAGCAATCCAATTTGTCCGATTTCGAAAGACCGGCCTCCTTCTTCTCAGAATTGCCTGCTGGATTGGACTTGCCAATGCGTGTCTGGACTCGTTTATCAGTTACATCTTCATGGAGCACATGAATGCAGCTCTCTCCTCTGTTTCGCAAATGGTGGGGGGCGGAATCGGGAATCATAACACCTTTGGCATGGCTGCCATTCTTGGCGGGTTTATCCTTTGGATCGTGCCTACGATAGGCATGATCTTTTATTTGCGAAGGCCGAAACTTGTCGAACTGATGAAGTAGATAACAGCATCAATTTTTCTATCAGAATATATTTCTCTCAGGTTACCTTCGGATAATCTATATAACCAGCTGCACCTTGTGTATAGAAAGTGGATTGATTCCATGGTGCCAGTTCGGCGTTTAATTCGAACCGCCTGGGCAGATCCGGATTTGAAATAAACGGTTTCCCGAATGATACCAAATCGGCAAGACCCTCTTCGATTATTGCATTTCCTTTTTCCCTGTCAAATTTATTATTGATCATCAAAGTCCCTTTGAATATTGGACGGTATCGCTGAGCGATATTCGGTTCGGTAAAAGGAACATGGGCAACATCCGTAAATGGTTCCGAAAGATGAAGATATGCCAGGGCGTACTGGTTCAATCGTTCTATGATGTAATCGAATGTAGGAATCGTCTCCTCGTCCACGGTCATGCCCGATGCGCCATGGAGCGATGGATTGAGCCGCAGTGCGATGCGGTGTTCCGGCATAACCGTCCGGAGCGCATTGATGATTTCAAAGAGAATCCTCGCACGATTCTCGATCGACCCGCCATATTGATCCGTTCTGACATTTGAGCACCGATTGAAAAATTGATGAAGAAGATAGCCGTTGGAAGAATGGATTTCCACACCGTCAAATCCCGCTTCGACGGCATGCTGAGCGGCATGTTGAAAATCCGATACCGTCTGTTGAATTTCCTCAAACGTTATTGCTTTCGGTGTCACGGTCTCGCGGGTTCCGAGCTGAGTTCGAACTTTCACCGTCGGATTGACCGCCGAAGGAGCGAGCGGTAATTCTCCACCGTGAAAATCCGGGTGGGATATCCTTCCCACGTGCCACAACTGCGCGAAGATATGTCCACCTGCATCGTGCACAGCCCGGGTCACTCTTTTCCAGCCTTCGATCTGCGGGAGAGAATACATGCCGGGAGTGTGGAGATACCCAACAGCGCGCGTGGATATTTGCGAACCTTCAGTAATCATGAGCCCGGCTGATGCACGCTGGGCATAGTACTGTACGTGAAGATCGGTCGGTGTATGCTCCGGATTATCTGCCCTGCTTCTTGTCATCGGGGCCATGACAATCCGGTTTTTCAGTTTCAGCCCGCTCATGATGTATTCCCAGAGAAGCGGTTGTTGATGAATCATTGCCATTTCCTTTCAATTTATCGTATTCTCTATCGTAGACTTTACCCGTACCACTTGAACAAGCTCCTACCGATCGTCGTTCCCACCGATAAATAATTCGCATTATTCCGGAACTCTCTCCAGGCGATAACTGTTTTAAATTGTAACAAATATTAATGGTTCAATCCATGCTCAGTGACATACAATGAAACACGTACATTTTGGAGGAGATTGAAATATGAAACTCGCAATCCTTACACTTCTCATCGCCAGTTCAGTGTCGTTGCAGGCAAAAATAATTGGAAAAGCAGTCGACTACACTGTCGGCAGTGAAACATTCAAGGGGTATCTTACCTTTGACAGTTCGATCAAAGGGAAACAACCGGCTGTCATCGTTGTTCATGAATGGTGGGGCCTGAATGAATATCCCAGAAAACGGGCTGAGATGCTTGCGAAACTAGGATATGTAGCTTTTGCAGCAGATATGTACGGGAACGGCAAAGTAGCCGACAATCCGGGTGATGCTCAGAAGGCTGCCGCCGAATCAACGAAAGATCCCGCTGCATTGAAAGCGAGATTCCTTGCAGCAATAGAGGTCGTGAAGAAAGAGAAACACGTTGATCCCCATCGTATCGCGGCGATAGGGTATTGCTATGGTGGCGGGGTCGTCTTAAATATGGCTCGTGCGGGTGTCGATCTCAGAGGAGTCGTGAGCTTCCATGGCAGTCTTTCGACCAAAACACGAGCTGAAAAAGGGAGCGTCACGGCCAAGATCCTCATTTGCAATGGCGGGGCGGATAAGTTTGTTTCAGAGAATGATATCACGAATTTCAAGAACGAAATGGAATCTGCGGGAGCCGATTTCAAATTCATCTCGTACAAAGGGGGACTCCATGCCTTTACCAATCCTGCAGCGACCGAACTCGGCAAAAAATTCAATATGCCTATCGCGTACAATAAACAAGGGGATAAAAATTCCTGGCAGGATATGCGGAGATTCTTACAATCAGTCTTTGCAAAGCACCATTAAATCCTAACAAGAAATATTTAAAATTCTTCGACCATGAATAAAGGAACAGATGATCTTAGAAATTTCTTCTCTTTTATGAAGAATACCATAGATTTTCTGCGATCTTTTTCCGATTTTATATTATCTACTCATTAATAACGAACGGACTATGAACATCATCATTCCTAAAGAACCTACATTCGAACCTCGTGTTTCGATGCTCCCTTTGAATATCGAAAAACTTGTTAAAAAAGGGGCGAAAATTAAGATCGAATCCGGACTGGGCGCTTCGCTTGGTATCCCGGATGAAGAATACAAAAAGGCAGGGGCTTCCATTGAGAAGAGCCGGAAGAAACTTCTTGCTTCGGGAGATATTGTTCTCCGGCTGCGCAAACCCGATCTCAAAGAAATCTCTGCGTTGAAGAAAGGATCGATCCTCATCAGTTATCTCGATCCGTTCAACGAGCCCAGGCTTCTCGCAGCGCTTGCCAAGCAGAACGTCTCTTCCCTTTCGATAGAGATGATCCCGCGCTCAACGCGCGCACAGAAAATGGATGCGCTTAGTTCGCAGGCAAGTCTTGCAGGATACGCTGCCGTTCTCCTCGCGGCTGACAATCTGTATAAAATCTTTCCGATGATGATGACTCCGGCAGGGACTCTCCAGCCGTCGAAAGTATTTATTATCGGTGCAGGCGTTGCAGGGCTGCAGGCTATTGCGACTGCACGCCGCCTTGGCGCAAAAGTTGAGGCTTTTGATACGCGTCCGATTGCCAAAAACGATGTCCATTCACTGGGGGCCAAATTCGTAGAGGTGGACCTTGGCGAGACAGGGCAAACAGCTCAGGGATACGCCAAAGCACTCACCGAAGAGCAGCTCAAGAAGCAGCGCGAAGTCATGAAACACCACTGCGCACAGGCAGATATTGTCATTACCACTGCGCAGGTCTTTGGCCGTAAGGCACCGATCATTATCACAAAAGAAATGATCGCAGCGATGAAACCGGGTTCCATCGTGGTAGATCTCGCCATTGAAACCGGCGGTAATGTCGAAGGCGCCCTCCTCGGAAAAATCGTAAACAAGAACGGTGTGAAGATCATCGGACTGGCCAACATACCGGCACGGGTTGCGCTTCATGCAAGCCAGATGTATTCCAATAACCTGTACAATATCCTCGATGAGTTCTGGAGCAAAGAGAAAAAGCATTTTGTACTCAACCCCGAAGATGAGATTATTAAAAGCTGTCTTGTGACGCACGGCGGAAGCATTGTTCATCCGGCATTTACGCCGCAGGCAAAAACGAAGGAGAAACAATCATGACATTAGATTTACTGGTGCCCCTCATATTTATTTTCGCGCTTGCAATTTTCCTCGGTGTGGAACTCATTTCGAGAGTTCCCTCCATTCTCCATACACCGCTCATGTCCGGTTCCAATGCAATTTCCGGTATTACCATTGTCGGCGCCCTTGTTGCTGCCGGCGAGGGACATAATATGATCAGCACGATTCTCGGAACTGCTGCAATCGTCTTTGCGATGATCAATGTCGTCGGCGGATATCTGGTCACCAACAGAATGCTTGAGATGTTCAAAAAGAAAGAGGATGTGAAATGAAATTCATAGCTGAAATTTTCTATCTCATTGCCGCCCTCCTTTTTGTCGTCGGCCTAAAGAAGATGAGTAAGCCGGAAACGGCGCGGCAAGGGAATGCCCTTTCTGCGTTTGGTATGCTCATCGCCATTGTTGCGACGCTCGTCCATTATCATATCCTTGATTGGACATACATCGTTATCGGCATGCTCATCGGCACGATTATCGGGGCCGTTCTTGCGCGCATTGTAAAAATGACCGAGATGCCCCAAATGGTCGCTCTGCTGAACGGTTATGGCGGTTTGGCAAGTCTCCTCGTGGGTTATGCGGAATACAATAAGCAATACGAACAGGTGATCAATCCTGATGTGATTCATACCATTGATCTTTACACTTCGATCACCATTATCCTGACCATTCTTGTCGGCGCCATCACATTTTCCGGAAGTGTTATTGCGTGGGCGAAATTGAAAGAAGTGATGACCGGGAAACCGATCCTCTTCAAAGGTCAGCAATTTGTGAATGCGGCGATTCTATTTGCGGCTGTAGGCGGAGGAGTCCTCTTCAGTATCGATCCCGTGAATAATTACCTCCTCTTTCTTTTTCTCATCGCTATCGGATTGACTCTGGGGATAACATCTGTCATCCCCATCGGCGGTGCTGATATGCCCGTTGTGATTTCTTTGCTGAACAGTTATTCCGGTATTGCAGCATGTCTAGCGGGGTTCGTCATTCAGAACAATGCTCTGATCATCACCGGTTCTCTTGTGGGAGCCAGTGGCATCATCCTGACAAAAATTATGTGCAAAGCGATGAATCGCTCCCTTGCCAACGTTCTCTTCAGCGGATTCGGTTCTGTCATTGCAAGCAGTACAGGGAAAAGTGAACATGGAGAGGTAAGCCCGGTAAACGTGGAAGATGCCTACGCATTGCTGGAAGCCGCCGGTTCTGTCTGCATTGTCCCCGGCTATGGACTTGCCGTGGCCCAGGCACAACACGCTTGCCGCGAGCTTGCAGAGTTATTAGAAAAGAACGGTACGGAAGTTCGTTTTGCCATACATCCTGTCGCCGGACGTATGCCGGGGCATATGAATGTCCTGCTCGCCGAAGCGAATGTCTCCTACGATCACCTTTATGAAATGGATGCTGTGAATCCAATTATCGAGACGGTTGATGTTTCTCTGGTGGTCGGTGCAAACGACGTTGTCAATCCCGCTGCCCGTGAGGACAAAACAAGCCCCATCTATGGTATGCCTATTATCAACGTTGATCATTCTAAAGCTGTGATCGTGATGAAGCGCTCCATGGCGACCGGATTTGCAGGAATTGAAAATCCCTTATTCTATAAAGACAACACCCGTATGCTTTTTGGTGATGCAAAACATGTGCTGCAGGGATTGGTAGCCGAATTCAAGAAGAACTAACGTTGCAGTACAGATGAATAGAAAGCCCGGTCAAATGATCGGGCTTTTTTTTGTTTCCCATAATGATGGTTCTTACTTTATCATCAACATCTTTATCAATTTTTGCGTATTCCCGGATGTCAATCGGGCAAAATATATTCCGCTGGGCATTCCGGAAGCATCAACATCCATATTGCCATCATTGTTGATATCGCCTAGAGCAATCGATCTAGGTCCGGAGGGGGTGGCAACATCCTTTCTCGTCGAAAGTGCTATGTCCGACTGACTAAAAGATATTTGTGTTGATGCGGTAAGTAGAAAGAAAAAGAGTGAATACAGTTTCATATTGCCTCCTGGAGGATGATCGATCAGAGGGCGATCAATCTGATATAAAGTTCGACTTTTTTTGATGAAGTATCAACCTGCGCTATCCACTTACCAGTGAAGCATTTTTCTCGTATATTAGAGTTGTCAATCCCCACATCTTGAAAGCACTAGTATGCAAATAGGTATTGTCGGTCTCCCGTTCTGCGGAAAATCCACGTTATTCCAGACCATCACGAAAACACACATTGATCCTGCGGCGTTGGCGAAGGCCGAATCGCATCAAGCTATTGTCAAGATCCCGGATGCTCGGCTCGATAAATGCGCGGAGATCTTTTCTCCTAAAAGCACTGTCCATGCAACGATTGAATTTGTCGATGTCGTGGGTTTGAAGAAAGGGGAATCGGGATCGACACAGTTCACCACCAACTTTCTGGCGAACGTGAAAAACAACGATGCTCTGGTGCAGGTTGTCCGTCTTTTTGCGAACGAGACAGTCCCTCATCCCGATGGTTCCATCGATGCGATGCGTGACATCACTTCTTTTGAAACGGAATTTATACTCGCTGATCTTGCGCTCGTCGAGACTCGCATCGAAAGGATTAAAAAACAGCTTCTCAAAATGCATGACGAATTGATCAAGCGGGAGTTGCCGGTGCTGGAAAAATGCAAACAGATCCTCGACACGGAACAGCCTCTTCGCGGAGTAGAATTCACCAAGGACGAGCTGCACCTGCTCAAGACATACCAGCTTCTTTCCATCAAGCCGATGCTCATTGCACTCAACCTTGATGAGTCGCAGCTAACCGATGCCGACGCTTTGGTGAAGCGCATTGCAGAAAAGAAAGAAGCAAAGAACACGAAAGTGATGTCGTTCTTCGGGAAAATTGAGATGGAGATGTCGGAACTGGCGGAAGAGGAGGCGAAGGTCTTCATGGCAGAATACGGCATCAAAGAGTCGGCGCTAGATGCGCTTATCCGGGAGGCCTATGCCCTGCTGGGACTGCAGTCATTCCTGACCGTCGGTGAAGACGAATGCCGGGCCTGGACGATCAAGAAAGGGATGACCGCTCAAGAAGCGGCCGGAGTGATCCATTCCGATTTCTTTGCAAAGTTTATCCGGGCTGAGGTCGTCGGGTACGATCACTTCATTGAAGCCGGCGGTTCCTTCGCCAAGACAAAAGAGGCAGGCCAATGGAGGCTTGAGGGAAAAGAATATTGTGTGAAGGATGGGGATATTATGTCTATCCGTCATAGTTAGATACGGCTGTGCGCTTCGCGCACAACTGTTTCAGACCTCCGGCTGTTCATCCACCATTGTTAGAAAAGGATGTGTGCTGGTCAAGCGTGATATCTATCGGTTGTTCGCCCAATCCAGTGCTTTATAAAAAACCCCCACGAAATGCGCTTTTTTTATGTGATTTCCCAAGTTCGAGTCCTTGCACACAGACGTTGGCATATTGTGGACAACTTTCTCTTGTGATTTTACTTTCCTCTTGCTTAAAAAAAAGTTCTCGCCAGCCAAACACCTACAAAAGAAAATGGAGAAGTCTCTCCTTGAATGTCTGATTGCTGCTCTCTCGATGGGGAGAAAAGTGGATTCGCGAATAGCGCCATGTAGGCTGAAGAGGTCGGGGACGAAAAGTGAATCCGGGATGAGAATAATCCAGAAAGAAGCTCACGTCAGGAAATTGCTTTGTGCGCTTTTTTCAAGGCATCAACAATGCGTTCAGACACGTCTATCGCAGAGAATGGTTTTAAGAGATACCCGGAAACTCCCAGGGAAGCGATTTCTTCGGTCCGTGACCGATCTCCGATAGCCGAAATGATGACGACGGGCAAGGTTTTCCATTCCTCCGACCTCCGCAGTATTTGCAGCAGTTCAAACCCGGACATTTCCGGCATCTGCAGATCAAGGAGAAGTATGTTTGGTATTTGAGAAGGAAGTAACGCTAATGCTTCCTTCCCATTCGTTGCATGAATGATATCACAACCGAATTTATTCCGGACAATCCTTTCGAGAAGTATCCGATTCGAAGCAACATCATCAACGATCTTACTCCTCATATCAACATTCCCCGGTGTACCGAACCAATAGAGAACTATTCCAGGGTCGATATAAGAACCGGATCTTATGCAAATACCGGCTTCAAAATATCTCTCCTCATTCCCTATCAAGATTTTCTTTGCGCTTATTCGCATTTTTCGTGGTGAGATGATAACCGCAAAGTCCGCCAAGAAACGCGAAGTATTTGAAAGATGTTTTTTTACTTCAGCATCGGCTCGCTGCGCTTGATGAATTGAAGCGGAATGCCCCACGGATCGCGCAGCATCAGAACTTCATCTCCAGTATTGGTCGCTCGAATATCTTCGATGAGTGTTGCACCTGCAGCAATCAATCCATTTCGAATCGACCGAACGTCATCGACGACGAAGGCGATATGGAACGAAAGATGATGGATCGACGGCCAATTGAGTACCGGATAAGAAATATTATTATACACCTCCAATATCATATGACGCCCCTCGTCAACATAAAAATTGGTGTACGTGGGAGCTGCCCCCTCACGCATGACCTTCATTCCCAGATTCTCGCAATACCAATGCGTCATGCGCACAGGATCCGGAACGTTGAGACCTGCATGTTCCGGACGCCCCTGAGCAGGTTCAAGCATAGGTGAGACGCGTTTCACGAACTGCAGTGCAAGGCCCCAAGGGTCGCGCATCATCAGAATCTGATCGCCGGAAGGGATTACCGTGAAATCATCAACTACTTTTGCCCCTGCTTTCATGAGAGAATCGCGCATAGCTTTGACATCGTCAACCATAAACGCAAGATGAAGCGAAAGATGACTCAGGGAGGCATAGTCGGGAAAGGGAACTTCCGTGTTGCTGTACAGTTCGAAGAGGAGATTACCTCCAGCATCACTCAAAAAATGGGCGTTCGTCGGGGGTGGACTTTTCCGTACAATATTCATTCCCAAGTGCTTGCAGTACCATTGTGCAAAGCCGGCGGGGTCCTTCACATTCAATGCGAGATGCTCAAGACGGGGCTGTTTTTTGAGAGAAGGAACCTGATCGCTGGATTTTTCGTGAGGTGTCATGGAGGTGATCTCCTTCATGGATTGATGGTTGTTCATGGATGTTATTTCGTTCAACGTATTCTCGGGGTCAATTTCGATGGAGCAGCTCTTCAAATCGGTATCGAACGGCAGAGTCAGATTCACTTCAACAGTACGCGGCACGAGATCCAGCGGCGCCTGTAGTGCAGGCACAGGGACGGAAGTGATAACCTTCCCGTTTCCTACCACTACCGCAGTCGTCGCGGGCGCATCGACCGAACCCAGACTATGCACGATCACGCTGATATTTCTCCCCTGGATCCGAATATCTTCTTTGCCGATGCCGAGATCAGGACGCTGCCCATAAGGTGTCGAAGAGGATTTCAGCGTGAGCATGAGGATCGTTGTTGAACGGGGCGGGAATGTCACCTGAACACTTTTACTTCGCTCGAGATACAAGAGTTTTGTGGAAAGAACGGTATCTGCTCTCTCATCATCATCCGTATCAAGACCCTGAACGATTTGCCACGTTCCCGGTTCTATATTACACATGGTCATCCTTGCCTCGACCGGTTTCTTATCGAGAACATATCCAAGAATCTTCACAGCGGCAGGAGCAGCCTCCGGAACAAGAAGCGCGATGCTCTCCGGCGTAGCCGGCAATCTGAAATTCCAGCTTACTACATGACCTGAATGAATGGCTCCTCGCACCAGTGCAACGCCTCCTAAACGTGAACGCTGTAATTCACGATTTGCAGCACCTACACGATCGCTCCAGAGTGAACCTTCCGTATTGATGTATTCCCGTAACGCGGATTCCTGGATCTGATCCGCATAATAATTTTCCAAATACGTTTTCTTCCCTGTCACCTGCCATGCGACATGTCTGAAAAAATCAGTGCCCGAGGTAGGTGTAACCTTATCGACGATCTTTTTTCCCCACGTTTCCCGTAAATTGAGCACTGAGAGTGCATCATCGGAAATTGTCCCGAGTATCCCTTTTCCGAGATCCAGTAATGGCTGAAGATACTTTTGATCTCCTGTCCATTGATACGCAGTCCATAGGAGCTGCAGTCCTGCAGAGGACGTGTTGAATGTGGAACCCTCTCCCATCGATGAAGCAAGCATTCCGGGTGATCCCAATGGAGATGGGCGGGTGGAATCTGTGGAGAAATTGGTCTCTGTGTGAAGCGTCATTCTTCCACTGGAATCCTTTTGCGCATGCGCCAACAATCCATCTGCCATATCCAAGGCCAATTGTCGTGCACGCGGATTCCCATTGTATTCCGCCAGTGTGATCACCGGCTGAAGCAGAAGGTACTCCTGAGGCTGCAGTGCCCACTCCCAGACGCTTTCATTTGCAAGGGTTGTACCGCTGAAGTAACTCGATCGGAAATGACGATGACCGGCACTATTCTTGACCATGATCCTTTCATCCAGCGCTCGGATAGTTTCCATCATGCGTTCGAGCTGCTTCGGGCTTCCATAATCGACCAGAAACGCTTGGGTCTGGGCTTCAATACCCTCTTCATGTGCATGTAATCCATCCGTCTGGATTGTTGAAAGACCATGAGTGAACATCCCCTGATCGTAGATGGCATCCAGCAAATGCAGGACTGCATCGCAGATTTTTTTCGGCTCATATCCCATTAACGCAGCAGCGGGCCAGCAATTGGTCAGATCGTCATCATCCGAAAGTCCGCCCCCCAATTCCCCGTTTTCAATCTGACGATGGTCGATCCACCATAAGACAAAGCGTTGAAAATAGCGGAGGTCTTCAACCTGGCGGAATGCCCACCCGGGAACATCCTTCGGTCCGATCGGTTGCACAAACGGCGGCTTCCCATGATGATGGTCGAGGTCATACCAATAATTCTGACCCGGATAATGGTGCGGCTCGATCCGCAAGAGATCCTTGATATCCGCTTCAAAACGGTTATAGAGATTCAAACGCGGATCATTTGCCCGTTCTTCAACCAAGTTTGCATAGTTGTCACGTACTTGAGCAAACCGGTCCTGCACATGCTCGGTGACGGCATCGTTTCTTGACTTGAAAATCAATCGGATTTGCATGCCTTCCAGAACGTGTGGACCAAAGCCGGCATCGGCTGAAGCAAGAGTAAAGTAAAGACTTTTTTTGTTTTCCAAAATCCGATCCCGGGTATCCAGCCAGAGAGTACGCGGCTCCCCGGGTTTCACGGAGAATGAAAAATCCAGCATATTGCGCATCGGCCATTGCGGATCCTTGATCTGAATGTTCATGGGAATGAATCCGCCGTGGGCGGACTTCACATTCATCGCCGGCAGATCGATTGCGATACCGTCCAGACCGCCATCGATCGTTTCCCATGTGTACGCTGAATCCAGTCTCCCCTTCATACTGGACATTGCTCGAGAATCGCAGGGAATAAGAACATGGACAAAAGGCAAAGCTTGCCCGCCTTTCTTGACGACCGATGTTCTCTTGAGTCCCGCTGGCGAAGCAATCATCACCGTCTGTTCATCCGGCAGATATCGGCCATGAATAAATTTCATCAACGGCTCCAATGAAGGTTGAACCGGAAGAGCAAGTGCAGAGATTCTATACTTCAAAGTACGTATACCATCCGGTTCCTTGCCGGAGTCCACATGATAGGCCGACAATTCACCGAGAGGAGTCTCCTGTTCGACATTTGTAAAGCAAATTTTTTGCCCGCGGACAGCCGAAGCGATACGATGGAAAGTTTTTTCCTGTCCCTGAGGACGCCGAAACAGTATCTGCTCTCCTGCCCCCTGTTCCATCGTCATCAGCGACATCGTACCCCATGCCGCCCCGGATATTTCAATATGATTCCAGGGTTCATCCGGCATAAAAAAGGTTACGGACTTTCCGGATAACGAATAACAATCCCAGTCCGGAAGCTGAAAGTAATCATTGCGCCCGGGCAGCCGCGAACGGTTATAAACGCCGGGCCATGTCGTTTCCCGGATACCGTCGGTCCCCTTCCACCACCATCGTTTCAAATCATACACATCGTGAATTTCCACTTTACGGACACGTGTGAACGGTTGATCGAGGTACGGGGGAATATCCCCTTCACGGTTCCAGCCATTTCGTAAACACCATTCAGCGTTCCATTGCGGTTTATTCAAGGAGCGCTTGAATTTTGGAATTTCTCCAGCCGCATCTCCCTTGGCCAAACGCATGATGTTGACATCGCTCAGCATACGGTCATAGATCTTGATCTCATCGATATCGCCGCCGCGCTGAAAATTGTACGCACTCTGTACCTGTGCCGGACTAATGACCCGTGAATGCGGGCCAAATTGATCGAGACCTGCGTACAGGACGACAACACTGTCTTTGGAAGCAATCTGCTTCCCATTCACATACAACCGGACACCGACCGTTTCATCCCATGTGAAAGCAAGATGTATCCACTGATCGGGTTTCGGAAAGGGATCTACCGTTGTTGAGACCCGTACGCGGGCTAGATTGACGTCGGTAACAAATGCATCAAATCCATGCCCATTATAATCGATACGCAACCATACCATATCCCAGCTGGAATGATCTGCATAACCGACTCTGAAGATTGGAAATTCTGTCTTTCCGACCGGAGTGCGTGCTCTCCAAAAAAAACTTAACGTTCCCCGCTCCGCATAGATATTTCCCGGGGCCCAATAAGACATCAATTGCTTCTCCCCGCATTCAAATCCCGGACCCTTTGCGCCATCACGGATAATTCTTACCTGCGATAAAAAGTTTGTATCGACCGTTCCACCCTCGGCATAATCAGCTTTAAATCCTTGACTGCCGGAAAGATAAAACAGGAGGCCCGGTTCTTGTTTCTGAGGATTAGGCGAAGCAACAATAAAAGACCATGCATTGATGACTACAAGAACATAGAGTTTGATACAGCCACAATATCTTTTCATGAAACGCTTCAATGTAGATCGCATCTGAATTACTGGAGAGAAAGCGCATCCACTGCTGCTTTTGCAGCCACACCATCCTGATCAGATGCACCACCGCTCACGCCAATCGCTCCGATGTACAATCCGTCAACGACGAAGGGTAGTCCGCCCTCGATGGGCACGACACCTGGCAAGGCAAGCAGGACATTCCTTCCTGCAAGGGCCCGTTCCTCGAATGATTTTGTCGGCCGTTTAAATGCTATGGCCGTCTTAGCCTTTTGGATCGCTACTTCGATGCTTCCGATCTGTGCATTATCCATCCGTTCCAGGAATAAAAGATTTCCGCCGTCATCGACGATGGCAATGACCATAGTCCATTTGTTTTTCAACGCCTCCGCTTCAGCAATAGCGGCAAGTTTCTTCGCTGCTCCCAGCGTAAGCGCTTTTTTGCTTATCAGCTGTGCATGTGTTTGATCTGAGGAGACAACAAAGATCGCAAGTGTTACGAGAAGAAGAACCATCATCGATCGTTTCATATACCCTCCACGTGAGTTTGGTTCGGTGAGTGCGTTACTCTCCGCAGGAGAACAACGATATCCAGATTTCGCTCCTGTGTGATTCACAAAAATCTAACCAAAAGGAACTTGAGAAACAAAAGAAAAGCCCAACCGGCTATAAACCGATTGGGCTCCAAAAAGATATAAGAAGATGATTCTCCTTATTTGAGTAAAACTGCTTTTCTCACCTCATGATAACTGCCCGCACTCAACTGATAAAAATATACACCGCTGGGCAGTTGAGACGCATTCCAGAGGACATGATACGTCCCTGCGGGTCTCACTTCATTCAACAGCGCCGCTACCTCGCGTCCCAGAACGTCATACACTTTTATTGTCACAACTCCGGCCGAGGGAATTTGGAATTGGAAATTCGTCGTTGGATTGAAGGGATTCGGATAATTCTGTGTGAGAGCGAAATGCATTGGCACAGCACCTTTGATTTCTTCCACTCCCAAAATTGCACCGGTTCCTCCGCTTTCTTTATACCGTTTGGCAAATTCCTGTGCATACTGACGCGCAATAGCACCTGAATGGATGATGAGCGTATTCTCATCGTTATCCGTTTCGGCATTGGTCGACCAGTTATGACTGCCGGTGATCACCATGGGATCGCTTTCGTCGTTGAACGGATCGATCACCGCATATTTGTGATGGAAAAGACCTTTGACGGTATCATGTTTTGCTACGAATGCATCGACCCCTGCCGCCTGCAAGACTCCCAGAACACTTCCCGATTGGTCATTAATAATGCCGCGGACTTTTATTCCTGCATTCTTTTTCGTGATCAGGGTTTGGGCAATATCAGACCGAGTGAAGGACAGCAATCCAAAGAAAATATCTTTATCACCACTGTTCAGAGTATGGATAATATTGGATGTGATATGATCCGATGGGCTGAAATAACTTTCCACCTTCGTACCGTGGAGAAACGTTACGTGCGGTGTGTTGTCTGTTTTATTCGGCCCGAAATGCGCCGCAGCGGGATTTTTCGTTTCTGTGGAACTGCCGAACATTTCTTCAAATTCCACTGTATAAATACGTGCAAGCGATTGATCCTGAATGAACACAGCATTTTGCGCGTCCTTCACAGTCCCGTCGTTGGTCACATTCCATGAACCCATGATCACCCAATCGTCTGTTGCGTCGGTCGTATCTCTCCCGTCAAACACAAAAAACTTGTTGTGCATAATGCCGCCATCAACACCCGGCACACTCCGTTTCATGACGGAGATGCCATCGATCTCCAAGCGGCCCAGCGGACCTGACGTGGTCTTGTTGTCAAAAACGACGCGTATCTTCACCCCTCGGTGATGTGCAGCAATGAGTGAATCGGAAATTCTGTCGGCCACAATCCCCGACGTCCCCGAGAAATCATCATACGAATAGACAGCCATGTCGATGGTCTGCGTCGCATTATGGATCCGTTCCAGCAGCTTGCTGAGTAAATTTGTATTTCCATTGGCGAGCGGTGTAATCCCGTACGTGGCATCAACCGAGTAATTGAAATAAACATTCATCTGACCGGAACTCGCAGACGATGTAGTCACCTGCGGGGCAATAAATGACGCCGCAGTACCCAAGGAATCTGCCGAGAAGACCTGATAATAGTAGATTCGTCCGGATTTCAATCCGGACACGGTAACAGAATGGCTGGTCGTCTCTGCCACGTTTACCACCGAATCTCCCAAATTTATTGTCGAGCCGTAATACACAATGGAGTTGCCATTGAAGTACGTCGACCAACTGACGGTAAAGCTTGAATCGGTCAAAGACGTGATCGCCGGCAGGGAAGTGATTTGCGGTCCCGGATAGACTATGAGATCATCTGAGGTTCGCGGTATGAGCTGATAATTTGTAAGGTATTGCCCTAACACACCAACAATATCAAGTAATCCAAGGGGGATCAATTTGCCGTCAAGTGCAGAACCGTAAGGAATTCGGACGTCCAATTGTGTCGATCCATCAGTTATTTGATACGTTGTGCCTGAGGTACCGCCTGTGAATGAACCAGATTGTACAAAACGTACGCCATTGATTTTGACAAGCTGCGATTCATATGCTTCGGAGGCTTGTGCGAGAGTAATTTCCTTGAGTGCTGGCAAGGGAACATCACGTGCAAGAAGCTGCACCGAATCAACCGGCTGCAATTCAAGCAGATTACTGTATGATTTCAAAACACCTTTTACTTCGACTGAATCACCAAGAAGAAGCGTATCTGTCTTCTGATCATACGCCGCGATACCACCGGAGAAATCTTGAAGGAAGATTGTCATTGCCGCTGTTTTGGAAGGCTGGGCATACGTGACGACACCCCGTACTTTTACCGTATCGCCGTCCGGGTGTGAACGGGCAATATTAATGTCGAGCCATGTCTGAGACGAAGGGGGGTCGATGACATTAATGTCCGCAAGAGTTCGGGGAAGCAGACTATAGATACCGTTGTGTTCGTTGACAACACCAACGATGTTAACCGAATCCGCCGGGATCTGAGAAGCCGGTATATTCGAATACTTGCTTATATAGATTGACAATGGGCCATATGCATCACCGGCAGTATAATTACTGTCGACACCTGTAGCAAAGTTACCGGGTGCATCGAACTTCACTCTGTTCACACGTACAAGTTTTGATTCTACTGATTCCAAGAGTCCTGATGAATGGAGAATCTGGGGAACCGGGAGTGGATTACCAGAACTGACTTTGATGGAATCGGTCACCGGGTTCATCTCGAGCAAACCATAATAATTCGATAGGACTCCTGCAACTTCCCAGATATCGCCCAATTTGACACTTTTGCTAAAATTCGTATTATACACAGCAAGTCCGCCTGTGCTGTCCTGCATATACGAAGGAGATGAAAGTTCATTTGCAACGGTAATGATTCCCCGTACGCGTACATTCACTCCCACTCCCGCTTCCCGAGCCTGCGCAATGGTCAACACACCTACACTAAATTGAAAAATCGTGGGTGTTGTCATGGCATTCCCGGTTGTGTCTTTTACATTTTGGATGGTAAGCGAATAAATATCGTTCGCCATTGTGGAAACTGTAAGCACGACCCGTCTTATATTGGCAATATCTCTTTGTGCCTGATTCACTGTGATGGACTTCGACATGGTATAATTTGTCGATGTTGAAGATGAAACTGAGTCCACCGGCTCATTGAAGAGGAGTTCGATTTGCGTAACGGTAAGCACTTTCATCGAGGTTACTGATGGCGGTGTAACATCTCCTCCCGGTAATGCCGGTTCTGCAGGATTGGACGAGTTTTGCGGTTGAGGTGCGCGGATGATAAAATCCGCATTGTTATTATCTGTATCATATCCATTTCCTGCAAATTCTTCAGAACCACTAGCTCCCATCGTTGCACTTGATGAAGTCGAGGAGGCCTTACGTTCTGTGCTCGTCGTATTGGTGAGTGCAGGAGTCGCACCTGCACCTTCATAGAAATTAGCGGTTCCATATCCGACAAAATCAACAACATTGGCGTCACTTATTCCGGAAATTGGAGTCGTAGATTTTACTAAGGCGACTTTCCCATTCGTACCGCTCATGGCAAGAGCACCCGTTGCATCAGGTGATGGCAAATCAATTGTCCCCCCAGCGCCCTGGGCTTCTTGAACCAGGAAAAAACCATGCGGAGCAATAGTACCGGTCAGATTCGTCGCCTGCCAGCTTGTCCCCGTTGCAGAGGCATATTGAACCGACCATCCGTTAATACTTATTGGTGATTCGGTCGGATTGTATAACTCAATAAAATCGTTTTTCAGCGTAGCGCCGGAATTACCGCCGCCGCCATAGACTTCACTAATAACGACGTGGTTGGCAATTTGACCAACTGCCGTGAGCGGCAGAAGCAGAAAACAGAAAATCATTGAACGGATTATGCGCATTATGAATTCCTTAATATGATCGATGTTGGTTGATAATGTAATATAATCATTTTCCCGTTCATACCACAACTGCCTGCGTCACATAAGGAACGATTGGATTTCCGGCGGGGTTTCAATATATTCAGTCAAGTACAAGGAAAAAGATGACGGAAGTTGCTGTCGGTATCCTCCGGCGAAATGGAAAATTTCTTCTCTGCCAGCGAAAACGCGGCGGCAGATACGAGTTGAAATGGGAATTCCCTGGCGGCAAGCTTGAAGCCGGCGAATCAGTCGAACAATGTCTCCGCCGTGAACTGCGCGAAGAGCTGTCCATAGAAGTCCATTCCATCGAACGCATCCAGATAGAATCGGCGTATTACGCTGATGGAGGAATGTTCAATGTTTCTTACTGTTTCGTATCCGGATTTGACGGCGCACCAAAAAACAATGTCTTTGAACAAATCCGCTGGATGACACTTCACGAGTTGAAAAAGACAGACATCCTTGACGGCAACAAACCTTTCGTCGCAGCGCTGGGCAAAAGAAAGACCGAATATTGAAATCGCCAATCCATCTTCGAAAATCGGCAATCCGGAAATCTCTTTTAGCGTGGTATCACAAGAATGCCCGGCCCCTCCCCTGGCGAAAAACCCGCAATCCGTACCGGATCCTTCTCTCAGAGGTTATGCTGCAGCAGACACAGATCAGCCGCGTAATGCAAAAGTATCCTGATTTTCTGCGACAGTTTCCCAACCTCACATCGCTCGCTCACGCTCGAACCGCCGATGTTATCCGTACCTGGGCCGGAATGGGTTACAACAACCGGGCACTCCGTCTTCAGCAGCTAGCAAAAAGAGTTTTACGGGAGACAAACGGTCAATTGCCAAGCAGCGTCGATGTTCTCCAAAAGCTGCCCGGCATCGGTCGGTACACAGCCAATGCAATCGCCTGTTTCGCTTTCGGCATGCACATTGCTGTCGTTGATACGAACGTTCGTCGGGTGCTTGCCCGCCTGTTCCCGCGGGAGGTGCGTTCCCGTGACGAATGGGAACTTGCACAATGGATCCTGCCGGAAGGAAAAGCCTATGACTGGAACCAAGCACTTATGGAATTAGGAGGTACAGTATGTACTTGGAGAAACCCGCACTGCACGGAGTGCCCTCTGCAACGGCAATGCCCAAGTGCTTTTCAAATTCAGAGAGTGAGCAAACCAGCCAAGAAAAACGAACGGGCAATCATTCCCGACAGGATCTACCGTGGCCGCATTGTCACAGCATTGCTTGCTCTCAGCCGCAGACAATCCATAGAAGCTTCCAGATTACTCCGACTCATCACAGCTGATGATTCGAAGAAAAATATGAAATGGTTTTCAGGTCTGCTTACCGGGCTTCAGCGTGACGGACTCATCTACGTAGTTCACCGTCAGAAAAAACAATTTATTTCACTCCCAAAATGAAGCAACTTTCCCCTGACCCGGTAAAAGAACTTGAGGACCTGAAACGCTTCTATGCCCTTCGCAGAGATGCCATCCGTTCACGATTAGCAGAATTTGCAGCGGTTCCTTCTTCTGAATATTTCTACGAGCTTGTTTATTGTCTTCTGACTCCGCAATCGAAAGCTCTTCACGCAGACCAGGTTACAGCGCAGCTACGGGTGTCGGGATTCCATGATCAAGAGATTGATCCGGAATCTTTTCTCCGCCGGAAAGAATCGTATATCCGCTTTCATAAGACCAAAGCACGTCATCTCCTCGGACTCAAAGAAAAATTTCCTCTCGTTGCTGAACAGCTTGCGAAACCGATCGCGGCAATCGAATTACGAGATTGGCTTGTGACCACCATTCCGGGATTAGGATTAAAAGAATCTGTGCATTTCTTGAGAAATATAGGGAAAAATCAGGGGATGGCAATTCTTGACCGGCATATCCTTCGATCATTGAAACGATTAGGCGTCATTCGGCGTATCCCGAAATCACTCAGTAAAAAACGGTACCTCTCCATTGAGAAACGCTTTGCTCAGTTTGCGGATCAGATAGGAATCCCGGTCGATGAACTGGATCTCCTGTTTTGGAGCATGGCGACTGGGGAAATCCGAAAGTAATGTCCCGCTATTCACCGGATTAATCAAGGGAATCCAACCAATATTTCATTGCCCTCCTGCGCGGCTACTAGAGATCAACATCGACAGTGGTGGGAGACTGAGTCACTATTTTCCCTTCGATATCGTACACAGGTGATTGTGCCTCCGCTGATCCTGTGATATCTTTTTGATAGAAATCAGTCTTGTTCTTTCGTGCATCGTGCACGGCATCTTTACTGCTGTGTCGAAGCTCTTCTATGCTTTTTTGAAGTGCATAGGCGATAGGAGATGTCGTAATAACGTTTATAAAATCCTTCTCCTCTTTTATGGTACTTACTCATCCTGCGATTCTTGTTCCAGAGGATCGAATGGTTTAAACGTGTTTTTTTACCAATTTTTCTTGTTCATATGCCGACAGATTTCGGAACTGTGCAGAATTTACAGCAAAAGAGCTTATTCTTCTTCTCCAATGATTGACTTTTAGAGCGAAAACAACAATATTATATTATACAGGGAAGGGAAAGTACTCTCTTAAGATCTTTCTTTAGAGAAATCTAAAGATCTGATGGACTGAATGGACTTTAGTTGAATGATGTTTCTGAGAAGTTCCATTTTCTCTCATCAGCGAAGAATGTGCAGACCATTCTTCTGTGATTTTTTCTCATCTTTCCGGAGATGAACGTTTTATGGGTTTGCAGAATCTCTTTTATATTATGCTGGGGCTTATCATCGTCGGCATCGCGATTGCGGTTGCGGTGATCATGTTCCAGGGTAATGCCGCTGATGCAAACCGTAAGGCCATCGTCCAGGACCTGCAGTATTACGCCACCAGAGCGCGTGCGTATTATGCAAGACCAGCCTCGGCTGCTGGGGGGAACCGTTCTTTCGTCGGATTGACAATAACCCGGCTTTTGCCTCATGCAACGAATGAAAATGGCAGATTTTATATTGAGAGTGCGACCGAGGATGAACTCGTCATTGTCGGGATCGGAAATATACTAGTGGAGGAGGATTCTATCCAAGTACGCATGACAATGAACGAAAAAAACCAAACGATCGTCATGGTACATTAACACCACGATGGCACAGCAAAACTCTTTTGATATTGTCTCCGAAGTAAATCTTCAAGAGGTCGACAATGCCGTGAACCAGGCTCACAAGGAAATCACACAGCGGTACGATTTCAAGGGCATCCCGACCACCATAGACCTCGACCAGAAAGAGAAGAAGATTGTCATCACAACCGGAGATGAATTTCATTTAAAAAGCGTTATCGACATTCTTCAAACCAAGTTGATTAAGCGCGGTGTTCCGGTGAAAGCACTTCGTTATGGAGCGGTAGAGTCAGCGGCTTCCAGCAGAGTGCGTCAGACGGTGAATCTGCAGGTCGGGATTGGAAAAGAGGATGCAAAATCTCTTGTCAAGATCGTCAAGGATTCAAAGCTCAAGGTTCAGGCACAAATCATGGACGATCAAGTCCGCATCAGCGGAAAAGATAAAGACAATCTGCAGGCTGTCATCGCCCTGCTGCGAGACCAGGATTTCCCGTTTGCAGTCCAATTTGTGAATTATCGATAGATGACACCTTCCATCACTCGGAACAGTATCGTCCTTTTTCTTGTCCTCTTCTCTCTTTCTCATGCCCAGCAAGCCGTGCATGAATCCTCTCTCGCTTTTCGACATGCACCGGGAGATACTTCTTTCGTCAGCAGCATAGACAGTGCTGGAGTTCTTTATCTCTCTCTGAATGATTTCCTGCGCTCGCTGCAGCTTCCGGCATCCATCGACGACAGCACCGGCAAGATTGAATGTCTCATTGCGTTACAGCTTGTCCGTTTTACGGACCGCAATCCGTTTGTCGTTATCACAGAGCGCATTTCGAATACCGCGACGATCTATCAGATGCCCTGGAACGTCATTCGGAGGCACGACATGTTCTTCGTACCTTCGCTGGCATTTGCCCCCCTCTATGAACGAATTGCCGGACAGCCATTATCGTTCGATGCGAACCGAAGATTGCTTGTGCTTGGGTCACCCGGGCCTGAACTCGACATTGCCGGACTCCGCATCGAGAAAAAACTCAATGGAACACTCATCACCGTACTGGCAAACAAGAAACTAGGAGACGTGGAAACGTGGCTGAAGCCGGACGGGTGGCTGTTCGTGACTATTACCAGTGCATCTGCCGACACAACAGCATTGAATACTTTTGAACCTCTTGGTGCTGTCAAGAAAGTACTGGCATTCCAATCACCCACCTCCCTGCAATTGACATTTCGCGTCACCCCGGATGTGGTACAGGCAGAAACATCGGATGATCCGGCATCGGACAATCTTCTCATCTCACTCAGAACTGAGTCGGCAGCCGAAAAGAAAGAGGTCGCACGAAAGAGACAGGAGTCGATCAAACAAACGCTTGACAACGGACGGAATCGCTGGAAACTCGATGTCATTGTGATTGATGCCGGGCATGGCGGCAAAGATCCCGGGTGCGTCGGTGTAGGCGGGACATGGGAAAAAAACATCACCCTCGGTGTTGCGTTAAAACTCGGTAAACTGATTGAAAAGAACTTAAAGGGTGTCAAGGTTATCTATACGCGCAAGACGGACAAATTTATTGAACTATACCGGCGGACACAAATCGCGAACGAATCCAGTGGAAAGCTTTTTATCAGTATCCATTGTAACGCCATGGCCCATAAACCCTCGCGCGTGAGCGGATTCGAAATCTACCTCCTTCGCCCCGGCATGACGGAGGAAGCAGTGGCCATTGCCTCCCGTGAGAATGCCGTTGTCCAGCTCGAAGAAGGATACCAAAATCGATATCGGAAATTGACAGAGGAAGAATTTATTATTGTTACGATGGCACAGAGTGCATATATGAAACAGAGTGAAGAATTCGCTGAGAGTGCCGCCAGATCCATGGCGGCGAATCTTCAGATCAAGAACAGCGGCGTTAAGCAAGCGGGATTCTATGTTCTTGTCGGTGCCTCGATGCCTAATGTGCTTGTCGAACTTGGATATCTCTCGAATAAAAAGGAAGAACAATTCCTCCGCAGTCAGGCGGGCCAAAAAAAGGTCTCAGAGGCACTATTCCGGGGCATTAAGGACTACAAGGTGAAGTACGAACGGTCATTGGATGAAGGCATGAGCACCAAGGATCATTGATCGAACAATCATCCATCATTCACGGTTCTTTTCTTTCTTCTTCGGTTAAACCCTGTTCTGCATTCAGCATCAAATAAGCACACCAACATTTTTACTTACTCTATGGAGGAGGCGATGAAGATCAAACAAATATTGACAGCAGCGTTAATAGCGGGATTGGCAACTTTTGTGGCCCTCTCCCAAGATCAACCAGCTCCCGTAAAGACTCCCCGTGTTGCAAAACGGCAGGTACAACAGCAAGCACGCATTAAAGAGGGAGTAAAAAGCGGTGAGTTAACAAAGGGGGAAACACAAAAACTGAAACGAGAACAGGCAAAAATTCAGCACGACAAACAAAAAGCCAAGCAAGATGGAAAGGTAACTCCGAAGGAACGCCGGCATATTCGGCGCGAACAAAACAAAGCAAACCGCGATATTTACCGGCTCAAAAACAACGAACAAGAAAAAAAGTAGGAACTGCAGTCTATCACCTTCCGAAGGCGGCTGAGGCACCACTCCAACCTTCGGAAGGTCGCGCTTCTGAGTTGCTCAATTCTCACGCCGGACTTCGGTATTCGTCTTCTGTCACTGTACAACCAACACCGGGATTTTCAATTCATGCCGTACTCTGGAGATGGTAGTCCCAAAAATGACATCCTTGAGACCACGGTGCCCGTGTCCGCCCATCATGAGTAAGTCAGCCTTATGCTCTCTTGCGAGACGTACTATTTCTTTCTGAACTTTACCAAATCCTAGAATGGCCTCGACTTCAATCCCCGTCTCCCGTAATTGAGCTACATGACGATTAAGATGATCCTGATCATCGCGCGCCTCGTCATCGTACGCATTCGTTCCAAACAGCTGCGCTCCGACTCCTTCCACGATATGGAAAAGAACGATTCGGGCATGATTCTGCTGCGCCAAGGATCGGGCAAGGGAAAGAACTTTTGAGTCCATGTCGCCCAAGTCCAGCGCCACTCCGATGCACGTGAATCCTTGTGGTACTGCTTCAAGTTGTTCAATCTCCGCAGGCATAACCGGTTTCCTCCTTCGCCATGATTTCGGCAGAGAGATGTAGACGAGAAAAAGAAAAATTCCGCCGACCATCGGTACGACGGTCAACCATAAAATAGGAGCCATGTCCCCTGCAGCCGTTAACCAGCTATCGATCGTCTCAAGAACCAGACCGGCATTCAAGACAACAATGAGAGAAGCCGCACTCCATGCCAGGATCTTGACCCACCTCTTATTGGCGAAGGTTCCCATCAGTTCCTTGTCACCGGTAAAACGGATTAATGGTATCACAGCAAAGGGGAGCTGCAGACTTAACACCACCTGACTGAATATGAGGAGCTCATAGGAACCTTGATTCCCCCGCAGCGCGATGACAATCACTGCAGGAATAATCGCCAGGGACCGGGTGACGAGGCGACGGAGGATCGGCCTCATTTTGAAATGAATAAATCCCTCCATGACGATCTGACCGGCGTATGTTCCCGTCAACGTCGAGCTTTGCCCCGAGGCCAGTAAGGCAACTGCGAATAATGTACTGGCGAGCATCGTACCTAGCAGCGGTGCTAAGAGTGCGTGTGCCTGCTGAATTTCAGTCACCACCATTCCATTCTTAAAGAACACCGAGGCAGCAACAATCAGAATTGCTGCATTGACAAAAAAGGCGGCATTCAAAGCAATCACTGTATCGATAAAATTATATCTACATGCATGCCGTTTCCCTTCCTCAGTTTGTTCCACCGTGCGGGTTTGAACAAGGGCTGAATGAAGATATAAATTGTGCGGCATAACCGTTGCGCCGAGAATTCCAATAGCGATATATAGACTTTGAGAATTCAATCGCGGTATGAAGCCGTTGGCGATCTCACGGATGAGGGGCTGGGAGAGAAACATTTCAATGCCAAAACATACACCCATCACTGAAACGAGGAGAATGATGAAGAACTCCATCCTACGTATGCCAAAATTCTGAATCAGCAGGAAGAGGATGGTGTCAAAACCGGTAACAAGAACACCGATCATAAGCGGCAGCCCAAACAGGAGATTCAGACCGATCGCGGTTCCCAATACTTCTGCAAGATCACAAGCTGCGATGGCAATTTCGCAGAGCAGCCAGAGAACGAACGCTACCGACTTCGTATATTCATCTCTGCATGCCTGAGCGAGGTCACGGCCCGTCACGATACCCAGCCGGGCTGCGAGCGTCTGCAGCAGCACAGCCATCATATTGGACATCAAGATGACCCACAATAATTGGTAACCGAACCGCGAGCCGCCTTCAATGTCTGTCGCCCAATTTCCCGGATCCATATAACCGACACTGACAAGATATGCGGGTCCTGCGAAAGCAAGGAAACGCCTGACTATCCCGTAGTCCTTGGGAATATTCACCGAACCATGAACTTCAGAGAGAGAGACGGATGTTTGATGTGTTTCCATTGTCGTTTTCTGCTTCAGATCTATCGTACGACATATTATTTTTATTCTGAGAGACTTCGCTGCACCCACTCCATGAGAACATCAATCTTATAGGGTTTGTGAATAAAACCCGATAGTCTCACATCGCTGAAAGCTGCGATCATCTCCTCTTCTAACCGCATCCGGTCCTCATTTCTTCTTAACTCTTCTTCGACCTCCTTGCACTTTGTGATGTCACGTGCGATCATCTGCATGGTTGGAATCCCGTTCATCATAAAACTGCCTGCAGTGACTTCGACATCCACAGTGCTTCCATCCAATCGAATGAATTTTTCTTCGATCGTTTGCGCCGGTGCACCTGCTTGGGTTGCCTGCTGAAACCGTTTCGAATTCATTGTACTCTTTCAACTGTATTTCAGCATCTTTTCAGTTGCCTCATGCTCATCTTGTGTAAGAGGTAGTTTACTGTTTTTCCTTTTTCTCAAACACAGCGTCAGGAATGTCCGTATTGACTTCGTATTCCGAGTACATAATTGTCATGGAACCGTTCCGAGGGGATGCCCTCTGCAGTACATCACCAGGCTGATCCGATGCACGCGAAGAGTCCGGGAGTGCCTGATCGGCATCAGTTTTATATTGCAACACAAGCTTCGATGGAAGCCAATACTTCTCCTGCACATGTTGGTAGGAAAACACCATCGAAAGCATTCGCCCCTCATAGGGGATCGTCTCAATTTTTATTATAGTCCATGTGAGAGGATCAACCCAGCTCTTCAATTCCCGCAGTCGGGCTTTGGACTCTTTTGCTGTAAGGTGTAACTTGAATACTGTTTTCCCTCCGAGTGTGTCCTGCACGACAGACTGGGTCCGGTAGTGCTCCTGCAGAACCGATGGATTGAGCGCAAGACCCTCTCGCGGAACCAGCAGAAAACCCTGCGATGAAAAATGAATCTTATCCGGTTTCTTGAAATACATCACCGCTTTCATCTTGGGTATTTGCAGGCGGTCCATTTGAATTTCAACATCGACGGTAGCGGTAAAATCTCGTACAGAGAGGAATCCCGCGACCACCTTGGAGAGAACATCCTCCGCAGATGGCAAGCGCGATGGTTTCTGCGCAGAAGCGCTTTTGAGAAGGACGAAGGATGCAAGGAGGAATATTGTGCAGATCTTTTTCATGAAACTTTCACCTGCTGTGAGTCATGGACCTGAGTGAATTGATTATAAAGCACCATGAGTACAGTGCCCAGCACGCCTATCCCAATGAGCGCGAACCAGACCAGTTCCGGTTTGCCGCTTGATTTGGAAGTCTGGTACAGCCATCCCCCAATGGGATCGCCTACAAATCGTGCGATCGCAATAGGAAGGAAGGCATACCCCTGAAAGAGACCCTGCTGGCCTGGAGGCGCGATCTCAGAAATATACTCGTAATACCGGGGCGCCTGGATCATTTCACCGATCGCAAATGCTATGATACCGGCTGCGATCGTAGGGATGCTCGGGTATAGACCGATAATCAGCCAGATCAAACTCGAAATAGCAAAACCAAGAACAATGGCAGTGCGTGTTGGAATATTCTTCGTGAGTCGATTAATGGGAATCTGCAGGAGAATGATCGCTCCCGCCCCTGCCCACGATTGGAGAATCTCGTACGGAGCATTCGCATCGATATAATCTGTAACATAGTAAGGAACAATAATAAATTCCTGCCAGAAGATGATCCAATAGAGAGAATAAATCAGAAGAAAGATCATGAATTTAAAATTCCCCAGCACAACAAAGAGGTTCGTTATTTTCTTACCGAGAGATTCTGCTACTTCTGTGCTCCTGCTCTTCACTTCTTTATAGAGTATCAAGTTGACAACCAGCATTGCCAGGCAGGAGACGGACGACACCATATACACGAATTCGTTACCAAAGCTGTCCCGTACGAAGTACGCAATGGTCGGTCCCAGCATTGCCCCGACATTCACAAGCCAATAATACACGGCAAAGCCTAGAGATTTTGTTTTTTCCGTCGAAGTGACCGCGACCGTTCCCAGCACGGAGGGTTTGATAAACGATCCCCCAAATGCTGTCAACACAAGAAAGATCATCAGGAGCCAGTAGAGGTTGAACTGGCTGTACATACCGGCAAAGACGCTCATGCCCACGGAGCCGATCAGGAAATATCCAAGCGCAAGGATGGTGAAGGCGATATTAAATGCCCGTCTAAACCCCCATTTATCCGCAAGTGTTCCGCCAAGAATCGGGAGCAGATAAATGAGTCCGCCGAAAATGCCGGAGAGCTGTCCAGCCTCCGCCTCCGTGAAGCCGAGTCTGTTCCGGAGATAAATCATGAACACAATCTGCTGACCATAATATGCCAATCGCTCAAACAGCTCCATCCCATTGGCAACCCAGAAGGTCGGATGAAACCCATTACGTACTTCCTGCAGTTTAGTACGGATATCCACGATGACTCCTTAATGTTGAGAGGGTTCTGTATTTCACGAAAGAATATCTTTTTTCACAAAAACTCCCCACGCACCGAGGACACTTGCCAGTGTCCAGACCCCCAGGTGCCAGAAACCGGTCTGCACTTCATTCCACGGAACGGGATCCTGAAATATTTTCTGCCACAGATTCAAATGTCTGGTAAAAAGAAATTTTTTAGGAATTTCAAACAGCTCCACCGGAAGGACGCTGATAATGCTGAAGATAATCAAAATACCCATCGTGGCAACGATCGGACCAATAGCATTTTCAACGAATGACGAAAAGAAAAAGGAGAGCGATGCTATGGTGATCATGGCCCACACCGCAACGAGATACGCGATACCGAAGCGCCACGCCACATCTGCTTCCGGAAGGATTAAGATGCCGCGGAGCAGAATGATCAAATCGCCGCGGCCAAACAGGAGCAAAGCCAATCCAATGCTCAGTCCTGCCAGAAAGAAGACAAAAAGAATCGTATACATCACTGTCGTAATATACTTCGCAAGGAAAATCCTGCTCCGCGAAACCGGACGAATGAGGATCAGCCGATACGTTCCCGATGTCGCTTCGCCTGCGAGCTGATCACCCGCAACAAATGAAATCAGAAGCGGAATATGGAACCAGAGACTATTCATGATTTGATGGGAAACAAACCATCCATTGAAGAGCGATCCAAAGAAAAAGAAGTCCCGGGCTAACCCGCGCATGGCCATCGTCAGAAATCGTCCCCCCTCGAGTTTCATGGCAACCTCGACGAGCGGCACAATCAGCAGGACGATCCCAAAACCGAGATAGGTTCGTTTCTTGAGAAATACTTTCACGAGTTCATAATAAATCAACCGGATCATCGAGCAGCCTCTGTTTCACTTTCTGTCATCGACAGGAACAAATCTTCCAGGGAGCGCCTCGGTATCAATGCGCGAATATCGACTCCTGCACGGACAAAGGATCTATTGAGCAGAGGAATATCCTGAAAATCCATGATGACTTCAAATTTCCCTTCTTTTTCTTTTATCTGCCTGATAATTTTCTTCTGCCGACGAAGCACTGAAGCCGCTTTGTCTCTTGGCTCCGCCTGAATAATCACGTATTTCTCCCCTTGATCGAGGAGAGTATTCACCTCTCCGTGGACAACGACTTCTCCTTTATTGATGATGACCATCCGGTTGGCGACCAGTTCGATTTCTGAAAGAAGATGAGAGGAAAGAATAATTGTCTTCCTGCGGTCACGGGAGAGATGGAGAATCAGGTCGCGCACTTCTTTCATCCCCTGAGGATCAAGGCCGCTCGTGGGTTCGTCCAGGATCACCAGTTCAGGGTCAGAAAGTAATGCCTGGGCAATACCAAGCCGCTGTTTCATCCCATGAGAATATGTTTTGACCCGATCCGACGCACGATCACGCAAACCGACAAGCTCCAGCACCTCATCGATTCTTGCACGCGGAATACCGCCGCAGAGTGCGCCGACTATCTCGAGATTCTTATACGCGGAGAGGTAAAGATAAAAATCTGGTTTTTCTACAATTCCTCCGACTTGCCGCAGCGCTTTTGTTCTATGCGAGACGAGCGAATGGCCAAAGATCACGGTCTCGCCCGTTGTAGGCTTGACGAGCGAGAGGATCATTCTTATCGTCGTGCTTTTTCCTGCACCGTTCGGTCCGAGGAAACCGTACACATCGCCGCGCTGAACCTCGAGATCGAGATTCTTGACAGCCCATCGTTTGCCGTACCGCTTACCGAGGCTGCGTGTGTAAAGAATGATATCGTTCATTCCGATTGCTCATAAAAAAGTTCTCCTGCCAATATACCATTGCCTTCATTCTTGTTCAACTAAAAATAAATGCCTCCTCCCGCAAGAATGTATTTGAAGAAAAGCGGTGGATTCTGTATCTTAGTATAGTAAGCTCTATTTATCTATTGAAGTGAAGAAATGAAAAACTCCTATACCGTCGCTGTCGTGGGCGCCACAGGTCTTGTCGGCCGCACGATGATCACTGTGCTCGAAGAACGGAATTTCCCTGTCGGGTGTCTCCTGCCGCTTGCTTCCGAGCGCTCTGCTGGTACAGAATTACTCTTTCGAGGGAATCCCGTGAAAGTCGAAACACTCACCGGCGACCGCTTTACCGGCATCGATGTTGCCCTCTTCTCTGCAGGCGGGAATGTAAGTTTGGAATATGCACTAAAAGCTGTGCAACACAATACCATCGTCATCGATAACAGCAGTGCATTCCGTATGGATCCCCAGGTTCCTCTCGTTGTGCCGGAAGTCAATCCGAAAGATGCATTTCAGCATAAGGGTATCATCGCTAACCCTAATTGCTCTACCATTCAAATGGTTGTGGTCCTCAAGCCGCTGCACGACACATTCAAGATCAAGCGTGTTGTTGTTTCAACCTATCAATCCGTCACGGGAGCCGGCAAAAAAGGGGTCAATCAGCTCGAGGACGAGATAGCCGGAAGGCCGCTGCGCGAAAAGAAATTCCCGCATCCCATCGCGTATAACATTCTGCCGCATATCGACGTTTTCCTCCCGACGGGATACACGAAGGAAGAGCAAAAGATGGTCCAGGAGACTAAGAAAATTATGGGTTTGGATATTCCTGTCTCCGCGACCACGGTGCGTGTACCGGTGATGGGGGGGCACAGCGAATCGGTCAATATCGAATTTGAACAGCCCTGCACCCCTGAAGAAGTCCGATCGATCCTGGAACATGCACCGGGTGTCATCGTGGAGGATGATCCTTCTCAGAATGTGTACCCCATGCCGATAAACGCTTATGGGCGTGATGAGGTGTTTGTCGGACGCATCCGAAAAGATTTCACCGTCACCAGCGGTATAAATCTCTGGATTGTGTCGGATAACGTCCGTAAAGGCGCTGCAACCAATGCGGTGCAAATTGCACAATTATTAACATCAGGCATGAAATAAATACAGGAATCAATCTCAAGCATCATTGTATAATCGACAAAGAAAAAAATTTGTTCTTTTGAAAATTGATATTTGTTTGATCCTTGGATTTTGTGATTTTGAATTTTCTCGTTTGGTTGATAGAGGATTTTAGAAAATGATTGTCATGAAATACGGCGGCTCTTCCGTTGAAGATGCCAGGTCGATGCGTACCGTTATCCAAATTATCCGGAGGGAACAGGCGCGCAAACCGATCGTGGTCCTCTCTGCAATCGCCGGCGCTACGAACGCACTTCTCCAGGCTGCACAAACTGCAAAGGGTGGGAATCTCGATGAAGCGATTCTGGTACTGAACAATCTTTTAGATCGTCATGTGACGCTCATGGAAAATCTTATCGACGATCGCCCAACGGTTCAACAGCTCATCCTCTCGTTGAAGCATCGGTTTGAAGAACTTCGGAATCTCTGCCGCGGTATTGCGATTCTTGGCGAATTAACCAACCGATCGCTGGACGCCATTGTCTCCGTCGGCGAGCTTCTTTCTTCGCACATTCTCAGTGAGGCTCTTCGTACTCAGAACCTGCCGGTTAAGCTGGTCGATGCACGGACATTTATGATCACTGATAGTCAGTTTGCCGCTGCAGTGCCGCAATTCGATATTATTCATGCCAAGGCAAAGGAAATTCTCGAACCGCTCGTCTCTTCCGGTATCATTGTCGTTACACAAGGATTCATTGCTGCAAACAGGCAGGGAATCACGACAACACTGGGACGCGGGGGCTCCGATTACTCCGCATCGATTATCGGTGCGGCTCTCGGTGCTGAAGAAATCCAGATCTGGACGGATGTCGACGGCGTTCTAACCGCTGATCCCCGCATTGCACCTGCAGCGCAGAAACTCCGTATGATTTCGTTCCGGGAAGCTGCCGAACTGGCGTACTTCGGTGCCAAGGTACTGCACCCGAGCACGATCCTCCCTGCTGTGAAGAAGGATATTCCTGTCGTAGTTCTGAATTCGAAACGTCCCGAGAATACCGGCACACGCATTGTTTCAACACCGCCGAAAACAAACATTGCGGTGAAATCCATTGCATGCAAACGCGGCATCACTGTTGTCAATGTGCAGTCCCTACGAATGTTAATGGCTTACGGTTTTCTGGAATCCATCTTCTCGGTTTTTAACAAGCATCAAACTCCTGTTGACCTTGTGAGCACCTCAGAAGTTGCGGTATCTCTCACTATCGATAATACCTCGACACTCGAGAATATCGTTGCAGAATTATCGGCCTTTGCCGAGGTCTCCGTTCTAGAAAATCAGGGAATCATTTGCATCGTCGGCGACCAAATGCGTTCGACGGCCGGTGTCGCCGCCAATATTTTTCAAGCCATGCGGGAGATCAATCTGGTGATGATCTCACAGGGATCTTCGGAAATCAATTTGAGTCTCGTCATCGACGAATCGCGGATCGACGAAGCGGTACGCCGGCTTCATAAACAATTCTTTGAATCCATCCCCTCATCAGATTTATTTGAACCGGTCGGAGGAAAATAACTCCTATGCGTATCGCTCTCATTGGATATGGAAAGATGGGAAAGGAGATCGAACGGCGTGCCCTCGGCCAGGGCTGGAGCGTCGATCTCCGCATCGATATCGACTCACCGCCGGTCACGGCAGAACAGCGGAGGAATGTGGATGTCGTTATTCATTTTGCGAGTGCTCACACGATCGTCGATGATCTTACACCTTGGGCAGAAGCTCAGAAACCGATCGTGGTTGGAACAACCGGCTGGCATCACCATCTGACGAGCGTTGAGGCACTGGTGAAGAGGAACCAAACCGGTCTGATCCATGCCTCCAACTTTTCGCTCGGTGTCAATATCTTTTTCCACCTTGTCCGGGCAGCCGCACAAGTCATGGATCGATTTGATGAGTATGATGCATCGATTCAGGAAATCCATCACAAAAATAAACTCGACAGCCCCAGCGGGACTGCTCTAGCATTGGGGCAAATTGTGCTTCAGCATCTCCATCGAAAGAAAGAATTGCTGAATGAACCTCCCATCGGAAAAATTCGACCTGAGCAGCTTCACATTTCTTCTACAAGGACAGGAACCGTTGTGGGCGTACATGTGCTTTCCTTCGATTCGGCATCTAATTCCATAGAAATCAAACATACGGCAAAAGATCGATCCGGTTTTGCACTCGGGTCATTGCTTGCCGCAGAATGGATCCTCAATAAAAAAGGGATGTACACAATGGATGATGTGTTTCAAGATCTCGTCAAACAAGGAGAGCGTTAGTCCATGGCTTCACACACAAAATTCCAGGGGACAGCAACAGCAATCATTACTCCCTTTCGGAAAGATGGTTCCCTTGATGAGCCTGCCCTTCGCCGCTTTGTGGATTTTCAGATCAAGGGGGGTGTGGAAGCACTCGTGCCCGTTGGCACTACAGGCGAAAATCCGACTCTGAACGCCGAAGAACAGAAGCGGGTCATCGAGATTGTCATGGATCAAGCCGACAAACGGGTAAAAATCTTTGCCGGTGCCGGAAGCAATAATACAACTGAAGTCATCGAAAAAGTACGCTTCGCTAAGTCCATGGGAGCAGATGCAGCCCTCGTGGTCGGTCCTTACTATAATAAGCCGACGCAAGAGGGATACTTCCAGCATTTTCGTGCGATTGCTGACGCAGTCGACATCCCGCTTATTATTTATAACGTACCGGGTCGGACCGGGGGAAACATCGAAGCATCTACCATGCTCAGGATGGCAGAAGAAATTCCAACAGTCGTTATGGCAAAGGAAGCTTCCGGCAATATGGTGCAGATTATGGAGATCGCCCGCAACAGACCGAAGCATTTTTCACTGCTTTCCGGTGATGACACACTATCCTATTCCATCATTGCACTCGGAGGCGATGGCTGCATTTCAGTCGTCTCGAATGAAGTGCCGAAAGAGTTTTCGCATCTCGTACGATTATGTTTGCAGGGAAACTGGACAGAAGCACTCCAGCTTCAATTTCGTCTGCTTCCACTCATGAATATGAACTTTATCGAATCCAATCCGGTTCCGGTGAAAACCGCATTGGCGATGATGGGAATGATTGAAGAAGCATTTCGCCTGCCGATGGTGCCTCTATCCGAACAGAATCGAGTAAAATTGAAGAAAGGGTTAGCTGATTTGAATCTGGTGTGAAGCTCTGTCTCTTTTTGATAGATTGTTTAGGAATGCTTCTCAAAATTTCATTAGCTATTGTCAAAGGAATTCTGTATCTTTTAACTGTCAAATAACAGTACACCGTTATGGCTCCCTCGGGAGACCTTTTCTGTAGAGTAAGTCCTGTTTTGAGTCGTCTGTTGGTGGTTCCTTTCAATCCTTTGGCTTGATTACCTCCATAAAGATGTAACCGACTTCTTTGGGCCGTATCAAATCAGTAAAAGTGTTTTTGAGTAGAGTACGGCGTACACCCCGCCGGCGGTCGGCCGGTTTTACAATCTTTATGAAAGGATTTGTTCCATGGAAAAAGGAACAGTCAAATGGTTTAACGGAGCCAAAGGGTTTGGCTTCATTTCACGTCAAAGCGGCGAAGATGTATTCGTACACTTCAAAGCGATTACCAGCAATGGTTACAAGACGCTCAACGAAGGCGACAAAGTAGAGTTTGAAGTTCAGCAAGGTCCAAAAGGCCTGCAAGCTGCAAACGTCTCTGTCGTTTCCTAAGACCATTCAGCGTTTCAACGCGAAACCCCGTCTCCTCGACGGGGTTTTTTGTTTTCTGGACCATCGCCGGGATGGATCCTTCCGCTTCACCTGCGCGGGTTCTGTATCACGTCATCAAAATGCTTTGATTCCCTGTTCAAGTTCTAACGATCTCTACCATCGATCATTTCAATCGCTTTGTGCTGACACTGAAGTTCTAAATGTCCAACGATCATTGACAAGGTAATTCGATATCGTACCTGCCGTAATTCCAATAAGATTAGAAAGCAAATAATAGATCCCTAACCAGCCTGTCAGAATGATGAGAAGACTGTAATTGAAAAGAAATGCTGTGCCGGCCGCGCCAATATGATACCGTAGAAGCTTTCCCCAAAGCGATCGCCCTCCTACCCTGTCTTTCCAGGTCCAAAAAAGATTCAGAAAGAAATTTGAAAGAAGAGAGAGTTCTATCGCAAGCGGGCTGGCAATATAGTATGGAATTCTGACAGACTCGGTCAACAAGTACAGGACACCCATATTGACCACCACGCCGCTGCCTCCCACGAGGCAAAACTTGAGAAGCCTGGAGCGTAGGATTCGTCTGCACAATGCCACGATGTTATTCAGCCTGTCCAAACTCATGGGGGAATGTTCCTGTAAAGAAATGTTGTCTGATTCTTGTTGTATTTTGGATTCAGACGGTAAAACACATCATCCAGAAAACTCGCATCGATCTTCTGCTCAAGCACAAGATTCAATCCCAGAGCAGAATCAATTCGCTGAACCCGTCTGTCAAGATCTTCCGGACCAAAGAAGACGGCAAAGTTAGGAAGAGCAGATGCAGACTTCAGCCGTATCTGGGCTTGAGAAAGTTGGTCTTCATGATTAATCTCATACAGAGGAACAGGATACACCCCAGCATAAAACAACGGAGGCTGCGTCACACCAAGGTTTCCTCCGACCAGAACAATGCCGTGTATCGGTTGTCCGTACATCGCATACATCGATTCCACTCTCGATCTTTTCGAATAGTACATGGAAAAAGGAACCAGGAGGAGAACATTGATGATCCAAAACCACACCCAAAACAAACGCAGCACGATATGATGACGCAGCCAGAACGCTGAACCATTGACAAATTCTTCCCATCCGACAACACTGAGAACGAGAATAATCGGTATCACAGGAAAAATAAATCGCTCCTGTTTATTGGGGAACAATGAATGTGACACAAAGAATACCAAGACCGGCAAGAAGATCAACAGTGACTTCCGCCAATTTTGAAAATAACCATAGAGGAGTAAAAAGCTCATTGGCGGGATCATGGCACCCATAACCAGGAGCGAATAATTATACCACAGCCCGACGGTGTAATCCTGGCCATGGGTTGCATTGTATCCAACATATTCTAGGAAGGATGCAAAAGGATATCCCCATGCGAAAACATCCACACTCCCCTGTATAACGATCGCCGTGACGAGGAATCCAGCCGCGAACAAGAGCATCTGTTTGAATTCCTTCCGAAAAAGAAAAATCAGTCCTACTGTTCCTGTGATGGAAAGGGTTTGATATCTGAACACAAATGCTAAACCAAACCATATCCCGGCAAGGAGAGCGTTCCGTACTTTCTCCTTTGAGATTATTGAATAGAAAAAACCGGCCATCAATGGTGGAATACACACCATTTCGATAAGATTTCTGACACTGAGAAAAGGGAATGCCCAGAACAACGCGAGTATGAGTCCGGCTTTCTTTGCAGTCTCTTGGTCGCTGAGCTTTTCGGCAATCTTAAAACCAAAAAACACTACAGCGAGTGAATAGAAAGCGTGAAGAAATCGTACAACGTACATTTTTAATTGCGGATCCTGCATGCCCACAAATTCAAGTCCCTTGAACAGGACATAATGGATCAGCGGATACACAATACTATGCCCATGGGGAGCTCCCCGGTTCGTCCAGAAATTGATGTCCTGCATAATCTGGAACGGCTGTTCAATAGGCCCGAAATGGTCATCGTGCATACCGTATCCTTTCGAACATATTGCAGCGACCAATCGGGGAATCAATGCGATGATCAAAATGGCAAGGAGTGGATGATCATTCCAAAAACGTTTCACGGCGTCTTTCATGAAGAACCTTCCTTGAATGAGTGCGAAGTAATTAATTCCTCTGATCTACGTACTGATCTTGGAAAGAATGAGTGATGCAATATTAGGAATCGGTTTCTTTGGAATCAAGCTGTCGGCGACTTTTGAAATCATACAACTTCTCTGTATCTTAGACAAGATGGCATGAGAACTATAAACGTCTCGGAGCGACGGGCTGAATGATTAAAGCAGTACTATTCGATCTTGATGGTGTACTCGTTTCAACGGATGAATATCATTATCTTTCCTGGAAAAAAATTTCGACTGAGGAGGGATTTGATTTTTTCGATCATGAATTTAACCATAAATTCCGCGGCGTATCAAGGATGGAATGTGTTGAGATCATCACCAAAGCATCCGGAAAGCTCTACAGTCGGGAGCAAAAGCAGGGAATCGCTGATAGAAAGAATAGATATTTTGCAGAATCTCTCGCCACTGTCACAGAAGAAGCTCTCCTGCCGGGTGCTCGCACTGCTCTGAAAGAATTGAAGAAGCGGGACATCAGAACTGCAGTCGCATCCAACAGCCGCAATGCCGTCACGATCATCAACCAGGTGCACATCGCACATCTCCTTGATGCGATTGTTGATGGGCATCAGATCGAAAACTCCAAACCCGATCCTGAAGTATTTCTTCTCGCTGCTGAGAAGGTCGGAGTGAGTCCGGACCACTGTCTGGTGGTGGAAGATGCCGTCGCCGGTATTGAATCGGCGAGGCGGGCAGGCATGAAAGCATTGGGAATTGGAACAAAGGAACGACTCCCCAATGCCAGTATCGTCATTCCCGATCTCTCTGCCATAGCAGTGGATGAGCTGTTAAAACTCTAAACACTCTGCGGAGATCGATTTATATAAAGTTCCATCGAACTGTTTTACCGGTATTGGTTTTCCTTTGTATGCGGGAACTTGCTAGTTCCAGCAATTATTGATATACTTTTTCAGGCACCTCCCATGATCATTCAACCTCCAGTTGACAGTTACACTCTCCTTCACTTGAGAAAGGAACAATTTTTATGAAAAATTTTGCAAGAATATTCACTGCCGCCATTATCCTCATGGCTGTCACCCTAGCGATGGGACAAAATATTTCCAGGCAGGCAAAACCGATAGATCCGGCAAATATGGATCTCTCCGTAAAGCCGTGTGATGATTTCTTCCGATATGCCAACGGTGAGTGGCTCAAGAATAATGCAATCCCCCCTGCGTACGATCAATGGGGCAGCTTCAATATTCTCGCCGAGCAAAATAATGAGATCCTCAAAGCCATCCTTGAAGATGCTGCGACCGACGAAACAGCGCCTGCCGGAAGCAATAAACGGAAGGTGGGAGATTTCTTTGCTCTGGGTATGGACTCCGCAGCCATTGAAACCCTCGGTTATAAACCCATCGCCCCCGAACTTGAACGTATCGCCGCATTGAAAGATATGAAAGATGTTCAGGCAGAAATCGCCCGGATGCATGCCATGAATCTTCGTCCTCTTTTCGCATTCGGCTCAGAACAGGATCCCAAGAACAGCACAGAAGTCATTGGCGAAATACATCAAAGTGGACTCGGGTTGCCGGAACGCGATTATTATTTTGCCGACGATGCACGCTCCACGCGCATTCGCGAGGAGTATGTGAAGCATATAACAGCAATGTTTATGTTGATCGGTGACGATTCTGGAAAAGCCTCTGCGGCCGCCCAGTCTGTTATGGCCTTTGAAACACGCCTTGCCAAGGCCTCGCGTAAACTTGTCGACCTTCGTGATCCGGATAAGAACTACAATAAAATGTCACAAGAGCAGCTGGTCGCATTAGCCCCTGCATTCGATTGGAAACGGTACTTTACCGATCTTGGTTGGAGCACCCCCGGCAGTATCGATGTCGGTCAGCCGGAATTCTTTACCGAAGTGAATGCGGTGATCGGCAGTGTCCCACTTGCTGATTGGAAGAACTATCTTCGATGGAATGTTGTGAATACGTCGGCAAACTCTTTGAGCTCTGCGTTTGTCGCAGAGAGTTTCAGGTTTCGCGGCACGATCATGACCGGCGCAAAAGAAATGCAACCGCGCTGGAAGCGTATCCGTGCCGTCGTTGACCGAGGGATGGGCGAAGCAGTCGGGGAAGTCTATGTTGCAAAGACATTCCCACCCGCCGCAAAAGCCCGTGCGCTCGAACTCGTGAAGAATATCAAGATTGCATTACGTGAGCATATCAACGCGATTGCATGGATGGATGACGCAACCAAGCAGGCGGCGCTGAAGAAACTCGACGCCATCGTCGTGAAAATCGGATATCCGGATAAATGGCGGGACTATTCGAAGCTCGACATCAACCGCACTTCGTACGTCGAGAATATTCGCCGCGCATCTCATTTTGCATTTATTCGGGAGCTTGACAAGATTGGTAAACCGGTTGATAGAACCGAATGGGGCATGACACCGCAGACAGTCAATGCATATTACAATCCATCCATGAATGAGATTGTCTTTCCGGCCGGCATTCTCCAGCCCCCCTTCTTTGATTTTACAGCGGACGATGCTGTGAACTACGGCGGAATCGGGGTTGTCATTGGTCATGAGATTTCACACGGGTTCGACGATCAAGGGAGTAAATTTGACGCAGACGGCAATCTGAAAATGTGGTGGTCGCCGGAGACACGAAAGAAGTTCGATGAACGTACGGGAGTGCTGGCCAAGCAGTTTGACGGATTTGTGCCGATCGATTCGCTCCATATTAACGGTTCGATGACCCTCGGTGAGAATATAGGGGATTTGGGGGGATTGGCACTATCCTATACAGCATTGCAGAATGCACTCAAAGGCAAGACTGTGGCACCAATTGACGGTTTCACACCGGCGCAGAGGTTTTTCCTTTCCTTCGCACAGCTTTGGAGAAGGAATGTGCGTCCGGAGCGTTTACGGATGCAGGTCAAGACCGATGTGCACTCACCGGCAGAATTCCGTGTAAACGGTACGCTTCCGAATCTTCAGGCTTTTTATGATGCATTCGGATGCGGCACCGACAGTAAAATGTACCTTGCACCAGAAAAACGTTCACTGATCTGGAATCTGAAGTAACGAGTGGCTTTGGTCTCTTTTCGGAAACCCTCTTCTGTTCTTCAGGAGAGGGTTTTCTTTTATTGTCCCTGGATTATCCTTACCCGTCATTAGTATTTTCAGAGGAAAGTCAATCTACTTTCCGGAAAGAATAATGGTGATATCTTTGTACGGCAAGAGTGTGACGTCTAGAACCTGCTGGTGAGGTCCGGAGATCCGAATCGATTCCGGATCATCAGAAAGAAGTCTGAACGACCAGGTGTTTGCATCCATTCGTTTCATCTCTATCGTTACTTTTGAGTGTGTGGTGAAATCAATATCTTTCGTCCTTAGTGTTGTCCCCTCGCTGAACAATACGGAAACCTCTTGTTTCTTCTTCGATCGCAACATGACGAGTTCGGCATCGCTAGTGACCCCCTCAATCTTCCAGTGCGCTGACTTTCCAAATATCATCACATCAGTCTGATTAGCGTATGTGTAAGTATATCGATCGACACCGGGCAAGATCCTGGCACTTGTACGGAATTGAGAAGCTTCGGCATTCGATAATGGGAGGAGAAGCGTTCTGAATTTTGTGGTCCCCATTCCCTTCGTCGTAAACCAGACTGCTTTCGTCTCTGCCAAATCCTTCTTTTCAAGAGTATATTTCACCGATTCCATTTGCTGGACGATAAATTGGGAACTTTCAAAAGTCCTGACGGCTCTGTTCTTCTTTCTGTTCAGATGGAAATCCCCCTGCCAGAGCTGCTGATATGAATGGTTCCCCGACGAAACGAAGGCATCTTCCACCAGCCAATAATCCGGCTTGAAAAATACGATCGTCCGCTCATACCGCACACCGATCGAATCAAAGCCTGTATGTAACCCTTTGAAATAATCGAACGCTGAACCAGCACACCACTGTTTCACTGTTGGAGTCGGCAGATATTTCCAGAGACCGAATCCTGTATTTGCGGCATTCCCCTTCCATTCTCTACCCTGCAGCAGTGTATCAGCCAGCGCCACATTTTTCACGAGCGAATTTTTCATCGTAGGATAGGAAGGAGAACTGTATCGCACACGGTAGGTTGGAAGAAGCTCGCGACCCAATCCATATGCCATCACTCCAAGGATACCTCCGTGTGTATGATCCGGCTTGTCATGGGCAAGTCCGCCATCAATAACCATATACAGATCGTTCGGATCCCATCCAGAGCGCATGACATAATATTTTGAATCCGGTAATCCGATTGAACCAATTGCCGGAGTTTTTGCAGACAGATTTGTGTATTCCCGTTCTTCAGTTGAATCAAGGTACCAGGAAAACACCGGTGGGAACCTCTTCGCTCCAAAATACTTATAGACAGGATCTTTGAATAAGACTGCACCAAGACTCATAAATGTTTCTTCCGTGGGCTCGGCAAGCTCAGCCGCATTAGCACTTTGTGCCGTTCCGAGTCCTGATCGCGCCTCCGCCTCCAGTTCTGGTTTTGTATAGGTATCTTGCGCATCCTGAAGAATCGGAAGAGCCCGGTTGGGCATGGCGAGTGTGGCAATGGCGCTGAACATAGAATGGAACCGCTGGTCAAAGACGTGGGGAAGCTGAATGTGATTTAATTGTACAAGGCGATAGACACGGAAATAATTGATGATATCCAGTTTGAAGTAATGCGATGCACGCTCAAACTGGAATCCGTCGTTCTCGATCTCCTTTTCCTGATGTTCAAGGATCAGCTTCAGCGCATGTTCATTCCATCCACGCAGGATGGGAAACTCCGGGAACATCAAGGTTGCTTCAAAAAGTCCGACCAATCCTACAAGCTGATGATTTCCCCAATTGAACTTCTTCGATTGATCGTACAACTTCGCCGCATGAAGAATAAATGTTCTCACCCATAACATTTGATGCTGCCACGTATAATCGTTCGTTCCAAGGAGAAGCTGATGTGCCATCAGCCAATTCCGGGTACGATGGCCGGCATAAAATCGTTCAAAAATATCATTCCCTCCGGTTTCTGTGAGTCCATGTTCATAATCATGAACAAAATCGCTGAGATGCGCCTGAAGGAATTTGATGTAGCGTGTATTCCGGTGATCATAATAGTACGCCAATGCAATGTTCTCCGCCTGCCACTGCCGTGCGAGAAGCCGAACCGTGTTTGGCGTATGCGCATGTCCATGTTGGTCTTTACCTGGAACTTTCCAATCAACATCACTGCCGTATGTCGAAATGAACTGATCTGCATCCCGAATAATGTGACGGACTTCGTCAGGAAAGGATTGACGGAATTGTTCTATTCTCTGTTCGACCTCACATGGAGAAAAGAAGTATTTCGGAACTGTTCGTTGCTTGAAATATTGTGCAAGCAGCTGCAAAGCGGCGGTCGTATCAGAACTCGTGCGGCATTGGGTAAGGGAATCGTGAAGGATAAAAGAAGTGTCAAGAAGCGTAAAGAACTCAGCATTGGTAACGAGCCGGTCACGCGGGATTTGTTCCATATTGATCGAAGGCTGCGATTGTGCAAGCGCAGAAGAACTCATCGAGACCAAAGCAGATAGGATCAAAAATGAAATCTTAGTACAAGTCGAGTATCTAAACACGATGTCCCTTTTGTAATCGTTTGAATGGAGGGAAAAAACGAAACGCTAATCATGAAATTGCTCTCGATGGTGGTACGTGACGAATTATGAGTCACCCGGCTTGTCTTTACGGATTGTGACCCTCCGTCACAATCCTGCCATTTATAGAGTCAATGTGTGTCCACCTTGCACAAGAGGACTATTTGATAGCTGAACTTAAGACTTCCTCCGGACGATTGCAAGTGCGAACCATTCTCTGTGCGAAGACCGAGAGAGTCTATTCTATTTGTTCGACTCATGAGGATTCTGGAGTTCGTTTTCTTTTATCAACCTTGACATTTTCCTTCAATCATCATAGATTGGGGCAGATGTGTCGATTTATCCAAGCGACAAACGTTCCCCCGGTTGTAGTGCATCATCAGTAATGGTAAATGTGACATTGCAATAGATACTCAGGTATCCATAAGAGGAGGTCCGTATGCACCGTCTCGTTTCATTATTCTTTCTTCTGTCCATATTAGTCTGGAGCATCCATGCCGGTCAGACTGGAAAGATTGCTGGAAAAGTGATAGACAAGAACTCTCAAGAACCCTTAATAGGTTCCAATGTCTCTATCCTCGGCACAACAATGGGAGGTGTGACAAATATAGACGGGGAATTCTTCATCCTGAATGTTCCGGCTGGCACGTATCAAGTCAAAACATCCTATGTTGGATATCGGTCGGTGACAATGGTTGAAGTAAAAGTTCTTCCTGACTTGACGACCCAGCTCGACATCGCGCTCACAGCGGAGGCGGTCGAGTTACAGGATGTGGTTGTTGTCGCTGAACGCAAACTTATCCAAAAAGACATCACCACCAGCACGACAACGATGGATGCCGAACAATATCAGGTACTGCCCATCGCAAATTTTCGACAGGCAATTGTGCTCGCCCCGGGGTTCGTCAGCAGCTCGAACGGAAGCGGTGACGATGGGGTCCATGTCCGCGGCGGCAGAACAGGTGAACTCTCGTATATTGTAGACGGTGTCAGGGTGGACGATCCGATCTATGGAGGAGATGCTCTGGACATCTCTCGTCAGGGTGTTTCATCGATAACCATTCTGAGTGGAACCTTTAACGCGGAGTACGGTCAGGCACAATCAGGGATCATCAACATTACCACACCGGAGGGTTCTTCTACGTATAGCGGGAATATGAGATATTCCATCGGCCAATGGGACAGTTATCTTGCTGAAGCTTCGCTCAACGGTCCCCTCCCGCTCGTCGGGAAAGACCGGGCCACCCTGTTTTTGAGCGCAGATCATTCGTTCACGAGAACATATCTCAACCAATTTACCGGTCCGAAGTACACCAGTCCCGGAGGACGCGAGGTTCAGCGGGATTTTGATATGAAACTTTACAATCGGAAGATCCGCGGCAATGGGAAGTTTACGATCAAACCTCTGAATGACATCAAACTGCAGATTGGTGCAAATATTTCAGAGACTGAATATCGGAATTACAATGGCTACTATAAAGCGATTCCGGATGGAGCCGGAAAGAATAGAGACCGCGGATATCTCTACACTGCCAATCTCACACATACACTTTCTCCCAGCACTTTTTATGAATTGAAGTACTCTTATTTTGAAAAACAGCACAATTATTTTCTCTTCGACGAGGAACTGAAGAAGAACACTCCCCTCGATCAACGCTTCGACAAACGGTTCGCCGCCGTGACGGGAGGTATGATCCCCCTCTTTGATTCGACTTCCAATTATGAATTCGCCGGCTGGTATGCCAAGGAACTGTGGATCGAAGATGCAATACATTTAGGGTATACCACTCTCGCCGAGGACCTCGTCGATGATGCGGGTGTTCTCCTTGCACACAAAGGAGACATCCTTACATCCGCATTGATCGATACGGCGGCCGCTCACAATGCATTGAAAGCATCTGTAGTTGTACCTTCAATGTCAGGATACTATGAGGATAATTCTGCAATCGCGAGAACCTACAGCGCTCAACTCACAAGCCAGGCCGATCAATATAATCTTGTGAAAGCCGGGATCGAGGTAAAATACTTTTCGATTTCAAACCTCTGGATTGACGGCGTCAATAGTTATTGGGACCACATTGACAAAGATCTTTCGAAATTCTGGACACGGCACTACGAGGTCTCCGCGTATACGTTTGATCCTATTCAACTGTCGGCATTTGTTCAAGATAAGATTGAATTTTCCGACTTCATCCTGCAGATTGGCGCGCGTCTCGACTATCTCGACTCAGATGCCCCTGATGTGTACAGCATCATCAATGACCCTGCAAAAAAGGATTCCATTGCGAAGACGACTGTTCCGACAAAGATGCACATCAGTCCAAGGATCGGGTTCGCTCATCCGATCACGGAGAAGATCAAATTTCGATTCTCGTACGGCCAATTCTATAAGTTCCCGGAATTTGATTTTCTTTATAAGCGCTTCAACCAGCTTGATGCTACCTACCCTTATCCGAACCTCGCACAGGGTTATGAGCCCTATATCGGAAACCCGAATTTGAAACCTGAGATCACACACGCGTACGAATTCTCTGGGGAGTTTGAACTCTCTGATGATATGGCTGGAAGTTTAACGCTCTATTACAAAGATACCTACGACTACATTTCGACAGCACGAATCGATGCTGATCCGTATGCCTATACCCAGCTTGTCAACCTTGACTATGCCAACTCGCGTGGATTCGAAATCGTCCTCCGGAAACGAATGAGCAATCATTTCGCTTTCCAAATAAACTATACCTTCTCGAAAGCTGAAGGAAACTCGGATTATTGGGCAACACATGCCGATGAGGCCTATAACGCCTCGGTGACGGGTGTCGTACCGCCGAAAAGGACACTGACACTTTCATGGGATCAGCCGCATACGTTGAACTTCACTGCTTCTGTGGACTATGCAAGCTGGGGATTGAGTTTCATCGGTCAGTATGGAAGCGGACTTCCCTACACACCAACAGATGCGCGAGGAAAACCAACCGGAGAGACGAACAGCGGCCGTCAACCATGGACGGGGACAGTCGATACGAGGGCATATTACAAACTCGCATTTATCAGACTAGACTGTGTACTCTTCGCTGATATCCACAATCTCTTCGATAAACGCAATGTGATCAATGTCTTCAACGATAGCGGGAAACCTGATTATTCGACCAATCCGAACGTGAGTCCCGAGAATCGCCAGCGACCGAACTGGTTCGGACAACCGCGCAATATCACAGCAGGTCTGGAAATCGGATTCTAAGATGTTCTCGGCAAAAACGACTCAATCAACCTTTGTTTTGGAGTAACCGCATGAGAAAAACAATTGTTATTCTCCTCCTCTTTGTAATTTCGGGTGTCTGCGCTCAAACGAAAATTGATTATTATAACAACGTTCTTGCACCAAAGCTGGGCCGCAAACCTCTCTCCCTCCCCAAAGGGACAGATTTCACCGATCGGAAGCGTGCGGTGCTCGATCTCGGCAACGTGTGGGCCCGTATTTCCAATGGTGCTACACTCGGTTATGATCGATGGGGATTATGCTACGAATATCCAGCCAAATCCGGATTTACGTACCGGTGGACGATGGCCCCGCTGATTGGTGCAAAAAAACGGAATGGGACCAAGATGGTCGCAAGCGGCACGCGAGGCGCTGCACGATATAGTGAAGAGGAATTCCAACCTCTTCCTGGATTTGATGCAGGACTCGTCGATGAAACGCAGAATATCGGATTTGCCCTGAGCGATATTCCGGCAAGCTGGCCGGCAGTCTGGCCAAACACACAGCCACTCTCTGCGCTCCCTCCTGTTGCACGAAAACTTGAACAGCTGGGATTATCATATCCCCAACCTCCGCTTGGTTTAAAGGGATTTCCCGGAGTTGTGAACGGCGATGTCCGGGCTACTCGCGAAGGGTATTTCGTCGTGACGGATAATGATTCAGCAAATGGCAATAAGCCTATGGCGGAAGACATCCGCGTCGATTTGTGGGCTCTTCAATGGGATGATATTCTAAATCAGAATTTCATCGTCTACAAAATGCTCCTGACGAATGTTGGCACGGACACGCTCTTCGATGTCTATATCGGCATCCATGACGATCCAGATTGTCCTGAACAGGGAACCAATGAGTGGATGGATGATTATGCTGCATTCATTGCTCCAGGTACTAATGTGCCCGGTTACGACACCAGGTCAGATTCACTTCTCTGGAATTTTTCCTATCTGTGGGATGGTGATGATAAAGTGGAAGGACTGATTCCAAAGAATGTTGGCTGGGTAGGATTGAAATTTCTCGAAACACCAATCAATCCTGCGACGGGTATCCCAAGAGGTATCACGACCTTACAGGTATTCCCGTACGACCAGGCTCCGCAGGATGAAGCATCCGAATACAACCAGCTTGCAGCCGGGATCATGCCGCCGAAGAATGTTACGCCGGCATCCGGCGATTGGACGAAGACACCAAACTCCTTCGGACCCGACATCACATATGTCGTCGCCAGTGGTCCGTTCACACTTGCTCCGGGACAACAGCTCAATTTCGGCTTCGCTTCTATTCATGCTGCGGGTAAAGCCGATCTTTTCAATAATGCGATCCTTTGCCAGCTGCTCTATAATGCAAACTATCAGGCAGCGGAATCTCCTCCCGAACCTCTCGTCCGAGCAAGTGTCGCGGATCGGCAGGTCACGCTGTATTGGGATGATCGGTCGGAGAAAGGAATATATCCCGATGGTCATGTCAACGATCGCCTCACACGTACGAATGCCTTCCAGGGCTATCAGATATTTAAAAGCACCGACCGCGGGGTCACATGGGGAGACAAGATCTACGATCCCTATGGAGTGTTCAAATACTGGAGACCCATCGCACAGTTTGATCTAGCCGACGGTATCACAGGTGAAAGTCATCATGAGCTGGGACGTTTTTTCCTACTGGGCGATGATACAGGATTGAGACATACATTTATCGATAACAATGTCAATAACGGTTACGAATACTGGTACGCCGTCTGTGCCTATGATGGTGATGACGGTGCTATCCCGCCATTGATCAATTCCATCAAAGCAGATCGCCGGCAGCTTGGAGGTAATACATTGGCGGTCGTCCCGGCAGCACCATTGAAGGGCGTGACGATCGGCAATAAAAAAGCAAAACCATATCTCATCGGCGGTCGCAGTACCGTAGAACTTCCTGTTACTGTACTTGATCCTGAGCAGGTTACCGGGCAGACGTATACGATTGCTTTCGACTCGACCCAGGGTCTCAAGCGATATACGATCACCCGGTCAGGAACCGGTGATACCGTCCGGTCCTTGACCGGTATTCCGTACGCGAACTGGCCTCTCTATGATCCCACAATTGATAATAGTTCTCTCTTTGATGGATTACTGCTCGAAATAGCGGATAGCCCATTTGGCATCCGTGAGGGATTCCAGACGTTTCCGACTGATGCGAAGAGGATCAAATTCACGGAAAAGGTTTGGGAATTCTACACTGACGCAACAGCTGAAAAAGGATTTGCAGAAGATTTTGAAATGATTTTCACTGATACGCTTTTCCGAGAGACAGATACACTCTGGAGCTATGCAGCAGGTATCGATAATTTAAGAAGGATATTGAAAGTCCCATTTTATCTCCGAAACGCACGAACACATCAGCGCATCATTCCCCTCGTGAATGATGGGGGCGACCAGAGATACATGAGCGGCAGAGGAGACATGATCGGTATATGCAACTATCCGTACGATACAGTGAATGTGTTGAAAGTGAAGGGATTTCTCAAAGGGCTTTTCGCCCCGGCAAGTAATTTCATTCTCTACAAATTCGCGCTCGATTCGACATCGACGTTTCAACCCGGCGATATCTTCCGTCTCAACACCAATCATCCCTTAGGCTCCGGTGATATCTATGAACTCGAGACGGTCAAGCAAACCACCAGTTCACTGAACGCTTCCCAGCTTGACATTCAGCCCGTCCCGAATCCCTATGTTGTCAGTTCCTACTATGAGACAGGGAAATTCGGATTCCAGAAAGAGATCCAGTTCCATTATTTGCCGCCGGAGTGTACGATCCGGATCTTTAATGTGGCAGGCGATCTCGTGCGCACATTATACCACTCTCCGGCAAAATCGAAAAATCCGACGATAGAAAGCTGGGATCTCCAATCGTATAACGGACAGGAAGTGGCGTATGGTGTCTATATCTTCCATGTCGAAGTGCCCGGTGTCGGGAATTATGTCGGCAAATTGGCGATCATCAAATAGGACTCCTGAAACGGCGAAAGGAATATAACAATGAAGAGATATCTATTTATCCTGATCTGCAGCCTCGTCGCAAGTTCCGTCCTCTTTGCACAGTTCGATAATGCGGGAACTTCAGCAGCAACATTCCTGAAGATCGCCGTTGGTGCAAGGGCAGTTGCGCTCGGTGGATCTGTGGTCTCGAGTGTGAACGACGCCTCCGCACTTTTCTGGAATCCTTCCGGAATGGCGCATGTCGAATCGAATGAAATCCTCTTCTCGAACAATAAATGGATCGCCGACCTCCAGCACAACTGTTTGGCTGGTGTGGTTCCCGTTGGGAATTTCGGTGTCTTAGGATTGAGCATCTCCTATCTTTCGATGGGCGACATGAAGGTGACCACGTGGGAAAAAACTGCCGGTACTGGCGAGACCTTCTCCGCTTATAGCGCCGCAATTGGTTTAGGCTGGGCACGGAAGATGAGTGACCGCTTCTATGTCGGCCTCCATGTGAAGTACATCAATGAAACGATCTCCAATTCCTCCGCATCCTCTGTCGCAGTAGATGTTGGAAGTCAATATGACATCGGCTGGCTGAGAATCGGTATGTCGGTCATGAATTTCGGTCCTCAGATACGGATGGAAGGACGTGATCTCCGAACACGCGTCGACCCCTTTCAGGCAGGGAGTAATCCGTCGGATGTCGTTGCCAATCTCGAAACTCAACCGTGGTCATTACCGATGCTTTTTCAGCTCGGTGTCAGTGCAGTCCCGATCCATACGGAGATGTTGAAGGTGACCGCAATGGTGGGATTCAGAGATGATCGCGACTATAAACCACAAATGAGTGCAGGTCTTGAAATAGGATTGTTTGATTTATTCTTCGTGCGCGGCGGGATGAAAACCTGGGTAGGGAGCAATGTCGTGGATGGATTGTCCAATAACGAAGACCGATCTCTCCTCTCGGCAGGCGCCGGAGTGAGCTATCGGATTCCGGGAACAGTCTACCGTGTGCGGTTTGACTATGCATATCAGGAACTTCCTTATTTCGGTAACGCGCAACTAATCACGTTTGCATTCAATTATTAGATTTCGATTCGTCGTTCAATCCTTTCGGCCCACCGATCTCCCGATCAGAGGGCTGATTTTTTTTAACTGAGAACCTGAGCATTACTTGCGCAGGAAGGATCCAATTCCCTCCTGATGTGGAATCCAATGCCGGACCTTTGTGGCAGAGCGTGGATAAAGAATCTTCATAAATCAGAATAAACAGCGTTAGAAAACGTTCACAAAGAAAAATTAGACAAGCCTACTGAAAATACGCGATACACATATCAGAAGTATGAAGGTTCGCAAGGAAAAATATCCTGGAAGGTTTCTCGATCTACAAGCAACAACTATAAATTCCAATTCTTGTGACCCCGGCGTGACTCGAACACGCGACCCACAGCTTAGAAGGCTGTTGCTCTATCCACCTGAGCTACGGGGTCATATGAATGAAGAATGACGATTGAAGATCTTAGAATTTATCCTTGTCTATTTTTCCCCCCTTGCTGCTCTATCCACCTGCGCGCTTCTTGCGTCCCGCATTTTTGTGGAGAGCTACGGGGTCAATATTTACTACCTTGATTGATTTATGGTACGAAAAATTCAATTTTGATTCAACGCCGACAGCGAAAACCGACATCCAAACATTTCAATTATTCCCGGTCCCGAGAAAACGTCTTACACACTGTTTAACTTCATCAACCCGTATTTCCTTCATACACCGAAAGTGTCCTTCGGGGCACTCGCTGCGGCCGATGTGCGAACACGGTCTGCAATACAACCCGGCCCGCTCGATGACAATATTCTCTGTCCCGACCGGGAAGAAACCAAATTCACGCACCGTTGAGCCGAAAAGTGCCACAACCTTCCTCTTCATCGCAGCAGCAATATGCATTAAACCGGAATCGTTCGTGACAATGACATCACAGAATTTCATAGCGGCGGCAGTTTCGAGCAATGATAATTTGCCGCTCAAATCTATAATGCTGCTGGCTTTTGATGTTGTTCTAATCGTTTGCGCAATTGTTGAACATTTTTTTACATCGGAAGGACCGCCAAAGAGCAGAATCGTCGTCTCCCCGGCCTGTATAAGGCTAGACCCGAGTTCGGCAAATCGTTCCGACGGCCAGCACTTGGTGGCATGTCTCGCAGAGGGACAAAGACCTATGACACTGCCGGAACGATTTATTTTCGACAAAGCAATGGCTTCTCCTGCTCTTGCACTTATTTCGTCCGGAATTGGCAGTTCAAGTCCTGCCCCATCATTCTGAACACCAAATTTGGTTACCGGTTCGATGTAACGATCGGCAACTGAGACTGTATCCCCGTATAAATTCTTTTTGAACTTCACAAACATGATGCGGGCGAACATTCGTTTATTGATGAGGACAACTTCTTGAGCGTCAAGCCATATCCGCAGGTACCGGCTCCGGATACTGTTGTGAATGTCAATCACAAGGTCGTACCGTTCCGTCCGGAGTTGTTTTTTCAGCTTCTGGAGTCCAGAGAACCCTGCAGTCGTATCAAATTCATAGCACTTGGTGAGGTTTGGATTATACTTGATGAGCTCTGCATATTCTTTCCGAACAATAAAGTCAATGTGTGCTGAAGGGAACCGTGTGCGAAGCGCGCGGAGCAGCGGAGTCGCCAGCACAATATCGCCTAAGGAACTGAAGCGAATCACGAGTATATTTTGGGGAGTAATCATACCGTGAAGAAAGTACGACGTTTTTGACGGAGGTGCAAACCTCAAGTCTGTCCATGATGATTTCGTCTCCGTCCGTTCAATCCCTTGTTATTTCTCTCTCGTTTATTTTCAATCGGGAGAGAAATCTTTTACACCCCAATACCAAGATTCCTCACTTCGTTCGGTATGACAAACCGGTCGATATATATCCTGTGAGATGATGGTCATAAGAGTGGATTCTGAACGTGCTGATTCTTGAATCTCGCCAATTTTTTCTGCATTTTAGTCCAGTAAGCAGCTCTTCCTCAGTACAGGAAACGAGCTTTTTTATTTCATAAGAAGGCACCATGATCCTTATTTTTCCTGCGATCGAAATAAGTCACAAAGCCAGTGTCGAAATTGTGCACGGGATTCCCGGATCGGAACATGTGTATTCCGTTGATCCAGTCCAGCTGGCGATCATGTGGCGCGGGGAGAATGCAAAAACCCTGCACGTTGTGGATTTGGATGGAATTGCAGAAGGACGTATTGTCAATGAGGACGTCATTAAAAGAATGGTGAAAGCCGTTGATATTCCTATCCAAATGGGAGGCGGACTACGAACGTATGAAGAGATCAAAAAAGTACTGAACCTTGGTATCTACCGCGTTACCCTCGGTACTGCAGCAGTGGAGCAGCCCGGACTTATCGAACGCCTGGTGAAAGAATTCGGTTCGCGGAAAATTGCCGTAGGCATCATCGCAGAAGACGGCAACGTGACGATTCGGGGCGGAGCAACACCGACGAAGGTCTCCCCTATCGATCTTGCCCTCCGGATGTCCCGTATCGGAATCACGCGCATACTCTACGGTGAAATCGAAGATGGCATTCTCGGCAAATCCCTGCCGTACGATATGCTCAAGCAGCTTGCCTCTATCAGCGGTATGCGCGTAACTTCACGCGGCGGCGTTTCGACGTATCGGGAGCTCGTGCGTCTGCAGGAGCTTGAGAAATTCGGAGTCGATTCTGTCATTGTCGGACGGCCGTTATATGAAAACCACTTTCCTTGCCAGGCATTGTGGCGCTTGAACGAAATGGCACTTACAGATCTTGGACCAACGCGAAGAATATAAATGATCATCACCCTTATCGGTCATCTCTGTAAAGACATGATCCATCGCCCCGGCGGAACTGAACCACAGCAGGAATCGTTCGGCGGCATTATGTACTCCCTGCTTACACTCGCCAATCTCATGAGCGAAAAAGACAGCATCCAGCCGGTATTCGGCGTCGGCCAGGCAGATTATGATCTGCTTATGGAACAGCTGACGCCGTACAAGAATATCGATACGAGCGGCATCTTCAAATTGAAGGCACAGACCAATCAAGTACACCTCTTCTATGAACAGAATGCATCGACACGGATCGAATGTTCTAAGAATATTTCACCTCCGATTCCCTTTACGCGCATCAAGCCGTACCTCGACGGCGACGGGGTGCTTATCAATATGGTTTCGGGTTCCGATATAACGCTGGAAACGCTGGACTATATTCGGATGGAAATTCGTGAAAAAGGCATCCCGGTTCATTTTGATTTTCATTCATTGACGCTCGGCATCGATCAGGAGTTCAAACGGTTCCGCCGCCCGCTCACAGACTGGCGGCGCTGGTGTTTCATGCTTCGATCAATTCAAATGAGTGAAGAGGAAGCACTGGGATTATCCGCAGAACACTATGACGAGACAACATTGACGAATCATCTCATGCCCTTGATGGTGGAAACGTTCATCATTACGCGGAGCGAACGCGGGGCAACAGCCATAGTGCAGGATGTTCATAAAAAGCTGACACGCAGGAATTTTGAAGGGGTCTCGTTTGGACCGACGGTCGATACGACCGGATGCGGCGATGTGTTCGGTGCGACCTTCTTCTATCAAAGCATAAAAGCAAAAGACAGTTTTATCGGGGCAGAGTTCGCCAACAAAGCAGCGGCGCTGAATGCAACAATGAACAATGCACGGGAGCTTGACGGGCTCCGCACAAAACTGGAACAGCTCGGCGTCGTCATCACGAAGCCCGCTGCGAACGGAAAGCCCACGAACGGCAGTCGTACTCAAGGAGCGGTCTGATATGATTCTGAAAGAACGCATTGAATTGTTTTTTCCGCAGGATCTCGACAAGATCGATAAATCGGCAGCTCTACAAACCTTCAATGAATTGAAATTCTTTCTCAATGTCGGCGACGTCCGGGCAGCATCCCCCTCGTCAGCAGAGGCAGACATCGGCGGATGGATCGTCCATGAATGGGTAAAGAAGGGTATACTGCTCGGTTTCCGGCTGGGAGAGCTTTCCGATATTTCCATCAATCACCATTTTAGATTCTTTGATAAGAACACCTATCCGCTCAAGAAACTCACGCTCGAGAATCAAGTACGGCTCGTTCCCGGCGGTTCGTCCATACGCGACGGATCCTACGTCGCGCCGGGTGTTGTTGTCATGCCTCCGTCGTACATCAATGTCGGCGCATATATTGGCAGCGGGACCATGATCGATTCCCATGCACTCGTCGGTTCGTGTGCACAAATCGGCAGGCGCGTTCATCTCAGTGCGGCCGTACAAATAGGGGGCGTTCTGGAGCCGATCGGCGCACTGCCGGTGATTATCGAAGATGATGTCTTTGTGGGCGGCCACTGCGGAATTTTTGAAGGTACGATCGTCAAGCAGCATGCCGTTATCGGTGCGGGAGTCATCCTCACCGGTTCGACACCGGTGTATGACATTATTCATGAGAGGATCTATCGAAGGACGAAAGAAACACCATTGATCATTCCCGAAGGCGCTGTTGTCGTCCCGGGGAGCCGGACGATCAATGCACCATTTGCACAGCTCCATCATCTGTCCCTCTCTGCACCGATGATTATCAAGTACCGCGACAGCAAGAGCGATGCGGCAACGGTGTTGGAAGAAAGTTTGCGATGAAACGCTTGTTGATCTGCGGTGCCAACGGATTGCTTGGCCAGCGCCTCTCCCTGATGCTCAGCACGCAAAATGAATATGAAGTTCTCAACACATCTATCGAGCGGTCATTCGTCTTTGACAGCAGGCTCTTCGACTATAATCAGCTGGATATAACAAACCGCAGTGATGTGAAAAGTCTTGCTTCGAGCTTTCAGCCGAATGTCATTTTAAATGCCGCTGCGATAACAAATGTGGATTGGTGCGAGCTGCATCATGAAGAAACATGGAAGGTGAATGTAACGGCAGTTGAAAATCTGGCCGACGCTGCGCGGAAAGTCGGTGCAAAGCTCATCCATGTTTCTACAGACTATGTCTTTGATGGAAAACACGGCCCGTACGATGAGGAAGCCAAACCGAATCCCATCGGTTATTACGGAAAATCGAAACTCGCGAGTGAGAATGCCGTTCTGGTAGCAGAAATACCGCATACCATCATTCGAACGAATGTCCTCTATGGAAGCGGTATCGGTGTGAAAGCAAATTTTGCCCTCTGGGTGATCAACAGTCTCAGAGCCGGAAAACACATCGCCGTTGTCGACGACCAGTACGGCAATCCGACGTTCGTCAGCGATCTTGCCATAGCGATGATCAAAGCTTTCGAGTTAAACCGCAATGGGATCTTTCACGTTGGCGGCGGCGAACAATTGAGCAGATACGATTTTGCACTGCGGGCGGCCGAGGTTTTTCACCTGGACACTTCACTGATCACCCGTGTGAAGACAGATGAACTGAACCAGGTTTCACCGCGTCCGATGATATCAGGATTTATCACGCTCAAGGCTGAGACGCAGCTGGGCATCCATTTCCTCAGCGCCAAAGATGGATTGACATTGCTCAAGCATGAACTTCAGCACAATGGCAGAAATTAAACAAGAACGTCAGGAACAATATATGCTAGAACTGAAATTTATTCGTGAGAACCGGGATCTCGTTTTAGCCGGAGCATTGGCAAAAGGCATCACTGTCAATCTTGATGAGATCGGTACTGTTGACGACAGACGTAAAGCGCTGATTCAGGAAGGCGATACGTTGAAAGCAAAACGCAATCAGGTCTCTGCTCAAGTTGGCAAGATCAAGAAAGAAGGGGGCGATGCGAGTTCGGTCATTGCGGAGATGGAGTCCGTCAAGAATAGGATTCAGGAAATTGATCACGAACTGCGCGACATTGAAGCACAGTTGAATACTCTCCTGCTCACCGTGCCGAATGTTCCTCATTCCTCCGTTCCGATTGGAAAGACTCCAGCTGAGAACAAAGTCATTTTCCAATGGGGAGAACTTCCGGAAGTTGACTTCCCCATGAAGCCGCACTGGGAACTGACAGATAAACTCGGTATCGTCGATTTCAACCGGGGTTCGAAAGTTGCAGGTGCCGGATTCCCATTCTACGTTGGGAAAGGAGCAACACTGGAACGCGCCCTGATCAATTTTTTTCTCGACCAGGCGACCGAACGCGGATACAAGGAACTCATGCCGCCGGTCGTCGTCAATGAAGAGAGTGCCCGCGGCACGGGTCAAATTCCCGACAAAGAAGATCTGATGTATATTGTGGAGCGGGATCAACTGTATATGATTCCCACAGCAGAAGTACCGGTCACAAATTTTCACCGTGATGAACTACTCAACGAACACGACCTTCCCATCCGCTATGCCGCGTACACTCCCTGTTTCCGGCGCGAAGCCGGTTCCTACGGCAAGGATGTTCGGGGACTCAACCGTCTCCATCAATTCGATAAAGTGGAACTGGTAAAATTCGTCCATCCCACCAAATCCTACGATGAGCTCGAATCGCTCCGTCAGGATGCGGAGCATCTTCTCCAGCTTCTTGGACTTCCCTACCATACGCTGCTCATGTGTACCGGTGATATGGGATTTACACAAGCGAAAAAGTATGACCTCGAAGTGTGGGCACCGGGGCAGCAAAAATGGCTGGAAGTCTCTTCCTGCAGCAACTTTGAGTCGTTCCAGGCCCGGCGTATGAATGTAAAATTCCGCCCCGGGAACGGAGGCAAGCCGGAGATTGTTCATACCTTGAATGGTTCAGGCCTCGCACTGCCTCGTGTTGTGGCTGCGTTGATCGAACAGTATCAGACACCGGAAGGGAAAGTCATTATTCCCAAAGTTTTGCATCACTACACAAAATTCGAAATCATAGGATAGGGAGCATTTGCTGTTCATCATGATGCACGTGTGTATTCTACTCACGACCCACTTTTCCTTTTTCATCGGAACTTTTAACCTGAATGCGATCTCTCCTCAGACTAAAATCATATCTCCTCCGTTATAAAAAGACTCTTCTGCTGGGATTTTTAACCGTACTGGGGAGTAATGCGTTCACCGTGGTCCAGCCGATGTTCCTGGGCAAAGCAGTTGATGAGTTAAAGAGGGGCATTGAATCTCACACCTTTGTTGCTGCTGATCTCCTGACCTGGGCAGGATTAATTGTCGGATTCTCACTGGTCGCGGGGGTCTTCACATTCCTTACCCGGCAAACGATCATTGTGATATCGCGCCATATCGAATTCGATTTACGCAATGATCTCCTTGCACACCTCCAGAGACTCTCGTATTCTTACTTCCAGAATACACCAACAGGCGATTTGATGGCGCATGCCACCAATGATATCAGCGCCGTTCGCAATGTAGTCGGTCCAGGCATTATGTATCCATCAGATACCGTCATGACGTTGTCGTTCGTTCTGGTCATGATGATGATGACGGATTGGCAGCTGACGCTCCTGACATTGATTCCTATGCCGCTGGTTTCCCTCGCTGTCTATCGTCTCGGTAAGCTGATTAATAAGAAATTCACGGAACGCCAGGAACAGTTTTCCGCACTCACCACCCGTGCACAGGAAACACTCTCCGGTGTCCGCGTCGTCCGTGCATATGTGCGCGAGGCGTACGAAGAAGAACGGTTTCGCACTCTGAGCTGGGTCTATCTGAAGAAGAACCTCGTTCTGGCTCAGGTACAATCGATCATGTGGCCGTTGATGTTTGTTTTGATCGGATTCTCGCTCGTTATTACAATTTATTTTGGCGGACTCAAAGTGATCGATGGAAGGATGTCCATTGGTACACTCACAGCATTTACTGCTTATTTCGGAATGCTCATCTGGCCCATGATTGCATTCGGATGGGTTACAAATCTCCTGCAGCAAGGTGCAGCTTCCATGGGTCGCCTAAATGCCATTCTCGATACCGAACCGGAGATCAAAGATACCGGCACGACTGACCGCTCTATTACGGGAGTTCAGGGGGCGATCGAATTCCGCAACGTTTCATTCTCTCATAAGAACACTTCCCAGCCGACATTGAGGAATATCAATCTCAAAATTGAATCCGGCATGACCGTAGCTGTTGTCGGGTATACCGGAACAGGCAAGTCGACACTTGTCAATCTCATCCCCCGGCTCTATGACATCACCGAAGGCGACTTGCTGATTGACGGAAGCAGCATCAGGAATATCCCTCTGGAAGTACTGCGTTCCTCGATCGGATTCGTTCCACAGGAGACATTTCTTTTTTCTGAGACGATTGCCGAAAACATCCGCTATGGTGTTGACAGCACATCGGAAGAGGAGCTGAAAACGGCCTCTGAAATATCTCAAATCTCGCAGGATGTGCTTGAATTCCCCAAACAGTATGAAACGACGATCGGGGAACGCGGTATTACTCTTTCCGGAGGACAAAAGCAGCGCACGAGCATTGCACGCGCGATCATGCGCGAACCCAAGATCCTGATCCTCGATGACGCTCTCTCTGCGGTCGATACCTATACCGAAGAGAATATTCTCCATCGTTTGCGCGAATACATGAAAGGGCGGACGAGTATCATCATCAGCCATCGTATTTCAACAGTCAAGGATGCCGACCTGATTATTGTCCTCCAGAACGGTGAGATTGTCGAACGCGGGTCACATGACGAATTGGTGGCCTTCAACGGTATTTACGCCGATCTCCACCAGAAACAGTTGCTGGAGGAACAGCTGGAAGCGATGTAAGGGAGAATAAGGAAAAAGTTATAAAGGAAAATGTATAAAGAAGGAGACAAGAAGAAACAGGATGGCGGAGAAACCAGTCGATATTCGTGAAAGAACTTTTCAATTTGGACTTGAAGTCATCAAATCTATTGAAAAGATTCCACATACTCGGGCTGGAAATGCGATTGCGACACAACTGATTCGCTCCGCGACATCCATCGGCGCCAACGCACAAGAAGCTGTTGCAGCGAGCAGCAAGGCAGATTTCATTTATAAAAATAATATTGCTCTTCGAGAAGCACGAGAAACACATTTTTGGATACGACTATTAAAAGATGCATAATTAGTTACTAACAGCGAATTTGATGCTCTCTTCCAGGAAGCATACGAAATCACGAAAATTCTCGGCGCAATTGTCAGCACCGCCCGTGGAAAAAGAAAAATTCGATGACCGATTTACACTTTTTCACTTTTACCTGATTTTTTACTTGAACGATGGAAGAAGAAATCCTCGGTAAAGCATACGATGCCCGACTCATGCGGCGGCTCATAAAATATCTCAAGCCGTACCGCTGGCATGTTGCGCTCGGCATTCTCCTCAGTCTGCTCGTCAGCGCCATGGAGGCAGTGCGCCCCTATTTCACAAAAATCGCGGTCGATACGAACATCGCCCAGGGCGATAAACATGGATTGCTGATAACAACGCTCCTTTTTCTTTCCGTCATGATTGTACGCGGTTTCGTCCAATATGCCAACGCGTACCTCACGCAATGGATCGGCCAGCGAACCATCTTCGACCTCCGGATGGAAGTCTTCCAGCATCTCCAGAAACTTTCACTGAAATTTTACGACCGGAATCCCATCGGCAGACTTATTACGCGTTTGACGAATGATGTCGAAGTACTCAACGAGATGTTCTCTTCGGGCATCGTCATGGTCTTCAGCGATATCTTCACCATCCTTGGTATTTTTTACTTTATGTTCTCGATGAATTGGAAGCTGGCACTGGTAACATTAAGCGTCCTGCCATTCTTGTTCTACGGCACGTTCCTGTTTCGGAAAAAAGCACGCGAAACGTACCGCGATGTCCGCATCCAGATCGCACGCATCAACACCTTTATGCAGGAACATATTACCGGCATGCTCGTAGATCAAATTTTCAACCGAGAAAAGAAATCCTATGCGAAATTCTCCGAGATCAATGCCGCGCACCGCGATGCAAATATCCGATCCATCTTTTACTATGCGATCTTTTATCCAAGCGTCGATCTTATTGGCGCCGTTGCTGTAGGACTCATCATCTGGTATGCAGGGTATCATGCCCTGGAGGGTATTGTTACGGTGGGTACCGTTATGGCATTTGTACAGTTCAACGAGATGTTCTGGCGTCCCATCCGTGATCTCTCTGAAAAGTACAATATCCTTCAGACAGCTATGGCATCGTCCGAACGCCTCTTCCAATTACTGGATGATACGACGGTATTGAAACTCCATCCGGCTCCGCAGCCGTTAACTCATGTGCGCGGCGATCTTGAGTTCCGGAATGTCTGGTTTGCCTATAATCCTCCTTCCGATGGAGCACACTCACCGGAATGGATTCTCAAAAATATCTCTTTTACGATCAAACAGGGACAGACCATTGCCATCGTCGGACATACCGGTGCAGGCAAAACAACCATCATCAATCTCATGAGCCGTTTCTATGACGTCCAGCAAGGTGAAATTTTGATCGATGGCATCAACATTCAGCATGTCCATCCGAACGATTTGCGCAAGCACATTGCCGTCGTCCTGCAGGATGTGTTCCTTTTTTCTGGAGATATTCAAGGAAACATCACACTCGGGAACGAAACAATTACTCAGGAACGGGTGAAAGCAGCTGCTCGAATGGTCGGTGCGAACCGTTTTATCGAAGCCTTACCGAATAGGTATGCTGCGGAAGTCAAGGAACGAGGCGCCACCTTATCGGTCGGACAAAAACAATTACTTTCTTTCGCGCGCGCACTCGCCTGCAATCCCCGTATTCTTATCCTCGACGAGGCAACATCAAGTGTGGATACAGAGACAGAGCAGCTGATCCAGCAGGCTATTAAAAAAATGCTTCACGGACGGACATCGATTGTTATCGCGCACCGTCTTTCGACCATTCAGAGCGCCGATAAGATTATCGTCCTGCACAAGGGTGAGATCCGGGAAATGGGGAATCATCAGGAATTATTGGCGTTCGATGGAATTTATCGAAAATTGTACGAACTTCAGTACAAAGATCAGGAATTCACAACGGGAAAACCATCCTCCTCCTGAGCGTTGTATCCGTAAAAGTGTGGGGGGTCTTGAAAAGAAGAAGGGTTTATTCTA
>CAZYYD010000008.1:0-114223 GCA_964651225.1 uncultured Ignavibacteriaceae bacterium
AACCTAAGATACGGATGCGCTTTTTTAATTTACACAACTTTTAAAGGTAACTCTTCTTTTCGCTCGTAATATAATCATTTTCACGTTAGAATTGTATTTCATAAGCTCTCAAACTATCTTGTTTTCCATCGGATTCCGCAACTTTACGGGTCTGCATATCGTAATCTTCCATGAGGCCATCCTAAGAATATTAAGGTGAATCTATGAAAAACTTTTTGATACTTGTTTTTGCCACGATACTCTTCTTCCCTTGTTCCTCTGCCGATGCACAATCGAAGCGAAAGAAAGCTGTCCACGAGGATGTGGGCAAACAGATCAGCAGTGAAATTGAGCGCTTTGTTGACCAGATAACTGGGCGCTGGGATTTTCCTGACAATCAAGAACAGATCGCCCCTGAAGATACGCTCCCCAAAACACCCAGTCAATCTTCGGATTTAACAGACAGTGAAACCGACAAATCGGCGCGTACGTTTTCCGGCGATAAAGTAATAGAAGAATCTGAGACCATCACTGGTAATGTCGTCGTGAAAGGAGGCGACCTGACAATCTATGGAACGGTCGATGGTGATGTGATGGTCGTCGGCGGTGATTTGCTTATGAAAAGTACAGGCAGGGTGACGGGCAATGCGCGCGTCATCAGCGGCACCATCAAAAAGGAGGAGGGGGCAGTTATTGAGGGGTACGAGGATAAAACCAGATCGGAAAAAACAAATTATCGAGAAACACAGCGGAGGTTTTCACGCTCTGGACGTTCGTTTGATGTACCATGGTTGGACGAGTCCAGTCTGGATAATTTTGTTTTCCGATATAACCGCGTAGAAAGTGTTTTTCTCGGTGTCGGGTCGGTGAAGAAATATTATTGGGATGGGGAAAAAAGCTGGAATGCCTTCGGTTCCATTGGCTGGGGATTTAAGTCGCATACCTGGCGGGGGAATTTGGGACTGTCAAGACAGTTCGCTATTCTCTCGAACGAAGGAAACAGCATCATCGAGCTCGGTGCCGAAGGATACAGCTTGACAGATACGAAGGACCAATGGATCATTTCATTACATGAAAACACTGCCGCAGCGTTTTTCTTCCACGAAGACTTCCGCGATTATTTTGAACGCAATGGCTACACTGTCCACGTTGCCTATTATTCAAAGCACGATTATCTGAAGAGCGAGCTGAAAGCAGCATATCAAGCAGACACGTACGATTCGTTGACGAATAGAATTGAATGGGCATTATTCGGCGGTGACAAGTTATTCCGTCAAAATCCGGCTATCGCCTCCGGCAAAATGCGCAGTGTCCTGGTCAGTGCCGGTGTCAGTACTGTCTCTAAAACAAGTTATGGCCCCGAAGGATGGACGCTCTTGGCTTCTACCGAATTCGCAAAGAAAAGCTGGGGAGGGGAATTTGATTTTGATCAGTACATTGTTGATTTGCGGCGTTTCCAGCCGCTCGACCGGTTTGATAATTTTAACATTCGTCTGCGGGTTGGTTCTGGAGGCGGTGTGCTCCCCTTGCAGAGAGCATATGAACTTGGTGGTATGGGAACCTTGAATGGATTCCCCTTCAAATCTGCGATCGGTAATCGAATGGTGCTTATGAATGCGGAACTTATTATCAATGGCAGTTTTTTGGATGATCTTGATTTTTGGCCGACGTGGTTTTTCCGTCATTTTAATTTCCTGCTCACTTCGGATGCGGGCTTTACTCGAACAGCAGGATCCAAGGCGTCTGCATTAGATGGATTTGAAGATGTGAAGTGGAATGAGTTCAAACACAACTTCGGCCTGGCGTTCGCAAACCGGAGCGGATCGTTCAGAATTGGTATTGCATGGCGGACCGATTATCCTTCCCCCGCACAATTCATTCTGCGATTTAACAGGCCGTTTTAACTTGTCGCCATCCGGCATCTTTCTCGGGAAGAAAGATGCCGGATATCTTATCTTTTTATTTTTCTCCTTGAGTAAAGCCCCTTGACGAAAGCCCCAGCAGAATCAATACAAGTACAAAGAGTGCACCGCTCACGAGAGACGTAATCGAGCGTTCCATTAATGTACGGCGAGCACGGCACAGATAACGGCAAAAAGAAGTCCTGCTTTTTCCCTATTCATTCGTATAATCCCCCGACATATTTTTCCCCAAATTTTTTGTAATATTCTTTCGCCAATTGAGTTGTGTGTACGATGAATTCGTCTTTCATCTTGGTGTATGCAATCCTGTCCCTAGAAAACAGTTCTGCCGAACGTACTTTGATCGCCTGGTATTTCTGCGCCAGATCAGGGTGTTCGATGAGATAATCCCTGAACAATATTCTATCCCAATGTTCGAATTCTTGCTCTACCATATGAATATGGTGCGTGCGTTTACCTTGTGGATTCCGTTTGATGAACCATGCGTAGAACGGGGGAATATCGTCACCCCATGTCGGCCTCCGGAAATAATCGTATCCTTGCACGAGCAATATGGGAACAACGGTTACTTTCGTCTCTTCCAGAGAGGATACCTCAACGAGGATATCGATAATAGGTTTTGCTGAAAGTTGGGGAATTGCTGTGCTTCCAAAATGTTCAATCCGCTTGATAATGTTGTGCGGCAGGCACGAAAGGAGATGCTCCTTTTCCTGTTGAAACATACGCGGCCATGCCGGATCATAGGGAACGACAATGACCTCTTCGCGCGTGACGTTTTCAATATGGTTTTTAAGATTTTCCAAGGCGAGCCGGCGTTCCAACGAATCTACCGCTTGTTCGACCAAACCACAACAGTTGAAACTCTGCAGATATCTTTATTACTTTACGTGCAGATCTATGCCTATACAATCTCAAGACAATTTAGTTCGGATGATACAACTCGCCGATGAATTCTTCGGGACTCGCAGCGATCCATCGCAAATCTCCGTGAATCAAAAAGTCATGACCCAGCTTCGCAAGATACACCCGAGCACGATGGGGGAGAAACGTTTACGTAAGGGACCTATAGCCTGGGTGCTCGTTATTCCCACAACAAAAGCTCTGATGAAGCGATTCATCAAGAAGCAGATCACCGAATTAGAATTGCTGGATCAAACACCACTCCATGGGAAATATGAGACGGTCTACTTGTGCTCAGCACTCGTACTGTCTGAATATCGCGGCAAAGGATTGGCTAAAAGGCTCCTGATGAAGGCGCTCAAATCCATTCAAAGGCAACACCCGGTCGAATCGCTGTTCTGCTGGGCATTTAGTAGGGTAGGAAAGAAGCTTGCCGCCTCCGTCGCAGACGATCTTCATCTGCCGCTCTACCAACGAACCGGAAAATACTGACCGGTTATTTTCTGCCTGATTTATAGTACACACTGCTCATTTTTGATAATCGTTCCGTTTTTGCTTACTTTGTCTATTATCGAGAATATGGATAGAAAGCATTATGATCATGACTGAAAAGAATGATTTTATACGTGAGATCATTGAAGAAGATCTCCAAACCAATAAATTTGAAGGACGCGTTCATACTCGATTCCCTCCCGAACCGAATGGATATCTCCATATCGGCCACGCCAAATCCATTTGTTTAAACTACGGGCTTGCTAAGCAATTTGGCGGCAAGTTCAATATGAGGTTTGATGATACAAATCCGGAGAAAGAAGAACAGGAATACGTTGATTCGATCATCGAGGATGTGAAATGGCTGGGGGGAGATTTTGAAGACCGTTTGTTCTATGCCTCGGACTATTTCGACCAGATGTACCAATGGGCAGTTGATCTTATTTTGAAGGGGAAGGCGTACGTATGCGATCTTGGCGCCGATGAAATCCGTGCGAGCCGCGGTACACTCACCGAACCCGGAAAAGATAGTCCTTACAGAAACAGAAGCACCGAAGAGAACCTTGATCTCTTCGAACGGATGCGAAAAGGGGAATTCCCGAACGGGTCGAAAACGCTCCGTGCAAAGATCGACATGACAGCTCACAATATCAATTTGCGCGATCCGATTATGTACCGGATCGTTCATGAACATCATCATCGGCAGGGAAGCAAATGGTGCATTTACCCGACATACGACTGGGCGCATGGGTTGGAGGACTCCATAGAAAGAATTACACATTCCATCTGTACGCTCGAATTTGAGAATCACCGCCCACTGTACGATTGGTTTCTCGATGCCCTTGGTATTTTTCACCCGCAGCAAATCGAATTTGCGCGTTTGAATCTCACCTACACGGTTTTAAGCAAGCGGCGCCTGCTGCAGTTGGTGAACGAAAACCATGTATCCGGGTGGGACGATCCGCGGATGCCGACCATTGCAGGTTATCGGCGACGGGGTTACACATCAGAATCGATCCGTGTTTTTTGCGATAAGATTGGTGTTTCGAAAAAAGACAGTATGATTGATGTTGCTATGCTGGAATGGAGCATCCGCGAGGATTTGAATAAGAATGCACAGCGCGCTATGGCCGTGCTCAACCCGATCAAAGCAGTGCTGACGAATTACCCCGAAGGAACCATCGAAGAACTAACTGCAGTGAACAATCCTGAAGACGGATCGGCTGGTACACGCATACTTCCCTTCGGCCGGGAATTGTACATCGAACGTGATGATTTCCGGGAAGTGCCACCGCCGAAGTATTACCGGTTGTCGCCCGGAACTGAAGTACGTCTCCGGTACGCCTACATCATCAAATGTGAAAAGGTGATCAAAGACGCTCACGGAAATATTACCGAACTGCACTGCACATACGATCCGGAAACCAAGAGCGGTTCACCGGCTGCAAACCGCAAAGTGAAGGCGACCATTCACTGGGTCTCTGCGCATAATGCCGTGAACGCCGAAGTCCGCCTTTATGACCGCCTCTTCACCAAGGAAGATCCTAATCAGGTGGCAGAGGGAAAAGACTTTCTTTCCAATATTAATCCTCAATCCCTCCAGATTCTGAACAATGCAAAATTGGAACCGATGCTGGGTAAAGCTTCACCCGGAGAACGATTTCAGTTCGAACGGGTGGGGTACTTTTGCGCCGATGTAAAGGATTCCAGACCTGGAGCGCCCGTTTTCAATCGCATTGTGACTCTAAAGGATACCTGGACGAAGATTGAGCAAAGGAGAAAAATTTACTAACGAAAATAGTAAAGAACGGGTGACGTAGAGGAATGCTCGTTCGACAGAGTCGAGTATTCTTCTATTCTGTATATTCTCTCTGTTTTTCGAAATTTCAACCATTTCAGCAACCTGCTCTCCATGTTATCCGTATCACAGAGTGCTTTGACATCCCTCTGAAAAAAAGTTACCATGGAAATGTCTTTTATAAATGACCATCGATGAGGCGTCGATGGAATATTGGGGACCCAACAGATGATATCAAGATTTTCTATTCTCCCACTCTTCGTGTTTATCATTTTTCCGCTTCAGGCGCAAGAGCCACGTATTCTTGAAGTCTCTGGTCGTGGATTCCCTGAAGAAGCGGCCTATGCCGATGCGCGTGAACAGGCACTCAAACAATGCGGCATTCGATTATTATCCACATTTTCAGAAATTCGTAGCGGCACACATTCGGAATCATCTGTCTCACGTCAATTCTACCTTGCCGGAATGGCCGCGGGAATGATCATCGAAGAAGATACTCTTCAACCTGCCCAGTTCCTTCCCGAATCAAAAACCGGCAGTAGAAGATTATTCGAAGTCAAGCTTCGGGTAACGGTACAACAGCTTGCCCATGAAGATCCCTATTTCCTTTTATCCCTCAAGATGCAGCCAGAGCGTACACTCTTTCACAACGGTGAGCAAGTTACTTTGCATGTCCAAGCAACAAAGGACTGTTTTTTAACTGTTTTCAGCCTTGGGGCGGATAATCGGCTTTATCTTATTTACCCGTATGTGACGCAGACCAACAACTTTTTAAAGGCTCATACCGTATTTCCGATTGGCGAGTTTACTATGGGACTTTTGGCCGGTTCAAACGAGGCGTCAGAATCGATCATCGCCATCGCAACAAAAGGGAACTTCCCCTTTATTGATTTTTCTGACAAAACTCAGTGGCAAAAAATCGCTACAAAAGAAGGACAGTTTCTTGCCTTCCGCGTTGCTGGTGCTGCAACCAAGCTGGCGGAATGGCTCGGGAAACTTGGTGAAGATCAATGGACCATAGCTCGCCTGCCTTATTCCATTATCAAGTGATTCTATTGGTAACCAATTAAAGGAGGATTCACATGGTACAGAAAATATTTGGGGTTGTCCTTGCGATATTTGTTCTTGTTGGATGTGGCAGCACACGACCAGGAACTGTCAGTGAAGATCCAACAAAAACAAGCGGCAGTAAACCCGGCTGGGTAAAAGGAGATAAAACATATTGGGTTGATGATGAACGGATGAACTTTCGGGTTGTCGTGGATAACGAATCGGATCTCAGTTTCGCTCAGCGGGGTCTGGATGGGCAGGCATATAGCGCGCTCATTAACGCCGTGAAAGTTCGAGCAGGAATGGAGTATGACGAAGCGGTAAAAGGGGCAAAATATACAACGAATTCTATCGGCCAGGTACGGCAAAGCGTTGTGAACGCAATGGGGGACGTTAAGTTTTCCGATATGATAAAATCGAACGAATATTGGGAACAATTCCAAAAGGATGAAGGTGCCAAGGGAGTTTCGTACTTCTATACTCTCTGGGGTGTGTACTCAATTTCCGAAAAGGAATTTGGACGTGCAAAAGAACAGGCATGGACGAAGGTGAATGAAGATGTCGATCGAAAACAAGACACGGAAGCCAAACAGATTTTAGACGAGGCAAAATCTCGTTTCCTTGGCAGAGAACAATAACTATGGAAGCTAGATCCTGCCGTGAGTATACAGCAGGACCTAGCTGTACTAAGGGGATTGTGCTCGTTTAAAATTCTTGTTCGACCACAGAGTAACCACCATGATACCTCTCCGTCTTTATTTTTTTATTATCCTCTGTATCTGTATGGGCTGCAAACCGCTCACAGTCAATTATTCTTCCGATGTGAACAGTCCTATCCGAGTAAAAGCGAATATCTTGGTCAAAATTGATGAATCGAGACTTGCATCGGTTTTTCAAGATCCGCAAACCAAGCAATCGATTATTGATGCTGTGCGAAACGACTTCAAAAGAAATCTTTTCTACACGGGTAATCAGGAGGTCGACATACAAATAAAAATCGAGAAATTGGAATACTCCAATTCCCTGTGGGGACTGTTCTGGCTTCCCTTGATAACTGTCGGCGCTCCATTAGGACGAGTAGAAGGAACCGCTGTTGTGCAAATGGATATCCGAAATACAAAAGGCAGGCTCATGAGAAGTTATCGATCAGAGGCATCTGAATCGAAGTGGTATAATACAGCATATTATAACAGATCGGCCACCGTGTCGTTCGATGGCGGCATCGCCCGCACGGCTTTGATGACGGCAATAGAAGATATCAAGTACCATGTTATTGAAGATCGTTATCAAATTGTACACCTCTTGGAAAGCCCGCCGGAAGAAAATCGAATGGCAGTTGGTCCGCAACCCGTCATTCCTTCCTCTGACGTGGATTTCAATATCCCGAAAACTCCGATGACGAATCCTGATGCTGTCGCCGTCGTCATTGGAATTTCGGACTATCTCGATCAGGACGTTCCGCGTGTGGAACACGCCCGTCAGGATGCCGCCATAATGCGTCAATACCTGATTAATGTCCTCGGCTACGATGGAAAGAACATTCTTCCGCAAAATTCAGACCAGCTTATTACGAGTGCTGTTCTTAAGACGTTGGTCCGTCAGCAACTTCCCGGCTATATCAAGCCTGGAATTTCGGATGTCTTCATTTATTACAGCGGCCATGGTGCGCCAAACACCGCAACACAGAAAGCGTTCTTTGTTCCCGCCGACTGTAATCCCAACTATGTGAATGATGATAACGGGTACCAACTGAATATTTTTTATGACGACCTTTCCAAGCTTCCATGCAAAAATCTCACAGTTGTTATCGATGCGTGCTTCAGCGGTCTCACCGGCAGCGGCGGTATGATCATCAAGAACGCAAGCCCATTATTTGTCAATGTTGAACACCCGCTTCTTGCAAGAGAGAACGCAATGATCTTTACCGCTTCCAAGTCAGATCAGGTCAGCAATTGGTACCCTGAGAAAAAACATGGGTTGTTCACCTATTTCTTTCTCAAGGGGCTGCAGGGGGGAGCGGATTTAGACGGCGATGGAACAGTGACTGTCAGCGAAATGGAGCGGTTCCTTCTTGATGAAAATTCTTCGGTCCCGTATCTTTCGCGTCGCGAATTTCAGCGTCTACAAACACCACAGGTGATGGGAAAAGATAAGGATCGTGTGTTAGTAAAATATCAAATGGAATAATGCAGGGAGAACGATCACTCAGTACGATCTGGTAATTTTGGCTCCGCAAAAATAGTTTTTTCCCTCTCCACAAAGACAGTCCCTGCAGGTACTCCTCTTGGTTTTCGCACATATTTCCCTTCACACATCGTTACCGAGACGAACTTCGAACCCTTCATCTTGCTGTAGTATGCAGCAATAGACGCCGCTTGTTCGATGGCACGCTTGCTGACTTCTCCTTTACCGGTTCCCACTTTCAATACAACATGCGATCCCCCCACGCCTCGTGCATGAAACCAGAGATCATTTTTTGCCGTGTGGTGCGTTGAAAGCAGATCGTTGTTCTCGCCGCTTTTGCCGGCCCAGACTTGAAATCCGCCGATTACCGTAAAAACACGGAAGGGAAGAACTTCTACCTTTTTTACCTGACCGGATTTTTCTGTTTTCAGCCCAAAGTGTGCAAGCTGTTTCCTGTTCTCTCCAGTAAAGCGTTGAAGATCGTCGCTCGTAACGATCTCTTCCATGCGCTTCATGAGTCTGGCGAGAATCTGTTGCTGCTGTGTAAGTTCTACGATGCGTTGATGTTGTTCCTCGACAGCATGGTACAATTTTTTGGCTTTTTGAAAATAGCGCTCAGCATTTTTTGCAGGTGTGAGATGCTCATCAAGAGGTACTTCCACGAGATCGTTGGAACCGCTGATAAAATCCTCCACAACTGCCAGAGAATCCCCCTTGGAGATGAGATGCAGGTGCGCAGTCAACAGTTTGCCGTATCTTTCATAGAGGCTGGCTCGATTGGGCATTTCTGTCTCAGCAGATATCTTTTTCAGCGTCCGTTCTCTGTGTTCCGATTCACGCTGCAGCACTTTAAGAATTTCTTGCTTTCCTCGAAGCGTAGCTTTTTCATGAAAGAGATTTGCGCGGTACGTCTGGATTGCTTCCGATACTGAATCAAAGCTCTGGAACTGGAATGCGCTGAGGTGTTGCAGGGGAATGACCGAAAAGCGAATGGGCGATGTACCGTTATAATACACACGGGAGAGCGGCGGTGAGAGGAGCTCTTCTGTTAATCGCTGTGACGTGTCCAGCACTCTCTCGAGTTCGGTGTCGAGAAGACTTTCCACGGATTGATCGCCGTTCACGTCTGAACGAGTCAATAATTCTTGTACGAGCACTGCGCCATAGAGGGGGAATATCCGTTTAAGTGCCGGTGCCAGCGGTTGATCCTTGTAGAGGGAACGAAGCTGAGCCGGCTTCAATGCTGGCTGGACGGAAGTGGGGGCACCGATTTTTGTGTTCATTGCTGTTTCTTTTTTCAAGAACGTCTCAACAACAGAACCTTTCGGGTCGAGCAAACAGATATTTGCTTTCGATCCGAATAATTGCACAACAAGTTCATGTCCTTCGGTCAAATGAACTTGCACTTGACGATCTGTCGGATGGATGGTAATGTTTGCAATAGTCATCCCGGTGATGTCGGCAAAAAGAGCGGCCGAATTTCTCCGCGCTCGTGCGAATGTCCTGCGGGCATAGAGAACATTATTGGACGGTTCACATCCAATGATGATCACGGCGTCGGTTTCCGTAAACGACACAACCAGTTCGCTTCGGTGCTGGGTATAGATTTCATCCACTGCGTGACCGGCAAATTCACGATTCAACTCAGCGATTACATGAACGAGCGTATAATAATTGGTAATCATGTTCGACAGCAAGTTATCCACATGGTATCATCAAAATCTGTAAAATTGAATGGAATTGCAATCTCGATGTGGACAACTCGTGCACAGGAGTGTGCATACTGTGTGGAAAAGTAACCCTTGCCCTCCCATTGAAATTTCCGTACCTTTTGATGTAAAGGTCTACAGAAGGGGATTTCCGTGGTAACAAGTATGACAGGCTTTGGCCGGGCAGAAGTCAGTAAAAAGGGGCTCACTGTCAGTGCAGAGGTGCGGAGCGTAAACAGCCGTTATCTGGATCTCACGCTACGACTGCCGAGGAGTCTTTCCCAGCGCGAAAAAGAAGTGAAGGATATTGTTCGCACATTTTTGAACCGCGGCAATTTAAATGTCACGGTAAAATTGGCCTACGACTCCGACGGCGTCGTTCCTCTAAAAGTCAATAAAGCCGCTGCAAAATCGTATTATAAACTGTTGAACGAGGTGCGTAAGGCTGTAAAACTGCGGGAAAAAGTGAAACTTGAGCATCTGTTGACATTCTCCGAAGTACTGGAGCCTGTAGAGGAGGAAGAAGGGGATGAGCTTGAGTGGGAACTTGCCCAGGAGACCATTCGTCAGGCGTTAGAGAACCTTAATGCCATGCGTGCTCAAGAGGGAAGCGAATTGGTAAAAGATCTGGAAAAGCGTGTCCACTGGATGAATGAGACCTTGAATGACGTAGAACGTCTTTCTAAAGCGCGGATACCCGAAGAGCGAAAGAATCTGCATGAACGAATAGCACAACTGATAGAAGATAAATTTGTTATTGATCAGAACCGTTTAGAATTGGAAATCGCCTTGATTGTCGATAAATTGGATGTCACGGAAGAATGCGTCCGGTATCGAAGTCATAATAAATTCTTTCTTGAGGCACTTCAGAAGAATGAAGCTGCCGGGCGGAAACTGAACTTCCTTGTTCAGGAAATGAATCGTGAAGCAAATACGATTGGCTCCAAATCCAACGATGCGACCCTTGCATATTTAGTGGTCGGGTTGAAAGAGGAATTGGAAAAGATTCGCGAACAAATACAGAATATCGAGTAGTTGTTCATGGCCGGAGGAAAACTCATTGTTATCGCGGCTCCCAGCGGATGCGGAAAGACTACGATTGCTAAAGCGATTCTCGCACTCTACCCCGAGATGCTTTTCTCCGTCTCTGCAACAACACGGACTATGCGGGCAGGTGAAGTGCACGGTAAAGATTATTTTTTTCTCTCAAAAGAGGAGTTTGAAGAGCGCACCCGCACGAAAGACTTGGTGGAGTGGGAAGAGATTTACGGCAATTATTACGGAACTCTTAAAAGTGAGATACAGCGGGCGTTGGAGCAAGGTCGAGTCATGCTGTTTGATGTTGACGTGAAAGGCGCTTTATCCATTCGGAATCATTTTACCGCCGACGCTGTTCTTATCTTTATAAGACCACCGAGTTCTGAAGTTTTGCAGAAGCGTTTGGAAAATCGAAAGACAGAAGATCCGGAAACGCTGAAACGCCGGCTCGATCGCGTGCCGATGGAACTGGCACAAGGTTCAAAGTTTGATTACCAAGTCGTCAATGACGACCTGCAGAAAGCGATCAACGAAGTACATGCGATCGTTCAGAAGACTCTGACGAGTACAATACATTCACATTCATAGAGAGAACGGAGGAACACCTGTGTCAGTTAAACCAGTTGCAATGCATGAATTTCTAGAACAAGCCGGCAATATCTACGAAGCAATTATTGTTGCCGCCAAACGCTCCCGCCAAATTCACGATGATCTGAAGATCGAGTTGAACCAGCAGCTTGAAACACTCAAAGCATTGAACGCAACACCGGAGCCGGAAGATGATATGGAAGTCACCACTGTGAATCCCGATCAGCTCAAGATTAGTCTGGAATTTGAAAAACGTCCGAAGCCGACCGAAGTTGCTATTAATGAGGTCAAGGAGAAGAAGGTTCCGTATCGATACAAGGAACATATCGACTTCTTCGCAAAGGATACGCCGAAAGAGACTGTGACCGAAGAATAACGAGACCGGCAATGGGTGGCAAGCATGTCTTGGTGGGTGTAACGGGCGGGATCGCAGCGTATAAAGTGTGCTCTCTCGTCCGTGACCTTGTGAAGTCCGGCGCACAAGTCAAGGTGATGATGACAGAAGCCGGAACACGCTTTGTTTCACCGTTGACATTTTCCGCGCTTTCCAAGTATCCGGTGTTCACCGACCTGTGGACAAGCAATCAATCTTCAGATTCTACCATCAGCACACAGCATATTGATCTAGCGAATTGGGCTGATGTGCTGGTGATTGCACCAGCCTCGGCAAACACTATTGCAAAACTGACGTATGGTATTTCGGACAATTTGCTGACAGTGGTATCGCTGGCAACAACACGCCCGATTATCCTTGCACCGACGATGGATGCAGAAATGTATCTGAATCCCGTCACACAGAAAAATCTTGCCACACTGAAGGAACGGGGATACGTTGTTCTTCCTCCGGCAGAGGGTGAACTTGCCAGCGGGTTAAGCGGGCCGGGACGATTGCCTGAAATCAACATCATTGTTGAAGCTGTTGAACAGGTCCTTTCCCGGTCACATCAGGACTTCAAGAAAAAGAAAATAGTCGTTACAGCGGGACCGACATTCGAAGCAATCGACCCAGTACGATATGTCGGTAATCGTTCTTCGGGAAAAATGGGATTTGCACTGGCTCGGGCTGCCGCACAGCGCGGTGCAGAAGTAACACTCATAGCCGGACCGACGCATTTAGAAACACCGCGCAGTATTTCACGCATTAATGTTGAATCAGCCAAGGAAATGCTTTCTGCCGTTCTTGCGCATACAAAAAGAACAGATGCTGTAATTATGGCGGCGGCAGTGGCAGATTACTCGCCTGCTCGCCCCGCAGCACACAAAATAAAAAAACAATCCAGGCACACGACATTAGAATTGACGCTTGAGGCAACTCCCGATATTCTTGAAACGCTCGGCCGACAGAAGAAAAAGATCGTGTTGGTCGGGTTTGCGCTCGAAACCATGAACGAAGTTGCGCATGCGCAAGCGAAACTTCGGAAGAAGAAACTCGATCTGATTGTACTCAATTCGTTTCATCATCAGAATCGGGTCTTTGGTTCCGATGTCAATACCGTAACGTTAATCGATCGTCGAGGCGGGGTATTAGAGCTCCCCGAAATGTCAAAATTTAATGTCGCAAACAAGATCCTCGACAGACTCAAAACATTATTGTAACGAATTCCCAGAGCTCACAGACTCTCTGATTACGGTCATTTCCTATGTCCCAAAACGACGAACTCAATAGAATTCTATCCGATACCCGGCGTTTCTTGAAACAGCAGCAGGAACTCTACGGCGATACACTGTTTCTTGGGACGACTGCACAACCTGTTGAGGAGTCCAAAAAAGCCTTCGGATCTGACACGCATTCAGTTGACAAACCTTTTACCGTTCCTCCTATGAACTTCTCGACAACATCTCAGCTGACGATTGGAGAACCGATTTTGCCTTTCATTTCTCAAGCACCATGGACCAACGCCCAAAGTCTGGACGAACTGAATGGCATAATCAATACCTGCACACAATGCGGACTTGGAAAAACACGGATAAAGTTTGTCTTTGGGGTAGGGAATCCAAAGGCCGATGTTGTCGTAGTCGGCGAAGCTCCGGGTGCCGATGAAGATGAACAAGGCGAACCATTTGTTGGCCGTGCCGGACAGCTCCTGACCAAAATTCTTGAAGCGGTGCGGTTCAAGCGTGAAGAAGTATACATCTGCAATATGCTGAAATGCCGGCCGCCCAACAATCGTGATCCGCAAACCGAGGAGGTCGACTGCTGTGAACCATACCTCTGGAAACAGCTCGAACTTATACAACCCAAACTCATTCTTTGCGTGGGTCGTATTGCGGGACAATCGCTCCTGAAAACGAATGCTTCCTTGACATCGTTGCGGGGAAAGTTTCACGACTATCGTGGCATTCCGCTTATGGTGACCTATCATCCGGCAGCGCTGCTGCGCAATCCGAACTGGAAGAGACCATGCTGGGAAGACATACAGCTGTTTCGGAAGAGATACGACGAAATAAAGATGATAGCACCATAAACACAAAATTTGAAATACGAGGACAGCCACTACTTTTCCGGAAAGAGGAAGAAGAGAAAACAGGAGAAAAAACACAGCACAAATTCCAATATCCCTTTTTTGAGATTTGTGGTTTTCGGATCTTGCGCTAGAGGCGCATGCGCCTTCGGCGCAAAGATTCACATTATAAGGCATGGAAAAGAAAAAACAATTTGTTCGACAATTGAAACAGGCATGGCGCGACGAGATGTTGAGCGCGCGGAATTATCGTGCTCTTGCTGAACGTGAACAGCATCCGGAAAAGAAAGCGATTCTCATCCGCATGGCCGAAGCCGAAGACCGCCATGCCCAGCGATGGGCTGAACGGCTCCGTGAATTGGGAATTGAGGTTGGTACATATCGTGATACACCGATCGAAAAACTGCGCCGTACGGTTCTCCTCAAGAGCTCAAGTGAAGACGCCGCACAGATGCTCGAGGCGGGCGAAAATCAGGCTGATGCGCTGTACGGGAATATGATCGCCGCAGCAGAGTCTGAGTCAGACAGGCAGGCTCTTCTCGAAGCTCAACGGGAAGAGAACGCACACAGTAAGATGCTGGAAGAAATGAGTCATCCCCGCATTGCCCAGCATCCGCAAAGCAGACTTGAGAGGATGTTAGGCAGAGAACGATGGCACGTGACTGCAGGCGGCTGGATTGGTCAGGCGATTTATGGTGTCAACGACGGATTAGGGGCTGCGTTCGGAGTGGTCAGCGGTGTGGCAGGTGCTACATCTGCGAACGGCAGTTTTATTCTCTTGAGCGGTCTTGCCGCAGCAGTTGCTTCGGCGCTTTCCATGGGAAGCGGTGCGTACCTTGCAGCAAAGTCTGAGCGTGAGGTGTATGAAGCGGAAGTAGAAAAAGAAAAACGCGAGATTGAGGAGCATCCGGAAGAAGAGCAGGAAGAAATGGAACTCTTCTATCAGCTCAAAGGATTCTCGCCGGAAGAATCCAGGCGTATGGCCGCAAAACTTGCAGAACAGCCTGAACAATTCCTGAAGACACTTGCCCATGAAGAACTGGGGCTTTCCGAGAAATCGTTTCCCAACCAATGGCGTTCAGCATTCAGCGCGACAATCAGCACGGCTGTGGGTGCAATTATCCCCGTTGTACCGTTTATCTTTTGGTCAGGAATAGAAGCGCTTGTTATTTCATTTATTATTAGTACCTTGGCACATTTCGCCGTTGGTGCATCAAAAGTACTCGTCACTGGACGCTCATGGCTGAAGAGCGGCACGGAGATGACGCTCGTCGGTTTAGGTGAAGCCATTGTAACATATCTTATCGGCATGCTTATCGCGCCGGTGATTGGATGATGTGCCATGGATTTCAATCCGTAAAGCAGGAGAATGGTGTATGGCAGACCCACGTAAAATAATTGATTTCAATACACCGCAGTCGCTTTCAACGGAAGGCAGGGTGCCGCCGCAGGCAGTGGATGTAGAGTCTGCCGTCCTGGGAGCAATGCTGCTGGAAAAAGAGGCTATAGCCAAAGCAATCGAAGTCATCGATGATACTGCATTTTACAAACCGGCACACCAGAGCATTTTCCGTGCGATGATGGCACTGTTTGAACGAAGCGAGCCGGTCGATCTTATCACGCTTGCCGAAGAGCTCCGGCGCCGCAACGAACTTGAAAAAATCGGCGGGGAATACTATCTCTCCGAGTTGACCACTAAGATTTCCAGCGCTGCCAATATCGAGTACCATGCACATATTGTGCTGGAACGGGCATTGATGCGGCAGCTTATTCATTCTTCTTCCGAAGTAATCAACCGGGCCTACAGCGAGACCGAAGATGCGCTAGGCCTGCTGGATGAGGCAGAACAGAAGATGTTCGATATTTCCGAACAGCGGATGAAGAAAAGCTTTGTCTCGATGAATACTGCTGTACACAAGACGATGGATATGCTGCAAAGCATCCATGGCAAACACAGCGGCGTGACAGGTGCCCCCTCCGGTTTTGCCGATCTCGACAGCTTAACGGGAGGATTTCAGTCTTCCGATCTCATCATTATCGCCGGACGGCCGTCTCAGGGAAAAACTGCCTTCGCGCTGTCCATCGCCCGCAATGCATCGGTCTTGCATGATGTCCCTGTCGGCATGTTCAGTCTCGAAATGTCCATACAGCAGCTTGTAATGCGGTTGATGTGCGCTGAAGCTCGCGTAGATGCACACAAAGTTCGGACAGGCCGACTTCCGGAAGATGAATGGAAGAAACTCAGCACCAGTGTCGGGCGACTGTACAAGGCAAAAATGTTCATCGATGATACCCCCGGCCTGGGTGTTCTCGAATTACGTGCAAAAGCACGCCGTTTAAAAGTGGAGCACAATATCGGTTTGATTATCGTGGACTATCTTCAACTTATGCAGGGTCCCAGAAACAGTCAAAGCCGCGAGCAGGAAATCTCGGCCATCTCCCGGTCCTTGAAAGCACTTGCAAAAGAATTGGACCTTCCGGTGATTGCCCTTTCACAATTAAATCGCTCGGTGGAATCACGGAATGACAAACGGCCGGCCCTTTCCGATCTCCGGGAATCTGGTGCCATTGAACAGGACGCCGACGTGGTGATGTTTGTCCATCGTCCGGAAATGTTCGGCATTCAGGAGCAGGACGGTGAAGCAACGGAGGGATTGGCGGAAATTATCATAGGCAAACAGCGTAACGGTCCGACCGACACTGTGAAACTGCAATTCATCAAACAATATGCACGGTTCGAGAGCCGTACGACTTTCCGCCCTGAAGCCTTTCTTCCTGAAGAACCGGGAGATGTGACGCCGTTTTAAGTTTGGAGGATCAAACCAATGTTGAACTTATTGCAAAGACTCGTATGAACCGCCGAACATTTCTGCACTCGCTTCCCGCTGCCGCATCATTATCGGTGTTTGTGAGCAAGGAAAAGATTTTTGCTGCCGAGGGACTTTCAGATCGGGATGAGGAGATTTGTCAAAAGAAATTTGATCTTGCCGTCTCGCGCAATCTCCGGGAAAGACCGATTCATAAAGTTATCATCGAAATCGCGCGGTCTTTTCTAGGGGTTAAGTACGCCGCCAACACCATCGACGCCCCCGGCGAAGAAAGACTCCTGATCAATCTGCGCTCACTCGACTGTGTGACGTTCTATGAGAATTCCCTCGTCCTCGCACGCTGCATTAAAAAGAATACACTGACCTTTGATGATTATAAGAAAGAACTGCAATTCGTTCGATACCGCGGAGGTGTTCTCAACGGTTATCCCAGCCGGTTGCATTATACGTCGGATTATTTTTTTGACAACGAGAAGAAGGGTGTGTTGATGAATGTCTCGAAGGAAATCGGCGGAGTTCCATTCACGAAGACAGTCAACTTTATGTCTGAGCATCCGGAAACATATCCCCGTTTGAAGGAATCTCCGGAATTCTTGGAAGCCATGAAAAAGATCGAAGCCGAAATCAATGCGCGGAGAATGTCGTATATCCCCAAAAAAGATATCCAGAGCATTGCTTCGAGGATCACCGATGGAGACATTCTCGGTATCACGACGACGATCGAAGGATTAGACTGCACGCACACCGGTATTGCTCTCCGACACAGGAACAATCTTCATATGATCCATGCGCCGATTACAGGTTCGAAAGTGCAGATTACCGAATTCCCTCTCTGGGAATATCTGGAAGGGATCAAAAAGGATACCGGCATTATGGTTGCAAGACCTCTCGAATCGTAGGTGAATGACTCGATGAATTTGGACAACAATATACTTTCCCGTCTTTCCATTGTTCGGGGTGATATTACAACGCAGAAAGTTGACGCCATTGTCAATGCGGCGAACAACTCGCTGCTGGGCGGCGGCGGAGTTGACGGGGCGATTCATCGCGCAGCGGGACCGAAACTGTTGGAGGAATGCCGCACACTTCACGGATGTGAGACAGGAAGTGCAAAGATAACCAAAGGGTACAAACTTCCTTCAGCCTCTGTCATTCATACAGTTGGTCCGATCTGGCAGGATGGTCGTCAGCATGAAGAAGATCTGTTGGCACAATGTTACAAAAATTGTTTCGCGTTGTCACGATCTCACCATCTCCGCACGCTTGCTTTTCCATCGATCAGTACGGGGGTGTACAGATTCCCGGTGAACCGGGCGGCTCAAATTGCACTGGGGGAAATTTTCCATGAACTCGAAACCAATGAACATCTTAAACGTGTTATTGTTGTCTGTTATGATGAACAGACCTATGAAACGTATCTGCAGACAAAAAAAGAATTATCTCAACCGCATCCGCATTCTGAAGCGTAAGAAGGTATGAGACAGAAGTTTGTAATCTATGGATTAGTGCTTTGTGTCGGTTCTTGGGCGTACACCTTTGCTCAGAAGCCCATCATAAGTCCGCGCGATTCGGTCAAAACAATCATCAATGGAATGAAGATCAGTATTTCCTATGGAAAACCGTCCATGCTCGGACGAAAGATCTTCGGTGCGTTCGTTCCGTACTATAAAGTATGGCGTACCGGTGCCGGTGCAGCGACCACACTGACAACGGAAGCTGATCTGGAGCTCGATGGAGCCGTTGTTCCGCGGGGAGTCTATACGCTGTACACACTCCCTGCCGAAGAACGCTGGAAACTCATTATCAACAAGCAGACAGGACAATGGGGAACAACGTACTCACCCCAATTGGATCTTGCACGCATTGATATGAAGATCACACGATTGAAAACCGCGGTCGAGAATCTCACGTTTAAACTAGAAAAGAATGGAAACAGTAGCGGCACCATGAAGATCGAATGGGAAAACACTTCGCTCTCTGTTCCTTTCCACATGAGCAAAGATACACTGTTGCCGAGTCCGCGGGATTCTGTAGAATTCATGCTGGATAACCACCGGATCCTCGTGAACTATGGCCGGCCATCGGTACGGGGCAGAAAAATCATGGGGGGTGTTGTTCCTTATGGTGTCGTCTGGCGTACTGGTGCAAATGCCGCTACCAGTTTTACGACCCAGGTGGATCTTGTAGTAGGGAGTGTGAAGATTCCCAAGGGGACCTATACACTATATACTCTTCCCTCCGCAAAACAATGGAAGCTGATCATCAACACGCAAACCGGACAGTGGGGAACCGTTTACAATGAGAAACGCGATCTCGCCCGAATACCCATGAAGAAAAAGTCTTTGAAACAGCCTGTGGAAAAATTTTCCATCACCTTCACACGCACAGGCAGCCATACTGGTATCATGAACCTTACATGGGAAAAGACAGAACTCTCAGTTGGTTTCCGAATGAACTAACAGCACGAGAAAGAGAATACCATGCCGACAAAGATCACAGTAAAAAATAATGGGAGCGTCCGGATAGAGGGCGAGTTTGAAGTCTTTGATATGGCGGGAAAGAAATTCGATCTCAGCGGTCGTACAGCGATCTCGTTATGCCGCTGCGGCCACAGCAAAGACAAACCGTTTTGCGACGGCTCGCATCGGGATGCCGGTTTCCAATCGGAGATTACGGCTCGCTCATTGCCTCCTCTGACGCCCAAGAGTTAACATGGCAAGAGGTACGAGACTGTGCCGTTTCTAGGGAAGAATGGCACGCTGCCTCATCACTTCGTAGAGAAACACAGCACTTGCACTAGCAACGTTGAGAGAATCGATACCATGTTGCATAGGAATTGCTGATGCTGCATCGCAGACAGCAAACACCTGCGGTGAAATTCCGTTTCCCTCGCTTCCAAAGACGATACAGCAGTGCCTGGAAAAATCTGTGGTTTGAATCGTGTGCTCCTCCGTATGCGGATGTGCTGCAACGATGAAAAACTGTTGAGTCATCCGGAGAAATGTCAGCGTTTCGACGAGACTGGTACAATGCACGATCGGTACCGTAAACACCGTTCCCATAGAATTTCTAACTGCACGCCGCAAGTACGGGCTGCTCGATGTTTCTCCAACAAGGACCGCCTGGATTCCAAAGGCAGCACAGTTACGCACCAGCACACCGAGATTCTCCGAATTCGTCAATCCCTCAAGGGCAACAAAGATATGCGGTGAGGCTGTTGTCAGAAGGAGGGAGTCAAGATGTGCCGGTTCGGGAATTCTCCCTAACGCCATAATTCCCTGATGCAGATTGAAGCCAACAATCTTTTCCAGCACTTTCTTTGTTCCGACATAGACGTGGAATTGTTCCGGCCGCGCCTTGAGACGTTCGTGATATTCTTCCAGCCATTCCGGTGTCATGAGCGCAGAAAGAAGTTCATGCGGGCTTTCCAGCAGCCGCCGGACGACCTTCTCCCCCTCAGCCACAAACACACCCTGACGAAAATGTTCTACCGGTCGGCGCAGGGTGCGATACGGTATGAGTTCAGGCAGTTCAAGTGATGTGATGGAGACGATGTTCATCGTGCTGTATAGTGAAACCATGTTGGGATGATCCTTTTCATTTTCATAATACAAAGAAGTCGGCACCAAAACCATTATTGACTGCCGCCGCTGTTCTGTGCCGGGAAACCTGACGTTGACATTCCGTCAAAAAGGACGTATCATTTCAATAACCATGGACTTACCAGGAGAATTGTACGTCTACCTATACTATATGAGGGAATGATTATGACCATCAAGGAAAAAATGCATGGCTCTGTCGCCGTAATCAGCTTGAAGGGGAACCTCATGGGAGAACCGGATACTGAAAATTTGAGAGATAAAATCTACAGCCTGCTTCAGGAAGGTTTCACCAAGATCGTGGTGGATATGAAGGGCGTTCGATGGATCAGCAGCTCCGGTCTGGGAACCCTGATTGCGGCATTGACCTCAGTGCGAAACAAGACCGGCGATCTTCGGCTGGCAAACATCACTGAGAAAGTCGAAAGTTTGTTTGTCATCACTCAGTTGGTCAAAGTATTTAAAACGTATGAAACTGTGGACCGTGCTGTTGCAAGTTTTAAATAAGATCTTGCCGAACGGATGTTCCGAAAACAGAGTTCAACTCAACGTTGTCAAAGTAGTCTCCCGTGCGATATATGTAACTGTACTTCCTCAAGGCGGTACACTTCCCGACTATGTAAGATTCTTTGGAAGCGTACTGCGGTTCTCACACTGAAGTCTCATCATTTCATGGTATTCTTGTGTACGTTGTTTTGCCTATAGCACTTGCTGTTTTGCTCATGACATGGTTTCTCCTGCGCCGGTATACGCGGATATGGATCAACAGGCCCGTTCATATCGTTGAATCCATTCTTGCCGGCATAGCTGCATGGTTGTTCCTTCTTGCGCTTCTCACATGGTTTGGCGGAATCGCGTTGACACTCGCAGATTTCCTTTCTTCACATGAAACAATTGATATTTGGGCTCTCCTGTTTGCCGTTCTGCTCACAGGTTATGGATCCGATTTTATTATCCGTGCGAAATCAGAAATGCGGTTGGATGAGACGAAAGAGTTCATCATAGAGGCACTCCTGTTTCGCAGCTCATCTCAGCGCCGTTTTGATTTACTTTCCTTAATGCAAATAAAGCGAAGGCAAAAAAAACATTCTGTTCTGAGTGGTGACCCGGAATCATTGGAGCGCGTCCGGCTTCAAGCAAGTCTCATGAAGGGAAAAGGATTGGATGCCCAGCTCACACTGTTACGGGAAGGAAAAACACTGGATTTGAGCGAGGTCTGGCATTCGAACACCAAGGCCCATGCACTACATGATCTTTTTGAAAAAGTAGAAGAAGTACGAATCGAGCCGTCTCGTAAGCGGCTCTCCCTTTTTATCGATTTCCCGGAACTAACCGAAGCTCAATTAAAAGACGAGATGACTGTTCTGCGATTGAACCGGCAGGTGTACGATTTTTTACAAACGCTCTATACCGCACCGTGGTTAAAACCGTATATCACATTTTATGAAAGTTATTATCTGATGTGCCGGGCCGTACGAGTCAATAATGAGGGTAAAGAAATGTTTTATCCGTTTATGAAGGTAGGTGTACTGATGTCTGAACTGCGCAAGCTGGAAGGTTTGTATTTTAATCCGCGCAAGCTTCCCGAGATAGCTGCGCTGACCTTTAATAATGGCGCTCCGGTCTGAGTGTATTGCCTATGACAAAATCTGACCAAGAACAAAAACCATTTTTCTTTACATGGTATCATCGCGAAGAATTTCAAGTCCTTGTGATTCTTGTCGGATTGATCGTGTTTTTTTCTCGATCGTTATGGGTACTGGGAACATTAGTAGCATCTGTTGTTATCATCTGGCTTCTTTTATACTTTGCACGCATTTTAGAAGTGTATCTTGCAGAAAAAGAACTCTTTCCATCTATTGTCCAGCGGTATCAGGATCTTAAATCGGCGCTTCATGGCCATTCGCTTGAGCGGTCACGGATTGCGATGGCATTGTTGTCTGCCTGGGTGCTGGGCGTCCTCTGCCTGCGTCGCATTCATTTGTCCGAACTTAGCGTTGCCGATAGAACACCGACCGACATCTACTGGATCCTCTTTCTCGGGTGGTATTGTATCGTCTGTACAGTTATCGCACTTTACTTGATGTGGTTGTGGAATATCTGGAGTCAGCATGAATCCAAACATATGCCGATCTTTGACGGTCTGGTAGCCAGTCTCTTTTTCTATCATGGTCTCTCGCGGAGGCACCGTATCGTCACGTTTATTGCCGCTTTCTTCCTGGGCGGTTTGCCTTCGTATTTTGCCTTGAGACTGAAACCCGACACCCCCCACGGGTATGAAATTGCTTTCGCTTTGATCGTACCGCTCGTTGGACTTGTTCTTGGCGGAGCTTACTATGCCATGTGGCATTTACAAAATACCAAAACATCTAAACAGGATGAGGATCAGAGAAGGGGGAAGACATAACCTTTTTTAACAATGTGACAGAGCTGACTTCTTGAGAAGGATATAAGGCGTATGTTGTGCCTGTCGATAAGTCTCGTCAGGCTTTTTTTTATTGGAGATCTGTGAAACGCGGAGATGATGTAAAAATAGTTGTTCGGCTCTTTGCAGTGTTATTGTTCGTTATTTCTACGGTAGCTGCTCAAGGTACGTACTACAATGTGATTGATACGACAAGCGCCTCGTTTGTCACCGACCTTCATAACCTTATTTATCCCCATACTAGGATTTATTATGACAACTTTGACGAAACAAACATCGCTAATTTTGCTTCACGCGATACAACGGGGGGTCAAAAAGTTGTAACTTGCATTTATTCAGGAGAGAATTACGTTTATACTCCGCCGTTTACATGGACAACATATAGTCGGGAACACACCTGGTGTCAAAGCTGGATGCCAACCAAAGATACTTCGGGGTTCACCAGCCGTCCGGAATATTCCGACCAGCATCATCTCTATCCTGCGAATCAAAACAAAGCGAATGGAGTACGAAGCAACCATCCCTTAGGCATAGTGGCAAATGTATCCAGTTCCTATCTTCAGTGTAAACTTGGGACCAATGAACAGGGATACACGGTGTTTGAGCCGCGCCCTTCTCACAAAGGAGATGCTGCTCGCGCCCTTCTGTATATGGCTGTTTGTTATCATGGCTATGGAGGGCATGACTGGACATTTAATCATTTGAATACTGTCATATTACCGGGACAGTCCGTTCCCGAGGGTCCGCAGGATGTTAATATGCTTTTATTGTGGAGCCAGGAAGACCCTCCCGATGCATGGGAAATTGCGAGAAATGAATATGTGTATTCCCTTCAGAATAATCGAAATCCTTTTATCGACCACCCGTCCTGGGTTAATCTTATCGATTTTAATACTTTGACGAAGATCGGGGCTACAACGTTTGCAGTTGAACCGACTAATTACGCAACTGCGTTTACGTGCAGTGTTCTAGGAAATACCAGTTTGCAGATTTCATGGACAGATGCTGATGTCGGTTCTCAGGCACCATTAGGCTATCTTCTACTTGCAAATATGACAAATAGTTTCACACCACCGATTGATGGTGTTACTTATACGGATAATCCTAGTCTTGCAGGTGGTTCTGCCGTCGTTAATATCGCTTATTCTGCCGTAGATACATATTCATTTACCGGATTAACTGCTGGTACTAACTATTATTTTCGATTGTATTCATACAATGGTACCGGTTCACAGATTAATTATAAAACAAACGGAAGCGTGCCGTCGGCAAGCGGAATAACAACAGGAGATCCTCCGACTGGAACTTTATCTGCAAATGATGTACTCATAACAAATTATTCTCCCCGATACAACACTGCTTCAGATGAATTTATTGTGCTTTTCAATAATACAAGCACGGCAATTGATATCAATGGATTTGAGATCGCCTATTCTTCTTCCAACGGTAGCACCCCAATTGCAAAGAAACAATTTACAACATCGACCATTATACCAGCGAGAAGCTATTATTTATTATCATCAAATACTTCTGTTTCTGTTGGTTCTGTAACAAACCAAACATCAGATGCAACATTTAGCGTTGGTTTTGCGGATGATGGACAACTTGCATTTAGAAAGACCTCTGGAGGATCTGTCGTTTTTGCACTAGCAACCGGAACAATAACATCGTATTCCTTTGGACTTACAACATCTCATTCAATTACGACAAGTAGTTCTTCGCAGGATGAATTTGTATTGACCCCGTCAGGCAATACTTATCTACGATCCGGGAATAACAATACAGATTATTCCATCGTTTCATCTTCAAGTATTACTCAAGTCCCAAATTCAAGCTCTGCATCCCTTTCTGTTCAATTGAATTCCTTCGCCGTAACAAAAGAACACTCCGGTGCTATTCTTACCTGGATGACAGCAACCGAGTTAAACAATTATGGCTTTGAAGTGGAAAGAAGAAAAGTCGATGAGTCAACTCAACTTCTCAACGGCTCAACCGCTCAATGGCTTACCATCGGTTTCGTCTCCGGCTCTGGTACAAGCAATGCTCCGCATCAGTACTTATTTGCCGATCAATCATTACCCGCCGGATGGTATGCCTATCGCCTCAAGCAGATTGATCAGGACGGCGCATGGAAGTACTCTCAAAGCGTTGAAGTAGAAATCGGCTCTCCGAGGAAATTCATGCTCAGCCAAAATTATCCCAATCCGTTCAATCCGGCAACCATGATTAGGTTCACTGTCCCGGAAAGCGGGAATGTAAAATTACGAGTCTTTGATATCCTCGGAAGGCAGGTGGCCGAACTCTTCAACAACCTTGTTGAAGCCGGACAAATCCGGGAAGTACCCTTTGACGGCACTCGATTAGCCAGCGGGGTCTATTTTTATTCTTTGGAATTTGGTGCTCAACGATTGACCCGGCATATGGTGCTGGTGAGATAGAATTATTTTCCAGTTTCGTTGTCTCTCGCATCATTTTTTTCTACTTTCCATACAACTGAAAAATCATTTCTTCGTCAGAGACGAGAACTTTGCCCCTACGGAAACCATATGAACCCTACGACGATTTTTGTCACCGGCGCCACCGGATTCATCGGCACCAAACTGGTTAATGAACTCATCCGCCAGGGACATACCGTCCATGCACTGACACGTGCCTCCAGCAACCGGGACGGCTTGATCCACGAACGCATCAAGCTGGTGCAGGGAGATATTATGAATCCCGATTCCCTTCTTGCAGGAATGAAGGGATGCACGCACGTTTTTCACCTCGCCGCCTATGCTAAGAATTGGGCCCCCGATCCGAAGATTTTTTATAGCCAGAATGTTGTCGGTATGCGGAATGTCTTTGATGCAGCCTGGAAAAATCATGTTGAACGTGTCGTTTTTACTTCCACCATTGTCACGTTCGGGCCCACGCCGCCGGGAATCGTGGGTGATGAAACAATGACGCGCATTACTGAAAAGTACTACACCGAGTATGAAGAGACCAAGGCCATTGCCGAGCAAGAAGCCCTGAAAATGGCAGGCGTGGGCTTTCCGGTGGTTATCGTCAACCCGACACGAGTCTACGGCCCGGGGAAACTGACGGAAGGAAATTCGGTCAGTTTAATGATCGATCAGTACGACCGCGGCAAAGTACCCATCCTTCTCAACAAAGGGATCAATATCGGAAACTACGCCCTTGTGGATGATCTGGTACAGGGCCATATTCTTGCCATGGAACATGGGCGCCCCTCCGAGCGGTATATTCTCGGCGGCGAAAATGCATCGCTCATAAAATTCTTTGCGCTTGTCGATGATGTAAGCGGCAAAAGACATTTTCAGATAAACCTTTTGCCGAAGGTAGGGCTTACGTATGGTTCAATTCAAAAATTTGCAGCAAAAACATTCGGCATTTACCCGCAAATCACTACCGGCTGGGTCGATACGTTTTTGCAGGATTGGGCATATTCGTGCGGGAAAGCTGAGCGGGAGCTTGGCTATACATTTACACCTCTCAGAGAAGGTATCCGGTTGACCTACAGGTGGATACTTGAAGAACGAAAGAAAGAATCCACGAAGGGCACAAAGTAAACACGAAGAACAAAGAACAAATTTCACGAAACACGAGAAGTAGAGAATGAAAGAATTTGAATCCACCTTGTTCCCCAAACAACTCTTCACCAGTGTGAACAAGAAACCGACGATTATTCTGCTTCTTGCTCCGATTTTGGTGACCACCTGGAAGTACTACGGAACAAAAGCATTTTACCTTGCGCACCTTACGTCATCGTTTGTATGGATGAACAACCCGGATTGGACCGGTGCAGTGTACAGTTTCCTTACCGGACTGCTCTTGTTTGGCCTGGTTCCCTCCCTGACGATTACGCTCGTCTTTCGTGAGAAGCTATCTGCGTATGGTGTTCAACTTGGTGATTGGAAATTCGGGCTGCTGGCCGTCGGCGTAATGGCACCGGTGATGATAGCGTTGACCTACCCTTCCTCACATGACCCGCAATTTCTTGCTGAGTATCCGTTGTTCAAAGGAGCGGGTGTTTCCGCCGCCGCCTTCCTTCAGCACTCCATGCTGTACCTTCTGTATTACATCGGATATGAACTGTTCATGCGGGGATTCATCCAATTCGGATTGCGCGAGCAGTTCGGTGATTGGTACGCGATCCTGATCCAAACCTCAATTTCCTGTATTTTTCATATTGGCAAACCGGACGGTGAAATCTATTCTTCTATCTTGGGCGGACTGATCTGGGGCATCGTAGCTTTCCGATCGCGCTCGTTGTTGTATGTGCTTCTCGTGCACTGGTTGCTGGGTATTTCTCTCGATTATTTCATATGCTTCGGCTGAATTAACCTTGTCAATGTTGCTGGCGCGTAAGCAAAGAGAACCTTGACAAGGTTTCATTGGAAGAACAATGACCAACAAACGACTGACCATAGGAACAATGCGATTGGGTGCAACAGATGGGTTGATTTTATCTACGCTTGCATTCTTCAGCTTTCTCGCTCTTGCCTTTTGCGGACAGATAGAGGGGTGGTGGATGCTGATCCTCAAAAACATTGGTGTCGGTATCGCCTATATCCTTTTCAACAGGTTCAGTGAAAGAGCCGACAGAAAATTTCTGAAATTTTTCCTTCGCGTTGCTGCTGTAACTTTAACCTATGCCTATCTTTTCGGCGCCGTCGATAAATTCCAACTGCTGATTCATGGTCATTGGATGGATGATTATGTGCTCGACTTTGAGCAATGGATATTCGGCGTTCAGCCGACATTATGGCTGGAAGATTATATCTCCAAACCGCTTACAGAATGGTTGATGTTTTCCTACGTTATCTATGTGCCGATGTATCCGATCCTTTGCGGCATCATTTATTATCTCCACGGCGAGCTTGCGATGGAAGACTATTTTTTCACTCTCGGCTTTACGAACATTCTGTGCGATATCGGCTTTATCCTTTTCCCTGTTGCCAGTCCGATGTATTACATCAAGCAGCTGTATACTGTTCCTTTAGATGGCTGGCTCTGGACCTATTTGGGCGAATGTATGCGGAAATATCTGCACTTCGCAGGCGGCTCAATCCCGAGCCCTCATACAGCCGCTGCAACGATTATGTGGTTGATGGCATATCGGTACCACCGTCCCTCATTCTGGATTCTTTCACCGATTGTTCTCTCGCTGTATGTATCTACGTTTTATGGCCGATATCATTACGTCACCGATGCTGTCGTAGGAGTTGCGGTGGCATTTCTTGCACTGGCACTTGCACCTTTGCTGATAAAGTTATGGGATAGGGCAGTAGAACAGAAGGTTGGTTAGAGTTCTCTGTGAGCAGGGCTCGTACTAATTTTAAGAATTCTACCTTGAAAAGGAAATAATTGATAATTACCATTCACCTTTGAGGCGGCGCCAGCATAAACTCATGGCATCCTTAAATAACGAACGAAAGGAGTTCGCTATGAAACAAATCTCTGTATTCTTTCTTCTCCTTACCGCTTTCTTTGGTGCGTCGGCACAGCCGAGGGTCCCTGCCAGCGAGCGGCAGTCTGTAGATCTCACTATTTACAATGCTAATCTGGCGCTTGTCCGCGAGGAGCGTACGATTGACCTGCACAAAGGATTGAACCGTGTCGTCGTTCCGGATATTCCGGCAACGATAGACGGCACATCACTGCATTTTGGCAGTCTCACCGATGCAACCGCTGTAAAGGTTCTTGAGCAAAATTATCAGTACGACTTGGTACACCAGGCAAAACTGATGGAAAAATACATAGGCAAGGATGTCGAGTTCATCCGGCAAGACAATGAATCCAAAAAGGAATACAGTGTCAGAGGAAAACTCCTTGCCACCGGCTGGCAGCCGCAGATGAACTACACCCCCTATGGAGGAAACCCGCCATATTACGCCACCGGTCAAATGATCGCAGAAATCAACGGCAAGATTGAGATTGGACCGGCGGGGAGATTGGTTCTTCCCAGTTTGCCCGACGGCCTTATTCTCCGGCCTCAGCTCGAATGGCTTGTGAGTTCAACAAGGGACGGCCAACATAAAACCGAAATCAGTTACCTCGCCAATCAATTGACGTGGAGCTGCAACTATGTTGCACTCCTTAATGCAAAAGATACAGAACTCGACTTGACCGGCTGGGTAACAATTACCAACAATTCCGGGACAGCTTTTCGAAATACCGGATTAAAGCTCGTTGCAGGAGATGTGAATCTTGTCAAAGAACAGCAAGCCGCGTATGGAATGGGAAAATCCATGCGGCTGATGGAGGCCGATGCAGCAGCACCGCAGTTCCAGCAGAAAGAACTCTTCGAATACAAGCTGTACTCGCTCCAGCGTAAAACCGACCTTGGTAATAATGAAACAAAACAAATCGAGCTGACTTCCGCCAAAAACGTTAATGCCAAAAAGATATTTCTGTATGACGGCTTCTCTGATCAATGGCGCTACTGGTACAACAATTATTCTTACCGCGACCAGGGGAGTTTTGGACAGCAATCGAACAAGAAAGTCGGTGTCTTCATGACGTTCAAAAACGAAGAGAAAGCCGGACTGGGCATTGCGCTGCCGAAGGGAAAGGTGCGTGTTTACAAGCGTGACGACGACGGCAAAGAACAATTCATTGGTGAAGATCAGATCGATCACACACCAAAGGATGAGGAAATCAAGCTGTTTTTAGGAAATGCGTTTGATATTGTCGGTGAACGCGCTCAAAAGAATTTCCGCGTGGTTGTTTCCGGGCATGTGGTAGATGAGACATTTGCGATCAAGATCCGCAACCACAAGGCAGAACCTGTGGAAGTTGTTGTGTATGAACACCCATGGCGTTGGAATGAATGGGATATTACGGAGAGCAGTCAATCATGGGAAAAGGTTGATCAAACCACCATAAAATTCCCTGTAAAATTGAAAAAGGATGAAGAAAAGACCATCAGCTACACGATACGATATAATTGGTGATGAGGCAGAGAAGTATATAAATAATTGAGCAATGGAGGATAAATAAAAAGCCGTCTCGGACTCGAGGCGGCTTTTGCATTTCCGATACCAGATATGGCTACGCCCGTCTCTTGGCCAGCACTCGCGACCAGGTGATGATCTGCTTCTTGACCTCGTGCGGGTTGGTGCTGCCTGCGGAACGTTTTTGCTCCACGCTGTTCTGTGTGAGAATATACTCAAAAATATCTGATTCGAATTTTTCGGAAAACTCCTTCAGCGTTTCCAGATCGATGTTTCCGAAATACATCTTGTGGCTGATGCAGTAGGACACCACCTTACTGGTGATCTCATGCGCCTCGCGGAACGGAAGACCTTTGCGTACCAGATAATCCGCCATGTCGGTCGCAGTAATAAAGTCGGTCCGGAGTTCTTCCGCCAGTTTGTTCTTATCGAACGTCGTATGGACAAGCACATGGGCAAACACAAAGAGACACTGCCGTGTTGTGCTTACGACATCGAACATCGGCCGCTTATCTTCCTGCATATCGCGGTTGTATGCCAGCGGCAAACCCTTCATGATAGTCAGCAAGTTCACCAAGGCACCGTATACACGGCCTGATTTTCCCCGGACAAGTTCCGCCATATCGGGATTCTTTTTCTGCGGCATGATACTGCTGCCGGTAGTATAGGCATCGCTAATCTGGGCAAAACCGAATTCCTTCGTCGTCCAGATGACCAGTTCTTCTGCAAACCGGCTTAAGTGTGTCATGAGAATGCTGCATGCGGCGGCAAACTCGATCAAGTAATCTCGGTCGCTCACCGCATCGATGCTGTTCTCCACAATCCCGTCGAAGCGGAGTTTCTTTGCCGCCATGGCACGGTCGATCGGAAATGATGTTCCTGCAAAGGCTGCAGCACCCAGCGGCGATTTGTTAAGGCGCTTATGGCAATCCTGGAGTCGCTCATAGTCACGCTCCAGCATGGAAACATAGGCTAGGAGGTGATGGGAAAGCATGATCGGCTGCGCACGCTGAAGATGCGTGTATCCTGGCATGAGAACGTTGAAGTTCTTTTCCGCTTTATAGATGAGGACGCGCTGGAGGCTGGTAATCAGTTTGTTGATCTCGCGGATGGCGGTGCGAAGGAACATGCGTTCATCGAGTGCGATCTGGTCATTACGGCTTCGGGCGGTGTGCAGCTTGCCGCCAAGCGCACCAAGCTTTTGTGTCAGTCGATGCTCGATAGCTGTATGCACGTCTTCGTAATCATTCGTCAATTTGAATTTATCTGTTTCGATTTCCTTTTTGATGGCGTTTAACGCCGTACGGATACGCCGTGCTTCCGCTGCCTGAAGGACTTTCACGGCAGCTAGCATTTCCACATGGGCAATGCTGCCGGCAATGTCCTCTTCGTAGAGCAGTTTATCGAATTCGATAGAAGAAGAAAAATTCAGTGCGATTTCAGCAAGGGGTTCTTTGAACCGTCCGCCCCAAAGTGTTTGTGATGGCATAGTTGATGTCCGATGTTATGATGGTCAATGGTGCACTCTTCTTACAGCGATCTTCTCTTTTAATTTACTTAATTTTTAGGGCGGGAGCAATGGAGAGATGGGTAATGGTTCCAATCAGTGCGGAACCGTATCCATCTCCTGTTTGAGGATACTGTTCAACGAACCGCTGGCTGTGTGGCAGGCTCTTTGTAAATTCGTGAGGCTGCATACTTCTGCAATGAGCGAACGGTTCGTATGATCATGTTCGCATAAAAATAAACGCATGATTCTCGAATGCTGCTAAGTCGATGAACATTCCATAGTTCTTGAAAAAGACCTCCTTGAAACCCAATCGCGTCATGGTTTGCCGCAGGCCTTGGTCCGTGATACCCCATTGTGTGATATTGTGAATATCTTTCCATGGTTTTTTATACTTCGGATGAATCTCCTCCTTGTGTTCGTAAATATAGCGGGTCAGGTCTTTTCCATGATCCGAAGCGAGTTCGATATATTCCTCGAACGGCAAGTTTGTCAGGCGAACGGTCTCATCGCCTTGAATATACTGTTGATTGTAGATGACGAAACAGGGGCAGTTGTCTGCATAGCGCTCAATAACCTGATTCCAGTCTGGATTTGCCTGATGCAAGAGCACATCGAAGAAAAAGATCATGTCAACCTTGCCGATCCTGTCCACGACTGATTGATCCGCAAAATCACCTTGCAAAACTTGAAGATTCTGGAATCGTTGCAGTTTCGTTGTGAGCGTTTGAGGGATATCCGTATCGACCAGCATTCCATGGTCGATGTGAGCGTTCTTCATCGCATGCAGGCTGTAAGCAGCATTCACTTTCCAGACACCTCCCAGATCTGCAAATGACTTTGCTTGTGGATTAAGTTCGCACAACGCCAAGTCGATCAAGTCCAACTTATCGCGATTGACATAGATATTGTAGCCGTTGAGAAGATTAGGCAGGTTTCGAAAAGCCCTTCGAAGTTTTCTTGATATCGATGAATCCATTTGTATATCTCAGATGGATGATAACCGGCTTGTTCTAGGCAGAGATTTCAAAGAGTGGAACTACGGGGAGCGGTTAATGAGAGGGCGGTATCTCATGTATGGCTCTCCCGTACTTCCTCTAATTCCACCATCGTTCGCCATACTGCAACCCACACACCAGAGATACATTGAAAGATCCAAATATCTCTTCCCTTCGAGCGCTCCTGATACTTCGCCCGCTCATAGAGCATCTCAAACCGAAAACTCGCCACGGCACAATCTCCAAGCACATCAATGTGCTCGCTGCTTTCCCGGTATTCGAGAACTCGAGCATTGGTGCAAAATTCAACAAAACTTGCTAGAAGTGCGTCGCGCCCGACTACTTCGCCTGAAAACCCGGGATACACCATGACTACATCTGGGTGTACGTGCTGTGACATGGCAAGAGGAGTATTGTTTCGCCATGCATTGTTTATTGCAGACCACAACTGTCCGGTTGACGTATGAAACAAATTCCGTACCGATGAAGTTTTATTGAACAATTTCTAAAAACACTTGAGCACACACTGTGTTTCCGAATTGAAATCGAAACCGCTTCAAAATGATTGTATCACTCATGTTGACAATGCTTTACAGGAATTATGAATTATCTCAGCCGGACAGTCATGATTGCAGACAGTACATCATGGATTTTAAGTTTTGAGTCTTCCATTCTATTTCTCATTTATACAATAGCTTTTGAGCTGCTTACAGATGACAATCCGACCTGTCCGTTGTTTTCCAGCTGATGTTGTTTATCAGGATTTTTCTATCTTGACTTCTTCCGAGCAGTTAGCGGCCACAACAGTGCAATAAATAGGAATTTCTGTAATGGCATCCGCTGATAGTGAGAATGTAAAAGAAGCAAGCCATTCTTGTCGCCTTCCCTATCTCAAATATCTCTCTTCCTTTGTAGAAAATCAAGTTTGGAACGAAAAGTCAATATCGATGAAAAACAATAAAATGAAAAAAACCGATGACAAGATTATAACGAACTCAGCGGTGTTCCGTCAGTTTTCTACACTTTCTTTACGTGTCGTGATAAATTCTTCCAGGCCTTTGACAATTTGTTCAGCTGCTTTCGCTCGGAAGCCATTATCCAGCAAAAGCATTTCATCTTCGGGATTGGACATGAATGCCGTTTCAATCAGCACGTTCGGCAGCTGCGTTAACGAATTGAGCGTAAAATTGAATCCCCCCATCTCGCCGAACTGCTTCAAGCCGAGCGCAAGCATTTTGTCGTACAAAATATCGGCAAGCGGTTTGAATCCCACTGGATAATAATAGGCGCTCACGCCGCGAATGGCAAGCGGATCGGAGGCATCACCGGCGGAATTACAATGGACACTCACAAGAAGCTGGGCGCGGGAGTCAACAATTCTCTCTATACGATCCTGCATCGGCGGGGCGTTCTCCTCCGTCCGTGTCAGCACAACCCTGACACCTCTGGCAAGAAGTATTGCTTCCAAATGACGGACAATTGACATCGTTACATCTTTTTCAAAGGCGCCCGTTGCACCGACAGCACCATGATTTTCTCCGCCATGTCCGGCATCGACAGCAATGGTAAGTCCGGCCAGGACCGAATCAACCGAGCGAATTGCAGGCGGCCGCCGGATCTTTATCCGCAGGGAATTGCCGGCATAATCAATATCATATCCCCAATGCTGACGGTAACGCAGTGAGATGGTCAACCGGTACTGATCCTCGGCAACCTGTTTCCACGTAATGTTCTCAATTCCCTTCACCGATGGGGGCAGTGAGATCCAATTCGTATTAGAGGTTGCACCAAACACATCGACGGCAATCGCATTGGGATTAACCAGCTGTTCGCTGATATAGGGAAGCTTCGCAGAAAGAGAAAGCGTAACGATGTCGTCTGTGCCATTCCCTCCCACGGTAATTGCCCCTGCCAAAGAACGGGGCAGCGGTGTATCCGGCGGAAGAAGCGAGGCGTATTCTTCGGGCAGCCATGCTTCCAGAGCACCAGAAAGACGTACCCGGTATTGTGAACCAACTTTGCCCGAAATCTCTGCCAGAACTCCCGGCGGAAGAAATCCCAGTTTTGATCCCCCGAGACGGTCTTCACCAAGCCCGGCATTGAGAAACGGACGTTTCCCGATAATTTCCGTAACACGCGGTAGATCTTTTGTTAGAATGGATATTTTTGCTCTTGAATACACTTTTTCGCGGCTCCAGAAACTTCGCCTGAGCCGGAAAGTGATCGGGACATCGCGCACATCATCGGCCGGTGTAATTTTATAGCGGCCCACATAGATCCCCGCAATACCGCCGCTCTCGGCAGCAGAACGTTCACGCATGGAAATTCCCGACTCGATACCCGGAATATCGAACGATGCTTTCCATCCCGGACTTCCCTTAAATTTCACTTCCAGCACATCCCCGTTTGTCAGCCACATATCGCTGGATGGTTCCATCAGTGCTTCTTCAATCACTAATGTATCATGCGGCGAGCTCTTCATCGGCTCCGGACGCAGAATAACGAATTCCTTCCAGAGCGAATCCCCCGACACTGATTTCACAGTCAACCGCAGCACATTGAGACCAATCTTTACATCGATAAGTCCGACAAATGCTCCGCTTGCGTACACTTGCGTTTGTTTTCCATTAATAAATGCCTTTGCTTCCGGACGCGTAGCCGCGGCAATCCGGTAGCGCGATGAAGTAATTTGAAGCGTGTCTTTCTCGGGACGCTGTACGCGAAGGAAGAACGAATTCGGCATGGACGGCCGAACTGGATCCCGTATGGTTTGGCCAAAGAGGATTGATGCAAAAAGAAAGAGACAGACTATGAAACGATGCACAGGAATACCTTTTAGTAATGAATAGGTTTGATAATAATCAATCAAGAAATAGGGCGAAATTCAAGCACGAAAGAAAAAGCCGATGGAGACGTCCACCGGCCCTCTTCATTCTTATGTCTTTCCGGGTTACTTCCTTTTCTTTAAGAGCCCTTTATTCACCTGATAAAACGTTTTCACCGGCAGACCATAGATTTTGATGAATCCAATGCTTGCTTTATGATCGAAAGAATCTTCTTCCGTGTACGTTGCCAGCTGGGTGTCATAAAGTGATGAAGGAGAAGTGCGTCCGGCGATATCAACACTGCCTTTGTAAAGCTTCACTTTCACCAGACCGGACACGACCTGTTGTGTGTCAAGCACAAATGCATCGATCGCTGAACGTAAGGGTGTAAACCACAAACCATTGTAAATCAAATCGGCGTAATCCATCGCAAGCTTGGCTTTATAATGTGCTGTGTCCTTGTCGAGCACAAGACGTTCAAGTTCGCGATGAGCAAAGTGAAGGATGGTTGCCGCGGGGGCTTCGTATACTTCGCGCGATTTGATACCGACAAGGCGGTTCTCGACAAGATCGAGTCGGCCAATGCCATGGGCACCACCGATGTCGTTCAGGCGCTCGATGAGATCAACACCGGACATCTTCTTGCCGTTCAGCGCTGTTGGAATGCCCTGCTTGAATTCGATGGTCACATACTCTGCTTTGTCCGGCGCGAGATTCGGTGAAATAGTGCGCTGGTATGCATCGGCGGGAGGTTCCACCATCGGGTCTTCCAACACCCCGCATTCGACGGCGGTGCCCCAGAGATTTTCATCAATGGAGTACGGATTCTGCTTTGTCGCAGAGACCGGAATATTGTGCTTCTCACAGTAGATAATTTCTTCTTCACGCGACTTGAATTCCCACTGGCGTACCGGGGCCAAAACTTTTAATTCCGGCGCAAGCGCCGCAACGGAAACTTCAAAGCGGACTTGGTCGTTTCCTTTGCCGGTGCAGCCGTGTGCCACAGCCGTGCAACCTTCTTTCTTAGCAATCTTCACAAGCGATTTTGCAAGGAGCGGACGGCCAAGCGCTGTTGCCATGGGATAGGTGTACTCGTACAATGCACCGGCTCTGAGGGCCGGCCAGATGTATCCTTCCACAAATTCTTTCCGGAGATCCTGGATGTACACTTTCTTCGCTCCGGTCTTCAGCGCTTTTTCCTTCACACCTGTGAGTTCTTTTTTTTGTCCTAGGTTGCCAGTCACTGTGACGATCTCTGCAGAATATTTTTCCTGTAGCCATTTCACAATCACCGACGTGTCAAGTCCGCCGGAATACGCGACGGCAATACGTTCTTTTTTCACTTTATGCTCCTTTTTTGGCAATTTTCCTATTCTTCACAGGTCTTTTTTAAAAAAATCTTGTCATCTAACTCTCTTAAGCTCATCTGCTCAACTACTCACTGACTCAAATACTCATCCGCTCATCTCACGCAAATCAATGTCATTCCCTGGTTCCTGGGACCCAAATCCAGATCGGACATCTGTCCACACGTTTTTCGCATGTCTTGAACCACCGGATTATGATGATATTCTTCTTTGGGAATAGTTCCACGAAGATACCTTCGATGGCGATATGCCCAATTACGGACAACTTCTTTCAAAACACCAAGTCGTTTATTGCTGCCGGAACCGTGAATGACTTTCAGGACATGCAATTGTTTTGCCTGCCGAAGGCGATGAACTTTGTCCGCCAGCACTTTTTCAGCAGACCCAGCTGTCAGCGGCGGATGAGCAATATCAAGTGTATAAACGTACATAGAGCTTCAATCCCGGGGTGTTTCATGCTGACGTGTGATTATTTCCTGGCCCTTGCCAGCACATCGCGCAGTGCGTTTATTGTTTCTTTGATCTTCCGAATGGAGCGGGGAAGAACCAAAACCGTGTTGTCACCGGCAAGCGTCCCGAGGACCAGGGGAAGTCGCAAATGATCGATGATTTCTGCCACACCCTGAGCACGTCCGGGCAGCGTTTTGACCAGCACCAAAGACTCATTGGCTTCAATATGCTCCACTTCCAGGCCGATGAGCGTGGTAAGCCGATCTTCTTCCTGTTCCGGACTGAGCATATATTTTGCGCCGCTCGGAGTGTATACCCATGCTACACCTAGCTCCTTCATATCGCGCGAGAGTGTCGCCTGTGTTGTTTTGAATCCTTCTTTCCGAAGCGCAGATTCTAATTCACTTTGTGTCGTTACGCTTCGATCGGAAATAATCTGTTTAATCGCCAGTTGACGTTGCTGTTTATCCATTGTGGTTTCTCCTATGCTCCATGGATCATTTGAGTTCCAATTCCTTCGTCGGTAAAGATTTCCAGCAGCAGCGAGTGCTTGATCCTCCCATCGATGATGTGCACTTTATTAACACCGGCATCGAGAGTTGCAAACGCCGAACGTACTTTCGGGATCATACCTCCATGAATGGCACCATCCTCAATAAGGGATTCTGCTTCCGACCTCGTCAGGGACGAGATTCGTTGTTTCTCCACCGAGACGCCTTCGATATCGCTTAAATAGACAAGTTTCTCCGCCTTCAACGCTGCTGCGATGGCACCGGCAGCCAGGTCTGCATTCACGTTTAATATTTTCCCATCTTCTCCAACGGCGAGCGGAGCAATGACCGGCATCATACCATTGCTGAGAAGCAGGTTGAGAAATGCCGTGTTGACAGACATCACTTCTCCCACCAACCCAAGATCCTTTTCTGTTATCCGCTGTCCCTTGAGCAGTAGATTGTCGACACCACACAGCCCGACAGCATTGCCGCCGTTGGAATTGATAAGATTGACAATTTCCTTATTCAGCTTTCCCCCCAGGATCATCAGCACAACGTTAATCATCCGTTCGTCCGTATAGCGCTGTCCATCCACGAATCGGGAAGGAATCTGGAGCGCCGCAGCAAGATCGGTAATGTCTTTTCCTCCGCCATGGACAATGATCATGTTGATGCCGATCTTGCGCAGAATCGTAACGTCTTTTGCAAACGTCTCTTTGAGCCGCTTATCTGTCATTGCCGCACCGCCATACTTGATGACAAATGTTTTGCCTTCGTACGTTTGGATATACGGTAATGCTTCAATAAGGACTTCTTCTTTGGTTTGAGTATCAATCATAGATGTTGTGAGAATCCAGAAATTCGCAGTTGCGTACAAATATACTTCTCGCTGAAATCCGGTGTCTATCTCCTGATGTTTACGAGCGATAGCTCGCGTTGATATGTATATATTCCTTCGTCAGATCACATGTCCAAAACCGTGCTTCTGCGTACCCTTGATTTAGATTGATCCACACGGTCACCTCTTCCTGTTGAAGGACGGCTTTCGCTTTCTCTTCGTTAAGCACAATTTTATAATTCTTCTTCAGCACAGGAACATTGCCAAACGATATTTCAACAATGGCCGGGTTAAAATCGATGCCGGAATACCCAACGGCAGCAAGAATACGTCCCCAATTGGCATCTGCTCCATGAAGAGCGGTTTTCACGAGATTGGAGTTCGCTACGGCGCAGGCTGCTTTGGCGGCTTCTTCTTCAGTGTGCGCACCGCTAACAACGATCTCCACAAGTTTCGTCGCTCCTTCACCGTCTCGTGCAATCATTTTCGCTAGCTTGACCAGAACATCTTCAAGTGCTGAAAGGAACTCCTCAAAGGCTGGGGTGTGTTCTCTGATTTCTTCGTTCTTCGCTGAACCGTTCGCCAACACCAGCACCATATCATTCGTGCTCATATCGCCATCCACGGTCAGCCGGTTGAATGAACGACTGTTCGCAATGCGCAATGCGGTCCGTAGCGCGGATGGGCTGACCGCGGCATCGGTGCTAACGAAAGCCAGCATGGTTGCCATATTGGGAGCGATCATCCCGGATCCTTTTGCCATTCCGCCGACGGTAATCACCGAAGAATTGCTCGTGAATTTGACAGCCGCTTCTTTAGAATATAGATCGGTGGTCATGATCGCTTCCGCTGCATCTTTATTTCCACGGACGGAAAGTTTCGGAGCGAGTTCGCGAATCCCGGCCGTAACCTTTTCCATCGGCAGGTATTGGCCAATCACACCCGTGGAGGAAACAAGTACCTGTTCTCGGGGAACGTGGAGCACACGCGCCGTTTCGTCGACCATCGCCCAGGCATCGTTCATTCCCTGTTCACCGGTGCAGGCATTTGCGTTGCCGCTGTTCACGACGATCGCCGAGCATATATCTGTTTTTTCAAGCTGCTGCTTATCCACGATCAACGGCGGCGCAATGGTTCTATTCAGCGTAAACACGCCGGCGACGATAGCAGGATTGAGCGATTGAAGGATGGCAATGTCTTTTTTCACTTTTCGAATGCCGCAATAAATACCGCCGGCAACGAAACCCTGCGCAGCGGTGACACCGCCGGAACATTCCTGGAGAGCATCAAGTCCCATTACAGCAATCCTTCCGTTTCTGGGAATCCGAACATGAGATTCATATTTTGCACAGCCTGACCCGCTGCGCCTTTGAGTAAATTATCGATCACAGAGAACACGAGGAGTTGATGGTCCTCCTGATTGATCCGGAATCCGATATCGATGAAGTTTGTAAATGCCGCATTCTTCATTGCCGGAATTGCTGATGCTGAGTACCGAACAAACGGTGCTTCAGCATAATATTTTTCATAGGCAGCAAGCACAGACTGTTCGTTTAACGTTTGCGCCGGTACCGCAGAAATCGATGTATAGATACCCCGGGTAATGGGCATGAGATGCGGTACAAAAGAAAATGAAACCGGTGAACCGGAAATATTTCCCAGCACGCTTCTGATTTCCGGAATATGCTGATGGGTCCCGACTTTATATGCACGCACAGATTCATTGACCTCTGCAAATGACATTTCAACAGACGAACTGCGCCCGGCCCCCGAGACTCCGGAGAGCGAATTGATGACAATTCCCTTCTGTTCGATCAAACCTTCTTTCAATAATGGTGCAAGCGGTAGTATTGCGCTTGTCGGATAACAGCCGGGATTTGCTAGAAGCGATGCGGACTGGATTTGCTGCCTATTCCATTCCGGCAATCCATACACGGCTTTTCGGAGTTCTCTGTTTGCTGTATGGGGCCGTTTGTAATATCGTTCATAAAGGCTTGTGTCTTGAAGGCGGAAATCTCCCCCCAGATCAATGACCCGTTTTCCGGCCGCTATCATATCGGGAACTAGGCTCAGTGCTTCACCCGACGGCAATGCAAGGAACATCAGATCACTGTCAGCAATGGATTCTACAGAGTACGTCTCAAGAACTGCATCGGAAATCTTGGCAAAAACGGGAGCCGTCTCAGCAAGGGTTTTCCCCGCAGAAGAATTTGCAAACAGCCGATCGATTTTCACGCCCGGATGCCGGTACAGAATCTTTAAGAGTTCCACGCCGGAATAACCCGACGCCCCAAGCACAGACACAGAAATCATGGTAAACAGATGTTCCTTGTATATATTCGAATTGTATTAATATACATAATGTCGGATAATTATGCAAGGGGTTTCTTCACGCCGGACAATACCTAGCTTCTTGGTTTGAAAGAAATCGTTGGTTATCTTTTCCTGACTTTGAAAGGACAACAATGGGATTTACGTGCGGTATTGTGGGATTACCAAATGTCGGAAAGTCGACCTTGTTTAACGCGATCACGGTGGCGGGAGCGAATGTTGCTAATTATCCCTTTTGTACCATCGATCCAAATATCGGTGTTGTCAGCGTTCCTGATCGCCGGCTTGAACGGCTGGCCGGAATCTATCAATCATCCGCCATTGTCTCCACAACACTGGAATTCCTTGATATTGCAGGACTTGTCAAAGGAGCAAGCACGGGTGAAGGACTCGGGAATCAATTTCTCTCCCATATCCGCCTCGTCGACGCCATTGCTCATGTGGTCCGCTGTTTTGATGATCCCAATATCATCCATGTTAACAGTGACGTCAACCCGCGCAGTGATATCGAAGTCATTGAGACAGAATTGATCCTCAAAGATCTTGAAACGGTTGAAAAGAAACATGTCGAAGCAGAAAAGAAAACGAAAACCGGAGACAAAAAATCCAAACTGGAAGAAGACTTCTGTGCAGCCCTCATGAGACATCTGCAGATAGGAAGACTGGCGCGTTATCTCCTGCCCAAGAACGATGATGAACAACTGTGGTTGCGCGATATGCACCTTTTAACCAGCAAACCCGTGATGTACATCTGTAATGTTCATGAAAAGGAATTGATGAACGAAAATTCGTATGTAGAGCAGGTAAAAGAAATCGCTGCGAAGGAAGGAGCGAACGTTGTTGTGGTAAGTGCGGCGGTCGAAGCAGAGATCTCTCAGCTGCCTGCGAACGAACGTCAGGCCTTTCTTGATGAACTTGGTCTTCAGGAATCGGGCTTAAGCAAAGTGATACGTGAGGGATATGCCATGCTGCATTTGCTCACTTTTTTTACTGCCGGTCCCAAAGAAACTCGAGCGTGGACAGTACGGAAAGGTACCACTGCACCAACGGCAGCAGGAGAGATCCATACCGATTTTGAAAAAGGTTTTATCCGGGCCGAGATTATCAGGTTCTCCGATCTTGACCGGCTTGGCTCGGAGGCGGCAGTTCGAGAAGCCGGACTTCTTCGTGCGGAAGGTCGTGATTATGTCATGGAGGATGGAGATGTGATGTTTGTTCGATTTCACGTGTAAAAAAACTGACCGAATCAATGCCTAATGGTTGAAACTACTTCACCTAGTTAATTTTGATCTGCCGCTTCTTATCAAAAGTGAAAAAACACGTTGAAATGCTTTCCCCTCGAGACAAGAAGACGGTACATAAATTGCTGTTACATAATTACCGCGCGCCCCTTATGGCGCGGCGAGTTAGCCTCTCTAACCCTTGGCTTCTGGTAGTGCACCAGGGGTTTTTATATTTCTTTTTCCGAAAAGACATCATCATCAAATCAGACTATTCGTACAAACCCCCGGGATAAGTCTTTCATCCATACTCTTCCATTCGATGAAATATCTATACTGCTCTGTGTTGATATTCGATATATGTTCGATTATCATGATGATGAACTCGTCGCTAGAAATTTTGCGTTCATTGTTATTATGGAGCTTTTAATGAAAAAAACCATGGTCCTGTTGATGGTGTTGTTCTGTGTCTCGCTCAAAGCACAAAATCCGGATGGACGAAATGCCTCGATTCATATTACTCCCACTATGTTGTGGGGAAATGCAAGCTATGAACGTTTTGCTCCAGTCTTTATCCCTCAAACCCAGGTGACCTCTTCGTATTTTACAACTCTTCGGGATACCGGTGTTGTTCAATATCCTTCTATGTTTGGTATCGATGTGATGTTGAAAATTCCAACCGCTTCCTTCCTCACCGTTAGCATTTCCTATTCCTATGTTCAGCGGTTTGAGGAGATCAACGAATTCCAAAATGCATATTATTACTGGTCTCTGAAAGGGAGCCTTCACAAACTTAGCGTAACCGCAAGCATTTATAACTTATTCTCGGTTTATTGACCAAGAATTGATATTTTCATTTCATTATAGAAATTTTGTGTATGCCTAGACTTGTTGATCTTTCGCACTCTTTCACCGATCATATGCCGGTCTACCCCGGTGATGAATCTCCGCGTCTTATAAGAACCCATGAATTCGTCCGGAATGGATATAACAATTACCACCTCTCAACCGGAATGCATATTGGTACACACATCGACGGCCCGATGCATCTGACGGAACGAGAACAGTACCTGGATGAAATTTCCATCGAGCGTTTTGCCGGCATCGGATGCCTTGTGCATGCAGCAGGTGAACCTGTTGTACATCGCAAACCCGAATACGAATCGCTAATGAAAAAATCCAGCATTGTCTTGGTCTACACCGGATGGAGCCGCCTGTTTGGCCGGGAGGAATACTATCGTGATTATCCGACTTTGAGTATGGAAGCGGCGGAGCTACTCGTCGAAAAACGGGTCAAAATGGTGTGCCTCGATTCGCCGTCGCCCGACCGGGAACCTTATGAGGTGCACAAGTTTCTTTTTGCCAACGACATCCTGGTTGCCGAGAACTTAACCGGCATAGAACAACTTTCCCATGTTCAACGATTCGAAGTGTTTGCTTTTCCTCTACGCCTCCATACCGACAGCTCTCCTGCAAGAATCATCGCGAGAATACTTGAATGAATCTCTGAGCCGGTCGTAAGGGTTCCCTTGGATTTATGAAGGGAATCATTCATGATGGTCTTTGATGTACGCCTTAAACTTTGCTGCAAAGTTTGATGTCGCATGAAAATCGTTCTTCTTGGTTTTCAGGAAGAACTCTTTTGCCTGAAGCGGCCATTGAACAAACGAACTATCCTTCGTACGTATCAATTCACCATTTGTCGCCACAACGGTTTCATCGTTCCCGAAACCGATGCGCAGCGTATCGTTCACAATCACATCGTGAAAGAGCTGCGGGATATCGGCAAAAATCGCAACCTCTTTCCAGACAAGGCCCCCCTTCTCAGCGGTGAGCTTCCGATCTTTCACATAGACGCCTTCTTTCATTTTTTCCAGCAAATATTGGTCTCCCTTCCAATTCTGAAGAAGTGTCTCAAAGTCTTCTCTCTGCTTGACGGTGTCCGATTGGTCTGACTCAAGATTGTACATTGTCGTTGTGATCGTACCACTTTTACCGTCGGTATTGATGATAATATGATACTCGTCGTATTCGCTCATAAGGCACCCTGCAAGAAGAACTGCCGCAAGGATAACGCCAAAAGAGTGTGTTGCTTTGTTGCTAAATGCCGGCGTTTTCATTGTGCTTTCTCCTTAACATGGGATTGTGGCATTATGTGATGTCGTTCAAAATCTGCTTGTGTTACTTCGTTTCCTGCCGTCGAAGTTCCATGCCTTTGACGATGACATAGGCAATCAGCGTAAAGATGAAAAACAACAGAAGCATCCACGCATCGCTTTGGAGAGTCCCGATGATCGTTCGGTAGATTTCCAGCACCCAGCGTTCATTCGTTAATTCCAGAATCGTTCCTCCCTGGCTGCGGGGGATGATGTATTTTTCCAGATCCCAGACTCGAACACCTCCCGAGATGCCCACAACATAAATGGCAAATGTCATATATTTGCCCCAGGTAATAAAGATATCCTCGGCAACCAGGCGCTGCATAATCTTGTTGATGGGAATCTGGAAGATGCGGGCAACAATAAAACAAACTGCAAATGAAATGATGAAGTTGGCGGCAAGCAGGGCTATGAACATACATACCTCCGTGTGTTATGGCAGTGTATTAAGAATCTTCCAGTGGTACTCCGAAAACTCCTTCAAAGAATATAGTTTCACGTCTGCAATGTCAAATCGTGTTTCGTTCCGCTGCGCTTGCATTGGAATCACGATGGTTTTCATCCGTGCGGCTTTTGCAGCAAGGAGGCCGTTAAATGAATCCTCAATGACCAGGCACTGGGGAGGGTCTGCTTGGAGCTTCTTTGCAGTTGAAAGAAACACTGCCGGATGCGGTTTGCCATATTCTTCCAGCTCAGCCGAATGAATGCACGAGAATGTTTCCGTGAGAGAAAATTTTCTCAGCACCGTTTGAATGAGCGTCAATGGAGAAGAAGATGCAACCGCCAGAGGAAGCTTTTTCGCTCGAAAAAACTCTATCATCTCCAGAACACCCTCCAGAGGAACAGCGTGTTCAGCAACGAGTCTTTCTACACCGGTAATAATTTCTCCCGTAACATGCTCAACCGACTTATGGTTCCAAGGATGTTTTTTATAACAGAGCACGACAAACTCACGTGTGGGCAGTCCTGTCATCTCTATGCATTGTTCCCGGGTTACGTGAACACCAACGTTCCGAAACACTTCCATTTCGGCATCCTGCCAAAAAGGTTCGGAATCGAGCAGCACTCCATCCATATCAAAAATGATTGCCTTCATCCATTTTTCCTCTGAACAAATCTAACGGAGATTACAATGAATGGCAAGTGTTCACATAATATGGATGCGGATTGAATCACTCCCCCCTTTTACGTACTTTGCTCACCGAAGGAAACACAAAGAAAAGGGAATCCCTTATGAAAAAGAAGATCAATTCGCAGCTTTCCATTGCCACGCGTGCCATTCACGGAGATAAATTGTATGCCTTCAAAGGACCCGTCGCAACACCGATCTATCAGACTTCCACATATCGGTTTGAGACTTCCGAGGATGCAGTCCGGTACGCAAAAGGAGATCCCTCGGTCTATGTCTATACACGCTACCATAATCCGACGGTGAATGATGCGGAAGTGAAACTTGCGCTCATGGCAGGCGGAGAAGCTGCAGTGTTGTTTTCTTCCGGTATGGCGGCCATAACCACTGCAATTCTTGCAGTGACAAAAGCCGGCGGGAACATCCTCAGCACACCGGCTCTCTATGGAGGTACATACCGCTGGATGCGCGACGAGCTGCCCAGGAAAAACATTGGAGTGCGTTTTGTGGATCCCCTGCACCTGGAAGAAATTCCAGCCCTTGCAGACGAACATACAACCGTTGTCTTTCTCGAAACGCCGACCAATCCCACGCTTAATATTGTCGATATTGCAGAAGCTGTGAGACAGACAAAGAGAGCAGAAAAAGAACTCGGCAGGCCCCTTCTCACGATGATCGATAACACATTTGCCACTATCCTCAATCAGGATCCGTTTGCTCTAGGCGTGGATGTGATCTTGGAAAGCGCCACAAAATACCTGGGCGGGCATAGCGATATCCTTGCGGGTGTAGTTATTGGAAGAAAAGAGTTCATCAAACAAGTACGGACATTGGGCAAATACCATGGAGGCTGCGCAGATCCCTTCGCGGCATATTTGCTGGGCAGAAGTCTTAAGACCTTTGAGCTTCGAGTGCAGAGACAGAATGAAAACGCGCTGGCTCTTGCTCGTACGTTAGAGAAACACAAGAAGGTCAACCGGGTGCTCTATCCAGGCCTTCCTACTCACCCCCAGTACGCACTTGCCAAAAAACAAATGTCCGCATTCGGCGGAATGGTGACGATTGAAGTGAAAGCTTCGAAGCGATACTCGCCCGTCGAAGCAGCAGCAAAAGTATGCGACACGCTGAAAGTTACCGTCAATGCAATGTCGCTCGGTAGCGTGGAAACGCTGGTGAGTATTCCGGTGTACTCGTCGCATGTCTTTATGTCGGATGAAGAACTTAAGCGTCATGGTGTAACAACGGGAATGATCCGGATCTCCGTCGGTGTAGAGGGAATTGATGATCTAATTCACGATTTTGAACAGGCCCTGGAAAGCATTTGAGCAAAGTGAGTGTCAACGTGGTTTTTTTATGAGATCGGGAACGTATTGGCGCTTGGGGACAACGCATCTTGAATAAATTATCCATCGCCGACATTCGTTCGTTCGTTTCTTCATTCCGTCCTGAAGTGCACAAGCGTTCTGATCTTATTCCAGCCGGTGTTTTGATGCTTCTCTTTGAGAGGGATGGCGAACTCTCTGTAGTGCTGACAGAGCGGACACACGAAGTCGAGCATCACAAAGGGCAGATTTCCTTCCCCGGCGGAGTTATGGACGTAACCGACGCGACTATTATCGAAACAGCGCTGCGCGAGACAGAGGAGGAGGTTGGACTTTCAAGAACCTCCATAGAAGTGATGGGCTTGTTGAACGACTTTTCAACGCCGAGTGGTTTTCGCATTACACCGGTCGTCGCGTTTCTCCCTTTTGTTCCCTCTTTTTCCATCAACAAAGCAGAAGTGACGGAAGTCTTTGATGTCCCTCTCTCATTCTTTCTTGATGTCCGGAACGAGAGAAGAAAACGGTTGGAACGTTCCGGAACAATGATCGATGTTTATTTCTATCACTATGGGAAGTATGAAATCTGGGGAGCAACGGCAACTATGATTCGTTTATTTTTACATGCTTTTTCCGATTGGGCGGAACACAAAAAGGCTTTGTAAATCTGGCAATTCTTAACTATCTTATTGCAAGTTAGAAACTGAAGCAGCAGCACTCAGCGTATGAGTGCGGGACTAAGGAGAACGATCGAATGCCGCAACATAAATCAGCAATCAAACGAGTTCGTCAGAATGCGAAACGTGCAGAACGCAATAAAAACCGCCTTTCCAAGGTAAAAACACTGGTGAAGAAAGTGCGTTCTTCCAAGAGCAAGGAAGAGGCAAAAGCCGCGTTAAAGGATGCCATGCAATTTCTCAATAAACTTGGGACCAAAGGCGTTATACATAGGAACAAAGCTTCTAATCAAAAGTCGAAACTGACAAAGTTTGTGAACAAACTACCATAATTAGCGCAGTGTTCTATATAATAGAAAACCCTGGTCCGTTGTGGATCGGGGTTTTCTATTTTCTGACATTTTTCTTTGCACTCCCCCAATGGAAAAAACCCGATTCTGCTCTCCGCACAACCGGGTCTCTTATCTCAACATCTCATATACTCATTACTCAACGGTTCATCTACTTTTACCTCAACTACTTCCCTGATTTTTCAATTCCTCCAGTTCGGCAATTCGCTTTTCGTATCGTTCTTTCTCTGAGGGTTTGTTGCGTGCTAGTGTTCTGTACGCCTTGATCGCATCATCGTACCATCCCTGCTTGGCATAGATCTCTGCCAGGGTCGGCGTGACAAAACCCATGCTCGCCGGCGTATCCTGCTCGCTGGCAGTCGCTGTCTCTTTCTGCGCAAAATTGATCACCGGTGTAATTTTCCCTGCACTTTGCAACTTGTTGGCTAGTTCTTCGATCTGGTTTTCCACACCGGCAGACATGGGCTCAACCGGTTCCGGTCCAGAGAATTGAAGATCAACGAGTCCTTGGGTATTGACTGCTCCAGTGCTGTTGAAGTAATCCTCCAGTGAGAGCGTATTCTCGCCTGGAAGTTCTCCGCGTCGTCGCGTAGCATATTGCTCAAACGATTCCTCTTGCGTAAAGGAAGCTTGCACTGGAATATCCGGGGCAGGCATAGTGAAATCAAAACCGCTGGGTTGTTCGGCCGATGGAGGAGATGCTTCAGAATATGGTGACGGCTCGGGTGAAGGAAAATCAAATCCGGCAAACGTTTCCGGAGCAGCTGGCGTTTCAGCAGGCGGTGCATCGGAGCTAAAACCAAACGAAGTTTCCGGTGTTCCCGTTGATGGTGCCTGAGTAATTGCATCGAAAAAGCTCGAGCCGCTCGATGACTCTGCGTCGGGGGACGGGGACGGGGATGCTTCCGGCTCACTCTGTTCGCTATAACTTGGCTTGGGTTGTTCCGCTGCGGGTGATGGCGTTGTATATTCATAACCGGATGATTTCTGCGGTTCCGGCTGGCTTATTTCTTCCTGAGCCTGTTGAAGTGCTGCGGAGATCGATTCGTCTTCACCCGGGGGGATTTGTGTCAGCAGCGTTGCAATCGTTACATTGTTGGGAAGGAACCCGAGAACGAATTCAAACTCTCGGCGTGCTTCTGACCGCAGATTTAACGCGGCAAGCGCTTTACCTTTGACAAGATGTCCTGTGGTATAAAAAGGAAAGTTTGCCAGTCCGGCATCACACACGCGTAGTGCATCCTGCGCACGGTTTGCTTCAAGATAATATTGTGCCAGCTGCGCAAAGAGCGGCGACTTTGCATCCGGTCCTACTTTTTTTTCAAGCGCAGTGATGCGCTGTTGGCCAGCATTGATCATGGTGTTTGTTGACGGAGTTTTCTTGCCTCAAGTGCATGCCGAACTGAGAGCCATGAAACACATGCAAATCCCAGGAAGTAGAGCATCTGGAACGGCACGGCGGCAATCTCTAAGTAGTATAATGATGAAATCACGCCGAATAAGCAATAGACGGCAAGAAGAATTTCAATCGCAATCACCCAGTCAAATTTCTTCTTTTTCCCGATATAGACATTCTTTTTCCACGTATCTCCTTTGCCTTGAAGAGCAAATTTTGGCGTCCGGACAAACTCGCTTTTACGCTTAAAAAGGCCTTCAAAAACGGCGCGAGAATTGTTTACTGCAAACCCCATACTGCCAGCCATAAAGAGCGGGAAGAGCATGATCCGGCGACGCCAATCGGGATAGACCGATTTTTGAGAGATGAGATAGAATAGGAACGAACCGATAAAGGCAATCACAAACACAGACATCATCGCAAAATATACCTCGTGTCCCCCCTGTTGCTTGATAAAAATGAGCGGCACATTTAAGATGCCTGCCAGAATAATAAAGGGGAAAACAATATTATTTGTCAGGTGAAACGTAGAGTGAATCTTTATGCGTAAGGGGATTTTTGATTTCCAAACCTCAGGAATCATTTTCCGGGCTGTTTCAATAGCTCCTTTGGTCCAGCGGAATTGCTGCGACTTCAACGCATTTACTTCTGCGGGGAGTTCTGCCGGCGATGTCACATCGCAGAGATATTTAAACTTCCAGCCGCGGAGCTGCGCACGATAACTGAGATCTAAGTCTTCGGTCAATGTATCCGACTGCCAATTGCCCGCATCGATGATGGTGGTTTTCCGCCACACACCTCCTGTGCCGTTGAACTGAATAAAATATCCTGCTTTGTTTCGTACGTCCTGCTCAATAACAAAATGTCCATCCAAGGCAAACGCCTGAGTACGGGTCAGCATGGAATATTCACGGTTGAGGTGTTCCCAGCGTGTCTGTACTACGCCGATTTTCGGATCGGTAAAGAAATGCGGGATCGTCATGATGAGAAAGTCTTTGTTCGGTACAAAATCCGCATCAAAAATCGCAACAAACTCACCGCTGGCAGTTTCTAATCCATGCTTCAACGCACCTGCTTTATATCCTGTGCGGTTCGTGCGGTGAATATGTTTGATGTCATACCCCAGCGCCCGGTACTGTGTCACCGCTGCAGCTACCAATTCTACGGTTTCGTCGGTGGAGTCGTCCAGCACCTGTACTTCCAGTTTATCTTTTGGATATTCCAGTGCACAGACAGCATCGATCAGCCGGTTGGCGACATACAGTTCGTTGAACAGCGGAAGCTGTACCGTCACCCGGGGTGTCTGTATCAGCGGCGGCTGAATACGTTCCATACCCCGCTGCTTCATGTAATGATAGACCATCACGAAGCCGTGCGCACCGAATGCGAACAGAATGAGGAGCGAGATAAAATAGAGATACATAACGAAATCCGCGAACCCTGCGTTTTCGGCAATCTCCTGGCGAAAGAAAAATAATGCAAGTGTCATATTACCATCCTGCGACTGTATCGTTAAGAATATCTTCTGTTAATTTCCTGACCGCTTCTAATACTCCATCGTTGCGCTGCGTCAATCCCGAGCCCGACGAATAATTTCCCCAGCTGGTAAAACTCTTTTCCCATACTTTTTTTCTCAGCTTGAGATCCTGAAACGTTACTCGCACCGTCACGGTCATACGGCGCTGTGCCACCTGTTCGCCTCCCTGCAAAACCACCGGTGCATCTTTCACCTCGGTCACCACCCCTTCCAGAATTGAATCTGCCGAGTTGCGGTCTGCCAGCTGAAGCGTATTGTCGTTGGTAAATCGATCGACAAGCTGTTTAGTAAATGAATCCCGCAGTGTCGGATCACCATAACCGCTCTGATCTTCAACAATAGGTATGGCAATGGTCTTCAGATGCGGCGGTACCGATCCGCCTTTAAACGAATAGGTACAGCTGACAAGGAACACGGAGCAAGGAAAAAGTAAAAAGGAGGCGACAACTGTTCTTCTCCACTTATGACCTTGTCCTTTGTACTTGGTGTTTCTCATTGAAGCCCGTAATCTTTAATTTTGCGGTAGAGCGTGCGTTCGCTAATGTTCAATTCCCGAGCAGCGAGACGCCGGTTCCCCTGATGCCGGGTGAGCGCGGCTGAAATCATTCTTCGCTCCATCTCATCCATGGTCAGCACACCGTTGCCCCTGCGGACAGCACCATGCTCGCCCGCCATTTCAACTTCGTCTGAGAATCGGCCCATGATCAATTCCTTCATCTCAATGATGTTGGATTTAAGGTCCAGAAGTGCGCGATAGATCAATTCGCGTTCAGCCTGCTCTACGGTTTTATTGGCAACCACGGGTAAATTCCGGTCTACCGCTGCAGATGGCTGCTCCTTGAGATATTTCTGCACATCGCTCCTGTTCAATCGTTTTCCGTTTTCCAGGATTATCATGCTTTCAATCGCATTTTTCAACTCACGAATGTTGCCCGGCCAATGATAACTCATCAGCAATTCCGTGGCATCATCGGTAAATCCGGTAAATTGAATCCCATTCTTATCTGTTGTTTCTTTTACAAACTGTTCTACCAGCACCGGAATATCTTCTTTTCTGCTTCGCAGTGGCGGCAGATGAATATTGACCGATCGAAGCCGAAAATAGAGATCCGGGCGAAACCGTTTGTGTTGAACTTCGTACTCCAGCATTTTGTTCGTTGCCGCGATAACGCGCACGTCCGTCGTGCGCGCAACAGACGACCCTACACGCATATATTCGCCGCTTTCAAGCACCCGCAAAAGCTTCACTTGCGTTGCAAGCGGTGTTTCGCCTATCTCATCAAGAAAAATGGTTCCACTGTCGGCAATCTCAAAATAACCGCGGCGCATGTCTGAGGCGCTGGTGAATGCGCCTTTTTCATGGCCGAACAGTTCGCTTTCGATCAATCCTTCCGGTATTGCTCCGCAGTTCACAGTTACCATGGTCTGCTGAGAACGCTTGCTTGCCTTATGAATAGCTTTGGCAACGATCTCTTTTCCTGTTCCGCTTTCACCCGAAATGAGCACCGTAATATCCGTAGGCGCCACCTGCCGGATCACATCGACAATTTCCTGCATCTCCGGCGCCTGACCGAGAAGGCCATATGTGCGTTGAAAAGTTTCCCGGTTCATCAACGTGAAACGACAATCGCTGTAAGGTTAAATTTCTTCTTGATCTCTGCGGTAAAACGCTTCGCTTCATCGTACGTCTGGAATTCGCCAACCCATACTTTATGCAGCTTTTTTCCATGACTGACGATTGTGAAAATGTTCGATGTAAATCCTTCTTTCTCAAATTTTGCCCTGAGATCGCCGGCATTCTGCAGTGTGGAAAATGCGCCGACTTGCACCGTGAAGTTTGTAGCAAATTTTTGAACGGTTCCCTGAGGTTTAACGACCGACGGTTTTTCTTTCACGGTCGTTTTTTCTTCCACCGCCAAGTTTTGCTCTGTTGCATAGGAGGAAAAAGGATATTCTTCCTTCAGCTGCACTAATTTCTGGTCTGCCGTTTTGTAAAGCCCGACAGAATAATAATATTGATAGAGTTTATACAGTGCATCATCGCCCCATTCACTCTTCGGAAAATTATCGACAATGTTCTGATACAGTTTTGCTGCTTCTGCTCCATCCGTGGTCAGCGTCGCCTGCAAATACATGACACCCGGATTGTTTTGATAATTGGTCATCAGCGCCGGGAGTTCGGCGCGCACTGCTTCTGCCTGTCCATTTTCAATTAATTCGAGACGGCGTCGAATATCCGGTTCGCCGTTTCCTTGTGCAATGAGTATGGGAGTGAGAACGCTGAAAACAACAAGGGAAATGATGGCGCTCTGAGCAAGTGTTCTCATGGTTTCAACCCTCCTGAAGAGTGATATGCACAGTTTGGCTGTCGGCATGTCCTGCCTGAACACCAAATAATGTTGCCGAGTTTGCCCGTTCAACGCACACACCGATGGTATCGCCGATGGCATCCCCATTCCTCGGAAACACGACCATTCTATTGGTATCGGTTCTGCCGCAGAAATCAGATTTGGATTTTTTACTCAGCCCTTCGATCAGGACCTGCACTGTTTGACCGATAAGTGCCTTGTTCCGGTGCAGCGAAATCGCCCGCTGGAGTTCAATAATTTCAGCGAGCCGGCAAAGCTTCACTTCTTCCGGTACATCATCTCCCATGTGCCAGGCTTTCGTGTTCTCGCGCGCCGAATATTGGAAGGTATACGCCCCGTCAAATTCTGCTTCCCGTATCAGGTCGAGTGTTTGTCGGTGGTCATCTTCTGTTTCTGTAGGAAATCCTGCAATGATATCCGTGGAGAGACTTATCTCGGGAATCGCGTCCTTGATCCTCCGCACCAGCTGCATATAGTATTCGGATGTGTATGTCCTGTTCATTAATTCTAATATTCTATCCGATCCGGACTGCACCGGGAGATGAATGTAATTGCAGATATTCTCTCGCGAGGCAATAGCAGTGATGAGTTTATCGGACAAATCCTGGGGGTGTGAGGTTGTGAATCGTATCCGCATGATCCGGTCAACATCGGCTACTCGAGCCAGTAAATCAGCAAAGTCTGAATTTCCCTCGCGGTAGGAGTTGACATTCTGACCAAGTAATGTTACTTCCTTAAATCCCTGCTTGGAAAGATCTTCCACTTCACGGAGAATGTTGTTCAGCGAGCGGCTGCGCTCGCGTCCGCGCGTGAAGGGCACGACACAGAACGTGCAGAACTTATCACATCCGCGCATGATGGATATCCATGCGCATAAACCATCGGTGCGCAGGGGGGCGATATCGTCATAGTTCTCTACCCGAGAGAGCTTCACGGCAATTCCCTTTTCTCCTTCTTCTGCCGCTTCAATCAGCGATGGGAGTTTCCGGTATTCATCGGGCCCTACCACAAGGTCAACGAAATCCGTTGATTCCATGAGATCCTTACGGACTCGTTCCGCCATGCAGCCTAAGACACCAATAATGACGCTTGGGTTTGTTTTCTTATAATGGTTGAAGTCCCCCAGCCGTCCAACAATACGTTGCTCGGCATTATCCCGGACGGCACAGGTGTTGACCAGGACGATATCGGCGGTATCGAGTATATCAGTACGGACAAATCCTGCATCACGCATAATGCTGAGCACGATCTCCGTATCAGCCATGTTCATTTGACAGCCGTACGTTTCAATATAGAGGCGTTTGCCAGTCTTCATTTTGTTACTTTGAGGTACGCATGATAATGAAACAATGGCAGACATACAACGAAACGATGGTATGATTAAGGTTAATTAATCTTAAAGAATGCGCTGAAATTCAAGAAAATGACAATGGTGTATTGACAAATCGGCAGACTCCGTTCGAGTTTTTCCTGGCAATTTGGATTGATTGAACACCATTGCTATTGTATATTGAAATCAACCGGCTGGGGAAATCCTGGGCCATTTAAAGCTGTGTACCCCTCCCCGACTCAGACAATAAAAACAAAGAGGAATCCTCTTATGGCAAACTTAATAAATGACATTAAAGCAAAAGCAAAGCAGCTCAAGAGACATATTGTTCTCCCCGATACGATGGACGACCGGGCAATACAGGCAGCAAGAATTATTGTTGATGAGCAAATTGCGAATATTTCCCTCATAGGTATTGAGGATTCCATTCGCGCCAAGGCGAATCAGCTGGGTGTGAGCCTCGAGAAGATTCGCATCGTGGATCCGGAGAAATCAGAACATCTTAGCAACTTCTCACATATTTTTTTCAATCTCCGGAAAGCGAAAGGTGTGCAATTCGAACAAGCACAGATGACCATGAAAAATCCGCTCTTTTTTGGAGCAATGATGGTCCGAGAAGGGATAGCAGATGGCAGTGTCGCAGGGTCACTATCAACGACAGGCGATGTTCTTCGTGCGGGAATTCAAATCGTAGGGATGCCCGAGGGAATTACCGTCGTATCAAGTTTCTTTCTCATGGTTTTTTCACATACAACATATTCTTTTGCTGATTGTGCTGTTGTTCCCGATCCGACGGCAGAGCAGCTTGCCGATATCGCCATTTCCACAGCAGAAAATCATCGAAAGCTCACCGGGGAAGAACCTCGCGTTGCAATGCTTTCGTTCTCGACTAAAGGGAGTGCCTCGCATCCGCTGGTGGAAAAAGTACAGCAAGCAACCGCCCTTGTTAAGCAAAAACGACCTCAGCTTTTAACCGATGGGGAACTGCAGCTCGATGCAGCCATTGTCCCTTCGGTCGGATCGAAAAAAGCCCCCGGCAGTCCAGTCGCAGGGACGGCAAATGTACTTGTATTTCCCGATCTCAATGCCGGTAATATCGGTTACAAACTGACGCAGCGGTTGGCAGGAGCAGAAGCCGTTGGACCAATCATTCAGGGTTTGAAAAAACCATGTTACGATCTCTCGCGCGGCTGCAGTGTCAACGATATTGTGAGTGTGGTTGCTATAAATACCGTGGCGGGAGCCGTCTAACGAACACTCTTCCTACACGGAGGCATGAGCGTCACACATGGAGCGAGGGAACCGGACGTTTCGGTTTCCTCGATCTGTATCGAGGTATCATCGTGCTGTTCATGCTGGAGGGACACGTCCTGCGCGAATTGCTGGCGCCCGAGGTGAAAATGTCACCGTTCTTTACATTCCATGAAATTTTTCATGGCGTAACAGCGCCGGGTTTTCTCTTTGGTGCAGGTTTTACGTTCGCAATCGCTACCCAGCGGCGATGGGAACAAACTGTAATTTTTTCGTTCAGTTTTTTCCGGCGTGTATGGCGAGCCATCGCTTTGATTTGTATCGGTTATGCACTGCACTTTCCATTTCTCTCTCTTCAAAAGACTTTGCTCGTAGCAACTCCGACTCAATGGGATGCATTTTTACTCTTTGATGTATTGCAATGTATAGGGCTTGGTTTATTGTTGATGCGCTTGTTGGTGATCCTCCTGAAACAAGAAAAACTATTCATGGCTGCGCTGGCGATGCTTCTCCTGTCGGTTGTTTACTTAACACCGCTTTTTTGGTTATCAGCCTTGCAATCTGCTCTTCCCCGCGCAGTTTCTTCTGCTTGCAACGGATTAACAGGTTCACCATTTCCCCTCTTTCCCTTTGGAGGATTCTTATTGGCGGGAGCTTGCGTCTCGTGGATTTTTCTTCGTGCTGCACAGGGGGGGCGGGAAGAGATTTGCATCAGGTGGTTAATGTTCACGGGCGGACTTCTTGTACTCATTGGCGTGCTTTTTGACGCAGCACCATTTCAAACGTATGCGGAATACATGTTTTGGAGCACCAGTCCAAATTACTTCTGGATTCGGCTGGGTGTCCTGCTTCTCATGCTGGGTGCTCTGTGGTATCTGGAAGATCTTTTTGCCACGCAGGGCGGATCTTTTACATGGATGCCCGCATGGTTGACGGTTCTTGGCAGAGAATCGCTGTTCGTGTACATCGCACATTTATTGATTCTCTGCGGCTGGGTAGTCAATGTGGAATTCAACCTTCGATGGTGGTGGGGAACGAAACTAAACATCGCCGAGGCGGTTTTTGTTTTTGGAGGACTTACGCTGACAATGATTCCTGCTTCGTTTGCCTGGCGATATCTCAAAAAAAATCATCACCTTTTGATGAATGGTGTTTTCTGGTGGATGGGAGTTTGTATTGCGTGGTCATTCCTCTTCAATCCATATTAAAATGAAAAACCCCGAGTCTGTCGTGCCCGAGGTTTTGTCATGCTGAAATCGGTAAAGCCGCTATTCTTTTGACCTTGTGAAACGCTCTTCCTGCAGGATCAACCGCAGCGATATCCGATGAGTATCTCCCAGATTGTTTTCCTTACTAAACCGGGCAAAAGAGTAATCAATATCCAGTTTGCGGAGATGAATTCCAGCCCCCAGGGTCATCTGTTTCACATCATTATAGCCTACGCGGAGAGCAACGGTATTTTTAAAGTCAAATTCAAGCCCGAGGTGGGGATCAAAACTTACCGGACCGAGATGGGCGATAGAGGCAAATTGGCGGTTCTCAAATCGTACATCGACATCCATCGTAGGAGCGAATCGCCCTCCGAAGAGTTCAAAAAAGTACGCCGTCCCTAGTTTGAGCGTTGGCGAGATCAACTCGTTCTTTCCTGTTGACCATGCAACCAGAGTTGTTGTCACGTCCTGAGCATTTGCAGCTACATACCAGTTTTTAGCGGGTGAGTATAACACGCCGACATCAAATCCAATTCCCGTAGCTGAGAACTCTGCTATTGTCCGTCGAAGTACTTTCAGGTTGAATCCGTACATGAGGCCGTTTGCAGAATTATGCGCATATGTAAGATAGACAGCCCAGTCCGCTGAATTGAAGTACGAAATTTTATCGTTATTCAACCGTACAAAACTTTCATATTGATCGGGCGGCACCGGATTACCATTTGCATCGACACCAGCATCGCGCGTATCAGGGATGCCGTCCACACCAAGCCTCATGACGCTCACACCCAACGTTGCATCGCTTCCATACGGAATTGCTACAGCTCCAAAGTCATAGTTCAACAGACCGCCAAATCGTTCATCGTGCATCAACATGACTTCGGGATAGGCAATTCGCCCAAGGGCCGCCGGATTCCAATACCCGGCTGAAGCATCGTTGGCAAGGGCTGAATATGCACCTCCGAGTCCAAGCGCTCTTCCGCCAACGCCGATCGAAAGAAATTCACCTGCGTATTTTGCGATGTTCTGTGCCGAAACACTTTGCCCCATCAGTGCAACGATGACGATCAATATAAGTTTCATATCCACCTAAGACAAAAAAACCGAACCCGCTCTTTCATTGTGCGGTTCGGTACTGGACAATGTAAGAGATATGTGATGATGTACAAAATCAGCGTTTCACAACTCTCTCACAATGATCGATACGAGATATTCCTTTCTTTCTCGCTATAAGGTAGAAGAATCCATACAGAAAATCAAGCCTACTCGACCCGTTCTGCGCCTAGTTCGCGTTTCAGAAGGGTCAGGATCGGATGCTCTTTCGTTTCCGGATTATCGCCGGGAGTCTGCACGTCTGCCCTTTTCTCGACGGCAGCAACAGGCACGGTTGTTGTAAACACAGGGTTTATTGGGATATGTGTATGAGCATGAAGAACCGGTTCAATCGATACACATTTACCGACAATCTGAACCAGTGCATTTGCTAAAAAATCTTTGTGCCTTTTCAGCGTTGAGAAATGGTAATCATCCGGGCAAGAGATGCGCACTGTTCCATTCTGCACATCCAGCACCTTTGTTTCTTTCAATGTTATGCCCACGGCAATGTGCGATTTTGATACATCCACCACAAAATCGGACCACCGATCGTTGATCTCATGGGCAGACACCGCTTGAATGACTCCTGGAGGGGGAACAACCCTGGCGGGAGGGGGCTTTTGTTCTTCGAGCTGCGGAACTCCTGCCAGATTTGTAAGATCGGTGCCAATGAGCGATGAATAATTGATCGCTGACTTACTTTTAAGATATCCCGCGCCAACCTCACCAACGACCTTGAGCTCGGAAGAAGGTGTGCCTTCTCGGTGAGACGAGTTAGGAGCGATAGATAATGATCCGGGATTGTTTGAGCCGTTGAGTTTTCTTTTTAAAGAATCAAATTGCTGCAACAGCTCGTCAATCTGAACGGAATTTTCCATCTTTGCCATTTGAATCAAGCCTGTTTCCAGCCTGTAACGCGGCTGTGCTGCCCATCGAAGCGCTTGGTCAAGTTCGTTGGTTTGCTTAATATAGCGGAGAAGATCTTGTTCGTTCAATTGATGCGCTTCAGCTTCATACCGTTTTTTATAGTGCTCGGATACCTCAACAAGCTCTGAAGATTCGGTTGAGCGAATAATCAGGAGGTTGCGAAGATGATCTGCCAGACCTCCGACAAATTCGCGCAAATCGTATCCGCTTTTGATAATTTCATCTACCAAAAGAATAGCGCCGCGCGAATCATGGTTTTTCAGCAGTTCAGACACGCGGAAATAAATATCCTGGTCGACGATATTGAAGCCCTTGAGAAGTTCTGCGGTCTTAATATCGGTCCCGCAAAAGGAACGCACCTGATCGAAAATACTTTGCGCATCCCGGAGGGAGCCATCGGCGCGTTTCGCAATGACCATCAACGCATCCTCTTCGATTGTGATCTTCTCTGCTTTCGCGATGGCAGCAAGCGTGGTCATGATTTCTTCAATAGCAATACGCCGAAAATCAAATCGTTGGCACCGGGAAAGGATGGTCATCGGAACCTTGTGCACCTCAGTCGTTGCAAAAATAAAGACAACATGTGTTGGCGGTTCTTCAAGCGTTTTGAGAAGCGCATTAAAGGCTTCTTTGGTCAACATGTGCACTTCGTCAATGATGTAGATCTTATATTTACCGCGGGTTGGTGTGTAACGGACGGAATCACGAAGATTCCGAATTTCTTCTACTCCGCGGTTCGAAGCGCCATCGATTTCAATAACATCAAGGCCCCGCCCCTCAATAATTTCCCTGCATACCTCGCATGTATTATCCGGATTTTGATGAGAAGGAGAGAGACAGTTCAATGCGCGTGCAAGAATGCGGGCAGTCGTCGTTTTTCCACAGCCGCGGGTACCGCTGAAGATATAAGCGTGCGCAACGCGATTCGATGCAACCGCATTCCGAAGTGTATTGGTCACATGCCTTTGACCAACGACATCGTCGAAGATCATCGGCCGCCATTTACGGGCCGTTACTTGATAATCCATTTTAACTCATTATGAAAAATAACTATGACAAGAATACAGAATTCAACGTCAAAAATCCATAACTATTTTTTTCGCCAAGGAGCACCAGTCTTCTTCTTCCCGAACACATATTTCATTGCTTCTTCAACCGTTTCAATGGAATTGATGTTTAATCCCTCCTTAACACGATCCGGAATTTCGGTGAGATCTTTCACGTTTTCTTTCGGGATCAGCACAGTTGTAATTCCGCTGCGCTGTGCCGCAAGCAGTTTTTCGTTCAGTCCTCCAATGGGAAGAACATTTCCTCGCAGTGTAATTTCCCCTGTCATGGCCACATCATTGCGTGCTTCCCGGTTGCTTGCTGCTGAAATAATCGCCATAGCCATGGTGATACCGGCAGAGGGACCATCTTTGGGAATAGCGCCTTCCGGAAGGTGAATATGAATTTCTCGTCCCTTGCTGAATTCAGGGTTGACACCTAATTTCTTCGCGTTGGAACGTATGTAGCTCAATGCCGCCTGTGCAGACTCTTTCATCACTTCGCCGAGCTGCCCGGTAAGTGTGAGACGTTCCGTACCGCGCATAATGGTCACGTCTACGTTGAGGATGTCCCCTCCAACGCTGGTCCAAGCCAGACCGGTCACTGAGCCGACGCGCGGTTGCCGTTCTGCAGCTTTTGTGCGGAATTTCGATACGCCGAGATATTTCTCAACGCTTTCTGGTGTTACTAGAATATTTTTCTTTATCTTCTTTTTCTCCGCTTTGCCGTTTTTCTGCTTTGCGAGCACCATTTCTTTCGCAACCTTACGGCAAATGGAAGCGATTTCACGTTCAAGGTTTCTCACACCCGATTCCCGCGTGTACTCCTGAATCATTTTAATAAGGGCCGCATCTTCAAATTGAACTTCATCTGAGTTTAATCCATGTGCAGTCAATTGTTTATTGATGATGTGGCGCTTGGCGATTTCCTTTTTCTCATGCTCGAGGTAACCGGGCAATTCAATAATTTCCATCCGGTCTTGCAGAGGCAGGGGAATCGCAAACCGGACGTTGGCTGTCGTAATAAACATGACCTTGGAAAGGTCATAATCTACTTCAATATAATGGTCGTTGAATGCGATGTTTTGTTCGGGATCAAGCACCTCAAGCAGCGCTGCCGACGGATCTCCCCGAAAGTCCATGCTCATTTTATCCACCTCATCCATCAGCAAGACAGGATTGACAACACCGGCACGCTTCATCGATTGGATGATTTTACCAGGCATGGACCCAATATAGGTACGACGATGACCGCGGATTTCGGCTTCATCCCGTATCCCGCCGAGAGAAATGCGTACAAATTTTCGCCCGACTGCCCGCGCAATCGATTTCGCGAGAGATGTTTTTCCGACACCTGGGGGACCAACAAAACAAAGGATCTGACCACGCATTTCTTTAACTAGATTGAGCACGGCTATGTGTTCCAGAATTCTGTCTTTTGGTTTGTCTAATCCGTAATGATCGGCGTCTAAGATTTCTTTGACATGCTGGATCGTTAAATTATCCTTTGTCCTTTTTTGCCACGGAACAGCGACAAGCCAGTCGAGATAATTACGGGTAACGGTAAACTCCGGCGACATGGATGATGTTTTCTTGAGTTTATTGAATTCTTCCAATGCTTTTTCTTCAACTTCTTTTGGCATTTTCGCAGTAAGGATTTGCTCTTTCACCTTTGCAAGCTCGGGTGATGCTTCATCATCGCCAAGTTCATCCTGGAGAATGCGTATTTGTTCCTGAATGAAAAATTTACGCTGTGATTTCTGAATATTATCCTGCACTTTTGTATCGATATCGCGTTCGATTTTCAGGATATCCACTTCCGTATTAAGGATTTTCGACAATTCGTAGAGCTGGTCGCGCAATGAATGAATTTGGAGAATGCGCTGCTTTACTTCAACGCTTTGTACAAGATTGGAGGCAATATAGTACATCTTCCGTTGAGGCTCTTTAATGCCATCATAGGCCATAAGGGCTTCTGGCGGAATGTTACGGTTGAGACGAACGTATTCAGTAAAGAGGGTTGACACGTGCCTTACCAGTGCCTCGATTTCACGCCCCGAAGGAAGTTCGGTCCGATGAAGGATGATTTCCGCTTCAAGAAAATTCGAATTGTGAACAAACTTTTTGATATGCGCCTGAACAATGCCATCGACGAGAATCTTCATCAAACCATTTGGGAGCTTAAGCATTTGGAGGATTTTCGCAACAGTTCCTTCTCGATAAATGTCCTCTTCCGCTGGTTCATCAACCGATGGATTCTTCTGGGAAACGAGGAAAATATTTTTTCCCCGCTCTAGCGCTTCATTGGCAGCTCGAAGTGATGTATCCCTGCCAACAAGCACTGGAAAAATCATGTATGGGAAAACGACAACGTCCCTAAGCGGTAAAATCGGGAGAATGCTGGGTATCTGGTCAATGGTTTCGATTTGTTGGTTGGCGTTGGCAGTATCAATCATAGTTTTATTCTATTCATGCGATTAAAATAAAAAGAGGGCACTCCCGTTTCCTGCAGGGAAGCCCACATTTTTACATTTCCATTCGTATTTCTCATTTAATATACCGAGGAATGGCAGGAGAGTCAAGGATCGTCCGATAAAGCACTACCTAACCCATCAGGTGTTTGTTGCACATGTGTGGTGATAACAATATATTTCAAATTCAAAGTATATTATCGTAGACTTCGGTTCAGAAAATGAACAAGGGGGGTAAGTGCTTCGCATATTGCAGCGGTCTCCTCTACAAATTTAGTATGATAACACTTTGATTCCGGCCACGAGACTCCTACAAAGAACTGTTTGCACTTCAACCATTTAGCCATAGGATGAGTCTCATCGTAGCCTTTTGGAATGTGTTGAAGTTTGGACCACTCAAAGGGTTCAAACAATCTTTTGAAACGACGATTTTCAACAATAGACAGAAATTCATTGCCGTGTGCTGCGATGTCCTTTCGGATTCTTTTCAGCTGTTCGCCCTCGGGGATATAAATCCCTCCCCCTACATAGACTTCCCCGTGTCCAATCTGGAGGTAATAACCAGAGCCGACAAATCCTTTTGCTTTTCCTCGTAGGACGAAATGTGCTGCGATGTGAGTTTTATACGGGGTTTTATCTTGGCTAAACCGGATATCGCGATATATACGAAAGATTGAGCGTCTTGGGTTCAAGTCGAATTCGGGTGCAAAGTGCGCAAAGGCGGGTTGCAATGCTGTAATAAATGACTGCATGGGAATTTTTACTTTCTCCTCAAATTCACCTTTGTGTTTTTCAAACCAATCTCGTTTGTTGTTTCGCTTCAGCCGTCTAAAAAACTGTATACCCTCTTTTGAAAATCCTGTGAATGGTGGGTAAAGATCGAAATCCATTATTGGAATCTTTACCATGTCCTTGCCCTCCTACGAATTATAAAAATATTTTCTTTTAATACTTTCGAAATCTGTCCTCTTGCATACAGCAAAGTGAATTTTGCTCCCCCATTGCGGCGCTCGACTTACGTATGTCATCGCGCATTATCTGTTCGTATAATTCTCGTCTCATCATCTCTCAAGATCGTATTCTCGCTTTAGGAAAGATGTACCACCACGAGTTTTTTATCGGAAGCCATGAATTGTTCTGATCCGTCGAACGCAAGATCAATTTGCTCAATATTTATCTGGGGATTTTTTCTTTTCGCTATTCCAATTTCTTGGGCAAGATCGCCTCCTTTGAAAGCCAAAAGGGCGGGCGGCTTAAGCGCAATTCGACCTTGAAGCTCTTTGGTAATCGGTGATTCTTTTTGTCCTGCCTTCTTAAGAAATATTCTTGACCACGAGACTAGATCGATCATTGGCGCAACTGCCCTCACAAGAACAAAGTCAAATTTTTCACATAGTGCGTCACGATGTCCAACCTCTTCTGCCCTCCCCCACACAGCTTCTATCCTATCGAGTTTCAAATCAGCAATCATCCGAGAAACGGCGTTGATCTTTTTTCCTGTTGAATCAAGGCAGAACATTGTGAGGTCTGGCCTCAGAATTTTGATAGGAAGGCCGGGTAATCCGCCACCGGTCCCGAGATCTATTATCGTACTGTTTTGTAGGATTTCAATTTTAAAAAGAGGGGAGATACAGTGAAGGATATGATACGACAAAATTTTCTCCACGTCTTTTCTGGAGACCAGGTTTATTTTGCTGTTCCATTCCAAAAGTAAATCTACAAAACGATTCATTTGTTCCACTTGAACGTCGGTCGGAACCAAACCGTTTTTTATGCAAATAGTTCTGAACCAGATTCGCCTCTCGGGCTGCATTCTTTCAATCTCCCAAAAAATCCCGTTTCACGTGGAACAAAGACTCCCTAGTTTCTTAGGAAAACCATAAGAACAGAGATGTCGGCGGGGGTCACGCCGTCAATTCTAGATGCTTGACCAATTGATTGCGGTTTGATCTTGATAAGCTTCTCCCGTCCCTCTGTAGACAAAGACTTCACTTTCAGATAGTCTAAATCATTTGGTATCTGCAGCGATTCAAACCTTTCGAACCGTACGACCTCTTCCTGTTGTCGTTTTATATAACCTTCGTACTTCAATTCGATCTCGATTTGTTCAAGTATTTCACCACACAGTCCGTCATCACAGCTTTTTCGTAAGTTCGAAAAAAACGAATCCTGTTTTAGGGTTTCAACGTGAATCATTTGCGTAAGTTTCACAAGAGGACGCTTCATAAGCTTTGCCAGTTTTTCGTTCTCAGAAATTGGTTCATCTCCAATGCTCTCAAGAAACGGATTAATTGCCTTTGGTGATATCGAAAGCTGATTAGATACTTCGATTCCCTTTTGAATCAATCTTTCCTTTTCTTGCAAGCGCAGATAAACATTTTGAGGGATCAATCCGAATCGCTGTCCAGATTCCATTAGGCGTCTATCGGCGTTATCTTGACGAAGTATTAACCGGTGCTCGGCCCTCGAAGTAAACATACGATACGGCTCTTCGATATCTCGATTCACGAGATCGTCGATTAAGACACCAAGATATGCTTCTGAGCGCTTTGGAATAAAGGGTTCTTCCTCCCGGATGTAGTTCACTGCATTGATTCCAGCCAGAAGCCCTTGGGCTGCTGCTTCTTCGTATCCGGAGGTCCCGTTGACTTGACCAGCAAAAAAAAGACCATTGACCAGCTTGGTTTCCAAAGAGAGTTTCAATTGATGAGGGGGAAAATAATCGTACTCCACCGCATACCCCGGTCTTAACATGGTGACATTTTCCAATCCCGGGACTGTCCGCAATCCCTCAAGCTGAATGTCTTCGGGCAGGCTTGTGGAGTATCCATTCACATAAACAACATTTGTATCGTATCCTTCGGGCTCTAGAAAAAGATGGTGCCTTTCTTTATCGGCAAAGCGGTTGATCTTGTCTTCAATAGACGGACAATATCTCGGTCCGACACCCTTGATTCTTCCTGTAAAAAGCGGAGACCTGTCAAAGCCTTTTCGTAAAACATTATGCGTTGTTTCGTTTGAATAGGTAAGGTACATAGGAATAAGCTTATTCGATATATTGGCGGTTTGAAAAGAGAACGGACGTGGAACCGGATCGCTCCATTGCTCCTCTACTTTCGAAAAATCAATTGTATTCTTGTCTATTCTTGGCGGTGTCCCGGTTTTTAGTCTGCCATCGATAAAACCAATTTCCTTTAATCTTTCAGTGAGGCCATCAGACGCCTTTTCTCCGAACCTTCCGCCAATGGATGTTCGAGTACCCGTATGCATAATTCCGTCAAGGAAGGTGCCAGAACATAAAATAAAAGCATCACAGGCAATTCTCCTTCCATCTTTGGTAATAACCCCACTGATAACTTTGCCATTTTCACCATTTCGTTCATCAATGATGATATCTTGTACAATACCTTCGAATATCTCAACTCCATTCTGATGCTCGACGCGCTTCCTTGCTTCCCGAGAGTACCACTCGCGATCTGCTTGACATCGCGGCGACCAAACGGCCGGTCCTTTAGAAAGGTTCAGCATCTTGCATTGAATAGCGGTAACATCGGCAATTTTTCCCATTTCCCCGCCAAGAGCATCGATTTCCCTCACAAGATGTCCCTTTGCAGTACCTCCAATTGCAGGATTACAGGACATTCTTCCTATGGCCTTTTTCTCCATTGTAACCAAAAGAACGCTACACCCCATCCGGGCCGATGATAGGCTTGCTTCTATCCCCGCATGTCCGCCCCCTGCGACAATGATATCGAATTTCTCTTTTTTCAATGAATCACTGACCTTCTTTTTTGTTTCACGTGAAACCCTTATTTACCTATGCAAAACTTTGAGAAAATATTGTTAAGGATATCCTCGGACGTTACAATTCCTACGATTTCACCTATCGAATCTAGAGCAGCTCGAAGATCAACAGCAATAAATTCATTGCTTTCTTGCTGTTCTGCTGACTTGTGTGCCGTTATTAACCTCTCCTTCGCCCTCATGAGCGCTTCATAGTGACGTTCATTTGTAATGGTCACAGATTCCAGGTTCTCTATTGTTGACTGCCTGAGAATTTGATTTACAAGCTCTTTTGTAACATCCTCCAGACCGGTATGCCGCAGAGTTGATGTTTTAATGGTAGAATGTTTGACGGTTCGAGTGGCCTGTTTTACTGGTTCAGTGTCCAGATCCACTTTGTTCTCCGCGATCAGGAGTGCTTTTAGATCCGGATTCCTTATTTTTGCTGACTCAATCAAGTGGATTTCTTCCTTAACGAAGGGCATTGTAAAATCATGAACCAAAAGAATTATATCAGAGTTTTCTATAATTTTCCACGTGCGCTTTACACCTTCTTCTTCGATCGGATCGTGCGTCTCTCGAAGGCCCGCAGTATCAATAAGCCGGAAAAGAATACCTTCGATTAAAATCTTTTCTTCAATAAAATCCCGCGTTGTTCCAGGAATGTTTGTCACAATAGCGCGTTGTTCGTTTAAAAGGGCGTTGAGTAAACTTGATTTTCCGGCATTCGGAACGCCAACCAAGGCCACACTGACGCCATCCCGGATTATCTTGCCGTATTTATAGGTGTTCAGGAGCTCATCAATTCCCGAAATTTCTTTCCCCAACAATTCCTGAAATTTTGCTTTATCAACCAGGTCGATTCCCTCTTCAACAAAATCAAGCTCGAGTTCCAAAAGACCGAGAGATTTTATTAATTGCTCTCTGATTGTGTGAATTCTTTTTGAAAGAGCACCTTCTAGTTGAGCTAGAGCAGTCCTACGAGATTTATCGGATTGTGCTTGAATTAGATCAGCGATTGCTTCGGCTTGAGAAAGATCGAGTTTACCGTTCAGAAAGGCTCGCTGAGTAAATTCACCAGGTTTTGCGGGCCGTGCACCGGCTTCTAGAATACATTCGAGAACACGGCGCGTTACGTGAATTCCACCATGGCAGCTTACTTCTACGGTGTCTTCACCAGTAAACGACTGCGGTCCACGAAAAACCGTGCACACAACTTCATCAAGAATTTTGCTGTCTGCTTCAACGAAATGACCAAAATGCGCAGTGTGGCTTTGCGCTTCCGCAAGATCGTGCTTACCGTTGAACCGACTCCCAACACAAGCAAGAGCACCCTCTCCACTTACACGGATAACCGAGATTGCCCCTTCGCCTGCCGGTGTTGCAATTGCGGCAATAATATCTCCTGGGTATCCTCTCATTTTTTTCCATTGTCTTGTAAAGAAATGTACGAAATAGCCCGTCCTTCTACAATGATATAAAAATAAAACGCCTTGCTGTTCACAGGGCGTTTTATCTTATCTAGGAATAAAAAACCTTTTTATTTTTTTAAGCGTGGCATGTCCTTCGTAAACCTAAATATTCCTCCGCGTGACTTTTTTTTCTGTTCAACTTTTCGTAACGGTTCATCATCGTGCTGTTTGTTAATCAACACTTGTTGACCGATGGAGAGAAGATTGAATACAGCGTAATAAAGATTTAATCCCGAAGGAAATCCATTAAAGAGAAACGTCATCATGATGGGCATTATCCACACCATGGCTTTTTGACGCGGGTCTTTCGTTGTCATCTTTGTTTGAACGAACATAGTAACACCCATCAGTACTGCGATCCCGCTGACCTCCTGAATACCGATTATTGGCAATTTGAAAGGAAGCTTATAAATAACATCCGGAATCGAGAGATCGGTTATCCACGCTACAAAGCTTGCTTGTCGCAGTTCGATGGCTCCGCGGAAGACTGCATAGAGAGCATACATAATGGGAAGCTGTAATAAAAGAGGCAAACACCCTCCTGCCGGATTGACGCCGTATTCCTTATACAGGTTCATAATTGAAGAATTCATTTTTTGCGGGTCGTCTTTGTATTTTTCCCGCAATTCTTCCATCATCGGCTGCAGTTTCTGCATTCTTTTCATAGACGTCATTTGACTTTTGGAAAGCGGGTGCAATGCGAGCTTAATAAGGATGGAGAAAACAATAATCACCAACCCCCAGTTGGGAACGACATAATGAATTGCCGTAAAGACCGGCAGCATAATATACTCAGAAATGGGCCGTACCAACCATGCCCACCCCAAACTCATGATGTTTTCAAGACCATTTCCATATGACTTTAACTCGCTATGCAGGAGCGGTCCTAAAAATATTTTGAATGTACTTTGCTCGCTCGATTCTCCTTTATACGGCATTTTCAAGGAAACAGCATACGATTTTATCACTCCTTGATCCGGCATTGCTTTGTGCGTACCCTCTAAATATGCACCTTCGCTGATGGTGCTGGTGGGAATAATTGCCACGGCAAAATATTTACTTCGTGTAGCAACCCAATCAACAGCGCCAGAAAGTTCTTTTTGTACTTTCTCGTCAGCTTTTCCTGCATCGATTTGAGTTAGCTCATTTGCCGTAAAAGCATACGCCTCGGCGAAGCTGGATTCGTCAACACTATTATGTTCTGCATAGCGGATACCATGTTCCCAGATGACTTCATATTGGTAGTTGGCTACAACTGAACCAAGGTTTTGCAGTTGGACCGTTGTTTCGAATCCATATTCCTCGTTACGGAATTTCATTTTTTTAATCAGCTTCCCGCCGCCAGCAGAAGGCAGGGTAAATATTATTTCAAATTCGTAATTTCCCTCGATCTGTATTTTATCGCTTGATGCACTCACATCAAAATAAAGGTCTTTCGTATTAATGACCCGCCCATCCGATGTGGTAAGAAGAACCGTCAGGTCTCCCTGGTGCTCATAGTCGACAAGTTGAACCGGTAGGTTGTTCCATGTCTTAAAGCGCTTTAATTCCCACTTTCGAACAACCCCTCCTCTCGAAGAGATCTCTGCCGAATAGAGATCGGTCTCGATATAAATAATCTGCTCTAGTCCTTTTGCGCGTTTTGAAAAGTACTTCCCATATGAAGCAGCCTCTGTGATTTTTTGTTGCTCCACGACCTTCGGTTGAACAGCCTGAACAGTATCTTTAACTTGTCCCTGTTTTGCACTGCTTTCTAGCTGCTTAGGCTTTGGCTGGGGCGAATTGAGCCACATCCAAAAAACGAGCACAATAAAGATCAAAACGAAACCAATAGTTGATTGTCGGTCCATAAGTTTAATACCTTGATTCTACTTGTGATTATTCCGGAGCGGAACAGGGTCAAATCCGCCCGACGTACTATAAGGATGACACTTTGCAATTCTTTTTATTGCGAGCCATATCCCCCCAATAACTCCATGTGTATCAACTGCTTCAAGCGAATACGCTGAACAGGAGGGATAAAACCGACAATGGTTAAACGGCAGTATTGCAGATAATACCTGTTGATAAAGACGTATGATATGAAGAATTATCTTTTTCATGCTGTTATTTGCCCTGCATTAAGACAATAGTTGAGCTAAGATCAGCAAGGGCTGTGTTTATTGAAGAAAATCGCACCATCGCCGGTGCGACATTTCCATTACTTGTATACATAAATACAATTTCAATTTCCGTTTGCGATTTTAGCCGCCGAAGGATGTCCCCTTTATTTGCTTGAAACGCCTCTCGCATCAGCCGTTTTAGCCGATTACGCAGGACTGATTTCCTTACTCCTTTTATTACGGCATAGCCCACCCGCACCAATGAATGGGACGATTTTGATAGACTTACATATGCCTTGAGGGGCTTCTTTTCATATCGTATGCCGCGAGCAATTACTCTCGTGAATGCACCGAACCCGCGGAGGGTTTCAATCGATGGTTGTATGGGAGGCATAGATGCCTCGGTCTCCGGTGGGAATGCTTCTATTTTTCGCTGCTAACCGAAAGCTTTTTTCTGCCTGCGGCACGCCTACGATTGATTATTTTTCGCCCGTTTTTCGTTGCCATTCGCGCACGAAATCCATGTGTGTTTTTTCTTTTTCGTTTGTGTGGCTGATATGTCCGCTTCATATACGTTGACTCTCGATTCTGTTTTATTGATTTTCTTACTGTAAATATAAGTTACAAAATTAATGATGTACAAACAAGAACACTTGTTAACCGATTTTCCTTTTACTTTCTTTTGGGAAAAGAAAAGTGTGCGTTTTGTAAAAATTCCTCTTGCATGCTTCCCTCAATGATGCTATAATGAAACCCGTTCGATAAGCTAAAACTTTCTGTTGACAACTTGTGGAAAAGTGATCGACGGTCTTTTTTTATTAGCGGGCGCGTTTTTCGACAGCTTATCCTTTCGAGCTAGACCGTGCCTGTTTTTATGTTGACAATGATCTGTGCACATTTTTGTGGATAACCTGTGCGCAGTGGATAACTTGCTTTTGGGAGAGTATATGACCTTACCCGCTCAAACCGATCATTTGGAAGATAGTGGGCTTCTTGCACATCAAATATGGGAACAATGCCTTATCATTATCAAAGAGAAAATTTCAACCTTAAGTTATAAAACATGGTTCCAGCCTATTGTACCAATTCGTCTGGATGGAAACTTGTTGACTGTTCAGGTTCCTAGTCAGTTTTTTTATGATTGGTTAGAAGAACATTACAGCGCCTTAATTCGAGGTACCATCACAGCTGTTTTGGGAGAGACCGCAAAGTTCTTTTATTTAGTTACTACCGAAGACGATACCTCGACTTCTCTGCCGACAGCGAGTGTTGATCCCTCTCTCACAGTTCTTGAACCATCTCGAACTCCATTCACGCCTCATGTCCCTTTGCGAGCCGAAAACGTTCAATCGATTCGAAACAATTTAAACCCGCGTTATACCTTTGAAAATTTTATCAAAGGTGATTGCAACCAGTTGGCCCGTGCCGCTGCTTTGGCGGTGGCAAACAATCCCGGAGGTACTTCTTTTAATCCACTTGTTTTATATGGCGGCACCGGTCTAGGTAAGACTCATTTAATGCATGCCCTTGGAAATCATGCTGCAACCAATGGGAAAGCAAAACGCATTGCATACGTTTCGAGCGAGAAGTTTACCGTGGATTTTGTCGAAGCCATTCAGGGGGACAAGGTAACAGAATTTTCTTCTTTTTATCGCAGTATGGACTTGTTAATTGTTGATGACATTCAGTTTTTTTCCGGAAAAGAAAAAACACAGGATAATTTTTTCCATACCTTTAACACGCTTTATCAGACCGGAAAACAGATCATCCTTTCTTCGGACGTACCACCCAAAGAACTGCGAGGGCTGGATGAACGCTTAATCTCAAGATTTCAATGCGGTCTCACAGCCGACATTCAGCCACCGGACCTTGAAACACGCATTGCCATTCTTCAAAAGAAGAGCGAGGAAAACTCTCTTGATTTACCCTCCAATGTTATTGATTTTATTGCTGCCAACGTTACAAAAAACATTCGGGAACTTGAGGGATGTCTTATAAGTTTATTTGCCAGAGCCTCACTGGAAAACCGTGATATTGGTATCGAACTTGCTAAAGATGTTTTACGCGTTATTGTGAACGACATTCGTACACCGGTCAGTATTGAACAAATTCAAAAAATAGTATGTGAGTATTTTGATATTCCTGTCGATCTTCTGCGCGCAAAAACACGTCGTCAGGAAATTGTTCTTGCCAGGCAAATAGCAATGTTTATAGCGAAAGAAATGACCAATTCTTCATTGAAAACTATTGGTCTGCATTTTGGGGGAAGGGACCATAGTACGGTTATTCATGCGTGCCAAGCTGTTGAGGAGTTTTTTAAATCCGATAATATCTATAAACATCATTTAGAACAAATCCGACGGAAAATTGAAATGGGTTCTTAGTGTGATATATCTCTGTGAATAACAGGCGCGTGATTGTTCTTTACCTGTTATTATTTTTTTAATTAGCCGAGATATTTTCCTTTTCTTTTTCATTATGTGTATATATCCCATCTTATAAACAGTCTATACACACAAAAAAATTCTTTTTGATCCGGTTTTCTTGATGGATTACAAAATTTTTTATTTTATCCACCTTATACACAAGATTATAATAACACTTCTTATCCTTTTAAAAAAACATATATTATTATTATTCTATATTTATTGTGTCTCGTTGAAAATTTTGGTAAATTCACACAAAACAGAATGTAAAGATTGAGAGGAGTTATCGGAATGAAATTTACTGTTGAAAGCAGTGAACTCCAAAAATCACTTATGAAAATCAGCGGTGTTGTTCCATCGAAATCAACACTTCCGATACTTGAGAATATTCTCTTTTCGCTCTCTGGTAATACTCTTAAGATTATTGCGACAGATTTAGAAATTTCTATGTTGGCAATAGTGGAAGTAAGGGGGAGCGAAGATGGTTCTATCGCTGTTCCGGCAAAACGTGTTATGGATACACTACGGGCATTGCCGGAAACACAGCTTATTTTCTATGCAGATACCATATCATTTAAAATCCGCATGATTACAGAAAATGGGGAATATAATCTTATCGGAGAATCAAACCAAGATTATCCAATTGTTCCGGAATTTAAAGGTGAAAGTGAAATTGTTTTTGAAGGCGCACTTATTGCCTCTATGATTTCTAAGACAATTTTTTCCGTAAGTACAGACGAATTACGTCCTGCAATGACTGGACTGCTTCTTCAATTCAAAAATAAGGAGATGAGCGCTGTAGCAACAGACGGTCATCGCCTCGTTCGAGTTATTTATTCTAATATTCAACAGGCAAGACCGCACAAAGACATTATTGTTCCATCGAAAGCACTACTTCTTGTTTCTAAAGCCATTGAAAGTGGAACAAATACGCTTTCCGTAAACACAACCCATATTAAATTTTCATTTAAGAATTTCACTTTAACTTCAAGATTAATTGAGGAAAGTTATCCGAACTACGAAAGTGTAATTCCATTAGATAACGATAAAAAATTATCCATTGATCGAAACGCTCTTTTAGCTTCAGTAAAAAGAGTTTCTCTCTATTCAAGCAATACAACACACCAGGTTCGGTTCTCTATGAAGAAGAACGAACTCAAAATGACAGCCGAAGATATTGATTTCGGCGGTGAAGCACGCGAGCGAATTACGTGTAATTATACAGCGGATGATTTAGAAATCGGATTCAATGCGACCTATCTTATTGATATCCTTTCTCACATTGATTCGGACGAGGTCGTCTTTAGTTTCAGCAGTTCTGTAAAAGCTGCGATCATTACACCGGCAACCTTGAAAGAGCATGAAGATGTATTGATGTTGGTTATGCCTATGCGACTCAATGTCTAATTCTATATCGCGGAGTCTTGGCGGTAAAGCAGATAGCCCCAGTTCCTTTTCAGGATGGGGCTATCGTGTTGTAAACAAGGCGATCTTAGGTTGAAAGTACAACACCTTTCATTAGAGAGTTTTCGAAATCATCGCATGACAACTATTCAGTGTTCTCCCGGCATGAATCTTTTTTTGGGAAATAATGGAGAGGGGAAGACAAATGTGTTGGAGGGAATATCGTATTTGTGTCTTTCTAAAAGCTTTTATGGCGCCAAGGATGTTTCCGTTTTGAAAGTAGAACAGCCGCGCTTTATTGTCTCGGGGAGCATTCTTTCTGAGGGCGGCGTAGAATACGGTGTCAGGGTTGAGTATAACAGAGAGCCGAATCAGAAAAGCCTTACGGTCAATAAAGCAAAAATTGAAAGAGCCTCGTCTTTTATCGGTCAATTTCCCGTTGTCGTTCTTTCACCCGAACAGAGCTCGATAACATTTGGCTCTCCGTCGGATCGCAGACGGTTTGTTGATTTTGTCGTTTCACAATCCAGCAAGACATATCTAGAAAGTTTGCTTGAGTACCGGCATATCCTCAAGCAGCGGAACAAAATATTATCAGACATACTTACCCTGCGAAACGATGAATCCAACGCCCTTGAACCCTGGAACGAAAGTCTTGTTCGTGTCGGCACACGTGTCATAAAAAAACGGTTTGAATTTATCGATGCTTTTCAAGACATCATGGTGAATTCATATACCCGCCTTGCAGGAAACGAAGAGATGCCTGAAATGACATATGCTCCGTCGTTTCTTTCGGAAGGGGGGAGAATAGAAACAATCGCAGAAAAATTCATGCAAGCACTGAACGAGCGATTGTCTGATGAGCGCAGGACAGGCTATTCGCTTGTCGGTCCTCATCGGGACGAATTTGTTTTTCAGATGAATGGTCTGAATATACGATCCTATGCTTCACAGGGGCAGCATAAAACACTGCTCGTTGCATTGAAATTGGCCGAATTTGTCTACCTTAAAGAGCGATGCAACGAAACCCCCATTCTGCTCCTCGACGATGTTTTCAGCGAACTCGATATACAGCGATCGAAGCGGCTGATAGAAATTGCATCAGACTGCGGCCAGCTGTTTATTACTGCGACAGACGAGCGTACGCTTCAATGGTCCCCGCTTGCCTCTGCCGTGCCGAAAAAATTTTATGTAAGACAAGGAACCATCGAACATGTCGAAAATGCGACACCCATCCATTGAACCGTTAGGTGCAGCGCTTGATGATCTGGTCCATGGATTGGGGATTAGGGAAAAACTGCAAGAATATGATGCCGTGGTGTATTGGGAACAAGCTGTAGGAGTACAAATTGCAAAAATGACAACCGCAACCAGAATTACCCAGGGGACGTTGTTTGTGCAGGTAAAAACGAGCACATGGAGAAACGAATTGACACTTCGAAAAAAGGAAATCATCGCGAAATTGAATACGTTTGTCGGGGCCGACATAGTAAAAGATATAAGGTTTCATTAGTACCAGCGAAATTAAAATGGAAGCAACGTGAAAGAAGACAAAAACAAGCAGACGAATAAAAAGAACAGTACCACGGGGGAGTACACAGCAGACGATATTACCGTCCTGAAAGGACTGGATGCCGTCCGACGTCGCCCCGCGATGTATATTGGAGATGTCAGCGCACGCGGTCTCCACCACCTGGTTTATGAGGTTGTGGACAACTCTATTGACGAGGCGCTTGCAGGATATTGTAAAAACATTGACGTCATCATCAATAGCGACGGCTCGGTATCCGTTGAAGATGACGGACGAGGCATTCCCACTGGCATCCAGTCCGAGGAGAAGCGATCTGCTCTCGAAGTTGTGATGACGGTGCTCCATGCCGGTGGCAAATTTGATAAGAATACGTATAAAGTATCAGGCGGTCTTCATGGTGTCGGTGTCTCGGTTGTGAACGCACTCAGCGAGTGGTTAGAAGTAGAGACTTACCGTGATGGGAACAAGTTTTTTCAAAAATATAAAAAGGGCAACCCTGTTGCACCCGTAAAAATGATCGGCAAAGCGGAACGGGGCAAAACCGGTACAAAAGTCACTTTTATGCCGGATGGAACAATTTTTAAGAATCGCGCTTATAAATTTGAAACGCTTGCAGAACGTCTGCGCGAACTTGCGTTCCTAAATTCGGATGTTCTTTTGAATATTAAAGATACACGGCCTAAATCAACAGAGGAGGAAAGCTTCCACTTTAAAGGCGGCATTGTGGAGTTTGTAAAATATATTGATTCTACGCGCCCATCCATTATGAAGAAAGTAATGTATGCGAAGGGTGAAGCAGAAGACGAGAACGGACGTATTGTTGAGGTAGAGATTTCATTCCAGTATAATGACCAATACAACGAAAACGTTTTTTCCTATGTCAACAATATCAACACTCACGAAGGCGGTACGCATCTCGTGGGATTCCGCACCGCACTGACGCGAACATTAAACAATTATGCATCAAAGGCCGGCCTGGTGAAAGAAGGCGGCGTGCAGCTGACAGGCGATGATTTCCGGGAAGGATTGACCGCTGTGATCAGTGCGAAAGTTCCAGAGCCGCAATTTGAAGGCCAGACAAAAACAAAGCTTGGTAACAGCGAATTGAAAAGTATCGTTGAATCAATTTTTGGCCCGGCTCTTTCCGACTGGCTGGAAGAAAATTCCCCGGACGGAAAACGTATCATTGACAAGTGTCTACGCGCCGCGGAAGCACGGGAAGCCGCACGGAAAGCGCGCGATCTGACACGGCGTAAAAATGCCTTTGATGGGGGCGGCTTACCGGGAAAACTTGCCGACTGTTCAATCAACGATCCGGAACATTGCGAAATCTATGTTGTCGAAGGTGATTCCGCTGGAGGCAGCGCCAAACAGGGGCGTGATCGGCGGTTCCAGGCAATTCTTCCCTTAAAGGGGAAAATATTAAACGTTGAAAAAGCGCGTATTCATAAAATTTTAGAAAACGATGAAATTCGAGCTATCTTTACAGCCATTGGTGCCGGCATGGGGGAAACGTTCGACGCAAGCAAAATTCGGTATGGAAAAATTATCATCATGTGTGACGCAGACGTTGACGGATCACATATCCGAACACTGCTCCTGACACTGTTCTTCCGGTATATGAAAGAAATTATTGAGCTGGGACACCTATACATTGCACAGCCACCGTTGTACAAGGTGAAAAAAGGGAAGCAGGAGTTCTACGCTTTTGATGAGGATGAGCGTGACGATATTCTCAAGCGCCTCCGGAGTGAGAAAAAGGGGAAGGCAGAAAAAGAGATAGAAGAAGAGGAAATACTCGCCGTGAACGAGGAGGGCGTCATGATCAAAGAGGGGGGTGTGGCGATCTCTCGATTTAAGGGTCTGGGCGAGATGAACCCGGAACAATTATGGTCTACAACAATGAATCCGGATACGCGGACGATTCTTCAAGTGACTATAGAAAACGCCGCAGATGCTGACCGTACATTTTCTATCCTTATGGGGGATGAAGTTGAGCCCCGCAGGGACTTCATTGAAAAGAATGCTAAGTACGTGAGAAATTTGGATGTCTGATCGGATTCGTACTGTTGTTATCAATTATCAAACGCCGGATCTGTTACAAGTCGCCGTGGAGTCATTTCGCACATGGTATCAGCATGCGCCCCTATTAATCGTAGACAACGGATCAAAGGACAATTCGAGAGAATTGATTGAACGAATGCGAACAATTGCGCCACGGCAAACAGACGTCTTATTGCTAGACTCAAACATCTATCATGGCCCTGCAATGGATCGGGCGATGCAAAAGGTCAAAGAGGAGTATGTTTTTTTTCTTGATTCAGACACTGAAACACAACGGGGCGGTTTTCTTGAAGCTCTGCAGACAGAACTAGATTCTTCTCCGTCGACATATGCCCTGGGTCGGTATCTGACGGTGAATAAACGAGGATTTCAGGTGAGCACCGGTGTAGACGTACTGGCACCCGCATATATGATGATCCGGCGGAACATGTATTTCGCGCTTCCACCGTTTGAACACCATGGTTTGCCGATCTTGAAAAATATTCTGGTAGCTCAGCAGAGAGGGTATAGCATCCAGAGGTTCCCCATTGAAGAATATATTGATCATCGCTGGCGCGGCACATCATCAAGATTTGGGTACGGTCTAGGGTGGCGTGGAAAAATAGATTTTGTTCTAAATAAAATCGGATTATAATAATCACAAGGAAGTATAGACGAAGATAAGCAATGGCGACAACAAGCGAAAAAATTATTCCGGTAGACATTGAAGACGAAATGAAGGGATCGTACATCGATTATTCGATGTCCGTGATCGTTGCGCGCGCGCTTCCCGATATTCGTGACGGTTTGAAGCCGGTCCATCGCCGTGTGCTGTTCGGAATGCAAGGTCTTGGCCTGGCCAGCAACCGTGCATATAAAAAGAGTGCGCGTATCGTTGGCGAAGTGCTTGGAAAATACCATCCTCATGGCGACACAGCAGTATACGATACGATGGTCCGCATGGCGCAGGATTTCTCCATGCGGTATATGCTGGTGGATGGCCAGGGGAACTTCGGTTCGGTCGACGGCGATTCGCCAGCAGCAATGCGCTATACCGAGGCCCGCCTGACCCGTGTCGCAGAAGAAATGCTGCAAGACCTCGAGAAGAATACCGTCGATTTTGCCCCAAATTTTGACGATACATTGGAAGAACCGATGGTTCTTCCAGCGCTTATTCCAAACCTGCTGTGCAATGGTGCAAGCGGTATCGCTGTCGGCATGGCAACAAACATACCGCCGCATAATTTACGCGAAGTCATAGATGGCTGCATTGCCTACGTCAGCGATTCGGCGATCACCAGCGAAAAACTCATGAAGCACATTCTTGCGCCCGATTTTCCTACAGGCGGCATCATCTATGGGTACGAAGGCGTGAAAGACGCTTACACTACCGGCCGGGGTAAAATTGTAGTACGCGCCCGCGCGAGCATTGAGACAGGTAAAGGAGACCGTCAACGAATTATTGTCACCGAGTTACCGTACCAGGTGAACAAAGCTTCCCTTATCGAAAAAATTGCGGATCTGGTCACCGATAAAAAACTAGAAGATATTTCTGATGTGCGAGATGAATCTGACCGCGATGGACTACGGATGGTGATCGAACTGAAACGTGAGGCAAACGCAGAAGTTGTGCTGAATAATCTGTTCAAGCATACGCCGATGCAGACGACCTTTGGTGTTATTTTACTTGCACTCGTCGACGGCCGTCCGCAGGTATTGCAATTGCGCGAGTTCATCAAGCATTTTATCGAACACCGCAATGTCGTGATTGTCCGCCGGACAAAGTTCGACCTCGATGAAGCAGAGAAGAGGGCGCATATCCTCGAAGGGTACATCATCGCGCTCGACAACATCGACGAAGTGATCGCTCTCATTAAAAAGTCCAAAGATGTTGAAAGCGCCAAGCTTGGGTTGATGAAGAAATTCAAGCTCTCCGATATTCAGGCCAAGGCAATTCTGGACATGCGACTCCAGCGATTGACCGGTCTCGAGCGTAAAAAAGTAGAAGATGAATACCGCGAAACCATTAAACTCATTGAGAGACTTAAAACCATCCTGAAGAGCAAGCAGCTTCAGCTGAAAATCATCGAAGAGGAACTCCAGTCCATAAAAGTAAAGTATGGCGACGACCGACGTACCGAAATCGTTTATAAAGCGGAAGAATTTAACATTGAGGATATAATCGCTGAAGAGGAAGTGGTCGTGACTATCAGCCACGGAGGTTTCATTAAACGGTTTCCCGTCTCGGGGTATCGCCGTCAAACACGCGGCGGTAAAGGGGTCACCGGGGCGGCCACACGCGAAGATGATTTTGTAGCGCATATGTTTGTTGCCAGCACACATGAATATGTACTCATCTTTACCGACAAAGGGCGGTGTCATTGGCTGAAGGTCTTCGAGATCCCCGAGGGAGGAAAAACCACAAAAGGGAAATCGATCAATAACTTAATTTCAAAAGATCCCATCGAAAACATTGCATCGTTTATCGCCGTGAAAGAGTTTGACGATCATCATTTTGTGTTTATGTTCACCGAGCAGGGATTGGTCAAGAAGGTCGTACTCTCAGAGTTCAGCAACCCACGACGCAGCGGAATCGTCGCAGCAAATCTGAAGAAAGGGGACAGGTTAACCGACGTAAAGCTAACCGACGGAACGCAGGATATTGTTGTCGGGACTCACAACGGATTGGCGATCCGCTTCCAAGAAAATGAAATTCGTCCGATGGGACGGGCTGCATCAGGAGTGCGCGGAATTCGCCTTGGCAAGGGGGACAAAGTAGTGGGAGCAGTGAATTTGCGGCGCAAAGGAACGACAATCCTTGTTACCACTCAGAGAGGATTTGGCAAGCGCAGCGAGGAAGGCGAATACCGCATCAGTCATCGCGGCGGTAAAGGAGTCTTTACGGTGAGGACATCCGAAAAGACCGGTAAGATGGTTGCCATTAAAGAAGCGAACGAAACAGATGATGTTGTGATTGTAACAAGCGAGGGAATGATCATCCGGCAGCATGCCTCTAATATACGCATTGCCGGCCGCAATACGCAGGGAGTTCGTCTCATTCGCCTGAATGAAGGTGATTCGGTTGCCGACGTGGCCGCGGTCGTTGCGGAAGAGGAAGAGGAAAAGCAGATTGCCGAGCAAGAGAAAAGGCTGACCAACGGAAAACCCCCGTCAAAGCCGATCCAAGAAACAATGCCGGAAAGAAAGCAGGAAGATTCCACTGTTCAAAGAACTATAGAACCAGACAGCTCCGGAAAGAAAGAAAAAGCGGTGAAGAAGAAACCGGAGAAAAAACAAAACAAGAAAAAGAAGTAGCTCTCTTAACAAAAAGGAGGATCAAAATTCTGATCCTCCTTTTGTGCATTTGCCAGGAAGAAGGGATGACTCATTGCACCCCTCAGCAATGTTTCCGTTGTTACCTCAATAAAATCATTTTTCGCAGCTGTATTGCACGGTTGCTTTGTAACTGATAGAAATATACGCCGCTGGCGAGACTTCGAGCATCGAACGTCACCTGATAATTTCCAACCGTCTGATATGTGTTGACCAGCGTCAGCATTTCCTGACCGAGGATATTGAACACCTTTAACGAGACGATGCCGGGGCGTAGAATTGCGTAATGAATAACAGTTGTTGGGTTGAATGGATTTGGATAATTTTGGCTCAAAGAAAATTGTACCGGTTGGTCTACTGAACCCCGAGAAACACCTGTTGTCGAGGTGATTGAAAAATCGGCCGCTGCCGTTATTGGGGCGGCGGCATTTGTGGTTGAATAAGCGATCGTCACAGTTAGCGACGCGGATTCATTAGAGCCTAAATTATCCACTGATACCGAGTATGATCCAGGTGCAAGCCCATCAATCGTATATGCACCCGCGATGCCGGTAATAGCATAGCCTGCGATCCGATTATTTTTCATTGCATAGACAATCGCGCCCTGCACTGCCATTGCATTCGTAGTGCGCACCATACCGCTGATGCCGGTATAGCCGTTTGCAGAAACAGGAAGCTGATGGACATAGATAGTAATACCTTCAACAGTGTTGCCATTCACAATAACTTTGGAAGCCTTCTTCCAATGAGTATTGGCAGTATCATTAGAATAATAAGCTGGGGCATAGATGCCGAGAGGCAGTGCAAAGACAAAGTATGAACCGGGAGGAAGCTGGTCTAATGTATAAGCTCCGAGAGAATCTGTATCGACGATATACGTACGGGACCCCTTAAATTGATCTGCCGCGCTCCATCTGTCTCGAGAAGCAATAATGCGCGCCGGTACTCCAACACCACTGGATGAGTCTGTCACATTTCCTTTAATAGCGCCGAGGACAACAGGAGGAAGCGGTGCAAGCGTAAAGTTGATACCCGTGGTATTCTGTTGAACCGAAATTTGTGTTGCCAGGAGTAGGCTGGATTGTTCCTGATAATATTCAGACTCATATCCCTGTGCTTTGGCAAAGGCTATGTAGGTTCCAACAGGCACCGATGCCGTGTAATTTCCGGCCGAATCAACCCGCACATGTATAACGTGTTGCGAATTTCCGTCTAATTTGCAATCAGATATGTTGGCATTCACATCGAAATATTTTCGGAAATCATCAATAGTATTATTTGTATTCAGGGCAAAATCGGCCAGCACGAAGAAAACGTCGGCCTTCTTTATAGCAACACCAAGTGTGTCTGAAACTGAACCAGAAATTGTCAGTTTCGGTCGCGTAGAAGCACCACCGCGCAAAATAAAGCTTGCAATAGAAACTGCCGACGTATCGACAAAGATCACATTAGCCAATGAAGCAGTTGGTTGACCATCGTACCATTGGCTTCGATATTGCCTGGAAGGAGAAATTGCATGAAGCTTGTATTTTCCGGGATCAACACCAGTAATACGATAGTTACCAGATGCATCTGTGATCGCCCAGAACAAAAATCCCCCTTCACCCTGAAAGTCATTAAAATTGCCGTTGCCATCATGTCCATCTGGTTGATTTACGGACGTCAATTCTGTTTTGAGTAATTCAACAACAACTCCTTTAATTCCCGTATTCAGCGTGTCTGTTACTTTCCCCTGAACAATTCCGTTGCCACCAGTGACGGTAACCGTAAATCGCCGTATTGCAACTCCGCCTTTTGTTGAACGTGCAATTACCGTCAATAAATACCATCCCTTTGAAGTGGGAGTAAAGGTAAGAAGGCCGGTTGCCGAGTCAACAACTAAAGATCTCATAGGCATGATGAAATTCATGGTGGGTGGCGGAGCCAGGTAATATACAATCGCAGTTGAATCATTAGAGACAGCTTTGGCAGTATAGGCATAAACAACGCCCACCTGTCCTGTTAATGGAGGCTGTGACACAAATTTTATTTGATCTACCGTCAGAGGGTTGGGTGGGTCAACTTGTGCGAATAATGCTCCGCTCAAAAAGAGCGTGGACAATAAAAAACCGTACCAGAGTTTCATAAATCCTCCCAAAGAGTAAGGTGAATAGCAAGATGTCTGTATTTTTTCAAGAAAATAACGCAATCTATATGCCATAAAAAATGGTTGGAAATTCGATAAAACGACGGGAAAGATTTTAGAAAGTGCAAAGGATGCACTACAATGCAAAGCTTGCACTGCTTTCTCGTTGTTCTCCAGATTAAAATCGCTTTTTGATGAGTCCTTTGAGCGCATCTTCGGCTTTCTTCTTTACTTCATCGGCCTTCTTGTTGACCTCATCAGTTTTTTTGCGTTTTTCCTGTTCGATGCGATCCTCAATTTCTTTCTTCTTTGCTTCGACCACAGCAAGCTTTTCATTTGCCTGCTTCTCGTAGTCCCTTACCTTGCCCATGACCATTTCACGTTTTTCATTATAGAGCTTTTCTACTTCGGAACGTTTCGCAGCAATTTGTGCGTTCAGTTTATTCCGGAGATCGTTTTGGATCTTTGCGACTTCATCGCCGATCACCTGTTTGGTTCGGCTGGTGAGCATGTCGTCCAAATCGGTTGCGAAGGCGACATCGAATTTGTCTTCGTTCCGCCACATCCTGAGGTCCACATGGAACCCTTTTATGGAAGCAAGGACGTCACGAACAATGCGTTCCACGAGGCCGCTGGGATTCCGGTCAAAGGCAAGGGTCATATTACTGACCGTGATCTTCGCGTGAGAATCGAAATGATTTCCCGGGACTTCAACCGTGATCGATGCATCCGCAGAGGCCTTGGTAACCGTTGACGGAAGGAAATCCGAACGGCCTAACGACATCTTATCAACAGGCAGACCGGTCAACAGAGCTTTGTAATTATCGACGGCAAGTTCCTTCCGTCGATCGAAGGATGCACCCAGAGCAAGCGTTGTTATTCCGCCTTTGGTCGCAGACAGATCGACCGTTATGGGAAAACCGGTGATACGTTGATCATTCGAAACGTTGAGAATTTCACCTTTTGCATAGAAGTATTGCGGATCCTGAGCTTTGTCGGTACCACCGGAGATCAAAATCTTTTTGACCCAGAATTTTGGATACGAACGCTCCACAGGGAAATAAATGTTTTGTCCCATCAAGCGCTTCGTTTTTTCCAGAGGCGGTTTATCGGAAGAGTTATGGATTTTGCTCTTTGCCATTTCCACATAACCAAGATATTCGTATGCTTTCTGTAGCATATCTTTTCCCATGACCATCTCAGCAATGCCTTTCATCGAGACGTCGGGCAAATGTGCCAGGTTTATAACATTGCGGAAATCCTGTTTAGCAAGATCGTCGAGACCTTGAAACGATCCACTGAACTTGTTCACAGCAGCGGTTAAAGATGCTGTTTGGCCATTGAACGACGCTTTCACCTCATTTGCGCTGTTGAGAATACCTTTGGCGTTGTTCAACGCATCGTTGGCGGCGTTCAAATCTTTAATATTACCGAGATTGATAGCGTTCGCCCTGGTTTCGATGTCGGCCAGTTTTGTTTTCGCGTTGTCTATTTCCACAAGCGAGTTCTGCCACTGAACACTCGCATCATTGATCTGAATTTTCAGTGAATCGATACGGCGAACCGTCGCAAGATTCTGCGGATTCAACAAACTGTCTGTGTTCAGCTCGCGCTTGATTTTGTCAAGGTCAAACGATACTGCAGGTTTTGATTCCTGTGGTGCCAGAGCCGGTTTCGCCTGTTCTGTTAATGGCGGAGGGGAAGAGGGGGGCTTGCCTGTGGAATCGGCAGCAAGCTGCTTCGTTGGAGCCGGTGTCTCATCCTTTGGTTTGGGGAGAGAACCGTCCGTGGTCCGCTTGGTACCGAGGATGAGGTTATTCATCTCCATCGTTTCAATGATATACTTGCCGCGCAGAAGCTGGCCAAAGTTCAGCGCGAACTTTACCTTACCCGTTTCAAAGAGATTCTTCCAACCATCGTTTGGATTGGCAACCTGTATGCGAGAAAGTTCAACGCCGATCGGAACCAGCGTCAGGCGCAGGTGATCAATTTCTACTTTTGCACCAACGACCTTCTCGCCGGCGTACTCAAGTCCGGATTCTACCCAGCTGTCGATGAATAGATAGACAACGAGAGAAACGAACACAACGGGAACGAGGACGAAATACACAAATTTCTTTCTCATGTCAGGCTCCCCATATTTCGGATGCGTTTGTACCATTGTATTAGAGAGCTTCTATTCAGAATCTGGTAGATTTTGAGTTTTTGCATTCGAACGCCGAGGGTTGAGCGGTATGCGACAACGAATTTCTTCATTCCGAAATAGATCGGCGTGAAGAGAATCAGTGCGCTGACAAAACTTCCCATCACCACGGTGTTGTTAAAACGCGTCAGAGGCGCGACAGGTGCGTTGTAAAGCGTGGTCCAAAGCCCCTTCAGAGAGCCGGCATCGACCAGGAGCAGATATCCGAACCTGTGAAACAGCGGATCGAAGATATAGGCAACAAGAGCAAAGAGACCGAGAGAGAATGTCGCCGCCGAAAGATTCACATCCAAAATGAGAATGATAAGCCACACAAGCGCTCCCTGGAGTGTGAACATAGGGGATAGTCCAATAATAGCGCCGAGCGCAAAGCCACCGGCCACCTGCGCAGGGGTTTGTCCTTCGCGTAGAATTTTGATAAAGTTGACAACGAGTTTAAGCCAGATCATATGAAAAGTCCTTCAATTAATTCGTTGTGATGGATACTGTAAGATACTCTTTCGGACCGTTTCTTTCAAGCAGAACACCAGAAAAAGGGATCACTTTTTTTGAAACAAGAAAATATATTCGTGTTTAAACACATAAAATCCACCGACGAGCGCACGGTACCGCCAGAGTTCTTCTTGACTCCGCTTTCCTTTTGTCTGATTAAAATTCTTAACGATGATGGATTTGAGCTTGAAGCCGTGCTTCAGTGTTTCCTGCATAGCTAAAAAGCCCAGCGGAATCCATTCACGTTCGCTGTATTTATCGCCAATAACAACCACAAGATAGTGGCCGGCATCAAGAACGGAACCGACGTTCTTGACAATCCTTCCAAAGGATAAGAGAAATCCATCTAAGGAACCTGCGTTGGATAGATCGTGTTTATTCTTACTGAAATGAATAATATCCCAGTATGGCGGATGAAGAAGTGCGAACTGGACGGACGGAATACCAAGGGAAGACAACAGATGGGGCAGATCCAGTTGCGTACTGTCGGCTACGACAACCCCTGTGTGTATGCCGAAGGGATTGCGTTCTCCAGAAAGTCTTTTACGAGTTTTTCGAGCAACCGAGGGCTGCAGTTCTATTCCGATTCCGTTACGTCCCAGCTTCCGGCACTCAATTAATGTTGTGCCGCTTCCTAAAAAAGGGTCCAACACCCAATCACCCGGTTTTGTGTATCGCCGGAGAAGCTGGCTGGGAATCTGAGGAATAAAGTTACCCCAGTATCCAGCGGTGTGGCTTCCGGATTTATCCCTTTTGTCGAAGATCCAGAGGCTGTCTGTCAGAATATCGCTGTATTCTTTCCAGCGATTGAGATTCAGGTCGTTCAGCTTTCCGGTTTTCACTTCGGTTAGGCCCTTCAAGAGGCGCCGGATATAATAGCGAGTCCGTTCAAGTGTGCGCGCGTCCAGTATCTGCTGAAGTTCCAAGAGAACATGCTCTGTTTTCTGCCCCCGTTTTTGACATGCAAGTGTTGGAATTAATGAAGAAATGCGTTGCTTAATAGTAGAGAGATTCTTTTCGGCGAGCAGAAGGCGTAATTTGTCAGGCGTGGTTCGTTTCATTGCCAGCTAATGTACGAATGAAGCACATGAAAAGCCATGAAGAGAAAAGAAGAGAGAATGCTGCCCCACAAACAAGAAAGCTTGTGAGGCTGCGAAAACACAGGCTACACCTGAACAAACTTTGAACCCTTTGCTCCGCAAATAGGGCATTCCTCCGGTGGTTTTCCGAATTCAATGTGTCCGTACACTGGACAAAGGTAGAAGTCGGTCACGGTGAGATCTTTTCCCTGTTGTGCAGCTTCCAATGCAAGTTTGTACAATTTAGCATGCACCTGTTCGGCTTCTACGGCATACTTAAACATGCGCTTCGCTTTGTGGTTATCGGCTTCTGCCTGTTTGAGCATGGGGGGATACATTTCGGTGAACTCATACGTTTCACCGCCGATGGCTGCTTTAAGATTTTCTGCGGTGGTGCCGAGGCCGTCCAGCGCCTGAAAGTGCCCGCCTGCATGAATACGCTCGGCCTGCGCTGTTGTGCGGAACAGCCGCGCAATGTTCTTAAGCCCTTCCCGCTCCGCCTTTTCGGCAAATGCACTGTATTTCTGGAATGCCTGACTTTCGCCGGCAAACGCATCTTTAAGGTTTTCAACTGTCGTTGGCATAAATATTCCTTTGTGTGGTGATTGTTGATGGTGGAATGAAGCTGTGATGGCGATAAAGTAAGAGAATGTTCTGCTGTTCGCAAGAGAAGGGAACGGTTAATTTATTACAACACACCAGTTCTCATTCACTATTCCTTCGTTGCATGGCGCGGAGAGATTTTCTATATTCATCCACAAACTTTATGCGTTTTGCTATCATTTCTGATATTCACTCTAATCTCGAAGCGCTGACCAAGGCGTTTGAAATCATTGACCAGCGTTCGGTCGACGAGATCGTATGTCTGGGTGATGTGATTGGATATGGTGCCAATCCGAACGAATGCGTTGAGCTCATTCGTCAACGGTGCGGGATTGTTCTGAGAGGCAACCACGAACATGCCGTGCTCAACGCTGCCGAGACCGAACATTTTTCTGAGAACGCCCGCTCGGCAATCGTCTGGACGCGCAAACATCTTGCGGAAGAACATCTCGCTTACTTTCAGACCCTTCCTCTTTCTCAATCAAAAAACAATCTTCGATTTGTCCATGCTTCGCCATGCAATCCGGACGACTGGGAATATATCTTTGACGAGGATGCAGCGGCAAGTTCTTTTCCATGTTTTTCGGAAGCACTCGGCTTCATCGGTCATACACATATACCGGCAATATTTTCTACAGAAGGCGAGGTATTTTCTATTTCCAGGAGCGAACGATTTCTTATCAATGTAGGAAGCGTGGGGCAGCCGCGTGATCGGAATATTCACCTCAGCTTCGGTCTGTTTGACACCGATCTGTGGACGTATGAAAACATCCGCAGTGCCTACGATGTTGAAACAACAGTCTGGAAAATTTTGAACACGTCTTTACCATCCAAGCTTGGACACCGCCTACTCATGGGGGTGTAATGGACAGCGCGGCAGGAGTACTCAAGGGCTAGTTCAACCGTTCGTCGGGGACCATCCCGCGGTCTTTGGCATACTCGTACAGTATTTCTTCCAACATTTTTCTGCCGCGGTGCAGGCGCGAGCGCACTGTGCCAATAGGGCAATTCAAGAACTCTGCAATCTCGTCATAGGTGAGTCCTTCGATGTCGCAGAGAATAACCACTGTGCGGAAGTCTCCCGGCAGCGCCTGTAGCGCCCCGGTCACTTCATCGTTCAGCATATTGCTGTACATGTGTTTCTGAAGGTCGTTCGAATTCGTGCTGTCGTCTCGGATAGAGTCGTAAAAATTTTCGATATCATCATAGTCTACCATTCCCGGTTCACGTGTTTCTTTCCGATAGCGGTTGATATAGGAGTTCTTCATGATGCGGAAAAGCCAAGCTCGCATATTCGTTCCTTTCTCAAACTTATCCCAAAAACGGAACGCTTTCATGAAAGTTTCCTGCAGAAGGTCCTGAGCATCATCTTTACTTCCGGTGGTGCGCAGGGCAAAGTTGAGCAAAATATCTTTATGCGGAAAGGCTTCTGCTTTGAATTCTGCCTGCCGTTTTCGCAGCGCTCTCGATAATGCTGGATTTTGCTCTATGTCTTCCTTCTTCGGTTTCACATTATTTTTTCTGTTTCAAAAGCTGTTTGAGTTCTGCCATCGGAAACAAGCGATTCAATGCTATTAATTCTACATCAAGCTGTGCGCCATTCGCCGGGATTTCCTCCTCCAGCGCCGTGAATGGAGCGAGATCGCCAAGTTCCACAATCGTTGCGTAGTCTTCAAGCTGTCCTGTTTCCGGGTTGAGGCGTTTGTCGTACCACAAACCGACGTCAACATGAATGGCAGGAGTCTGTTCTGTTGCTTTCAAGAGGGCATTCCGGATGATAAGATCGCATCCCAGCTTCATATTGAAAGGAAGATCATCATACATCGCTGTCTCCACCTGATCGGTTTCACCAACAGCAAGAGCATAGAGCGTTGTCAACAGCGCGATACAATTCAGCTTGCGAAGAACATGCTTATTCGGATCGCCCTTCCATCCGCCGGATTCAATCAGTACGGTGCTGGTACCCCACTTCTGAATGTTATCTCCAAAGGCACGCGGCTCAAACGTATCATCCCACTTTGCAAGATGTCCTGGAATAAAGAGATTCAGTATCTGAGCTACTGTTGAAGCAACTCTTTTTGCTTTTATCCGTACCGGCGTATCCGTCCGAGCTTCGTCGGTCGCCGGAGCAAGGAGTGCTATCGCGGTGATTTTTCCGGTCGTACCGACGGTGAGCCTCGTATCCTGATCGTGAAGATTGAATCCATATTCGGGCCGATACGTTTCGCGGGCCTCCTTCAGGATTCGTGCTTCCGGCGTTTCCAGTGCCAGCGCATCACGATTCATATCGACGAGTTGTGCGGTACGGCGGGTAAACCGCTCAGCACCATCGGGGTTCAGCATTGGAATGATGAGCAGTTTGAGCTTCTCGCAGATGGTTTTCGCTACAACGTGATCTGGATTTTTTGCGAAGAAGTTAAAGATATCGGCCAAAGCCATTGTTGCCGTCGGTTCATCGCCATGCATTTGTGACCAGAGCATCACCTGCGTGGATCCACTCCCAACCGTATAGAGGGAGATCGGACGCCCTTCGCCGGAAGTTCCCAACACAGTTTTCGTATAGAAGCGCCGTGTTTCCAACGGCTGGAGCCATGTTAGCATTTCCGCCTGCGTAAAGCGACACAAAGTTATTCCCGGCACCTGAAATGACTCATATAAATCATAGAGCTCGCGGGCGAGGGTCGGTACCGTCGATTGAAAAAATGTTGTCATACCGGGAACTTTTTCCAATATCATGATATTGCAATAGTCTCTCTCTACAAGATAGCGCATTCTTCGGAGCTTTGCACCGTTTTTCTCATTGTTACTTAGAGAAGGATCAGAGGGACTACAGGAAAACGGGAGCACGGGTTGACATTCAGATGGTCATTCTTTATATTGGCCTCACGTGATTTTCTATTCTGACCACACACGTAAGGAGAAATTCAATGTCTGACATTTCATTAGACGCACTTGGCATGGTCGAAACCAAAGGCCTTGTCGGCTCTATCGAGGCAGCCGATGCAATGGTCAAGGCGGCTAAAGTAACACTCATCGGCAAAGAACAAATTGGCGGCGGATATGTGACCGTCATGGTGCGCGGCGATGTCGGTGCCGTGAAAGCAGCCACTGACGCCGGAGCAGCAGCGGCACAGCGTGTCGGCGAATTGGTTTCGGTGCATGTCATTCCGCGTCCGCACAGCGATGTGGAATTAATTCTCCCCAAGCGACCGGCACAAAAGTAATTGAATCTTATAAATCCCGGCGGGGGTAACCTCGGCCGGGATTTTCTGTCTTTGGACTTCAAACATGGTTGACTATGCACTCGGGTTGGTCGAAACCAAGGGACTTGTCGGCGCTATTGAGGCTGCTGACGCGATGGTGAAAACTGCCAATGTGATTCTCGTTGGCAAAGAAGTAACGGGCGGCGCGCTTGTAACAATCAAAGTCATTGGCGACACAGCGGCGGTGCGTTCAGCGGTGGAGGCCGGAGCGGCAGCCGCACAGCGGGTCGGAGAACTCGTTTCCCAGCATATTATTCCACGTCCGGCAGAAGGTATGGAAGAGTTGATTTTTGCAGGAAGCCCCCGCCAGCAGGAAGCGGTGGAAAGAATGCTCCGAGGAGAATCCGTACCGCAGGTTAGAATCCCTTCCCCTGCAGAAGAACCAACTTCGAAAGAGGAGAAAGAAGAAGCGCCGGAAGAAGAACCCTTCAGGATGCCGGAAGGATTAAGTCCCGAGCAGGAGGAATACTTTAAGCAGCTGGATGTTATGACGGTCCATGAGCTGCGAAAGACAGCCCGAAGTGTGGAAGGAATTTCCATCTACGGCAGGCAAATTTCCCGTGCCAATAAAAAGGAATTAATAGAAGAACTCCTGAGGGTAAAGGGAAAGAGGAAGTAGCGTCATTTTGGCGGAAAAATTATGTACAAAAACGGGCTGCCCGTTTGCATTTTATGTCTTCCTTAATATTCTCTTTCGCATCTTCTGCAGGAACAATTCAGGGAATGAAAACTTTTTCCCCATAGTGCCGAATTCTCTACTCTTCTGAAAATATATCTTAATAAACCACAATATTCATCCTCCGTTCAGCATAAGCACTGAAATATCCTAATGCACCACTGCTAATATTGGAGATCGGGTTTGCGGGAGAAGCCGCCTGCGGTCCGCCTCCCCCGCCAGCTTGGCGGGTTGTCCGGAAGAAATCGTACACGTTCTTATCGATTGTCTGAAGATGAATCAGCACATTGTCTCCTGTGCGCAAGGTATCCTCCTCTGCAAACAGAGTGACAGTCAAAGCGTTCCCGTCCTGGATACGGTCCTCGAACAGGAAAAGGTATTTTGTTACGATTCCGTTTCGCTCTTCGACAAAGCGATAGTAATTCTTGATGTTGGGCGGATCCTGAAAATACACATTGAGAACCTTCGACTTATTCCCCCCAAAGCTGAGATTCTGGATCCGCAATGAATCAATATAAACGGGTTCCGGCATCGTTGATACTGCCACATATTCTTTGCCGTCTGCAACAACCTTGAGAGTGTAGATTCTTCCCGGCTCGCCCGCGAGATTGTATGTTTTATAAGTTCCCGGTTCGCTCTCTGTCAATACTTCATTTTTCCCGCGATCATCGCTTACGACGACATCAGCACCGGTCACAGATGGAAACTCGTTCTTTTCATCAAAGTTTACCGTACGACAAATCCTGACGGTGCATGGATCTGTTCCGTCGGAGATGCTCCCTTCAATGACAATGTGCGGGTCAGACGAATTCAGGTCGATATCGATCACTTTCTCGCAAGAAACGAGAAGAATGCTCACCGTCATCAGAAATATAACCAGAGCTTTGTTGTGTCTATGGAGAGGTATTTTCATCATTAGAATTTAAAATTATATGTGACCGACGGAACAAATTTGAACAACGATGTCTGTACCGCTTGCGTTCTCGACGGATCGTTCGGATCTTCCTGGAATCGTATCATATACGCATTGTCCCGGCCGTACGCATTATAGAGTGAAAACGACCAGCTTGAATTTTCTCCCTGCCATGTCGCACCAATGTCAAGACGGTGGTAGGCAGGCATACGATATCCATTTCGTTCTGTATAATAATTTAGGACCTGCAGTGCTATCGGATATTTGCCGCTCGGGAATGTAACGGCATTCCCGGTATTATAGACCCACGTAGCTGAGAGAGTCCAGCTGTTCGAGAGTTGATACACGCCAACGATAGAAACATCATGCGTTCGATCCTGTCTTGCCGGATAGTAATTTCCATTATTCACACCGCCTACCGTCAGTTCAACGCGTGAAAGTGTGTATCCAATCCAGCCGTTCAAGCGTCCGTACCTTTTTTTAAAGAACAGTTCGATGCCGTACGCCCGCCCTTCTCCGTAAAGGAGCTGAGATTCGATATTTTCGTTAAAATTCAATTGAGCGCCATTTTTGTAATCGATCTCGTTCTGAAGAAATTTGTAATATATTTCCGTCGAGAACTCATAGGTGTTATCATCAAAATTCCGGAAATACCCGAGAGAGACCTGATCGGCGAGCCCCGGCTTCACATTGTTGCTGCTGGGAATCCACATATTGGTGGGATTACTGGTATTGGAATTGGAAAGAAGATGGAGATACTGCGCAGTTCTTGCATATGCGAGCTTCAGCGAACTTGACTCAGTAAGGAGATAATTAAGAGCAAACCGCGGTTCAAGTGTGAGATATGTTTTGAACACAGAACCGAAACGAAACGGCATGGAATCGACCATTGTGCCGGCATCATTGTACGTGTACGCAACACCGGGACCTATCATACTAAATGACGAAAGGCGCGCCCCGTACTCCGCGCTCAGAATGGGAAAAGGTTTATATTCATGCGAAAGATACAATGCATTTTCCCATGAATATTTGTTGCTGAGCTCCAGCTTGCTCGTCCTCGAAGTGTTCGTGGCGATGACTGTCCCGGGAACGATTGCATGATACACGGTATTCCATCCGAAGGATAGACGGTTCTCTGCATTGAGATAGTACTGGATGTCCTGTTTGAAATTATAATCCTCGATCTTGGAGTAGACCGCAATGATGTTTCCGGAGAAGTTGAGATCAACGGCATACTCATACATACTATAGATGAGAGATGTATTGGAGAACAGTTGATCACTGAAGAGGTGATTCCATCTGACCGTACCTGTCGTATTGCCCCAGTCGATACCGACTGTATTCCCCAGACCGAGGACATCTTCGCCGAAATATCCGGAAATATACAGCCGATCGTTTTCGCCCAGCTGCCAGTTTGTCTTTGCGTTGAGATCGTAGAAGTAGACTTTCGACTGCTTGACGGTGCTGTCGCCGGAAAGTTTTAGAAAGAGATCGGCATACGTTCTTCTGCCCGAAAGAGAGAAGGAAGCTTTCTCTTTTACAATCGGTCCTTCGATCGTCAGCCGCGATGCGATGAGTCCGATGCCTCCCTGTACGCCAAACTGTTTCTCATTTCCTTCCTTCATCTTGATATCGAGAACAGAGGAGAGGCGACCTCCATATTCCGCCGGCATCGCACCTTTATAGAGAGTAACATCTTTGATCGCATCAGAATTAAAGACCGAGAAGAATCCCAAGAAGTGAGAGGCACTGTAGACGGTAGCCTCATCGAGCAGAATCAGGTTCTGATCCGTTCCACCTCCGCGCACAAAGAATCCGCTATTCCCCTCGCCAGCCGGTTTAATGCCCGGGAGAAGCTGAACAGTCTTGAGAATATCCTTTTCCCCGAAGAGGACTGGAACGTTCTGGATGCCTTTGATATCAAGTTTGTCCACCCCCATCTGGATGCTTGTAACATTGTCGTCTTTCCGCTCTCCCGTGATCACCACTTCTTTCTGCTGCACACTTTTTTCGACGAGGCTGAAATTCAATTTCACATTCTGTGTGAGTGACAGCTGAAAAGTGCGGGGTTCATATCCCATGCACTGTACTGTGAGGGTATAGGAGCCCTCCCGGATTGTGAGGGAATAAAATCCGTACGCATTCGTTGAAGTACCGGTCTGCACAAGCTCTTTCACGAGGATTGCAGCACCAATCAGAGCTTCTCCAGTCTGAGAATCTTTTACATAGCCACTGACCGTGTATGTCATAGCATTATCCCCTGTCCACGCAAACGTATTGGGGACAAAGGCTAAGAGCCCAAGGAGAAATATCATGAAACGACGTATCATCGATTGTAAGGTATTATTCGAAAGATACAACAATTTCCAGCGTTCTGCATATCGGTGCAGACAGAAAAACTTCTGTGATGAAGCACATTCATAGAACAAACAATACCTAGAGGGAGAAGAAGGAGGAAAGAAGATCCAAACAGGATTTCTTTTTACGCAGGTTCGTCATCAACGAGTACAGGGATAAATGAGCCCGACGTAATGCATTTGTGCCGACCGTCTTTTTCTCCGGCTATGTTCATCAAGCATCAGCGGAGAACAACCTACATTCTGCCGAAGAATTCACATTGACATTGTCTTTACCACCCGCTAACTTGAGCCAAACATGAAAATGCAGGATGAACACTGAGCCGGGATATGCCATGGTGAAATATAGAAAGATGGTTTCTCTTCTTCTGCTCTGTACGAGCTTCCCAGCCCTTCTGTTTCCTCAATCGATAAAAGATAAACTGGAACAGGCGCTTCAACTTTTACCGCACCCTCAATCGGTCAGCGACTTTTCACCGATCCCCCATCTTTCCTCCTTGAATCAAGATTCCACATTGATCTGCTGGAGCTTCGCGACATCATCTTTCATAGAATCCGAAATGAAGCGGTTGGGCCGGGAACCGGTGCGGTTATCGGTGATGTTTCCGGTCTATTATGTTTTTATAGAAAAAACGAAACAATTTGTTCGATCTCATGGCACGTCACGGTTTGGTCCCGGAGATCTTTTTAGCGGCGTGCTTGACATCATGCAGCAGTACGGGTCGGTTCCGGTAGAGGCATATGAAGGGATAAAATCGGCACAGACTATATATAATCATAACGCCCTCTATGCAGAACTCGATTCCGTTATGAACCGTATAAAATTGATTGGCGACTGGAAAGAAGAACCGATTCTTGCGGAAGTGACCGCTCTTCTTAACGCATGTCTTGGTGTACCGCCTCAAAAATTCAGCTACAAAGGAAAGGAATATTCACCGAAAACGTTCGCTGCAGATATCGTGCGTCTTCCGCTGGACCATTACCTTTTTGTGACGTCGTTCCAGTACGCACCGTTCAATGAGTTCACGAAATTGAAGGTGCCCGATAACTGGAAACAGAATAACCGCTATTTCAATGTCCCGCTGGACGTGTTTTATCGTTCTCTGAGAGATGCAGTGATGCGCGGTTTTTCTGCCGCGATCGACATGGATAATTCAGAGGCAAGTTATCGAATTACCAAGCAGTACGCGTTTGTGCCGATATTCGAGGTGCCAAAAGATTCCATCACACAGCGAACGCGGGAACTGCAATTCCAATCTGGCGCAACGTCCGATGACCATCTTATGCATCTCATTGCCTATCAAGCCTGGGGTATGCAAGACTGGTTTCTTGCCAAAGATTCCTGGCGGACAGCATGGGAAGGAGCAAATCACGGCTATTTCTTCTTCCACGAATCCTACATCAAACTGAAAGTGCTCGCCTATCTTGTTCACCGTGAAGGTATTCCGGAAATCACGGCACTTCTTCCTGCCGCACCATAGTCGTTCATCCGATGAACAAGCCTATTCGCATACTGCTTGTGGATGATTACCCTATGGTACGTGCGGCACTTGTCCGCTGCCTCACCGAGGGAGGGTTTGAAGTAATGGAAGCAGACGAGGGGGTCGAAGCGTTGAACTGTCTCCATGCGTGTACACCGGATGCTATTATCTGCGATGTCTCCATGCCGCGTATGGATGGATTCCAACTCCGTGAGGTTCTGAAGGCAGATGAACGGCATCAATCCATTCCTTTCATATTTCTCACAGCACATGACTCGGAAGAAGAGGTGCTCCATGGGCTCAACCTGGAACCGGATGATTATCTTTCGAAGAACGTCAGCCAGGCTGTCCTGCTCAAAAAAATAAGACACGATTATTAAGCGCCATTGTGCTGAACGCAAAGCGGCCACAGCCGATCTGGCCAGAGCGTCGGTCAATGCCGGCGTCCAGCTCTCGCCGGAACATCCGCTGTCATTTCCGGGCTATTCCATTGCACAGCTTCATAAGCCATATCAGGAAATTTCGGGGGAGACTTCTTCGGCTATATTCGTATTGCAGACGATACATTAATTATTGTGCTTGGCGATGTGAGGGGAAAGAAGTGGAGCGCATGGATGTTTGCCCATGCTTATATGGCGTATGTGCGTTCCGCGATCCTGTCCCTTGCTTCCTCACGGGAACACACCGGTACACCAGCGGCAATTCTTAAGCACCTAAATACGATGTTATGCAATGATGGATCGACGGCGGAAGTACTCTGCACGCTTTCTATTATCCGGTTGTGTTCGACCTCTTCCACGGTTCATTATGCAACAGTAGCTCATGTTCCTGCGCTCTTTTTCGAACGTTCGACAACAAATATCAGAACTATTGATGAAGGAGGGGAACCTATTGGATACAGTCGCGAAACAGAATACCGCGACTGTACGATAGACATGGCGCAAGACGATTTGCTTCTTCTAACAACGGACGGCATTACAGATGCAAGCAATTCTGATGGAAGCGGCTATGGTGAAAGAGATCTGCTTCACACGCTGCGAGTACATCAGGACAAGCAGCAACTTCTGGAAACGATTTATCGGGAAGCGCTTCAGCTTTCGTCTTCAACTCTTCTGGAGGATGATGCCACATTAATAAAAATTCAGCGGACAGTGTAATCATTCACCTTCTTATATCGATAAAGGAGGTTTTTCCCCGGGGTGCAAGAAGGAAGAATGCTCACAGGATTCTAGATTTTTTCCACCACCCTGACGGTCATTTTTCAAGCTATGGCAGGGAGAGATTCCCACAAGATCCTTTGGTCTAGAATTTTCAGCTTATTCTTTCACAACTCCTTGCACCTTGAGCCATAAAAGAAGATCTCTCGTCCACGGAAGAGCGTTTGTAAAAGGATACTTATCTGCGAGACCAAGCCCATGCCGCCCTTCCTGGTAGATGTGGAGGTCGAAGGGGACCGCATTTCTCGCAAGGGCACGCGCGAATTCAAGAGAATTTTCTACATTGACCGAGGTATCTTTAGCCGTGTGCCAGATAAAACATGGCGGTGTAGATCGAGTGACCTGCTTCTCATTGGAAAGGAATTCTTCAAACTCTTGAACCGGTTCTTTTCCCAACAGGTATCTTTTCGAGCCGCGGTGCGCAAGAGGACCCATCGAAATGACAGGATAACAGAGTACCCCAAAATCCGGCCGGGAACTTACACGTTCAACCGAATCAAGTGAAGTTGAGTCGCCGGAGTCAAAGTGCGTAAGAAGGGTCGAAGCAAGATGCCCACCCGCCGAGGAGCCGACAACTCCAATTTTACAAGGATTGATATTCCAAGCAACAGCGCCTGCGCGCACAGTTCTCAACGCCCGCGCTGCATCATGGAGCATAGCAGGATGACGGTAACCGTCCGAACCGAGCCGGTACTTCAACACAAAGGCTGTCACACCGTGCATTGCAAAGAACTGCGCATAATCTTCTCCTTCATGTTTCGCAAGGTGATGGTAGCCGCCGCCGGGACAAATCACAACTGCAGAACCAATTGAGCGCCCTGAGTCCGGAGAAAAAAACGTAAGGGTTGGAATGTCTTTTTCTGCTGTTCCTAATGCATCGGGAGCACCGTTCGGCCACAAAGGGAAGACCGTTTGTCCGAGACAAGGACAAGCAACGAAATACAACATGAGTATTTTATCAACTATTCCTTTAGTCATCATTGTGCACATCGAGAAACAAAGATCTTCCATTTTTCCAACATAGTATCTTAAGCATAGGACAAGATAAGAATCACCGGGTTAAGAATAATTGACCGTCAAGTCTTCTGCCTCCAACCGTGCTAGTGGACCAGTTCTTTGCAGTGCTGCCGCTTTCTCTCGAATAAACCATTCATCCTCAAGATCATAATTATCGGCAGTTGATTTCAGCCACTCTTCTTCCATCAAATGAATTGCTCCATCAACGGCAGCAATGACAAAACCGTCGAGGATGAATTTCTTTGCGATTTTCCGAGAAGAAAAAACAGGAAGCGTGTCAACGATGTATGGGTTCTCAAGAATATCGTGTACGGCGATGTTGCAGAACTCGCGTTCAAATCCCAATGCTTTGCCAACACGTTTCAACAGAGTGCACTCGCCCTCCGTAATCTTTCGGTCTTTTCCAATGAGGAGAAGCAATCCTCTAAAGTAGTTGCTCGCATCTAAAACGTTGATGTGCATCAAGCTCCAACCAGAAGAAAATTAATCGGAATCCATCAAAGTCATTGTTATACCGATAGGGTGATTCCGTGCCTATTCTACCAATCGGTAGACTCAACGGCAAGCACATTCCATTCTTTTTGGATATAACGTTGTCATAAGAATTCAGGTGTATCCTTCTGTGAACATGATCACCAGTCGAACTGAAAAGGTTCTTAATAGAACTGCGGCGACGGCAAGAGAGAACGAAGACCAGTAAGATTATTTCATCTCGAACACCCCTTCCATCAATTGATAATGTGAATGTGTCATGCCAAGCGCTTTGTATGTCTTCTGGGCTCGATCATTTTCCTGCTCCACATACAGGCGCAAACCACAGACATGACCTTGATTGCAGGCAAGCGATTCAATATAGCGATATAATGTTTTGAACACGCCCTGTTTACGGTACAGAGGAAGAACGTAAACGCTTTGCATCCACCAAAATGTCGCATTGCGCCAATCGCTCCACTCATACGTGATCATCAGTTGACCAATAATAACACCGTCGATCTCGGCAACAACGTAAAATCCCTTGGCTGAGTCTGTCAGAAGGGCTTCGACTCCTTTCCGGAGGCGTTCGCGGTCGAGTTTGAGGGTTTCGGTTTCCAATGCCATGGCCGCATTGAAATCAACCAGAGATTCGTTATCGGAAAGTGTTGCAGGTCTAATGGTAATGTTCATGAATAATGTCTCCTTCAGAATGTTTCTTAGATAAAATGCATGTGTTAAACACGGAGAACAAAAGTTTGTACACTGCACACAGAATCGCTCCGCGATGCCATACATGAGCATTGCAAAGAAGAACATCCAGCATCAATATGCGGCAAATGTTTGGGTGAATCAAGCAACAGAACTGGGAAAAAAATTTCGACATGCAATGAGGGCAGAAACAGTAAAAGGCGCGACAACCTGAAGGGAACGAAAGCTACCCGTTTGTTTTTGTTGCCCGACATTTTTTTCTACGCCCGATCAAGTGGCGCACAAATTCTATAAATGCCGGCATACCGGGAATCAACATCAAAGCAAGGATCACTACACTGAAGTTTTGTTTAATCAGGGGGACATTTCCGAATAAATTTCCCGCAAGTGTAAAGAGAAAAACCCAAAGATTAGCGCCCAAAAAACTGAAGAGTAAAAACCGGGGATAGTTCATTTTGCCGATACCGGCAACAAAGGGGGCGAACGTACGAATGATAGGGAGGAAGCGGGCAATGACGACGGTTTTGCGTCCATGCTTTTCGTAAAAATGCTGCGTCCGATTGAGATACTCTTTATTCAACAAAATAGATTTTTCTTTATAAAAGACCTTAGGTCCCATCATTCTTCCGATCCAATAATTCACATTATCGCCGGCGAGGGCCGCTCCAATCAGAAGCGGGATAGCGTATTCCAGCTGCAACGCACCAATGGCTGCCAGAGATCCAACAGCAAAGAGAAGAGAGTCGCCCGGTAAAAAGGGGGTCACCACAAATCCCGTTTCACAAAAGACGATGAGAAACAGAATTGCATAGACCCACATTCCGTACAAGGTGCAAAGCTCGAACAAATGCTTGTCGATGTGAAGCGCGAAGTCGAAAATCTGCTGGAGAAATTCCATGGGGTTAGCAAGAAATAGACGTTCTGCGACGCACGGTTAACGTGCACCGCAGAACCGTGGGTTTTTACTTAATGGTCAATAATTCAATCTCAAAAATTAGTGTCGTATTAGGACCGATCTTTTGACCGGCGCCATTTGCACCGTAAGCAAGGTCGGAGGGAATGAACAACTGCCATTTAGCCCCGACCGACATCAATTGAATTCCTTCAACCCATCCTTTTATGACCTGACCGACGGGAAATTCCGCCGGCTGGCCTTGTTTGTACGAACTTTCGAATTCAATCCCATCGATGAATGATCCACGGTAATGAACCTGCACAGTCTGACTGGCCGTGGGACGTGTACCATTTCCCGCTTTCAAAATTTTATACTGTAAACCGCTGGGAAGCGTTACCACACCCTCCTTCTTTTTATTGGCCGCAAGGAATGCCTCACCTTCTTTTTTATTCTTCTCGCCGTCTACTTTTTGTTTTGCCTGCATTTTATTCATCATCTCCTGTTGAAATGTGGACATGGTTGCTTCCATCTCAGCCTCTGTCATCAAGCCCTTCGACCCTCTTAGAGCATCCTTTAACCCTTGGATCAATAATGCCTCGTCAACTTCAATGCCCTGGATTTTCATGTTTTTTCCCAGATTCATACCGATGCTGTAACTTACTTTTTCTTTTTGTGATTTTGGTACCAATTTCTTTTGCGTCATAGCTGTGCCTCCAAACAGCGAAAGCACCAGGGCGATCGCAATGAGCTTTTTCATGAAAGGTCCTTTGGATTTAGTGATAACAAAAACGCAGGGTAACCCTGCGTTGGAACTACCATAAAATACTATTTTTTTATTTGATTTAAAAACGGAAAAACCGGCGGACATTCTTCCACGTCTACGACATTATAGAGACATTCCGGCGGCGCAGACGCTACCGGTATCCCGCCTTCTCCAGATCTTTCAGCGACTTGAACGGCCGCGGCGGTTTTAAATACCGTCCGAGAAATCTATAGATCTTCATGCGGATCTCTTTTGCCAGCTTCGTGTCGATGCGGTCGAAGCTGTGCCCGCCGGGGGCGTCCTGGAAAACCTCGTACTCAAATTTCTTGCCGATGGATTTCAGTGAATCGATGAGATGCAGAACTTCTTCCACGTGCACATCATCGTCATTTGTGTTTGTATGAATGAGCAGCGGCGTTTTCAACTTGCAGACAAACGAAACAGGCGAACGCCTGAGGTACTCTGCCGAATCTTCCGACATCCTTTTGCCAATATGGTAATCAACATAATATTCTTTTCTGTAGTCGTCGCCATAATAGGTCAGGCGCATCACCAAATCACTAACAGGAACGCCGGCAAAAGCGGCCCTGTAATCACCGGGATGTTCAAAGATATCCATGAGAGTAATAAGTCCCCCATGGCTCCAGCCAATGGCGCCAATACGGTTCGTATCAACACAAACGTAATTTTCCACCATCCAATCACGGGCAGCATGATTATCTTCCACTTCGCGTCCGCCGTAGTCGATACGCTCGTAGTATGTTTTTCCGTATCCAGTGCTTCCCCGATATTCAGGAGCGATGACGATATACCCCTGCGCCATCAGCTCACGAATGATATGCGTATGATAGGTTGTGAAATCGGCATGAATGCCCCCATGAGGAAGGACAAGGAGAGGATACTTCTTGCTGCGGTCGAGCTTCTTCGGCAGAAAGATATACGCCCAGAATTTTACCGGGTTCCATGCGCCGCGTGCCGTAGAATCTTTGACTTTCCATGGCGGCGGCCCGACAATATAGACTTTCTCAATAGTTGCCGCGTCTTCCACTTTGTTGTACCAGAGGAGGTCGTCAAGTGCTTTTGCCAATTCATCAAGGCGGTGGTCAAGCGCTTCGAATTTTTTGTCGATTTGCTTTGCAATCTTGTCATCTGATCTTGCTTCCTGGGCCTGGAGCAGGAAAGAACTCAGGAAAAGGAGCGTCAATATTTTTAAAATGCAACGTTGAAAATATGGATTGTCCATTGACTTTAATCCTCCTAACACAACAGATTATATACGATCAGTGGACAAGTGTAGTGAAAAAACAAGCAAAAAACCAGCTTGCGTTTCGTCTCCGCTCCTGCTACCTTAAAGAAATTTCACAGAAGGATTGTTATGCGGCAGGACATCTTTGAAGGCGCCGAATTTTTCTTACAGACACTCAACGCTCTTCCATTTCCTGCGTTGGTGGTTGATGAGGATCTCCGTATCGTGTTTTGGAATTCTGCCGTGCAAAAGCTGCTGGGAAGTGAAGAACTGTTTAAACAACGAGGGGGCGAAGTGCTCCATTGCCTGCATTTCACGGAGACCTCAGAAGGCTGCGGACATTCCCCCTCGTGCAAAAACTGTGTTGTAAGGAATTCGGTGGGCGAGTCCATCCGGGGAAGCAGGGTGTATAGAAAAAAGACAGTCATGGAGATCATCTCGGGCGAAACAGTTACTGAAACACCGATGCTGATAACAACGTCGCCTTTGCACCACAATGAACAGGCACTAACCGTGTTGGTTCTTGAAAATATTCGCGAGCTGATGCAGATAGGGAGCATTCTTCCCATCTGTGCAAAGTGCAAGAAGATACGAACAACGGCAAATCAATGGGAGCCTGTTGAACGGTATATTAAAACACACATTGTGGAAGTAGATTTTTCACATGGGCTATGTCCTGAATGTATAAGAGATGTTTTTTCAGCGGAGTAAAAAAACATGGAATTAACGCCTCAAGAGTTAAGCGATGTTCAAACCTCTATTACATCGCGGCGTTTTTTTCCATTGTGGATCATACAATGCGGGTTCATGATGGGGCCGATATTCTTCGCGATCGTGGTATATGCGGTCTATCGTGACCAGGCGGTGAATCCGCCGCATCCTGAAACCGGGATACTGGATCTAATGTCGATTCTCACCTGGGTCACCGTTGGTCTCACTGGGGTCAGTTCGTTCTTTGTTTTTCTTACTTATCGGTTTCCGGGATGCATGCGCTGGGTCTCTGCGCGGAAGAACATTATGAAAACTGCACAGCCCACGAGGAATACCGATACTGCTCCAGACGCTCTCTTGTTTCGAAATCTTATCGTAAGGATCATTCTCCGTCTAGCCATACTGGAAGCGCCGGCAATGTTTGGATTGGCGGTGTTTCTCGTTGGTGTGCAGACGGGTGGTCTGTACAATCGGCCGGACTTCTGGCTCAATGCATTACCGACAGCGGTTCTCTTTTTCTATACTCTTGCCACTCTGCCGACAAAAGATCGTGTTTTGACCCAGCAGCAACAAATCCATGAGACATGGACATAAGGATTGAACAAAGAATGAAAATTGTGATGTTGAGTATATACCTTTTTTCTGGGATTCTTTTCTCTCAGGATGTACAGGACACAGCGCATCAAACAAATGCAATTCGTGATAACATTCCTAATTTTTATCCTGCATTGGTAGAAAACATCACGTATCGCCTTTCATGGTTGTCAGGTAACTTCAAGAACTTCGCGGCATGGAAGAAAGAATCCCGTGAGAAAGTGTTGGAATGTTTATTGAAACCGCCGCAACCAGCACCATTCAATCCGGTAGTAATCGCCGAACAGGATCGAGGTAGTTACATTACTCAAAAAATTGTATTCAATATAGCAGCTGAAAGCCGTGTATTGGGCTATCTCCTTATACCCAAGGGAAAAGGACCATTCCCTGCTGTCCTGCTATTGCACGACCACGGCGCGCGATTTGATATTGGCAAAGAAAAGCTCGTAGAACCATTTGCTGATTCAGCTGGACGAATAGCATCAGCGCATGAATGGGTGGAGAAACTCTACGGCGGCAGGTTCATCGGAGATGAACTTGCCAAGCGCGGGTATGTGTGCTTTGCAACAGACGCTCTCAATTGGTCTGATCGTGGCGGTGCTGGTTACGAAGGCCAGCAGGCACTTGCTTCAAATCTGCTGAATGCGGGAATGTCGTATGCCGGACTCATTGCGTGGGAAGATATGTACGTAGCGGAATTTCTTGCTACGAGATCGGTAGTCGACCCAACCCGTGTCATAGCAATGGGATTGTCGATGGGTTCGTTCCGGGCATGGCAGGTTTCAGCATTATCGGATCGTATAGCCGGCAGTGTTGCGATCTGCTGGATGTCAACGCGGAAAGGATTGCTTGCGAGGGGCGGAAATCTCACGCGCGGTCAATCATCATTTACCACCACTCATCCCGGTATTTCAAACTTTTTGGACTATCCGGATGTTGCCAGTATCGCATGTCCGAAGCCGACACTCATTTATAATGGCGATCAGGATAAACTCTTTCCTTCGGCCAGCGTGCGGGAAGCGTATGCCGTCATGCATAGGGTCTGGGATTCCCAGAAAGCAGGCGAAAGGCTTGAAACCAAGCTCTGGAATGCCGGGCATGTTTTCAATCGAGAGATGCAGGATGAAGCATTCCAATGGTTAGACAAACAGTTTCGTTAATGTTCAGGGAATAGTATCAAGTGATCAATGAAGAATGAAAAATATAATGAACAGGCAGTAAATGAATCAACAAGGTATCCAACGAACTACCGACCAGTGGGACAAATATGAAACATCGCGTTATCGGAAAACAACAGAACAGCAAGATGTGCTTTCTGTGCGGGCTGAAAAATCCGTTTGGATTGAAAGCTTCATTTTATGAACTCGAAAACAACGCTCTTGTCTGCACGTTCACGCCTTGTACAGAGCATCAAAGCTATCCGGGGAGACTCCATGGCGGCGTGACAACAGCGGTTCTGGACGAAACCATCGGCCGGGCGATCATGATCACGAGCAAGGAAGAGGTGTGGGGAGTGACGGTCGAGTTTACCACTCGTTTCAAAAAACCCATTCCCTTGAATGAAGAATTACGTGTAGTCGGGCGCATCACCAGTGAAACGAGTCGGACGTTTGAAGGAACCGGCGAACTTCTTCTGGCAAACGGAGAAGTTGCAGCAACTGGTTTCGGCAAGTACATACGGATGCCCCTGAACAAAATCGCCGACTTCGATCCGCTCGAACAGGAATGGAAGATCGTACATTCAGACAAAGACCCGGAAACAATGGATATCTGATAAAGCATGAATCGTTTCCGCGGTTTCTGCATCAAAACAAAGGAAAGAAATAGCGAGGGAACCATGCTGATAGATTCCCCGTTAATATATATGTAACTTACAGCGTGAAACGAACAACCACCATATTCTTTCTTTTCTTCTATTTCACACTCACCGTGGGAATAACGGAAGCAATACATTTTTGCGGTGAAAAGATCGCATATGTTCGATTACTGCCTATCGCTTCGCAGAAGGGTTCATGTGGTTGTGATGATGCAATGACTCCCGATGATTGCTGTAAAACAGAAATCAAATTAATTCAACTGAACGATGATCAACTGAACGTTCAAACGGATCAGGTGACATCACCGCAGACAGACGTAACTATCTGGATAAACGAGCCAGCAGCACCGTTATATGCTTCAGAATCAATTCAACAGGCTCTTCCGACCGATTCTCCACCGGTTTCAACTCCCTCTTATATTCTTCAGCACGCATTCCGCATTTGATCGTGTGTGGTCAATTGTATTGTGTAGGACGAAGGTAGTTCGTTCTGCAAAATCACCTTATCCATGCATAATTTCTTATTGAGGAATGTTATGAAAACCATCCTTCTCAGCATTGCACTTGCATTCGCATTCACTTCATATTTTCCTGCACAGAATAACACCGTTCAGCGGATCACTAACAAATTTCTTAACATCAAAATAAAAGGTGAGTAATGAAAGCATTTAATTGTTTTATGCTTTTCATGTTTCTGTTGGCATTGCCGTTATACGGCCAGGAACAGAGACAGGAAAGTCTTGAAGCACTTATAAACGAAGCGCTCAAAGATAATCCGCAACTTCGCGCCGCACGTAACCGGACAGAAGCAGCAAAGACAAAGATCAATCAATCGACGTCCTGGGAATCGCCGCAGCTCGGAGTGGAATTTTATCAGGTCCCTATTCAGTCCTTTCCTAATCCGCTTAAAAACAATATGGAAATGGATTATTCGCTGCAACAGATGATCCCCTTTCCCGGAAAACTTTCAGCGATGGGAAGTGCCGCTGAAAACAATGCCGAAATGGTCAATCAGAATTATAAAGCGCTGGAGTTGAAAATTATCCGCGACCTGAAGTCTGCCTATTATGATCTCTATCTGGTTCAGCACAAGATCCAGATAAACATAGAGAATCAGGATCTTATGCGAAGCTTTGTCGATATTGCCCGAAAGCAATACGAAGTCGGTATGGGAAAACAGGTGGATATTCTCCGCGCACAAACCGAACTTTCAACACTCACGAATAATGGGATCAATCTCCTTAAAGAAAAGCAGGTGGTCGAAGCGATGGTCAATACAATTCTCAGCCGGCCTGTCAATGCTCCGCTTGGTCCCGTTCAAGAAATAGAAAAAGACGTTCCTCGCTGGACATTCGAGCAATTGCAGCCGCTCTCTCTGAATACGCGTCCGGAATTGAAGGCGATGAATTTCAACGTTGATATGAACAAGGCGGAGTTATCGCTTTCGAAGCGCGAGTACTTCCCGGATGTGATGGCACGCGTAATGTACAAAGATATGGCAATGACGTCTAATGATTATTGGTCTGTTATGGTCGGAATTTCTATCCCTTTAGCTCCGTGGTCGAGCGGCAAGTACACATCTAAGGTGGAAGAAAACGAAGTCAACGTACGAAGAGCAGAGGAAGACGTGACGTATATGAAAAATATGACTTCATTCGAAGTTCAGGATGCGCTTGTGAAAATACAAACGAATAAAAATCTCGTTGACCTCTATAGGAACACAGTTATACCGCAGTCGGAGCAAACACTTCAGTCCACCATATCGGCTTATCAGACGGGTAAAACGGAATTCCTGATGATGATCGATGCGTATCGAATGGTTCTTATGTCTAAGTTGGATTACTATATGTCTGTCATGAATTATATGTCGAGCCAGGCAGCGCTCGAACAAGCGGTAGGATTGGACATCAATCAGATAACTGAAAAACTTCGTTAAAAATGAAAAGGAATATGAAGTCATGAAAAATATTTTTATCGCCATCCTAGTAAGCCTTGTGGTGGGACTTGGAGCCGGCTGGTTGATATTCCATCCCGGTAGCAAAACCAATGCAACGTTGGAACGAAAAATTCTCCATTATCGCGATACGATGAATCCGCAAAATACTTCACCGATACCCAAAAAGGCACCGGACGGAATGGATTATGTTCCCGTCTATGATGAATCATCTAATTCTGGCGGAGAACGAAAGATCGCTTACTATAAGGATCCGATGCATCCATGGTACACATCCGACAAACCGGGCAAAGCCCCGGACTGCGGCATGGATTTGGTGCCTGTCTATGAAGGTGAAAGTGATGTGCAAGGGATTAAAATAAATCCTGTGACAATCCAAAATATCGGAGTACAAACCGAAACAGTTGAACGGCGGAAGCTGAGCAAGATCATTCGCACAGTCGGTAAGGTTGACTATGACGAACGCAAGGTATACTCCATCAATTCGAAAATTATGGGCTGGGTTGAAAAACTCAATGTCGACTATACGGGCAAAGCAGTTCAGAAAGGCGAACCATTGATGGAGTTGTACAGTCCAGAACTTGTGACAACACAAGAAGAATATTTGCAAGCTCTTCAGTACCAAAAAAACCTACAGCAAAGCAGTGTTGGCGCAGCAAAAAAAGGAGCAGATAATCTGGTGCAAAGTGCCAGCCGGCGTCTTTTGTATTGGGATATCGGTGAGAATGAAATTCAAGAGCTTGAAAATCGCGGAACTCCTAAAAAAACTATGACAATCTACTCCCCTGTCGACGGAATTGTGATGGAGAAAACAGTCCAAAAGGGGCAGAACATTATGGCGGGGATGGAATTGTATAAAATTGCTGATCTATCAATCGTTTGGGTCCTTGCAGATATTTATCAGTACGAGCTGTCCTGGGTAAATGTCGGCCAAACAGTCGACATCGAACTCTCATATATTTCGGGGAAATCATTCAAGGGAAAAATCACCTTCGTGTATCCTTATTTGAATGAGGAAACAAAAACCGCCAAGGTACGCATTGAAGTGGCCAATACGCCTACCCTCGAATTGAAACCGGATATGTATGCAACAGTGAAAATTGTTTCGCCGGTTGCTGTCAATGCGATTGCCATCCCGGATCAGGCCATCATCCGGTCAGGCGAACGAGATGTTGTTGTGGTTTCGCTTGGCGGCGGCTATTTTGATCCGCGCGATGTGAAACTTGGCGTCTCTGCAGATGGATACGTACAGATTCTTGAAGGGATTAAGGAAGGTGAGAAAATAGTAATCTCTTCTCAATTCCTTATTGATTCGGAAAGCAATCTCAAGGCCGCCATAAGTCAGATGACCGGAAATTCTGGCGCACCCGCGAAATTGGACAGCGATAAAACTTTGCAACCTATGAACCAAAGCGATCATGCAATGTCCGCATCCGCTATGGAGTATGACCATAGTGGCAGTGCAAAGAAAACCGAAGATCCCAAGCATCAAAAGAAACAAGAAAAGAACAAAGGAATACACAAACAAACCTTCATCGATCCTGTCTGCGGAATGGAAGCAGTTATGAGCAATGAAACCGCGTACACATACAAAGGAAAAACATATTATTTCTGCAGTCCAGACGACATGGAGACGTTTAAAAAAGATCCTGAGAAATATGTTTTGGACGAAGGCAAATAATTATCGGATTCATTTTATCATGACAAAGGATTTGGCCTATGTTACAGAAAATAATTGAAACTTCAGTCCGCAACAAGTTTATGGTGATCCTTGCAGTGCTGTTTCTTGTCGGCTTGGGGGTATATTCTATGCTCACCATCCCGATCGACGCTATCCCGGATTTGAGCGATGTGCAGGTGATCATCTATACGGAATATCCGGGCCAGTCACCTCGCACAGTGGAAGACCAGGTCACCTACCCACTCACCACTTCGATGGTTTCTGTGCCGGGTTCGAAAGTTGTACGGGGCTATTCCTTCTTCGGATATTCGCTTGTCTATGTGATTTTTGAAGATGGAACAGACCTTTATTGGGCGCGAAGCCGGGTACTGGAATATCTGAATTATGCCCAGAAGCGATTGCCTACGAATGTAGTACCAACCCTCGGACCGGACGCAACAGGCGTCGGTTGGGTGTACGAATATACATTGACTTCCGATAAACGCTCGCTTCAGGAATTGCGATCGTATCAGGACTGGTATCTGAAATATGGATTAACATCAGTCAATGGTGTCGCAGAAGTGGCAAGTATCGGCGGGTACGTCAAGCAATATCAGGTGACAGTAGATCCTGCAAAGCTTCTCGCATATAAAATTCCTCTCGATATGATCGAGATGGCCATCAAGAATTCCAACAACGACGTTGGCGGCGAAGTGATCGAGATGGGTGAAACGGAATTCATGGTAAGAGGTCTTGGATATATCAAATCCGTCGAGGACGTAAAGAGCATTCCGCTTATGGTTGACAAAAAAAGCGGAACTCCGGTCTATCTCAAAGACATAGCAGACGTTACCGTCGGTCCGATGATGCGCAGGGGACTAGCAGAAAGCAATGGTGAGGGCGAAGTAGTCGGCGGTATCATTGTTATGCGCTATGGAGAAAATGCTTTGCAGGTGATTGAAAACGTAAAGAAAAAGCTCGAGGTTTTGAAACAAGGACTTCCTGAAGATGTCAAGATCAGCGTTGCTTATGACCGGTCAGGACTTATCGAACGGGCGATTGACACACTGAAAAGTAAACTTGCCGAAGAAATTCTCATCGTGGCACTCGTTTGCATGCTTTTCCTGCTCCACGCAAGAAGCGCGCTTGTAGCCATATTTACATTGCCAACCGCGATCTTAATGGCTTTCATTGTCATGAAGATGCAGGGAATCAATGCAAATATCATGTCGCTGAGCGGCATCGCTATTGCTATTGGCGCGATGGTGGATGCTGCAATCATTATGATCGAAAATGCTCATAAGCACATCGAGCATGAAGCACTTAAACCCCCGGGGGAACGGCGCGACCATTGGCAGGTTATACTTGACGCGGCAAAAGAAGTCGGGCCTGCACTCTTTTACTCACTTTTAGTAATCACCGTTTCGTTTATCCCGGTGTTTACGCTTGAAGGTCAGGAGGGACGTCTCTTCCGTCCGCTTGCATTTACGAAAACATATTCGATGGCGGCGGCGGCTATTCTTTCTATAACCATTGTGCCGATTCTCATGGGATATTGGATTCGTGGGAAAATTCTTCCGGAAGAAAAAAACCCCATCAATCGTTTTCTCATTAAGATATATACACCCGTTGTCAACTTTGTCTTGAAGTATAACAAATGGGTTATTGTAACAGCCATAGTTCTGCTTGCTCTCACAATCATTCCTTTCAATAAGATCGGATCGGAATTTATGCCTTCTCTCTATGAGGGTGATCTCCTGTATATGCCGACGACGATGCCCGGCATGTCCATCACAAAGGCGCGTGAACTATTGCAGCAGACCGATAAGATCATTCGCCAATTTCCGGAAGTGCACCACGTATTCGGGAAAATAGGACGAGCAGAGACAGCAACAGATCCCGCCGGACTTGATATGATCGAAACAACGATTACGCTCAAACCTGAAAGTGAATGGCGACCGGGAATGACTGTCGATAAGCTTATTGATGAGATGGATCGGGCGATTCAATTCCCGGGCTTGACAAACGCATGGACGATGCCGATTAAGACACGCATTGATATGTTGAGTACTGGAATTAAAACTCCGGTCGGCATAAAGATCTCTGGTCCTGATTTGCAGACTCTTCAACAAATCGGTATGGAGGTCGAATCGGTAGTGCGAACAATTCCGGGAACCCTCAGTGCATTTGCCGAGCGATCTGTCGGTGGCAACTATCTCGATTTCGATATCAATCGAAGGGAAGCCGCACGGTACGGATTAACCGTAGGTGATGTCGAGAAAGTGATAGAAACAGCAATGGGCGGTATGAGCATTACGAACACGGTTGAAGGCCTGGAACGATATACCGTGAATCTCCGCTACAGCCGCGAGTTGCGGGACAATTTGGATGCTCTCCAGCGTGTTCTTGTTCCTACACCGACCGGTGAACAGATCCCGATCGGTCAAATTGCAACGATCACTACGCGGAAAGGTCCGATGGTTGTTCGGAGTGAAGACACACGTCCCAATGCCTGGGTGTACATAGACATCAAGGATATCGATGTCGGAACATACGTTCAAAATGCGCAAAAGATTGTCAATGAAAAAATAAAAATGCCTCCCGGGTACAATCTCATCTGGAGCGGTCAGTTCGAGTACATGCAGCGGGCTGCAAATCGACTGATGTATGTTATTCCCATGACGCTGTTTATTATTTTCGTCATCCTCTATCTAAATATGCGATCGATAACCAAGGTCGCAATAGTGTTCCTTGCTGTCCCATTTTCACTCGTGGGAACATTCTGGTTTCTGTATTTTCTCGGATACAATTTAAGCATTGCTGTCTGGGTTGGCATTATAGCATTGGCAGGGCTCGATGCAGAAACAGGTGTCGTCATGTTGTTGTATCTCGATCATGCATACGACGATCGGATGAAAAAAGGTCTTATGCGCGGATTGATCGATTTGAAAGACGCAATTCATCATGGCGCTGTTCAACGCGTGCGGCCGAAGATCATGACTGCTTCGGTTATTATCGCCGGCTTGCTACCAATTATGTGGAGCCATGGCACGGGTGCCGACGTTATGAAACGTATTGCTGCGCCCATGGTTGGCGGTGTTGTGACCTCGGTGCTTCTGGAGCTTGCTGTCTATCCGGTGATTTACTTCCTGTGGAAAAGCTGGAGATTAAAACGTGATGCAACAGCCGATGGAAAAATATTAGAAAATTAGTCAAAGGAAAAATGAATACGAAAGAAATCAAAGCATATGTCAGAGTAAATGAAGTGCAGATAATTGTTTCTACGCTGGAAGGCGCCGGATTTTGCTGCATAACGATTATTGATGTCTCAGGACTTGGTAATTTAGCTGATCCCTATGGAGCGAAATATTCAATGGAATTCATTGAAAAATATTCCAAAATGGCACGAATTGAACTCATGTGCAGGAACGAAAATGAAGATACTATAGTTCATATTATACAACGAAAAGGCTGCACACATCAATCGGGCGACGGCATTATCTTCGTCTTGCCGGTGGATCGTGCCATGAAGATCAAAACAGCCGAAGAAGGCGACCAAATTTTACAGACGTAATTATATGATTTTTATCGTTGTAAAATTACATGAATCTCCTTGATATAGAGCGATTAACACACATAATTATCACAAATAAAAGGATTTAATACCATGAAATACTCACAATTTTCAATCGTGCTTTTGCTCGTTGCTTCACTCACTGCCTTTGCAGAGTCACAATCGCAGACGCACCAGCATTCAAAAATGCATAAGAGTTCAGATACTTCGCTCGTAAAGGGTGCTCAACAGGCAACTGAAAAAGAAATGTATACATGTCCGATGCACCCGAAAGTTATGTCTGATAAACCGGGAAAGTGCCCACAGTGCGGGATGGCTTTGAAAAAAAAGGATAGTTCCAAGGTCAAGACACAAAGCGTTTCATATGTTTGCCCGATGCATTCCGAAGTTGTTTCTGATAAACCCGGTACATGTTCGAAGTGTGGAATGAAACTCAGAAAAGCCAAAACGTCGACTGATATTAAAAGTGATCACAAAAACCGAAAAGGAAAACAATAAAAAGGAAATCAACTTCGAACCATGGTTGCGGTTGAGGATATACACTTTTACCTCTCCGACCCGCTCCGACAAGCGGAGCGAGGCGAGTCGCCTTGAGCGGTCGGAGAGGTAATGGATTATGAAGCATGTTTTATAAATGTCTCGTTGCGCAGTTCAGCGAGCGCTTGCTCGATTTCTTTCTGCGTATTCATAACGATCGGGCCGTACCATGCAATCGGCTCATTGATCGGTTTCCCCGAGATGAGTAGAAACCGGATACCGGAATCTCCAGCCTGAATCGTAATTTCATCTCCGCTGTCGAACAAGACCAGCGAGCGGTTTCCAGCGGCTTCTTGTGATGACACCTGATCAGATCCGACGAATTCTGTCATGACTCCCACTGGCACAGAAGCATCCCTGAAAATTCCGTTTCCCTCAAACACGTATGCAAACGCGTGTCGTGTTGTTTCCACCGCTAGCGATTTACGTTTACCCGGCGGGACCCACACATCAAGATACTGCGGGTCTGCTGCAATTCCCTCAACAGGACCGGTTTTACCCCAAAAACTTCCACAAATTACACGAACATGAGTGCCATCATCGTCGGTTATAGAAGGAATTTCCTGTGTTCCGATATCCTGGTAGCGCGGATTCATCATCTTGTGAGAGGAGGGAAGGTTCGCCCAGAGCTGGAATCCATGCATGCGACCCTGCTGGTCTCCTTTCGGCATTTCCTGATGGAGAATGCCGCTTCCGGCTGTCATCCACTGAACATCCCCCGAGCCGAGAGTTCCCTTGTTTCCCATGCTGTCGCCGTGAGCGACGGTTCCTTTTAGAACGTACGTGATGGTTTCGATGCCGCGGTGCGGATGCCAGGGAAATCCCGCAAGGAAGTCTTCCGGTTTCTCGTTCCGGAAGTCATCGAAGAGAAGAAAGGGATCAAATTCTTCTGTTGTGCCAAAACCAAAGGCCCGCCGAAGTTTTACACCAGCGCCTTCGATGGTTGGCTTAGCTTGATACATCTGTTTAATAGGTCTAATAGACATAGGTTCCTTAGTGTTATTCCTTTAATATTATAATAACACCTTTTTCCTGCGGCTTGTTCCTTCCGGAAGAGATAGAAGCATTTCAATTCCAAAAGATTTAGTATATTAGCGCTGAGGGTTATAGTTGTATTGATAAAATCATTCACTCAAGGGCTCAATGAGTTAATGTCAATAGTTGTGTAAATATCTGTTAAGCGACATGCCGTAACCTAGGCATTGATTTTAATGTTTCATCAACTTCGGAACTAAATACCACTCTTCGGTATTTCGCTGGGCATACATAATGATATAACAAGACTGATACATTATGTGATTTGTGTATGTATTTGCTTTCTGACATACACTAACGTACGCTTTTTTCGCCGCAAGCGGCGGGGAATTTACCCTAAGTCATTAAACACATCAACGCACTTGAAAAGCGAAAGAAGTACGGCCTGGTGTGGGATGAAGAACGCACCAAAGAAACGTTCGAGAGCGAAGCCGAGGGAAAATTCCCGGTCTTTGTTGATTCCGGTCGAAAAGTGCACAAGATTCCGCGGAAAATTGCACACCCAT
>CAZYYD010000009.1:0-99962 GCA_964651225.1 uncultured Ignavibacteriaceae bacterium
TATCGCAATAAAAGAAACTCAAAACACAAGAAATCTTAATTGGATCGGCACTAGTATTTGGTTATGCTGAGAAGTGGACACCTCTCCCTCGGAATGCATAATGGTCTCGCATCGCTGGTTCTTTCTCGTTATCTTAGATCCAGACTGCAATCTAAATATCAATATTGAGCAAATAACTATGGATGTCTTTTTTTACGAAGCATTTGAAGAAGAAGCGGAAGCACTCCGGACTCTTCTCGGGAACCAACTCTTATACGAAATGACCGATAAAACAATTCAGGAAATGGGTCATGAAATCCCGCCAGCTCGTTTCATCAGCATCCGGACGCAATCCGTCATTCCGATTCCATGGGCAGACAAACTCGACGGAATATTGAGCAGAAGCACCGGCTACGATCATCTGAAGAAATATTTAGAGTCGATTCATCAACCGCTGCCATGCGGTTATCTGGAAGAGTATGCCACGCGTGCCGTCGCTGAACATGCAATCTTATTAGCTATGGCTCTCCTGCGCCGGTTGCCTCAGCAGATGGTACAATTCAAGTATTTCAATCGGGATGGTTTGACCGGAAGCGAATGGGAGGGGAAAAATCTACTCGTTGTGGGTGTAGGAAGAATTGGCGGCGAGATTGTCAGGATTGGTTCCGCGCTCGGTATGAATGTTCGGGGTGTTGACATTGTTCAGCGACATAAGAATATCCACTATGTCACAAAGGAAGATGGAATTCCGTGGGCAAACGTGATTATCTGTGCAATGAATTTGACGGATGAAAATCGCGGTTACTTTTCTTATGAGATCTTGAGGCACACCCGCGCTGGTTCCGTGTTCATCAACATCGCGCGCGGAGAACATGCTCCCCTTGCTGATCTCCTACGACTTATTATTGAAGATCATCTTGGGGGACTGGGTCTCGATGTATTTGAAGATGAGCCGGCTTTCGCTGTAGCTTTGCGGAGCGGTCATGCAAGCATAGCGCCTGCTGCACAATCTCTCAAAGAATTATTCCAGCATCCGCGTGTTCTTTTCACACCGCACAACGCGTTCAACACCGCTGAAGCGGTTCAACGGAAATCTCAATTTAGTGTTGACGAAATATTCTATTTTCTCAAGAACAAAGAGTTTCGATGCCCCGTTTGTTAAAAACGGTATAGACCATGTGCATGCGTTGCTGCTGCTGAGATGTCCTCGAGAAACCAGGACAACCTTCCTCGCGTACTCTCTCGTTCGTTCAAAAGAGTTTTTCGCTCAGACAGTTTTCCCTATATTGTCCTAGGTTATTGAGTTTCTTACAGTCATTATGTTATCACTCGAACATATTACCCTCGAATTTGGCGAACGAACACTCTTCCGCGATATCTCGACAACTGTGGGCCCGCGTGATCGCATTGGTCTAGTCGGCTCTAATGGAAGCGGAAAAACCACGCTGCTTCGCATCATCTCCGGTGTCCATCAGGGTGAAGAAGGATCGGTACAGAAGGCCCATTATGTGACAGTCGGGTATCTGCAACAGGAAACCATTGCGCTGCGCGGGAAGACACTCTACTCGGAAGCAGAGACTGCTTTTGAAGATATCGTCGAGACCCAGCAAAAACTGACCGAAGCTCATGATCGTCTGGCCGAACTTGATCAAACGAGCGAAGAGTACGCCGACACACTTGAAGTGTGCGGGGAATTACAGCATAAATTAGAAGACCTGGACGCGTACAGAATGCGCTCAAAGATCGAACGCGTTTTATCGGGATTGGGTTTCTCACAAACCGATCTGAACCGTCTCACCGAGGAATTCAGCGGCGGCTGGCAAATGCGTATCGCGATGGCGAAACTTCTGCTGCAGGAACCAAGCCTGCTCCTGTTAGACGAACCGACCAATCACCTCGACCTCGAATCGCTTCAATGGCTGGAAGAATATCTTCGTCAGTACAACGGTGCAATCATCCTCGTCTCGCATGACCGAGCCTTCCTCGACAACCTCACCTCCAGGACCTATGCTCTTTCTGCAGGAAGATTTGATGAGTATGCCGGCAATTATTCTTTCTATGAAAAAGAACGTCTCGTCCGACGCGAGCTGCTGTTAAGTCAGCAGCGGAATCAGCAGGATCAAATCAAGCAGACGCAGGAGTTCATCGACCGGTTTCGTTACAAAGCAACGAAAGCACGGCAAGTACAGAGCCGTGTCAAGATGCTGGAAAAAATTGAGATTGTGGAAGTGGAGCGCGAAGAGGAGGCTCTTCGCTTCAGTTTTCCGCAGCCGGTACCCAGCGGGCGCGTTGTCCTGGATTTGCAGGGGATTCAAAAGAGGTACGATTCGCTTGAAGTATTTCACCATCTGGATTTCAAGGTGGAACGCGGTGACCGCATCGCCGTGGTGGGTGTCAATGGTGCCGGAAAATCAACACTTGTCAGGATTATTTCCGGGGAAGAATCGTTCGAAAAGGGCGAGCGTATTGTCGGACACAACGTTCTCCTTTCGTACTTTGGGCAGGATCAAGCCGATGAACTTGATCTTTCCAAAGATGTCCTTCAGTCGGTAGAAGAGGTTGCTTCTTCAGAAACAAAGACACAGCTGCGCACGCTCCTCGGGTCTTTCCTCTTCCATGGTGACGATGTGTTTAAACGGGTCTCCGTGCTCTCCGGCGGAGAAAAAAGCCGTCTCGCGCTCGCACGCATGCTGCTGCGCCCGGCAAACTTTCTGATCATGGACGAACCGACCAATCACCTTGATATGCGTTCCAAGGCAGTGCTGCAAACGGCACTCGAGGAATACAAGGGGACGTTTCTCATCGTTTCTCACGACCGTGCTTTCCTTAATCCCATTATCAATAAGGTGCTGGAATTACATCCCGGCTCCATGCGACTCTATCTCGGTTCTATGTCCGAATATTTTGCTAAGAAACGGGAGGAAAATCTTCTCGCACGTGCTGCTCTCCCGGTAAAACCGCTGGATAACAGCAAGGCGACAGCGCACGCCGCCCGCCAAGAAGAGCAAGCCCGCAAAAAAGGAAAAGAGAAAGTAGTGCGTTCTGTGAAGCGGCAATTAGAAGCAGTCGAGGCGGAGATCGCTCATTATGAACAGCGAAAAAGTGAAATAGAGCAGCTTCTTGCAAACCCGGAATTGTATAAAAAGGGGGAAGAGGCAAAAGCTATCTCCACAGAATACAAAACCATTGAAAAGGAACTCAGCAACGCCTACTGGCGGTGGGGAAAAGTATCGGAAGAACTTGAGAAGGTGCATTCGGCAGAATAGCTTAGATCCCAATTCTTCAGATGGGCATGCCTTGTTTACACTCCGATGCTGCATTTCTTATTTGTCTGTTGAAACTTTCTTGATGAATTGCTAAACTATATCGTCATTCTTCGAAAGAGAGTATGAAGGCAGTCATGCATTCCACTATTTCCTTTATTCTTGACGGCAGTATTGTCAAACTTGATTTCGGTCCCAGCCAGCGGCTAACCCCGACAACAACTGTTCTGAATTATTTAAGAAGCCTCCCCGGACACAAAGGGGTCAAAGAAGGATGCGCCGAGGGTGATTGCGGCGCATGCACAGTTGTATTGGGCGAACTTACTGCCAACGGGACCATCCGGTATCAGAATATCGATTCGTGCCTTGTGTTCCTGCCGATGCTGCATGGGAAACATCTTGTCACTGTGGAAAATCTTCGAGATGAACTTGGGCAGATACATCCTGTCCAATCTGCGATGACAGAAACAGGCGGAAGCCAATGCGGTTTCTGCACGCCTGGAATCGTAATGTCGATGTTCTCTCTGTACAAGAATCATGACCATCCGACGCGTGATCAGATCGATGATGCTATCACCGGCAATCTTTGCCGATGCACCGGTTACAAACCTATCGTCGAGGCTGCAGTACATTCCTGTGTCCATAAAGGAGTGGATCATCTGAGTCAGCAAGAACCTGCGATTATTCGGCAGCTTCAATCGATTTCTCAAGATTCTCTGCACATCCAAACCCAGGAACAGGAATATTTCCGGCCAAAGGATTTACAGGAAGCGCTTCTCTTGAAGAGCAAGTACCCCGACGCCATTCTCATTGCCGGATCGACAGATGTTGCATTGAGGGTCACTAAAGGTCATGAACTCTTAGAAAAGATCATTGATCTGTCCGGCATAGAAGAATTGAAACGCATCGAAGAGACTCTGGACGATCTCACCATCGGTTCTGGCGTGACTCTTACAGACGTGCAATCCCATGTCAAGAAAACTTTCCCCGCGCTCTTTGAAATGCTTTCGGTGTTCGGTGCTCAGCAAATTAGAAATATTGCGACACTCGGAGGAAATATTGGTACAGCCTCACCCATCAGCGATCTGCCCCCCGTCCTGATGGCTTACAATGCGAGTGTCGTTCTCGAGAGTCTCCGCGGCCGCAGAATTGTATCGTTCGATAATTACATTGTTGGGTACCGCAAAACCGAACGTGCCCCCGATGAATTAATCCTCGCTGTTCAAATTCCAAAGCTTTTTCATGAAGCAATCGTTAAATGCTATAAAATATCAAAACGTAAAGACCTCGATATCTCTACGGTCAGCGCAGGATTCAGATTGGAGATGGGTAAAGGGAACGGTATTCGCTTACTTAAACTGGTCTATGGCGGAATGGCGGATCGGACAAAGCGTGCCACGGCAACTGAACAATTCTTGCTTGGGAAAAAATGGGAACGCAAGACAATCGAAAAAGCATTGCCGTACATCGACAAGGATTTTACTCCCATCTCTGACACACGTGGATCTGCAGAATTCAGGATGATCGCTGCGAAGAATCTTCTCTTGAAGTTTTGGGGAGATTGCTTATGAAAACCATTGTCCATGAGTCGGCAGTAAAGCATGTAACAGGTGAAGCAATCTATATTGATGATATGCTGGTCAACGATCAAATGTTGGTTGGCCGTGTAGTCTATAGTCCACACGCGCATGCAGCAATTCAGTCGTTTGATCTCAGCGAGGCAAAGAAAGTCCCGGGAGTAAAAGCTGTATTGAGTTATCGTGACATTCCAGGTCACAACCAAATGGGTCCCGTGGTAAAAGATGAACTCTGTCTAGCTATCGATGAGGTCACGTTTGCCGGACAGGCAGTTTTTCTGATCGCTGCAGAGACAGAGGAACAATGCCGTTCTGCAGAGAAATTGATCAAAATCGATTACAAGCCCCTCCCGGCAATTCGTACAATAGAAGAAGCGATCGCCAAAAACACTATTCTAGGCCAACCCCGTACAATGCAGCGGGGTGACGCTGAATCGGCATGGAAGACGTCTCCCCACCGACTGTCCGGAGAACTCCAGACCGGTGCACAAGAGCATTGGTATCTCGAAACGCAAATTGCCGTCTGTCTTCCGGGTGAACATCATGAAATGACTGTCTATTGCGGAACGCAAAATCCGACCGAGACGCAAATTCTCGTCGCTGAAGTACTTGGCATTCCCTTCAACGAAATTGTCGTGGAAATTCGCCGCATAGGAGGCGCGTTCGGCGGAAAAGAAACACAGGCCAATCATGTTGCCTGCTGGGCTGCACTCCTCGCTCATACCGCAAAGCGGCCGGTGAAGATCCGTCTCTTCCGCGATGATGATATGATCATGACCGGCAAGCGTCATCGTTTTCTGACCCGATATGAAGCCGGATTCGATGATGAGGGAAAACTTCTTGTTGTAAAACTTGAACTCAACAGCGATGCCGGTGCAGCGACCGACTTGTCCCATGCCATTATGGAACGTGCAATGCTGCACAGCGACAATGCGTATTATGTCCCGAACATGTCGATCCTGGCAAGTGTGTGGAAGACCAACTTACCGTCGAATACTGCATTTCGGGGATTCGGCGGACCGCAGGGAATGGCCGCCATCGAAACGATTATCGACCGGATTGCCCGATTTCTCAAGAAAGATGCACTCGAGGTTCGCCATACAAATTTCTACAAACTCGGAACGAACAACATCACGCACTACGGCCAGACGGTGGAGAATAACCGGCTGTTCGTCTTGTATGACCGGCTGATAAAGTCTTCGGAGTACGAAAAGCGGCGGAAGGATGTGAACAAGTTTAATGCGGAGAACGAGTTCTACAAAAAAGGACTCGCGCTCACGCCGGTGAAGTTCGGCATTTCTTTTACCACAACTTTTTTGAATCAGGCTGGCGCTCTTGTGCATGCGTATACCGATGGAACGATTCTGATTAATCATGGCGGCACGGAGATGGGTCAGGGATTACATACAAAGATCCAGCAAATTGCAGCGGCGGAGTTTGGTGTCAGCATCAGCCGTGTGAAAGTGAATGCCACCAATACTTCAAAGGTTCCCAATACCTCGCCGACGGCAGCATCTTCCGGTACGGATTTAAACGGCGCGGCGGTGAAACATGCAATCGACACTTTGAAACATCGAATCGCCGTCGAGGTCGCTGTTCTTTTCTCGGAAAAGAATCCCGACAATCCGTCTCACCAGCAATCCATTCATTTTCAGGATGACAGCATCGTGGATTCAGATCATCCCGAACGGCAGATGAGGTTTGACGAAGCAATGAACCTGATGCGCATTCGTCAGATCAGTTTAAGTGCATCTGGATTTTACCGGACACCGGAGATTGGATGGGATAGACAAAAGGGATTCGGTCGTCCATTTTATTATTTTTCTTTTGGGATGTGTGTTTCCGAAGTATTACTCGATATTCTCACCGGTCGTCATACCTTGCTGCGGACGGACATTCTTCATGATGCCGGTACATCGCTGAATCCTCTTATCGATCGGGGACAGATCGAAGGCGGATATATACAAGGTGTGGGATGGTGTACAACAGAAGAAATCAAATGGGATGATAAAGGACGCTTACTGACACATTCGCCGGACACATATAAGATTCCAACGGTGCAGGATATCCCAAAAGATTTTCGGGTCGAACTCCTGGAAGGGTTCCCGAATCCCCTCGCCATTCGGCAAAGCAAAACGGTTGCAGAACCGCCTTTCATGTACGGCCTCACAACATGGCTTGCTCTTAAAGACGCCGTCTCAGCTGTAGGTCAGCATGAAATCGAACCGATATTTTCTCTTCCGGCAACAAATGAAGTCATCCTCCTGAGCATTGAGGAACTGAAGCAACGGATGAAAGCCGGGGAAAAATCACCTTAAGGTACTGCTCTCTCGATGGATATCAACCAGGAAATTGTTTCCGCGCTTGAGGCTGAAGAGTGCGTCATACTTGCAACGATTATTTCCACATCCGGATCCACTCCGGCCTCCGCCCTTTCAAAGATGCTCATCAAGAACGGGGGATCGTCTTCTCTCGGAACTGTCGGCGGCGGATGCATGGAAGGAGAAATGTTTGCAGCAGCTAGGAAAATGGTCGGATCGGGAAAAACAGCCGTGCTGACCTTCCATCTCAAGGAGGATGAATTTATCCAGGGGCTTATCTGCGGAGGAAGTCTGGATATTCTTCTCGAACCGATTACCCGCGAGCAGGTGCCCCTCTTCAACCGAATCAAATCTCTTTCTGATGATGGCCATGATTCTCTTCTCGTCACGTACCTCGGTTCAGATTGTACTATCCGGGGTAAGGAAGTATTTTCTGACGCTGAATTGGCTTCTGAGACAAAATTCGTCAGCATAGCAGAGAGCTGGAATGTACCTCTCCAGATATTCCACACCGAGATCAAAGAGATGATGCAGCAGACGGTTCAGCGGAATGAAACTCGACGCGTTCCTTTAACCGGCGGTGAACTTATCTTTGAGCCTCTCCATGGACATCCGCATCTCATTATATTCGGCGGCGGGCATGTATCAGCATGGATATCCCATTTTGCGTCGTCGTCAGGATTTCGTGTTACAGTAGTCGACGACCGTGAAGAGTATGCTAGCCCCAGCCGCTTTCCCGAGGGTGTTCGAACAATACAAAGCGATTTTCTGGAAGTCTTCAAAACCATCTCCGTCACATCAGCAACATATATTGTCATTGTCACCCGCGGCCATCGGTTTGACGAAGAAATTTTAGGACGCTCGCTGAAGACATCCGCCCGCTATATCGGCATGATCGGCAGCAGGCGAAAGGTAGAAACAACATACCGCAGGTTGCTTGAGCAGGGTGCTGATCTCGAAAGACTCAGACGAGTCCATGCACCCATAGGGCTTGAAATTGGTGCTATTACACCGGAAGAGATTGCCGTGAGCATTGTTGCTCAGCTTATTCGAATTCGGAGGAATATCGACGATTCTGCCAACGATAAATCTGAAGTTATGTGTTCCTTCTTTGCAAAATTCCTCGTACAATCTTGAAAGCTTTATTAAAATTGAATTCAACCAAATGATGCAGTGCCAAGACCAATGGGTGCAGCAACAAAGAAACCAAAAGCATTAATTATTGATGATGATCCTTCGCTCAGACGCTTTTCTCAGGTCGTGCTTGAACGGCATGGATTTGAGGTATCCCTTGCAGATGAAGGGGGTGAAGGACTCCGACAGGCCCTCATTAATCCACCTCAGCTGATCATCCTGGATATTATGATGGAAGGGCTTCATGGATTTGAGGTGTGTAAGATGCTTCGCGCCAATCCGGCTTTACGCCGGACAGCGATTATCATTACATCCGGAAAATCATATAAACCTGATATTGACAAAGCGATGGAACTTGGAGCGGATTCATATATTGTTAAACCATTTTCACCGAAGGAACTTGTCGAAACTGCTACTGAACACATGAAAAAACGAGCAAATCAGCCATGATAAACATCAGATTCTGGGGAACCCGCGGATCCATCGCCTCGCCTGGGAAAACGACAGTAAAATACGGCGGCAATACTTCGTGTGTCGAAGTTCGAATCAATAAGCAAATCTTCATCTTCGACGCCGGCACGGGTATACGCGATCTTGGCAATAAGCTCCTCAGGGAATTCAAGACACAGCCGACGACGGTGCATCTCTTCATTAGTCATACTCATTGGGATCATATTCAGGGATTTCCGTTTTTTATGCCGGCGTACAACGATAACTTTCAGATTAATGTGTACGGACCGCCGGCGCGTGACAAGAGTCTCAAAGATCTGTTCAGGCTTCAGATGGATTCGGAATATTTTCCAGTTCCCCTCGGTGACCTCAACGCACAGATCGTTATGCAGGAAGTGCGGGAACCCTTCTGGATCGGAGATGTCCATGTGACACCCTATTATGTTAACCATCCTGCCATGACATTTGCGTACAAAATCACAAAAGAAGGAAAATCGTTTATCTATGCTTCAGACAATGAACCCTATCGGTACACACTGCATTCTCCGCGTAAAGAGCAGGTTGGAACACAATTCGGCGCTGAACTCGATCAAAAGTTTATCGAATATCTCTCGGGGACAGATTTCCTTGTGGCTGAAGCGCAATATTCGTTGATCGAATATCGAACAAAGATTGGCTGGGGACATTCTCCCATCGATTCTGTTGTGGAATTTGCCATCAAGGCACAAGCAAAGCAATTGGCATTATTCCACCATGACCCCTCCCATGACGATGCGACAATCGACGCAATGGTGAAACATGCTCAGAAATTGATCGAGGCTCAAAAATCTCCGGTGAAGTGTTTTGGTGCAGCCGAAGGGATGGAGATAACGATCACCTAAGAGCGGTTATGACCGTTGAAATATTTCAAATCGCCGCTGAATGTACTCTGCTATTTGCTGCTTGAATATTTTCCGGTCAAATTTTCCCGTGTGCCGACGAATGGCATAAGGATCGAAGGTTGTGTTTCCGAGAACATGGATCGCACCAAGCAGTGCATCAACTGTCTGCTCGTAGAAAAACACTCCTGTCGGCGAGGCACCATCTGCAACGATTGTTTCTAACGCCCCTCCCCTTCCAAACGCCACTACTGGTTTACCGCTTGCCATCGCCTCCAGCGGGACAATACCGAAATCCTCAACGCCGGGAAATATCAATGCCCGGCAACCGGCATACAGTTTTGCAAGATTCTCGTCGCTCTGCCATCCCAGAAACTCGATGTTTTTATTTGACATTTTTTCAAGCTTTTTCCGTTCGGGTCCGGAACCAACCACAAGCAGACGCTCACCCAATCGATTGAACGCTTCAAGCGCAAGGTCGACCCGCTTATAAGGAACCAGTGCGCTTACTATGAGATAATACCCCTCGTTATACTCCGAAACAGTGAATAACTCTATGCTGACGGGCGGATAGATAACATCAGAACTGCGATGGTAAATGCGCGAAACACGTTCGGCGACATTATGGGAATTAGAGATGAAATAATGGACTCTGCTGCAGGTGCGGACATCCCAGCGCCGTAAATATGGTGCAACCATTGCCATGGCTGCGCGGGTGATAAGGCCGGCCCGCCCCTTGCCAAAATATTCCCCATATTGATCCCAGATGTACCGCATGGGTGTATTACAATAACAGATATGCAGCGCATTGTTCGACGGCAGTGCCCCTTTTGCAACTGCGACGCTCGTGGAAAGAATGAAATCAAACCCGGAAAAATCGAATGATTCAATAGCAAGAGGCATCAGAGGCAAATAGTGCCTGTATTTTCTCTCTTTCAACGGAAGATTCTGGATAAATGTGGTTTTTATTTTCATCTGCTCTATCGCAGGCGACATCGCTCCTTGATTATGAATCGTGGAAAAGATTGTCGCCTGCGGGAACAGCTCACAGAACACTTCGAGGACCTTTTCCCCGCCGCGCATTCCCGTGAGCCAATCGTGAACAAGAGCGACACGATGAGGCGGAATATTAAATTTTTGGAGGTCCATGCTTCTCTTTCGCTTTTATTCGATCGTGAATCCGGCCGAAAGGTAACCTACCCAATGCTTCAAAGAGAATGGGGCCGTAAGTCCCATGCCTGTCTTCGTCAATGGAAGGACTCCGGCTGAATACGAATCGGAATACCGAAGAATCGTTCCTTTCAGGCTTTTTCCGAATGTCCTCTCCATAGTTTTCTGGGCAGTGAGAAGTCCAAAGGGAATGGAATATTTCCCGCACCAGACCACCTTTTGCATTTCCACACTCAATGATCGGAGTTTCTCCGAGTCTATCTTCCCCGCAAGGAATGTCTGTGCGATCTTTTGGTCCTGCTCAATCCCTTGCGTATGAGCCGCATCATCTTCACCAAAAAGCGTATTCTGAAAATCTTTTCCGTAATGGTTTGCATCGGAAGAACACAGAAAGAAAATGTCGGTACCCGGAATCAGCTGACGGCTCCGGATGTATTCTCTAAGCACATCACTCAACGCCCGCGCCACTTCCTCCATCCTGTCGAACGACATTCTCGTAACCATAACCGGTGTGATACGAATCGAGGGATTGTAATATTGAAGCCAAGGAATCATCGCTTCAATGGAATGTTCAAGTTCGTGTGCACGGTTATTCACACGATAGTATTGGGTATCAAGAGTGTTCTTGATAAATTCCCTCAAGGGTGAGACCTCGATAGTTTTTCCGCAGCCCATCCAGGACTTGTGTTCGTCGAGAAGAAGTATCCCTTGCGGATCGCCAATTTCTTTTCTCACAGTGCTGTGGGTTACACCAAAGATAATAACCTCTCGTGGGTTGATAGAGCGAAAAAGGGGATAATAGACACGGGCAGCATAAAGATAGTCATCGTGCGGAGATATTCCAGCGATAAATTCTTTGTTCGAGTTTGTTGGCACCTCGGTGGAGTCTACGTAGCCGACAAGATGTTGCATCGATTCAATTTCCCAGCAGTAACCGACACTATCTCGGATGGGGCGAATTTCCTGAGCGGACAGAAAGGAGAACGCCGCCCATAGGAGAAACAGAGCAGAGAGCATTTTCATAACAAATATTCCCTAGCTAACAATAAGGATCGAATGTGTAAATGATAACAAAAAAAAAGCCGTCATCAAATGCCGCAGGTAAACCTTTAGCTGATGACGGCTTCCGGAAGTAATCCGAATATCCTTGGGTGATTAATGTGAAGGCATCTTTAATATTTCAATATCACTCTCAGAGGTTTCCAGTGTAATTGTGGGACCGCCGCCGTTAAGTTTGTATACGGCATAAATATCCCCGCCTTTCTCCTGCTCATATTTCTCGGCTTTAAAATCAGAACGAATCGAGTATTTCTTATGGCTTCTTCCCCATCCATGCCCCAGATTAATTGTCGCCTCAACCGTTACTTTGGCATTCTCAGGGAGAGAAAGTTCAATTTCACCACCGCCAGTCCGGATTGAACTGTTACCACTGGTTCCCGGAGTTAATTCACATTTGATACTTCCTCCCCCGGTTGAGGCATTCACGAGGCCGGTTATTTCTTCCATATCGATACTTCCGCCGCCGGTCGAAAGGTCAACCCATGCACCAGCATTCACCAGTTTGATACTTCCTCCGCCTGTTGAGGCATCCACTTTTCCGCCGGCATTGTGCATTGAGATGCTTCCGCCGCCGGTTGAAACACGTAAGATCCCGGTGGTCGCTCCGGTTTCGACGCTGCCGCCACCTGTCCTCATGGTGGCATCTCCTTCTATTTTCACTGACTTTATGCTCCCGCCTCCGCTCTTGGCATCCACATTGCCGATAATATGATCGACTTTAATACTCCCCCCTTTCGTCTCCACATGAAAATCTCCCGTCAGCATTTCTTTTTGCTTTACACTGCCACCGGATGTCTGGATCGTGACATTGTACTTCAGCGGTACCCTGATCGTAAATTCCAGATGGTTAACGCGGTGGCGTGAATCCCGGTATCGTACCGATACACTGTTCCCCGACTGCTCCATCACAAGACGGTCCGGATGACGTTCATCAATCCCTTCGGCCTCAATAAAGACCTCATCTTTGGACCATGGCTCAATCGTCACTGACCCCGGCTCCACATCGACATCGAGCAGTCCCCCCTTCTGAACTGAAAATGATTTTGATTGATAGTCGGAAACCTCATCTGATTTTTTTTGGCCGGCGGAAAGAGTCACCGCTATCAAACTCATCAAGAGAACTGCACTGATTTTTTCCATGGACATCCTCCTCAAAGAAATAATTGAATAATCTACTTTCTGATACTTCGAAAGACCTCTTTACCGGCGCAATTTACGAATCTCAATATTCGAATTTGATGTGCTGAGTTCGATCAATTCGCCCCCGCCGTTGAGCTTGTAGACTGCGCGGATTTCTCCGGACTTTTCATTTGTCTCGTATGAGTCTTTCGGGAATTCGGATTTTACGACATATCTGTTTCGGCGTGATCCCCACCCTTCAAACGTAATTGTTGCTTCGATGGTCGCCTTCGAACTCTCAGCGATGTAGAGCCGCACATCCCCGCCCGCGGTGGCAAGCCTGCTTCCCCCTTTGCCGCTGGGAATAAGTTCTGCTTCCACTTCACCGCCGGCGGTCTTTGCATCAATCGCACCGGTGATGTTTTGTAATTTCAGATCTCCGCCGGATGTCCGCGCGCGTACTTTCCCGCTGGCCCCTTTGAGTTCAATATCACCCCCCGCCGTGCCCAATGTTGCCGTGCCAGTCACCCTGCCAACGCTGACACTTCCCCCGGAGGTTGAAACATTTGCCTCGCCGCCGACATCACCGATGGTGATATCGCCGCCGGCGGTCTTTGCCTCAAGCGACTTCGATACGGTTTCCACCTGGATATCGCCGCCCGATGTATAGACATTGAGGGAACCGTTCACGCTTCCAACCTGGATATCACCGCCGGCGGTTTTCAGACGTCCTTCCCCTTCCAGCTTTCCGGTGGTAATATCACCGCCGGAGGTTGATACATCGATTGGTCCTCTAAAAACATTTCCCAGTTTAATGGACCCGCCGGACGTCGAACCCTCGATCTTCCCGGTAATAGATCCTTTCACGGAGAGATCTCCCCCCGATGTACTGAGATCCAAATTAAACTGGGAGGGTACGTTAACATCAAAGCGGATATTCCCAGAACTGTAATTCCATCGTGATCGATAGACAACCCGTATAACATTTCCCTCCTGCGTCATCTTTACTTTATCAAGGTCTTCGTCGTCCAGTCCCTCCACCGTAACATCCACTTCATTCTTCTCCCAGGTGGTGATACGGACATCACCGACACCGGTGGAAACTTCTATGGTACCGCCTTTGCTGACGGTAAACGATTTTGAACGAACCCCTTCTTCCCGTGCCAGGGTCAATGCTGCCACACTGAAAACCATAAGAGCGACAGTCAGTATTCGCATAAACGTCTTCATTGTTGTACCTCCTGTAAAGCGGTCTTTGCTTTGATTCTGATATAGTTATTATCGTCTGATTGGGCCTTCTGTCTGAACATTTCAAGTATTTCCCGGTTTACCGGTTGGTTCTCATATTTCGCTAGGTCCAGAGAGTTAATGGCGGTGATTTTCAAGCTTGTATTCTTTTCCTTTGCAAGGACGTCAAGGAATGCGCGTACAATCACCGGATCCGGCAAATAGTTTTTCAGAACGCTCATTGCTTCCTTTTGCACACCGAGGTTGCGATCATGCAGCAGCGCAGTAATAAGTGCATTTCGTACTTCTGCATCTAGGTTCGGTGCAGTGGACTGTTTTTGTTCGCTCGAAGTACCGATCATGCTGACCGCACGGAGACGCGTACCGGCATTCTGATCGCTTACGAGCGCCCGTGCCAGAACCTTCTGCACACGTTCGTCATTGATGTTGCCGCTGACATGTACCGGCGTAACGGTCTCGAACATAAACTCGACGTTCCCTGTTTGCGTTTCGCGGTTGAGAAACCGGATATTGGTAATTTGTGGTTCACCAGCCTCCATTGCCGAAGAACTTGATGCAGTTGATTGCAAAAACGAGGAACCTGCTGCTGGTGATTTGAAAATAATATATCCTGTAAGGATTCCTATGGCCAATATCGCGACGCCTCCAAGAGCGACCTGAAGTATTGACCAGACCGATTCCCGTTCTGCCTCCGCTCGAATTCGCATACGGAGATTTCTTCGCGCATCTTGCAACACTGGTTCCTGAGCAACCGCTAACTGACGCTGTGCTAATAGTTGATGGAGTTTCTTCAGCGCATCGAGATCATTCCGGCATCGTTCGCAGGTCGTGAGATGGTCCTGAAGAAGTCTCGCCTCCTGATCGCTCAGTTCATCATACAGCGAAAGCTGGAGCCAATCCTGAAAATGTTTGTGTTTCATATGCCGATCCTTCTTTTCTCTGTTAACTCGCAAAATCTTTTAATTGCTTTCGCAACCGCGCGGTTGCTTCAAAGAGATACTTTTTGACAGTCCCTTCACCGCATTTCATCATTCCGGCAATCTCTCTTAACTTATATCCGTCATAATGCTTCAATGTAAAAACCATACGCTGCCGCGGTGATAGTTTTTGGAGAGCATCTTCTACTCTCTTCGATATCTCTCCATTATGTGTCCGCTGGTCAGATGTGGTGTCATCCACCAGTACTTCGTGCGCTGAATGCGATTGACCATCTTCATCGTGCCGGTGTTCATCGATCGAAATATGTGCATGCCGGTGTCCGCGGGATCGATAACTTAAGCAGACATTGGTTGTGATACGGAAGAGCCACGTAGAAAATTCACTGCGGTGCTGAAATTTCGGCAGCCCTTTGTATACACGGAGAAAGACCTCCTGATAAATGTCCTTGGCATCATCAGAACTATTCACGTATCCCGCCGCTATTGTCAGGACACGCTTATCGTGCCGTTGAATAAGCTGCTCAAACGCATCCATATTCCCCTCTTGTGCCTGCATAATCAGCTCGGTATCAGTACCGGTCATTCGTTTGGGATTCCTTTGCTCTTCAGACATGGAATTAGACTTTTAAACTGTGAAAAGGTTGGGGTTCGGATTCAAATTAGTGATGCTTACCGTCTTTTCCAATCGCATCTTCCGTTATAGACGAGATATAATGCAAAAAAGGTGCAATCCACTCTTCCCAAATTTCCTTTCTTCATATTGGTCAATGTTTTCAACTGTTTTAGACAGGACAGTATCATTTAATGAAGTTTTTGGAGAGCTATTCGGCTTGAGCGGGCATCTCTCAATTGTTCTCCTTTCTTGAGCATGAGAGAAAAAAAATCAGTTTATTTATTTACGCTTTATTTTTGTGGGAAAACCGAGAATCATTGGAAACGACACGTTTGAGGCAATGTATGTACACCAAATTTGGTCCAGATAATATTCAAGTCAGTATTTTCAATACAGCAATAGTCTGCATTCTTCTCCTTCTTCCTTCTTTTCAGGCACTCCATTCACAATTTGTCCGAACTATCGACCAAGACGTCGTATCTACATTTTCAATTGTCGGACGTGATTCCATCACCGGTGAACTCGGAGTGGCAGTCGCTTCCAGATTCTTTGCTGTGGGGGCTGTTGTACCGTGGGGGAAAGCAGATGTCGGTGCTGTGGCTACTCAATCGTTCATGAACACATCTTTTGGCTGGCGCGGATTGGAACTGTTGGAGCAGGGAGCAACACCGGAAGACGCAGTGCAAATACTTGTAAGATCAGACAACAATCCAAAGAAACGACAATTTGGAATTGTCTCCGCGCATGGAACATCAGCAACATATACGGGGGAAGAGTGTTTGCCATGGGCGGGAGGAAGGAGAGGTCCGAATTATGCTATTCAAGGAAACATCCTCGCCGGTGAATCCGTCGTGACAGCAATGGAAACAACGTTTCTCCATACCCCGGGAACTCTGGCTGATCGACTCTTCGCAGCACTCGTTGCGGGTAACTCCAAAGGTGGTGATGCTCGCGGCAGACAATCGGCAGCATTACTTATAGTAAAGAAGAATGCCGGGTATGGTGGATTTACGGATCGAGCGATCGATATTCGGGTTGATGACCACGCCGACCCGTTCAAAGAACTGGGTCGACTGCTCAACTATGCCCAGATGAACTATTCCTGGAATGAGGCGTGGACATTCTTTACACAGAAAGAGCATGCCAAAGCATTGCTGCTCATGGAACGAACAGCAGCACTGGCTCCCGAAAATCCGGAAGTCCTTTACGATCTTGCCGTCATCCGTCTCGCAGCCGGGAACAAAGATGCTTCACTCCGGGCTCTCGAAAAATCCTTGCGGCTGAATCCAAAGTTGAAAAAACAGGCAGGCGGTGACAACGACCTTAAGAGTCTTCAAGGGACTCCTGAATTTCAATCATTAATCAAATGATGGAGGATTCGAGAATTTGATTTCTTCAGATTGTAGAGAAATTCCGGTATCTCGGTTATGATTGTTGTTTTTTCTCGTTACTCATTCATATTATTTTCTTCTTCAAGGAGATTATTCGATGACAGAGAACAGAAGGACGTTCATTCGAAGAAGTTGCAATACTTTGATATTTTTGACTGCGTTTCTCGCGGCTGTCCATGGGCAGAATTCAACAATCCCTACCCCTTCTGAGTTTCTTGGTATCAACGTAGGGGCAGATCGAACACTTGCTGACTACAAGCAGATTGCTTCGTACTTCACCATGCTGTCGAAATCTTCCAGGCGTCTTGAGGTGGAAATTCTTGGAGCGACCACTCTTGGCAATGAAATGTTCATGGCCGTTATTTCATCCGAAGAGAATCTCAAGAAGAAAAATATCTATAAAGACATCGCACGTAAGCTTGCCGACCCGCGCGGCCTTTCGCAAAGCGAAATCGATGACCTCGTTCATCAGGGAAAGACCATTGTTCTCGTAACGTGCAACATTCATTCCACAGAGATCGCCGCAACGCAAATGGCTATGGAATGGGCTCATGCGCTCGTTACTGCGCAGGACACTGAGACCAGGCTTCGATTAGAGAACGCTATTCTCCTGCTTATTCCCTCGATCAATCCGGATGGCCAGATGATGGAAGTAGAGTGGTACCGGAAATATCTGGGTACTCCCTTCGAAGGCGGACGGATGCCATGGCTCTACCATCCCTATGTAGGTCATGATAACAATCGCGATTGGTTTATGCTGACCCAGAAAGAAACGAAAATTGTGAACCATGCAGTATACTTTGATTGGTTCCCGCAGGTATGGCTCGATGAACATCAGATGGGAACAACCGGACCGCGATTATTTGTCCCCCCCTATTCCAATCCCGTGGCAGCGAATGTTCATCCTCTCATCTGGCGGGCCGTGGACAATATCGGTTCCACTATGTCATGGCGGCTTGAGGAACAGAACAAATCCGGTGTTGTCTATGGTGCTACATTTGATGCCTATTGGCCGGGCGGCACAAAAAATACCGGGTGGTGGAAAAACGTCACTGGGCTCTTAACGGAAGCCGCCTCGGTGCGGCTTGCGACGCCTCTTGAAGTAAGCGCGACTGATCTCAGCGGAGGCGGAAAAGGTCTTATGGAGTATCGACGACAAACGAATTTTCCGAACCCATGGCCGGGCGGAGTGTGGCGTTTGCGCGACATCATGGATTACGAACGGATCGCTTCAGATGCACTTCTCGAAGTATGCGCTTCTCACCGGGAAGATTTCCTGCGAAGTATGGCGGTCATGGCATTGGATGCAGTCAAGCAAGGAAAGCCTGGGGAATATTATAAAATTTCCATGAACCAGCGAGATCCCGCAACAGCCTCTCGGCTTGCTCATATCATTCGAGAGAATGGAGCTGAAGTGTATTTTTCCTCAACTGATAAATCCTTTTATATGGCAACCGCACAGCCCTATGCGCGGTTTTTATCTGAGCTTCTTGGTACACAGCGGTATCCAAAAATAAAACTCTCTGCAGGTTCCGGCATTATCCCTCCCTACGATGTCACCGCGTGGTCGCTTCCGCTCATGATGGGTGTGGATGTTGACAAGGTTATTCTTTCTAACGAACGTCAGGCCCTTCTCAAGCCTCTGTCAGAGAACGACGGTCCGGAAGGAACCGTGACCACAACCGAGGCATCACTGTTTGCAGTACCCCATGAATGCAATGATGTCACTCGCCTGATCAACGACGTGCTCAAACGCAAAGGTGCTATCAGTGTAACCCGCACGGGATTTACCGCAGAAGGAAAATCCTTCCCGGCGGGGACGCTTCTCTTGGAACCTCTGAACGACATGGTTGCGCTCGCTCAAAAATATAAGCTACTGATAACCGGGCTTTCAACACACCCCGCAGTTCAGTCGGATAAACTCCAGGAAGTCCGACTTGGGCTTTATAAGCCCTGGGTTGCTTCTATCGATGAGGGCTGGACTCGCTGGCTGCTGGAGCAGTACAACTTCTCCTTCAAAAATATCGATACAAAGTATCTTAAGTCAGGAAAACTCAACAACGATTTCGATGTCATTCTTCTTCCCGACATTTCCAAAGAAATCATCACGGAAGGGAAATACAAGCGTGAAGAAGGAGAGATGAAATATTTTCAAGAATTACCTCCCGAATATTCCGGGGGAATTGGGAAGGAAGGCGTAAAAAATTTAACAGCATTCGTTGAAAAAGGCGGAACACTCATTGCTCTTGCCTCGGCCTGCAGCTTTATCATAGACGAATTCAACGTTCCGGTAAGTAATGTTTTTGCAAAAACGAGAACCGATGAATTTCAATGCCCCGGATCTCTGCTCAAGATTATGATCGATCCGACTCATCCGGTGACATATGGTATGCCCTCAGCTACTGCAGCATTTGTTGACGGACGCATGGCCTTTCAGACAACTCTGCCCGGATCTGAATTAACGCGCCGTGTCCTCGCGTGGTATCCGGAAGATGCAGAAGATATTCTCCTGTCCGGGTGGATTCAAGGCGCGGAGAAACTTCAGCGCAAAGCTGCTGTAGTTGCGCTCAGTTACGGGAGAGGAAAAATCGTTCTTCTTGGTTTTCGCGTTCAGCATCGCGCTCAGACCGAAGGAACATTTAAACTCTTATTCAATGCTATTCAGTGGGGAGGTATAACGGAAGATAACTAGGCCGTTTGTGGATCAGGCAAGAAATAACCGGAACTCGGCTTCCAGCAGCTCCGCTCCGACTTGGCAGCTTGCATCCTGTGTGGCGCCTTGATATATTTATGAAATCGTGTTTGGTACTCAAGAAGATAAAATTTTAGCCAATAAATACGCATGGATATCATTTTCAATCTGCTCATCATCTTCATCCTCTTCCTCATCCAGGCAACATTTGTCCTGCTTGTCGCCGGACCATTGATTTTACTAAAACCTGTCCGCCGGAAGAAGGAGTGGTATGTACGGTTAACAACGTTGCTGGAACCAAAAGATGCCGGACTCCCGCAGGAAAATGTAACCATCGAAACGTATGATGAAGTAAAGTTAAGCTGCTGGTTTGTCCACCAAAAGAAAAAGGCACGCGGCACAATCATCTATCTGCATGGTGTCGGTGATTGTAAGATCGGCGGCGTTGCCTTTGCACGCTTTTTGTACAATAGGGGATTCAACATCTTTCTCTATGACTCCCGTCAGCATGGCGAAAGTGAGGGGGATTTTTGCACTTACGGATTTTATGAAAAGCATGATGTATCGGCGGTAATTTCCTATCTGCAGGCACGGAACGATGTCAGAATCGGTAAGATCGGAATATTTGGAACATCGATGGGAGCAGCGGTCGCTATCCAGGCAACTGCGATTGACCACCGCATTTCTGCTGTTGTGTCGGAAGGAAGTTTCACAGCGCTTCGCACAATCTTTGTCGATTACCAAAAACGCATTATTAAACTCCCGTGGCATTTCCTGCGGAATATCGCGCTTGTGCAATCTCAAAAAATGGCGAATTTCAAGGCTCGCATGGTTGCCCCTCTTGAAGATATAAAGCGCGTACACGTTCCTATCCTCATCGTCCATGGAAAGAATGATTCGTTCATTAAATCCGATTATTCCAAACTGCTCTACGATGCCGCCAATGAACCAAAGCGCTTACTGATTATTGACGGTGCTGATCATAATGATGTCTGGGATGTCGGCGGTGTGGTCTATGAAGATTCTGTCGGTTCTTTTTTTGAGGAACATTTAACCTAGAAAATTCTCCTTTTTCTTTCACAGTCGCATAGGTCTCTTTTATGAAACGATTCGCTCTTCTCGGTGCTGTTATTCCATTCTTTCTGCATGCACAGACACCCTTTTCAATGGATAGCGCTTTGTCCTATCTTAAAACCATTTCTGTATCGATTGGTGCCCGGCCCATGGGATCTCCGAACGAACGCGAGGCACTGGAATTTGGACTTTCAAAATTCCGCGAGTTTGGATTGAACGAGGCCTATCTCATGCCCATCGAAGCAGTTCATGCAGACGCCATGTCGTCTTCTTCCTATAATACCACGAGCGGTGTCGCTGTCGGCGTGCTCCGAGGAAAAGCGAACAGAATCATCGTCATTGGTGGACATATCGATTCTGCATCTCCTTTTGTACCAGGCACGAACGATGACGGCTCCGGTTCAGCTGCGGTCATTGAACTTGCACGCGTGCTCTCACATGAACCGCTGCAATCGACGATTGTCTTTTGCCTTTTTGGTGGCGAAGAAGCCGGACTTATCGGTTCAAAATATTTCACCAATAATTTTCCTCAACTCGACAGCATTGTTCTCATGCTTCAACTGGATATGGCAAACGGGGGCGGCATATTGGTACCGACCATCAATAGCAGCAAAGGAAATACACCGGTGTGGCTCGTGGAGGCGGCGTATGAAGAGTTTGCCCGGCTCAAACACTCAGGATTGTTTTATACCACTCATTTCTTTTCAGCAATGAACATGGTTCCGGGAGGAGGCGTCGGTTCAGACCACGAACCTTTTCTTGAGAAAAATATTCCTGCTATCGATTTTACGTCCGATATGAACGATCCTATCCATACTCCGCAGGACGACTTTGATCATTTCCATCCCAGCGGACTCAAACGAAGCGGCGATCTGGTCTATGCACTCGTTCATAGATTTGACGGAGGCGTGCCCCCCGAAAAAACCAGCAAGTACTTTCTCTGGCAGATCGGAAAGCGCGCAGTACTATTCCCCTTGTGGCTTTTAAGCGGATTCATTGTACTCTCGATGGCTTTAGGTCTTCTTGCATTGTTCCTTGTACGCAAGCGCCGGATTGAAGTCACCAGAAGACAACACCCCATCATCCCCGCACTCAAGCTCTTTTTGATTGCCGTCGTGATACAGACCTGCGTATGGCTCTCGGAAAATCTTGTTGGTGTGTTGAAGGGAGTACGTTTTCCCTGGATGACTCAGCCGGACGGATATTTCGTCCTCGGATTTCTTGCTGCTCTTGTGGGAATCACCTTATCGTAAAAAATCACACCACGCCTGAATCTGAGTAAGGATCCTTATCGGTGGTTCCTGCGGGCATCTATTTTTCTTTTTATCTTAACGATTCTGATGCTGTTTCTCACAGTACAAGTGGCTGTATATCCAGCCCTCGCACTCTTCTTCCTTGCACTTGCCATGCTGGTCCGTCAGCCTCTCTTGAAACTTCTGCTATGGATGATCTCGCCTCATTTCATGTTCAGGTTGATGTTTTCAGAAGGATTTATTTTCTTTAGCAGAATGATGGGATTGAACTCTCCGGGGGGGCTTGGTACGAGTATGATCGTTCATGTCGTGTATATTATTTTCTTTGCACTGTGGTCCTTTCCATTCCTCCTTGGTTTTGCTGCAGTCTATCATGATAGCGGTATCGACCTCTTATGGCTGAGGCATTGGAAAACGAATAAAGGTTTTCTGACGGTCGGCGGAGCATTTCTCTTTTGTGTCATGATTCTTTTATTTCAGCCTTCATATTCCGACACATGGCGGCAGAATGTCATCGTAGATCAATCCGTGGATATGAATACGGAAAGCGGGAGAGTGGTGCTTAAAAGTAATGACTATTTGAAGCACCTCCGTGTCCATCTCGCTGAGAAGGATACGGTGATTTCCACGTACGATCGTGAAATCCTGTTGAAAGAATTCACCTTCAATCGAACGCCATGGGTTCTGCTGGAGCGAACAATCTCAACATTAGGCGATTCCAGTACAACATTCGATATGATGGTGAAGATCCACTTCAAATATCGACCCCGGACGTTTACACTCACGTATTCGGGCGGTAAAAACAAACTGTCGGATATCGCTACTTCCTTCGTGTCGAATGCAACAGAACATACGATATCGCTCAAGTGGGAATCTTTTCCTGATACTTCCATGCTTATTCCTCTTCATTTCAAGGTTGATAAGGCGGACAGCATTACTGAAAGCATTGAGGTACGGTTTATGGAGATGGTTGAACCCGTGCGGATAGAAAAAGAGCTGGCCAACATCATACCGCGAACAATTTTTCGACGGACGGAAGTCCTCAGACGAATGCATGACCTGAGTTCATCGCTTGTGCAATAGCACGACGTTCTCGATATGGAAGGTGTGAGGGAACATATCCACCGGCTGGAGCTTCATGAGTTGGTAGTGTTCTTGGCAAAGTAACTGCACATCCCGCGCCTGAGTTGCAGGATTGCAGCTGACATAGACAATACGATCGACACCAAGGGAGAGAATTTCTTCAATGACTTTCGGGTGCATGCCGCTTCGCGGCGGGTCGATCACCAGCACGTCCGGTTTCGGATGCGAGGACATCCATTCTTTGTTATTCGTTAACCGATCTTTGAGATCGCCCAGTAAAAACCTGCAGTTCGTAATGCCGTTCTCCGATGCATTCTTCTCCGCATCCCGTATAGCGCTCTCTATCGAATCAATGCCGATCACTTCTTGAACGGCATCCGAAATATACAGTGCAATAGAACCGGTACCGGTATAGAGATCATATACGACATCCGAAGAATCTAACCCGCCGAAATCTTTTACAACCTCGTAGAGTTTCTCTGCCTGTGCAACATTTGTTTGGAAGAACGAATTTGCCGACACTTTGAACCGGTGTTTACCCAATTCCTCTCGAATAAGTCCGTCACCATGATATATCCGCTCACTCTCGCCAATAGCAATCTGCGCCTTCTTTCTGTTGATGGTATTGACAACCGTTGTTATTTCCGGACATTCCTGAATCAACCATCTTGTATACCGCTTCATGATGTCAGTCTCATCGGTATATGTTACAAGATTGACCATCATCTGTTTTGTTCGTTTGCTTTCGCGAATGACAAGAAATCGAAGGTACCCTTTCTCTGCAACTGAATTATACACGGTCAAGTTGTTCTCTTTGGTAAACTCCCTTGTAAAGTTGAGAATCCGATTCGAAGCTTCCGATTGAAGTTGGCATTCTTCTATATCGAGCACTTTATCGTATCGTTGAGGTACATGTAAGCCGAGGAATATAGGCAACGGGAGAGAAGAGATCGGAGATTGAAAAGCCGATTCTTCACTATAGCTGGGGGGAATTTCCACTTCCGACCTCAATGGCGGCACAGTCAGCCATTGCTGCTCTGCGAACGAATATTCCATCTTCCCGCGGTAATAGTAGATTTCGTCCGACCCCAATATGGGGAGAACATGGAGATCCGTAAATCCACCAATGCGCTCAAAGGAATCAACAACATGCTGCTGTTTGAATCGGAGCTGTGCTTGATATTCTACATGCTGCCATGTACAACCTCCGCAGACACCGAAGTACTTACATCGCGGTTCCACGCGCAGTGGCGAAGGATGCACAATTCTGACGACTTTCGCCTCCGCATAGCTTTTCTTGATCTTGATAAGCTTCGCGATCACTGTATCGCCGGGAACAGCATGTTCAACAAATACAACCATGTTCTCGTAACGGCCGATGCTTTTACCTTCAAATGCTGCGCTTTGTACCTCAAGCGATATCTCATCATTCTTTTTTAGCATTATCCCCTTTGAAATAATTTGTATTACGCTTTGCGTAATCCATGTTTAGGCTTCCAGCACTTCAAAGGCTGCGTCTGTTATCTCAAGTTCTAAATCATTTCTTTATAGAATAAAAAACCTCCGATACAATAATCAGAGGTTCTTTCCTTACTTAAATACTTTTTACTCAACTACACTTCGCTCATCTTTTTGATCACACTTCCTTTGCCGCTTTGAGCAAGAGCTGGACTTTTTCCGGAGTCTCGGCTTCAGCATAAAATCGAATCAACGGCTCCGTTCCCGATGCACGGACCAACACCCAGCCATTCTCAACGAAGAGCTTGAATCCATCTTTTGTTTCAATCCGCTGTACAGGAAATCCAGCAAGTTGTTTGGGTCCCTTCTTATAGTGCGCCATTATCCTGTTCTTCTCTTTTTCGGTAAGATGTGCATCATTTCGATTGAAGTAATACCAGCCGAATTCGGCCATGAGTTCATTGACAAGATCGCTGAGTTTTTTCTTCCTAACCGCCATTATTTCTGCGAGAAGTAATCCTATATACGTACCATCGCGCTCGGGCAAATGTCCTTTGACTGCAACTCCGCCGCTCTCTTCTGCGGCAATTAAAATGTCGCGCTCCGTCATCAAGCGGCAAAGATATTTGAAGCCGACAGGAGTCTCATGCAAAACCAGCCCATACTTCTTGCACATCTTGTCTATCATTTGACTCACGGAGAAGGACTTTGCCACTTCGCCCGTCATCTTTTTCTCTTCGATAAAATATTTCAGCAGAAGTGCAAAGATACGATGTGAGTCGACAAAATTTCCCTTCTCATCGAACGCTCCAATGCGATCTGCATCGCCATCAGTCGCAATCCCGATATCACAGCCGTTTTTCACAATCGCATCGATAAGTCCCGGGGTGTGCTGGGGCAACGGTTCCGGATGACTGCCGCCGAACGAAGGATTGTAATCGCCGCGGAGAGAGACTTTGAGAGGAAGAATCTGATCCATTACACCCTGACCTGCGCCATGCATTGCATCGTAAGCAATCTTGATTCCGGCAGTTTTGATGAGATCGATGTTGATCTTGCTCTTAATATCCTCAATATAAATAGCTGTAAAGTCGATCTTTCTAATCGTTCCCTTTTCCAATAACTCAGCAAATGACTTTTTACTTTCAACTTTTAACTTTAGCACCTTTTTTAACTCTTTTTCCACTTTTTCGATGGTCTCCGGATGTGCCGGACCGCCGAAGTCACCTTTGATCTTAAATCCGTTGTAACGCGCCGGATTATGGCTTGCAGTAATAACCACACCGCCGGCTGCATTCATTTTCTTCGTCACCAGCGAGACCGCCGGCGTTGAAGAAATTCTATCAGAGATAATGACTTTAATGCCTCGGTTCGCGATTACTTCGGCAGTCTTCTCCGCGAACTCTCTGGAAAGGAATCGCGAATCGTAGCCGACCACGATGCCATTTTTAATTTTCTTGTGTTTCTTGTAGTAGTTCGCTGTTGCCAAAGCAACTTTTGCTACGTTTTCGAACGTGAAGTCTGCGGCGATCACTCCGCGCCAGCCGTCTGTACCGAATTTGATTTGTGGTGTCATCATGATTTTTCCTCAACCGTAAAGAGATTGTATTCAGTCAATGATTCAATGTTTAAAAAAATGAAGCTCGTCGGGAGATCGTCTCCCTCCGAGCTTATGACGATTGTGGATTATAACTTTGCGTTGACCGCACTCTTCCCTGCGTAATATCCATTCGTTCCAAGTTCTTCTTCTATGCGGAGCAATTGGTTGTACTTCGCAATGCGGTCGGTACGGCTGGCAGATCCGGTCTTGATCATACCGCAGTTTGTTGCAACGGCAATATCGGCGATCGTTGTGTCTTCCGTTTCACCGGAACGATGGCTCAGGACGGCCGTGTAGTGTGCTTTTTTCGCCATCTCGACGGCATCGAGAGTTTCCGTAAGCGTACCGATTTGATTGACCTTGACAAGAATTGAATTCGCAACGCCCATCGTAATTCCCTTTGCAAGGTATTCCACATTCGTCACAAACACATCATCGCCGACAAGCTGGATTTTCTTGCCGACAGCATCTGTCAGCAATTTCCATCCATTCCAGTCACCTTCGGACATTCCGTCTTCTAATGAGACGATCGGATACTGGTTCGCCCATTGTTCCCAGAACTTCACCATCTCTGCTGAAGATTTTTCCGACTTATCAGATTTGTGGAACACATATTTTTTCTTTTCGTTGTCATAGAATTCACTCGCAGCCGGATCAAGCGCTATGTAAATCTGCTCGCCCGGTTTGTAACCAGCTTTCGTGATGGCTTCCAGAATAACTTCGAGTGCTTCAACATTGGATTTCAAGTTCGGCGCAAATCCGCCTTCATCACCTACTGCTGTGTTGTATCCTTTTTTCTTCAAGACACCTTTGAGCGTGTGGAATACTTCTGCCCCCATGCGCAACGCTTCTGCAAATGTCGGTGCACCGAGCGGAAAGATCATGAATTCCTGGAAATCGACATTATTGTCTGCGTGCGAACCTCCATTGATAATATTCATCATCGGGGCGGGAAGCACTTTGGCATTCGTACCGCCGATGTATCGGTAGAGCGGCATGTGGAGTGACTGTGAAGCCGCCTTCGCAACCGCAAGAGAAACTCCGAGTATTGCATTGGCACCTAACTTCGACTTCGTTGTTGTCCCATCAAGTGCAATCATCATCTTGTCGATGCCCACTTGATCGAGTGCATCGAATCCAATCACTTCTTCACAAATTACTTTATTGACATTCTCGACGGCTTTGAGAACGCCTTTCCCAAGATAGCGGGCTTTATCACCATCGCGCAGCTCGACCGCTTCATTCTCGCCCGTGGAAGCACCGCTGGGGATAGCAGCCCTGCCCATAACGCCATTTTCCAATTCCACTTCGACTTCGATGGTGGGATTCCCGCGGGAATCAAGGATTTCGCGCGCCCAGACATCCGTTATTGTGTGTGCCATTGTTATTCTCCAGGTGATAATTGATTTTCAGTTAGACTCAAAGAGATCTCCAAAAATCTATTTGATAGAACAAGAGAAAGGGTTTTTGGGGATCTTATTGCCGATTAAATAACGCCAAAAATTGGTGGAAATGCAATGACACCTTCGAGAGGTAAATTCAACCCGGAATTTTTCCGTTCATGACCCCTTGGGCGAAGGTACGGAAACTCCGGTCGTAGGATTGCTCGATGTTGTCGGGAAAACAGCATCCCGGGAGTTCCTGCATCTGCAAGTGATAGGTTATACACTCACAGCACATTCCTTTGCGTGAACATGGTTCATAGGAGCAGTTACATTTTTTCAGATTTTTCTGTTTGTTGCATTCCATAGAATCCCCTTTAACTGCTAAGAAAACTTTATCATAGTTATACCTGTATCTGCGCCATCATTCTCGACATAGTCTTCTCTAGCCTTCTCTATTTACTTATTTTTTTTTACTCTGACCTCTCCGATCGCTTCTAGCGGTCGGAGAGAATATACCATCGAAAGGTTACTGGGAAATTGACTCAGCGAAAAACTCGCAGCGCCGAATCCATTCTTCGGTCTCTATCTGAAAATACCTGCGAGAAACGAAATGAAGCGATTGGATAAATGCATCCTTTGCTTTATTGTACTCCTGCAACTCAAAGAATATTTTCCCGAGCCTCTGCAAACGGAAAAATTCCAACGTCCGGGATTCCATCAGACCAAGACGATCCAGGAGCTGTGCGCTCTCGGCAAAACGTTCTTTCGCCGCGTATTCACTCGCCAGCAAATATCGCGCTACCGGACTTCTCAACTGCTCAAGCCGCGAGATCCGAATGGTGTCTTCCAACGAATAGGTGAAATAGATTTTTAGCTCTTCCTGTTCCCGGGCATCCCGTATCGCTCCTAACCGGAGGAGACATGCTTCATCATATCGCGCTGCAAGATGAATTCTCGTCATGGCTGCATAGGAACGCTTCGCCTGCTCAAGAGAATCCATGGCCCAATAAGAGTCTGCAAGACGAACATGAAACGGTAGGAGTGCATCTCCGATGGTCGTATCCTGCAGCTGCTGGGTAACAAACGCAATGACCTCTGAGAACTTCCTTAATTCAAACAAGACTGAAGCTTTCTGAATGATCGCTTCAGGTGTCCGACTCAGGGAAAGCGAACGATCTGCCGATGCCAATGCCTTTTCAAAGTCGTGATGTAGAATCGATTGCCTCGTTTCATTGTGCAGATTGGCAAGGACGCGAGCGCATGTTTTTCCAAAAATAGACGGCCGATGGAAATAATATGCTGCTTTTACCGAATCAACAAACTCGAGCGGAAGTTGTCTAATAGATTTCTGCCAAGTCCCAATCAATGTTGATAAGTTTGCATCATAGACATCTTTGAAACGAGCACCTCCGTACACCTGCTTGAACCGTTCGATGCCAAATGTATCAATCAGTGATCTGCAGAAAGCCCCTGCGATCGTATATGCAACACCGGAATTTGCTGTGGCAAATCCGGTCATCGTAAACAGTGATTCAATGTCTGGACGAAGACCGGCAGCATATGTCAGAGCAGCGGCCCGGTCAAGCGGCTCTTCATATGCTGTGCGTTCCATTGCTTCGGCAAGTCCTTCGATCAAACCCGAATTGGGGGCGATCTTGAGCGGAGACCAGCCAAATTCCGATGCGAGGACATGTACCAATTCATGTCTTAAGACAGCTTCTGCATCGCTTAAATTCATGTGTAATTGCCTAAGCCACGGCTTGGCAATGTTTGTTCGTGCGGCACCAATGAATTTTTCTTTTTGCTCCGGTGAAGCATAAATAAAAATCGCAATATGCCCCGGGGATTGAATCTTCAATTCCCTGGTAAGTTCGTCGAAATAAAACTCGTGCAGCCTTCCCATCTGTTCGATGCGCTCACGCTTAACGCTTCCGGCTGAATAGACAATATCAAAATGGGCTGTCTTATAATTTCCCGCAAGTTTATGACGAATAAATTCCTCCGAAGAAGAAAAACCAAGCCGATCGCTTAAGGTAAAAACAATGATCACTGCGGGAGTTAATAGCGCAAGAATGCTGAGCTCAAGAATGGGAAGTGAATGCCTGACTGTACCCGATGCTTTATCCCTGTTTTTTCGAAACTGCCACAGCCAGACTGCTCCGGCTGTAAGACTGCCGGCTGCAGCACACGTTGCTAAACGATAGGTCAATAACCGCTGTGTGACCATAAGAGTTTCATCATAGGTAAAACCTGGGAAAAAGCCGAGAATGGGGTTGAAGGCAAAGATCTGAGGACGCAGCAGTGTCACAATCGGGATGTGACAGAGAATAAAAAAATAGATAAGTGTAAACAATGTTTTGTGCCATTTCGCAAAGCTTACTCCTATCAGGAACGCAGCCGATACTGAGAAGAATACTCCGGGAAGAACGATCAGTGCATAAAGAGTTACTCCTTCGCCGAGCGAACAATTTTTCACAAAGAGTACATTCGCCAGAGAAATGAGGAATGGAAACGAGACCAGGATCAGCAACACTGCCGCAATGCTGCCGATGAATTGCCAAACATCCGATTTTGACTGAGGGCTGCTTTTCCGCCAGTGAGCAAGCGTCAATATTCCCGCGAGATACCCGGCAACGAGCACCACAGCAACCGAGAACTCAAAACCGAGATAATTGAATAATGGTATGCGTGTACAGATTATTGAGAAGAGAAGGAGAATAAGTGCAGAAATCCGGAAAGCACGAGTGAAGACGTATCTTTGTACCATGGACATGTCAATACTCTCGGCCGCCGTGAGTGCAGTTCACTCCAACAAGCTCATTAGAATTCCTCGCCTTGCTCGCGCCGGATATCGGCACCGAGAGCCTGGAATTTTTTTTCAATTGATTCGTAACCGCGATCAATGTGATAGATGCGAAGCACCTCTGTTGTGCCCTCGGCAACAAGTCCGGCAAGAATGAGAGAAGCGCTCGCCCGCAGGTCCGTCGACATAACTTTCGTTCCCGTGAACTTCTTCACTCCGACGACCGTCGCAATATTTTCTTTCACAGTAATATTTGCACCAAGACGGATGAGTTCCGGGACATGCATAAAACGGTCAAAATACACCGTATCAGTAATAATGCTGGTCCCGTTGGCAAGAGCCATCAGAGCAATCCATTGTGCCTGCATATCGGTCGGAAATCCGGGATAGATAGCTGTGGTGGCATTCATCGGAGTAATGCTGGCTGGCGGACTCAGTTCCACCCAATCGATACCGGTGCGGATCCTTGCACCAATATCTTCCAACTTTACCAAGAGCGCACCAATGTGATGCGGATTGCACTTCTCAAGGCGGACAACGCCCCCCTTCTTCCCTGCCATCGCGGCGGCAATGAGGAAGGTCCCCGCCTCGATGCGATCCGGGATCGTTACGATGTCGGCAGGATGTAATTCATCGACGCCTTCAATTTCTAATCGTCCGGTTCCAATACCATGGATCTTTGCACCCATAAGAACAAGAAATTCTGATAACTGTACAATCTCCGGTTCCTGTGCGGCATTTTCGATGAGTGTTGTCCCCTCCGCAAGTGCCGAGGCCATCAACACGTTGCCGGTCGCACCGACACTGGAGATGTCAAACAAGATCCGCGCTCCGTGGAGACGTTTTGCTTTGGCCTTGATATAGCCGGCCTCGAGTTCAATTTCCGCGCCAAGTTTCCGGATGCCTTCGATGTGTAAATTCACCGGGCGCGGTCCCCATGCACAGCCACCGGGGAGAGAGACTTTCGCCTGACCAAACCTTCCGACGAGCGGGCCGAGCACGTAAATTGAAGCGCGCATTTTCTTGACATGTTCATACGGCGCTTCAAACTGATCGATCTTCTTGGTATTAATACTCAAGGTATGACCGGCAAGTGATGTCTGGATCCCCATCGTCTCCAGCAAACGGCTCATCGTATTCACATCGCGTAATTCCGGAGTATTGTGAAGATGGGATATTCCGCTTGCGAGAATCGTTGCCGGCATGAGCGCAAGACTTGCATTCTTCGCTCCGCCGATAGTCACTGTTCCGCCTAACGGTTGTCCCCCGCTGATGACGAATTTATCCAACGCTTGCTCCTTAATTCATATTTCGGTACGATTATAGGGAATAATTGCAGGCAATATAGCCCATTAAAACGATAAAGGCAAAACCTTGATGCCAAACCGGAAACCAATGAATCAACCATCCATTCCTGATGCTCTCTCAGTCATTCACCATCGTAAGAGTGTCCGCAGTTTTACCGGCGAAAGCATTTCACTCGGACAGATGGATATCCTCATGAAGGCTGCAATGGCTGCCCCCAGCGCAGTCAATTGCCAGCCCTGGGAATTTATTCTCGTGACCGATCGTCGAACTCTCGATGCGCTTGGTGATGTGCTTCCCTATGCGAAAATGATTTATAAGGCCGGAGCGGCGATCGTCGTATGCGGAATTCCGCTACAAGCGCATAAGCACTTCGTCGAATATGCGGTCATTGACGCCACTCTAGCGAGTCAAAACATTTTACTTGCGGCTGAAGCGCTGGGCCTCGGCGCCGTCTGGACTGCCGCCTATCCGTATCCCGAGAGAATGGAATCCGTCCGATCGATCTTGAATATTCCACCTGATGTCATTCCGCTCAATGTTATTCCCATCGGTCATCCGACAGGTGAAGATCAACCGAAAGAAAAGTATAAACCAAAAAAAATTCATCGGGAAAAATGGTGAAGGGCGGTCTATCTGGAATAGATGGCCGAATCTGCCGTAAATCACTTTGTGATACCCATCTCTTTCTTCTGTCAAAATTCTTATCATTTTTACCGTATACGATCATGGGCAAAAAGGCCATTCGCGAGGTTGCCACTCCGGTTAGCGGAACAGTGAACGCTGGATATCATTCGATAGAATTCAATGGCTCGTTCTTGCCGAGCGGCGTGTATTTCTATCGTTTGCAAGCTGGATTTCAATCTGCGATTCGAAAATTTACTCTTTTGAAGTAACTCTCTACTCAAATCTCGGGAAAAGCCGGTGCCATGAACTTGTACCGGCTTTTTCTTGTCTTTCGACAGAAAAATCGGTACATAGTTCAAGCAGGCAGTACTCAGCAGCCAATGATCAGCAATCAGTATTCGGTAAAACAAATTCTATGGCCTATTCCAATAATCACCTTTCACTAATCTTCAATCTCTAATCTATTATGCCAGTTCAAATTATCGTTGGTGCCCAATGGGGCGATGAGGGTAAAGGGAAAATTGTCGACCACTTGAGTGAGAAGGTTGATATTGTCGCTCGGTATCAGGGGGGGGCCAATGCCGGCCATACAGTTGTGTTGCCGCCCAAAAAAGGAAAGGCGGAGAAAGAATATGTCCTCCATCTCATCCCTTCCGGTATTTTTCATTCCCATGTGACTTGCGTGATAGGAAATGGCGTGGTGCTGGATCCCGTTGCCCTCATGACAGAAATCCAGCAACTGAAAGAAGCCGGCATAAAAATCGGTAAGCGGTTGCTCATCAGCCATAACGCTCATCTTATTATGCCGTACCACAAACTGCTGGACGCTGCCCGCGAACAGGGGGTAGAAAAAATCGGCACTACCGGACGCGGTATCGGTCCGGCATACAACGATAAATACATGCGCACCGGCATTCGCGTCGTGGACCTGTTACATCGTGATGTGCTCCGCAGAAAACTCAAGCGCAACATCGAGACTAGCAACGAAATTCTCAGCAAGCTGTACCATTCTCAGGAGCTTGATGTTGACGCAATCATTCACGAGTACCAAAATTTTGACAGGAAGTTCGATGAGTACATCACCGATACATCAGAATACCTCAATGCGGCACTGAAGAAAAATCAACGCATTCTTGCCGAGGGAGCTCAGGGTGCTCTGCTTGATGTCGATCATGGGACATATCCATTTGTGACGTCCTCCAACCCGACAAGCGGCGGTGCCTGTACTGGACTTGGCATCCCCCCCACTGCCGTTACTTCCATTGTAGGAATTGTCAAAGCGTACAGTACGCGTGTGGGCAACGGTCCGTTCCCGACAGAACTCAACAACGAAATCGGCGACCGTTTGCGAAAAATCGGCGGTGAATATGGTGCAACAACCGGAAGACCGCGGCGCTGCGGGTGGCTGGATGCCGTAAGCCTCAGATATTCCATCCGTGTCAACGGAATTCAACGCATTGCCGTTACCAAACTCGATGTCCTCGATGAATTTCAGGAAATTCACGTGTGCACAGGATTTAAGGTCGGCGGGAAACAACTTCGGCATTATCCTACGGATACGCAAACATTGGATGCTGTGGAACCGGTCTACCAAGCTTTCAAAGGATGGCAGACAAAGACATCAGACATCCGGACCTATAGGAAACTGCCAAAAGAAGCCAGGGCGTACATCGAAGCGCTCGCAAGTATGCTGGAGACAAAGATTTGGATGGTCTCTGTCGGTGCGCGGCGCGACCAGACACTCATGGCGGGATAACCGTTTGCGTTCACTATGAAAACAGTCCTATCACACGCTGCTGCTGCTGTTGCCTCGCTTCCACTTTCGAGCAGACTCAAGATATTTCTGTTGGTGTTCGCGTTTACCATTATTGCAGGTACGCTCTGGTATACCCACAATCTTGTTCAGGCTTTGAGTCACAAAGAACGAGAAGTAGCCGATCTCTATGCAAAGTCGTTCGAATATATCGCAAATGGGATGGCAGGTGAAGGTGAATATAATTTTCTCTTTACCGAGATTATCAATACCATCGACTTCCCCATCGTCATGACCGATCGGAACAACGAGCCGACATACCCATACTACGCCAGCATTAAGAATATCTCATTGGACTCAACGCTCACGCGCGCACAGCAGCACCAATTCCTTATCGATCTTGTTCGGGAGATGGACGCAGCTCATGCCCCGATTAAAGTTGCCTATCAAGACACTATTATTCTGAGTTATCTTCACTACGGTGAGTCCTCTCTCATCACTCAGCTCCGGCGGCTTCCGTATATCGAGTTGGCGATCGTCGCTCTTTTCATTCTCATCGGATATATCAGCTTCAGCTATGTGAAGCGGAGCGAACAGAGCAACATCTGGGTCGGCATGGCGCGCGAAACAGCCCATCAGCTCGGAACACCGATCTCAAGTATGCTGGGATGGGTAGAACTCCTGAAGGAGCAGTCCATTGAGGACACGAAAGCAACCGATACATTACTCGACATGGAGAATGATCTCCACCGTCTTCAAAAGATTGCCGATCGATTTTCAAAAATCGGTTCCAAACCCGATTTGCACGAAGAGAACATCTCTGAGGTGATCAGCAAAGTCATAGAGTATTTCCAGCGAAGGATTCCGCAGACCGGGAAAAAGGTCCATCTCGTCTTCGACTCACCGGAACCGGTTCAAACACGTATCAATCGAGAATTGTTTGAATGGGTTATTGAGAACTTGACAAAAAACGCACTCGATGCCATCGAAAACGGAGAAGGAACCATTGCGTACTCCGTTTCTAGGCAAGGCACTCAAGTCTTTGTCGATGTCTCCGATACCGGCAAGGGCATCGATCTCAAATACCGCACAGATGTCTTTCGGCCGGGATTCTCCACGAAGAAACGCGGCTGGGGATTAGGGTTGAGCCTGGCAAAACGTATCATTGAATCGCACCACGATGGAAAACTATTTCTGAAAGACAGCAGGCCTGGATTCAAAACTACATTTCGTATCAAACTGAACTCATGAGGATCCTATGAAACGGAATTGGATGTCGCTCATTGCTGTACTGTTTGTTTCTGTACAGACCTTGGCCCAAATGCCTATCAAAGACGAGTTGTATGCGTATGTCCTCGGCATTGAAGGCAGAACGCATCTTGGTCGGGGTGAATTCATCAAAGATCAACTGCGGAAACTGGGTATCGGATATGTCACAGCACCCTTTAAGAAAATTGAGCGCCAGGGAAAAGATACTGTGATGATCGAAGGTGAGAATATCATTGTCCGTATCGGCAGAGGAACGAAACGTATTGTCGTCGGTGCGCATTATGATGCCGCCCCAGATTCCCCCGGTGCGAATGATAATGGCAGCGGTGTCGCCGTCGTACTTGCACTCATCAATCATTTGCAGACAATAGAATGGAATTACGGTGTGGATTTTTGTTTCTTCGATCAGGAAGAGAGCGGATCGATCGGTTCGATCTTCTACATCAAGCAATTTGTGATCCCCAAGAAACACTTTGTGATGATCAATCTCGAGGTAGAAGGATCCGGTGAGGAAATCTACGCGGGACCTGTGGGAAACAGCAATCGGATTGTCATGCGCTACGTGCATGAAGCGGCGAAAAAAACCGGATTCCCCTTCGTGGAACATGCAGAGTTTCCCAGTTCGGATCATGACTCTTTTGCAAAACTCCATTTGGAGAATATCTGCATTTCTGTGGTTCCGAGGGGGGACGGCGACCGACTAAGCAAGTTTGTGCGTCAAGGCTATAAATCCGATTCGCTCGACTTGCCGAAAGTCATGAGTATCATACATACGGTAGATGATCGTTCCAATGCCATTTCTCAAGCATCACTTAAGATGTCATACGAATTCACAAAAACTCTTTTATTCCTATTGAACGAATCAAGAAAATAATTTGTCAATTTATTTTCGGACAACAGAAAGGGCGCCTCATCTGAGACGCCCTTCTTTTCTCCTTATGAAACCCAAAGTTACAGAGGTGTCGACGGCGGCACGGGGGAGTTCTTCTTCTTTCCAAAAAATCCGAATCCTATGAGCCCGCCCAGCATAGAAAAGATCGGATAAATAATCAAGCTGTAGACGAGCGAGCGGAGAATTCCGCCGATGGTACCGCTTTCTTTCATTGCTTTCTCAAACTGATCCCGCAAATTATCCATCGTGCCGGGTGGGACGGAACCGCGGTCCTCAAGTTTCTGCGTCAATTTTTCCATAAAGTTCCGCACCAATTCTGTTTCAACCGGACCAAGGATCAGCGTAATCATTGCACTCAGGAACGTTGTGATCAATGCACCGATGATACCGGAGATAATTCCCAGGATTAGTGCGTCTGATGATTCCAGCGGAGGCATCTCCGCTGTAAACTCCTGCCGATAGAGATATACAGACATCGCACCGCCAAAAAGAATTCCGGCACAGCAGCAGCAGTTGATCAGATTGAGACCGGGAAGTCCCGAAACAGCACCGATGATAAGTCCACCAAGAAGCACAGCCCGTTGTTTACTGGGTTTTTCGAACATACGAATACACTCCGGATTCTTGTGAATGAATTTTCTTTCGAGAAATAAGTTGAGACCATGCTTCTATGCTCAGCGGGAGGACCCACCATGGTAATGCACCCCCTAATAGCATCCCTGTGATCATGCGCGAGACGGTTGTACTAGCGTGAATGCCGCTGTCATGGAATACAACATCGATGACCATGGGAAGAAGGATGAGCAGTAGTAGTTTCGGGCTCGGTACCGACACCTGTTCGAGCCGCCTGAACAGGGGAATGAGAAACAATCCGGCCAAAAAGCTGAAATAAATGGCGGTACAGCGGATACAGACAGCGAAATGTTCGTTCCCGAGATGAAACGAACGGGCATGATCCTGATGACAAACGTGGGAGAAGAAAGAATAGAGTTCGTCGGAGCTTGTTGTGAAGCCGAAATGCTTGAGAAGGGGAGCTGCAAAAAGCCCCCCACACCACAGCATGACGAAAAAGACAAAAATTATGTAAATTCGATTCACTGTATTCATCTTCTTGTGATGCTATTATCGGAACAAAAGCGCTCTTTGTCAAGCCTGCTTTTTTAAACTTTTACATTTTCATGATCCACGATCTCATGGCTTGCTTTTCCATCAGGTTAAAGATATATTTCAAAAGAATTTATTGGAGAAGGGACTATGGTAAAAGTACTCGACAGTAAAAGGAATTTCTTCGGTATCGAAAAACAATATTCCTCCTTTGAAACCTCAAAAGTCGTTATCCTGCCAGTGCCGTATGAACAGACCGTCAGTTACGGCGGCGGTACTTCGAAGGGACCCGATGCTATTCTAAAAGCATCTCAGTACGTTGAATTTTTCGACGAGGAAACAAAGCGCGAAATCTACAAAGAACATGGCGTCGCGACACTTCCCCCGCTCCTTTTTGAAAAGAAACGGGATGAAGCCGCACTTCAGCAAATTTACGATGCCGTGCTGAATACGATTGAGCGTCAAAAATTTATCGTCATACTCGGCGGTGAGCATACCATTTCCTCCTCAGCAATTGCAGCTCACGCAAAATTATACCCGGATCTTTCTGTCCTCCACTTTGATGCTCACTCCGATCTCCGGTCAGAATATCAAGGGAACAAGTACAGCCATGCTTCGGTTATGGCACGTGTCTGCGAATTCCTCGATCCGCACCACCTGGTACAGGCAGGCATTCGTGCACAATGCAAGGAAGAAGCCGAATTCATTCGAGATCGCGGGATTCATACTTTTTACGCACACGAAATTCGCCGGGGCACATACACAAAAATATTAAAATACTGGGATGACTATGTCGTCGAGAATCTGACCGATCACGTGTATCTCTCTTTTGATGTTGATGCATTCGACCCTTCGATTATGCCTGCAACAGGAACTCCGGAACCGAACGGTCTCCTGTGGGATGAAGTGATGCACTGTTTGAGGAAGGTGACACAGAAACGGCAAATCGTGGGATGCGATGTCGTGGAGTTTGCACCGATCAAAGGACTGCACCATGCGGATGTGACAACAGCGAAACTCGTATCGAAAATTCTTAACTATGCACTGTAACCGGTAGATTTCTTTGAGTGATATCATATGACACAGTTGTTTGAAAAACTTGACCGTACATGTGTTCCTGAATTAGACAGTATCCTTGGTATCCCCTTCAACGTCCTTGATGATGGTTTTGTTCGCGTGATTGATTACATGGGTTCTGATGCCGCGATTGTTCAGGCTGCTCGGGTCTCGTACGGCAAAGGAACAAAAAAAATCCGCGAGGATGAAGGACTCATCCGGTACCTGATACGGCACCATCATACATCGCCGCTGGAAATGTGCGAGATTAAACTCCACGTTCGCGTGCCCATGGATTGCTGGCGTCAATGGATCCGTCATCGAACAGCCAGTGTCAATGAATATTCCACACGGTATTCTCTCGCGATCGATGCTGTGCAGAAGACAAAACCGAACGAATGGCGCCTGCAGGCAACCAGCAATCGGCAAGGAAGTGAAGGGTACCTGGAGGTCGAGAAAGGACATTCGTTTTCTGCGCGTGAGAATGAATTGCTCAACCTCGCCCGCACCGTGTACAGCGAACGGATCGATGCCGGAATTGCGCGCGAACAAGCACGCAAGGATCTCCCGCTGAGTACCTATACAGAAGCGTATTGGAAAACGGATCTGCACAATCTCCTCCATTTCCTGGCACTTCGCATGGACCACCACGCGCAGCTGGAAATTCGCACTTATGCGACCATCATCGGCAGCGAAATCGTAGGCAAATGGTGCCCGTTAGTTTGGAAAGCGTTTAACGATTATCAGTTCAGCAGAATGGAATTATCCAAACAGGAAATAGAGATTATCGTTCATCTTCAATCAGGCGACATCGAAGGTGCCAAGAAAACTGCGCGGGAATATGGATTCCTGCCTGCCGAAGGTGAATCCCTGAAGTACAATCTCGAACGCGAAGAAATCGAACAGAAGCTCAAAACGCTCGGCATTCGCCCCCCCTGGCTTCCATCATAAGTGCGGCAGATCGAAAGGAGACCGGGATTGAGACTCATCCTCATTGCTGCGATCGCTCCTCATCGTGTCATTGGCAGGAATGGTACATTGCCATGGCACATTCCCGAAGATCTTGCCAGATTTCAACAACTCACAACCGGTCATGCTCTGCTGATGGGAAGAAAAACTTACGAGTCTCTCGGCAAACCCCTTCCCCGCCGGAGAACCGCTGTGCTCACATCCAAACTCATGGATGGTGTTGAGGCGTACTCCTCTCTCCAGGCTGCTGTAGAAGCATTGAAAGGTGAAGAGTCTGTGTTCATCGCTGGCGGTGGAGAAGTATACACACAAACATTAACGCTTGCCGATGAACTCTACCTGACAATTCTTGAAACCGAAATAAACGGCGACACATTCTTTCCCGAGTACGAAGAGTACCTCCGGGATCACTGTCGTCTTGTTGAGAAAGAATTTCATAAAGGATTTGTGTTCTACCATTACATGAGAAATACATAGATCATTCCTCCTGCATTATTCTCCAGTTCATTTTCGACGAGCACAGTCAGAGCACGACTTTATTTTTTGATCGATGTTATGCAAACGGGAAGGAACGGAAATTTCTTAACGACAGAGTACCAGCATTCAACCCTTAGTTCTTAAACGAAAGGTCTCAATGAATCCCTTTTGCGGCTCCTCCATCGACCAGAAGATTGACTCCATTAATGTAACTTGCCTGCTCAGAAGCGAGAAAAGCCACGGTACTGCCGAGTTCTTCCGGCCGGCCTAATCGCCCCGCCGGAATAGTATGGGCTACTTCTTGTAAGTATTCTTCCATCGGGATATTCTTTTTAGCCGCACGCGAGATGCTTAATTCCTCTTGTCGTTTTGTGAGAATATGCCCCGGGCAAACAGTATTAACAGTGATATGATCCTTTGCGTGCAAATTTGCCAATACTTTGGTCAGTCCTAGAATCCCCGGCCGAATTGCAGAGGAAAGAAGCAGTTCATTGATGGGCTGCTTTGCTGCAACGGAAACGATCGTAATAATTCTTCCCCACTGCTGTTTGATCATCATGGGTAATACTTCTCGCGTCAATCGGACGACACTCATCAATGTGAGATCATGCCCGCGCCACCAATCCTCATCCGTCAATGATGTGATAGTTCCTGTCGGCGGCCCCCCGGCATTATTGACAAGGATGTGGACTGTCCCGAAACGCTGTGTTGTTTCCTTGACCAGCCGCCGGATATCGTCTAATTTCGTGACATCAGCAACGATGGGAGCAATCGTTGCCCCTGTAGCCTGTCGAATTTCATCCGCTGTTTCAGAGATTGCTTGTTCTCGCCGTGAGCAAAGAACGACTGTTGCACCCTCTTGAGCTAACGCCATTGCCGAGGCTTTCCCCAGTCCCTGACTCGAAGCGGTGACAATCGCTGTTTTATTTTGCAAACCAAGATTCATTGTTTTCTCCTTTTACCATGGGAAGCGAACTCTTATTCTTTAAAAAAAACCGATCCAGCGATTCTGAACTGAGGAACACGGTGACTGTATCTGCTGAGTGCGCTCTGGAACCGAAGACGAAAAGATCCGAAAGACGTCCTTAGTTACCTCGCCAGGATCATGGCTGTCAATCCAACGCGAATCATCATGATTGCTATGGCTGCCATGAAGAGTGCTGCAATTTTCGCAAACGCCTTCGATCCCGCTTCTCCGACCATGCGGATCACCAGATCAGAATTCCTGAATATGAACCAGACAACAAAAAGATTCGCCAGCAGGGAAACAACCGCAGCGATATATCCATAGGCATCCACAATAATGAGGAGAGTCGTGAGAGCAGCCGGTCCGATCATGAGGGGGATACCGATCGGAACAACACCAATAGAGGTCTCCGGTTTGCGTCCGCGCTCTGTTGCAAAGATGAGATCATCGACCGCCAGCACAAGAAGGACAATTCCACCGCCGACACGGAAATCATTTTCCGTGATGCCGAGAAAGTTGAATATCATTCTGCCGCCGAGAATGAAAACGATCGAGAAGCCTAAAGCAGTGAGAGTGGCGTCTGTGGTCAATCTTTTTCTTTGAGGTCTGTCTAAGGTATTCGTCAACGAAATAAATATGGGAACGAGGCCGATCACATCGATGGCCACAAAGAGTGGAATAAACGAAAGAACAAATGTTTTGAGGTCATACAGCATGGAGGGTGCGACCCTTTCTCAAAGCGTGACACAGAAAGCGAAGAGCGAAGCAGTGCACATGTTCCTGTATCAGGAGACTTTGATGCCTTGTTCTTCGAGCCGTTTCTGGACGATAGCAAGAACCTCTTCGTTCGAGAGTTTTGTGCGGGCTCCGGCTGCATGAATTGTCTGGAGCAGGGTTCCGCGCCGTTCACTCAACCATCCCCATAAACAATACCCGAGGCGGTTGCCGTCGTTCAGTTCCTGAACAGGAATTTCTACTGCGATATGGTAAGCAAGTTTTTCCAGCGAATCCGCCGGTGATTCTATTACAGATGAGGGAGGTTTTGTTGTCATAGGAAACGGGTATCGTTGTGATTGAATAATACTATTAATAACAAATATAGAGGTTTTTCTAGAAAAGACAAAACACTTGAACAGCGTAGATGGGAAGCAAATAGATGTGACTGAAAGGAAAGAGGAACCTCATTTATCAGTTGTTCCCTCCCCAATATTCGTAGTCCTCTCTTACTTCGATCGTACTGCTCTTCTGACTTTGACGACCACCATGGTGACATCATCATGTTGTTCAGCGGAACCACGGAATTTCCCCACAGCCCTCAGGATCGCCTGTTGGATTCTTTCTGCTGAGAGGTGCCTGTTCCTATTCAAGATGTCGATGATTGCTTCTTCACCTAACTGTTCCTTGGTATCATTCATGGCTTCAGTAATACCGTCAGTATAAAAAAGGAACAGGCTCTCCGGTTTCAGGCGTATTTTCACTTCTTCGATGGCATCCTCGAAAATCGGACCGCGTTCTAGTCCCAACCCAATCCCGCCGCCTTCGAGAAATTGGACGTTCTTCCCAACGGTCACGAGCGCTTTGTTATGACCGGCACGGCAAATACGGACCTCTTTCTTTTCCAAATCGAACAGTGCAAGAATCATCGTGATGAACGACCTACGGTCCATGCCGGCAAAGATGCGCCGATTTATATTGATGAGCATCTCTTTGGGTGTCTTGTACATATGCGCAGCAAGTTGAACCATTCCCTGTATCTTCGACATATACAACGCAGCAGACATTCCCTTCCCGGAGACATCAGCGACAACCGCGAGAATTTTTCTGTTTCCGAGCTGAATGAAGTCATAATAATCGCCGCCGACACTCAATGCCGGCATCGAAACGCCGGTAATGTCAAGGCCGGGAATTTCTGGGTTTGTTTTCGGGAATAGGCCTTGTTGGATTTTCCTTGCCAGATCTAATTCTTCTTTCGTTCGCTGCTGCTCGATTTCCGATTTATGGAGACGGGAATTTTCAATGGCAATTGCTGCTTGTGCTGCAACGGTTGCCAGCAAATTGATATCCTCCTGGGAGTACACTTTGCCCGACATCTTTGGACCTACATTAATGAATCCGATAAGTCGATCCTGTAAAAACATCGGTATGGAAAGCACAATACCTGCCTGCAGCAGTTTGTGTTTCTCATCCTCTTTTAAGTCGGTCTGATCGTACTCGTCGCCTAAAAGATGGAGATCAACCGGTTTGTGCGTCTTCTGCAGAAGCGCCATCAATGTCTGATCGCCGTCGCTGAACGTGTAGTCGGCTTCTGAGACATTCTTTGCCGCTGTACGGCATCCCTCCTGTTCACCGCAGATAAAGACACTTAACCGATCGATGTGCATCGTTGTGGAAAGCCGGTTGATGATCGAATGAAGGATATTCTCCATCTCCATCAAGCGCGGCAGTTCCTGTGTAAATTCCAGGAGGGCACGCTGGTAATCGTACCGCTCACGGAAAAATAATCGATCGATACCTTTCTGGAAGCGCTGTTTGACCGGATCAAATACAAATGCGATCACGACGAGTGACACGACGCTGAGGATCTGGTTCTCTTCTTGGCCATAGAGATAATTGACCAGAGCGCCGATCCCATAGACAGAGAGAAGATAGAGAGCCGCCAGCGATGCGGTCACTGCACCATAGATCAGACTGCGCCGGATGACAACATCAACATCCATGAGTCTATGCCGGAAGATGGCATAACCAAACGATACAGGCACTAAGGCGAGCAGCAACACCGGCAGAAGAATTGTAGGATTTAAAAATGCAGCAAACGGATAGAATCCCTGGATCACAAGGGCGTAGGCGAACATCCCAATGCCGATTGCCACGCCAATGAGTACCGGACGCAATGGACTCCGCCGATCTTTCGGGACGTAAACAAAATAGCTCCAGATAAAAATGATGAATCCCGTAAAGAAAAATCCATACCGGAAAAAAAACAATACTGCACCATATTGACGCAAATCCGGCCAACGTCCAAGAATGATCAACCCTATGGTAAGCAGAGTACTCAGTCCGTACAACAGAATGATCAATCGAATACTCTCATGTCCCTTTCTTTTAACGGGAAAGAATAAAAAGAAACGCACGAAGAGCGGCGGAGCAAAAATGGAACCAATAACAAAGAATGTTCCCAGGAGGTAGAGCCGCCAGGGAGGATCGGTCTGAGGACCAATATTCAATACATAAAGCCCAAAAAAGAGCATCGAAAGAATGCTGAAATTTCCGAACATTCTCTGGAGCTTTCCCTGCGGCTTCACCATGACTACGACAAAGCCGACAAGGAGAAATCCAAGTCCGAAAAGGAACTGTGACAGGAAGGTAAGATTGATCGATTTGAGAATCAAAATTCGTGCATCGAACTGCACTCCCTGCCGTTCTATTGTATACGTTGCATATGTTCCGGAAAGTCTGTTGATGATGGCCTGCGCATCAAGGTCTCTACTAAAAGATTGTCCGTCAATTTTAACAAGAATGTCTCCATCCTTCACTCCGGCCTGTTCGGTTACACCGCCCCTTACGATGTCGGTAATCATCAATCGCGATTCGCCCTTGGGGACCCAACGGCATTGATCATTGCCGATAACACGATCGAACATTTGCAGGGAAAAATTCACAAGACAGACGCCTAATACGACGAGGACTACCACCGAATAGAAAGCCCGGATGGATTGAGCGGAGAATTTGGAAAAAATGTTCATCATTGTCGTACTCCGGTTATGTCCTTCGACATTGGATACGTGGTTGCGAATAACAAACCGCTGATTCGGAACATTGTGAAGCGCTCTTGTGTTCCCGAATCGTTTCCCTCAATGTCGCACTACTCCAGCGATAGGATATCCAATGCTGAAATATGCAAGAAACGGACCGAAACTTGCCGGGCGATTGGACAAGAGTGTATTTATTGAAAAGCTTTTTCCGATAGAAAATTCTGCCGGACCGATGGGTGTATCTAATCCCAGCGTTATACCAAGTCCATGCTTAAAATCTTCTATCCGCATTTCTTCTGCGCGTCCCCAGACAGCACCAAAATCGTATCGTGCCTTCACGTAGGTGTCAAAATACAATGAGAATAAGAGTTTCCATTGATACTCGAGACTCACCACGAAGAGTTGCCGGCCCCGTGAGTCATCTTCCCGGAAGCCGAAGAAACTCTGTTGACCGCCAAAAGAGAATTGCTCGCTCAGCGGCAATGTTTCATCAGCTACGCCAATAATGAACCGCGGATGAAATATGTGGCGTGGTGTAATTGCCTGATACTTCTCGTAGGAGAAATACATTTTTGTAAATCCAACGGCATTAATAAATTTCACGAGCGCCGATTCATACGAAAAATTGATAACCACGCCATCCGTGGGATAGGGAAATTTATCCTGGCTGTCTACCAATGTACCAAAACGAAGAGACGAAATGTTGTACTCCTGGTTGGTGATTGGCGCGTTAAAGATATTGTACACTTGATGCTTCTCTAAGCGTCCCTCCACTGTCACGCTTCCAAGACGTTCGAGCTGTGTTCCAAAACTAAAGACCCCGCCGTTCCGAACTTCCCGGTATTCACCGATCCGATCCCTCTCATATACGTACGGATCAGTCGACATATCTGTATACGCGTTGACATCCCGGATCAAGGAAAATCCTTTTAGACTAAAGGTCAAGTATGAGTTAAAGATGCGCGTCGCTTTTATCTCGCCTATATAACTTTGATTCCGTGTCCCCCCGCCGATAAACAATCCAATCTCACCGCCTGCGCCAAAGACATTTTCATCCCGAATATCAATGGAAGGCTGTATGCTACGCTCATTATCAGCTCGAAGCCCGAAGCGGATGAGCTCCGTACCGCGTTCCCTTGCGTTGATGGTGGTAATATTCCATTGACTGCTGTCGCCCTCATGGTGCACCGAGAGACGAATTTGCTCGAAGAGACTTGTCCCGTAGAGATTGGATATTCCCTGCGCGACATTGGATTGTGTTAGCAGGTCTCCATCATGCCACGGCAGCTCACGTCGTACAACCCAATCACGTGTCTTCGTCGTCCCGCGGATATCCAGGCGGAACACAATACCTTCATCAATCAGGACAAGTGCTGTATTTGTCGTTGAATCAAACCGTACATCAAATACACGGGCCAGTGAATACCCGGATCCTCGATAGATCGAAAGAAGCTGTTCGAGTGCGAGAGTTATCCGTTTGACATTGAGATAGTGACCGATCAATGGCCTGAAACCCAACAGCAACGTATCGGAAGAAAACATTTGGTTCCCGGAAACATTCACTGCCAGGAGGAGAGGATTGGGCACGATGGAAATCTTTACGAGAGCAGAATCTGCCTGTTGCTCCACACTCCCTTCCACGTTGGCAAAGTCCCCTTCGTCATAGATAGCGTTCACTAACCGGTGCAGATTGATCTCCGATACCGATCCACGATTTTCATATGCACGCATACTGTCTTGAAACTGCAGAGGAAGCTCGCTTGTCCAGGAAAATCGGGGCCGTTCATATCGAATACCCATGTCGGCATGATATTGCTGAAGTGTATGTTGTTCGATAATATTCTTTAGACTTGCCAGTGATTCCTCGGCAGCCTTTTCACCTGCAGCGATGAGTGAATCGATATGCGTAAAATCCGACGACAGGTGATCTCCCAGTTTGGGAGTAATGACGAGATCGGCTTTGGCCCGCGCCAACTTGTTTGCCTCCTGCATCATAATCGTCGTAATCTGATCTGCAATTTCCCATGGGTCATTCAATTTACTCTTCGGCCGCAGCGGACTGACCATATCAAGAGCCACAACAATATCCGCATCATGGGCTATTGCGACATCGACAGGAAGGTTATCCACGAGGCCTCCATCCAGAAGCTGCATCGAATCTCGCGGCACACTGGTAAAGAGTAATGGCACTGCCATACTTGCCCGCAAGGCTTCCGTCAGATCGCCGCGGTCAATCACAATACGTTTTCCGGTAAGAAGATCCGTCGTGACAGCACGGAAAGGAATTCTCAAATCATCAAAACTTGGATCAGCCTTGTAGAGCCCCTGAAGAATATGAAGGTTAAGATAATTCGAGAGCCGTTGACCTGTGGAAAAAGCTTCCGGGATGACCGGCTGCAATCCCTCAAATCGCAAAACGAGCACACTTTTATCACGTGCAAGTTTCTGATCCAAAAACATATCGCGCCGACGCGCTTCATCCGTCATGCTGAGAAGGTCGTCCCAATTCGTCGTATCGACCATGCGCTGGAGTTGATCCGGTGAATATCCCATAGCATAGAAGCCGCCAATGATGCTGCCCATGCTCGTACCGACAATGAGGTCAAGAGGTATATCATTGCGTTCCAAGACACGCAAGACACCAACTGCAGAAATACTGCGTGCACCGCCCCCGCTCAAGACTAAAGCAACTCTTGGACGTTTTACTGTTTGACCAGATAAAAGATGCGGATAGCGGATTTTTGACTCACACAATTCCGGGCGGATAATCGTTGTGCGGCTTTGTGTCCCCGCTGAGTTTTGTGCAAAGACCTGGAATGGGATTGCTAACAGCACAATAAGGGATATTCTCGATATTCTTTGATGCACGGCGATAAGGATTGATATTTTTCTATGAAACAGTACCGAAAAATGCGCCGAATTGCAATGGATGGATCTGAAGGAAGAGGAAATGAAAAAGAGTATAGAGAGACACATTGCTGCACTTCTGCTTCATTTTCCGAACCCTGCTATGATCTTTGCTGGCAGGAGAATAAGAGCTTTCAGGAAGGTAAAAAGTCCCTCCACTGTTATACCGATCAGACGAAATGGCAGCATCAGAAGCCAGATAAACGGATAAAGGATGAGTGCTAAAACTGCGATCGGCCAGCACAAAACGAAAAGGATGAACCATAGAATTACCGTGAACATTGTTGTTCTCCTTGACCTTTCTTCCTTTACGGAAATCAAACCACACGAGTTGCGCTCTTTTCAGGGAAGTATTTTTTCCGTTTTTCATTCCAAACAATTCAGTATTATTGCATCGAGATGGAGAGCACGTTCAATAAAAAATCGATCCTCGCCTTAATGACGCTGATGTCATTCCTGACTCCTTTTATGGCATCGTCCATCATGGTCGCCCTTCCTTCCATCGCACTGGAGTTCGATCTCACTGCCATTTCCTTGAGTTGGATATCGAACGCATATCTTCTGGCCACAGCGGTTTTTCTTGTTCCCTTCGGACGACTTGCCGACATTCATGGCAGACGGCGAATTTTCATGTATGGAATATGGATTTTCAGCTTTGCTTCTCTCGCTGCAGGAGCTGCACCAGTAAGTGCTGTGCTGATTGCCGCACGCGTGCTACAGGGGGTCGGTGCCGCGATGACACTCAGCACTTCAACGGCGATCTTGAGTTCTGTGTTTTCTCCTGGCGAACGCGGCAAGGCATTTGGATATAATGTTGCCGCTGTCTACACAGGGCTTTCCCTTGGACCTTTTCTTGGAGGGTTTCTCACTCAACACTTTGGGTGGCATTCTATCTTTTTGATAAACTTCCCGATGGGATTGTTTCTCATTGTTCTTGCAGGACGCGTCTTGAAACAAGAGTGGATGGAAGCGAAAGGAGAATCCTTTGATGTCGCCGGTTCCATTGTGTACGGCTTAACGTTGTCGGCCATGATGACCGGATTTTCTTTGCTCCCCAAAATCTCGGGAGCCCTGTTTGCCGGAGCAAGTATTTTAGGTTTCACAATTTTCATCACAAGAGAATCACGGCTGCGAAGTCCTGTTTTGAATATCCGCCTCTTCAAAGAAAATCGAGTCTTTGCCTTTTCCAATCTCGCTGCACTCATCAACTACAGCGCAACGGCTGCAATCGCATTTCTCCTGAGTCTTTATCTGCAATACATCAAAGGAATGACTCCGCAACAGGCTGGAATCATCCTGGTTGCGCAGCCCATTATCCAAGCGATTGTTTCTCCATCAGCCGGAAAACTCTCCGACAAAATAGAACCGCAGATTGTTGCATCTATCGGCATGGTGTGCACTGCTGTTGGACTCGGTCTGCTTGCATTTCTCTCGATGACCACCAGTACGTCATTTCTTGTGGCAGTTCTTCTGTTACTCGGACTTGGCTTTGCTCTCTTTTCATCGCCAAACACGCATGCCATCATGGCGGCTGTAGAGAAGAAGCAATACGGTGTTGCTTCGTCCGCAGTGGCAACCATGCGGCTCACAGGCCAGATGATGAGTATGGGTATTGCGACGCTTATCTTCGCCCTATTTATTGGTCAACAAAAAATAACACCGGAACTTTATCCGCAGTTGCTCCAGAGTATCCGAACTGCATTCAGCTTCTTCTCTGTCGTCTGTTTCTGTGGTATCTTTGCATCACTTGCCCGCGGCAAGATGAGAAATGAGTCTTAACCCTCTGAGGAAACAGCAATGGCACGCGTACGATTGACCCTCCCCAAAAAATTTCTTTTTTCAACGGAAATTCCGATCCGGATTACCGACATTAACTATGGCGGTCACCTTGGCAACGATGCTGTTCTCTCTCTTGTGCACGAGGCACGAATCCAGTTCCTTCAACATTTCGGTTACTCGGAATTTGATATCGAAGGTGTCGGCATCATGATGACAGATGCTGTAGTTGTCTATTCCTCTGAAGGATTCTATGGTGATTTCTTGATCGTCGACGTCGGAGCAGTTGATTTCCAATCGTCGCATTGCGACATCATGTTCCGGCTGACGAACAAAGGAACAGGGAAAGAAGTCGCCCGTGCGAAAACAGGAATAGCATTTTTTGATCGCCAAAAAAGAAGAATCGCTCCTCTGCCTGAGCTTTTCAGAAAGAAATGTGAATCTTCAAACCAATAATTGCGGGAATGTGATTCTCCCGAAGGTTTGCTTAGGCGGGCAAAAAACAGTATATTTTTTCACATGAATGATGCCTCTTCAGGAAGAACCGGGTTTTCGTGGCAAAGATAATCGTCGTCGCAAATCAAAAGGGCGGGGTCGGTAAAACAACAACCGCGATCAATCTTGCTGCCTCGCTGGCCGCAGCGGAAAAGCGTGTTTTGCTCGTTGATAACGATCCGCAGGCGAACGCGACAAGCGGTGTCGGATCGACGGGTATAGATGGAAAAACGGTGTACGAAGTACTGGTCGGAGAAGTGGACGCCGCTACTGCCATCCAGCCGACGCAAATGCCGTATCTCTCTATCCTCCCTTCTCACATTAATCTTGTGGGTGCCGAAATTGAAATGGTGGCCATGGAAAATCGAGAACGGCTGCTCACGATGGCGCTTCAACCCGTACGCGACCGATTCGATTTCATTGTTGTCGATTGTCCCCCCTCGTTGGGACTCCTCACCCTCAATGCATTGACAGCAGCAGATTCTGTGCTCATTCCTGTTCAGTGCGAGTATTTTGCCCTTGAAGGGCTTGGTCAGCTTTTCAGTACCATCAATATGGTCAAGAAGACGCTGAATCCAAACCTCGATATCGAAGGTGTCTTGTTAACAATGTTCGATTCACGTCTGCGGCTTTCCAACCAAATCGTTGAAGAAGTGAAACGCTACTTCGGAGATAAAGTGTTCGGAACCGTCGTTTCCCGTAATATCCGTTTGAGTGAAGCCCCCAGCTTTGGCAAACCGATTATTTTATATGATGCAATCTGTATAGGAACTCGCAATTATATGGAATTGGCAAAAGAGATCTTGAAAAATAATAAGTTCTTCGCTTTTGAACCCCTTCTCCACAAAGAATCTATCGGCGGCTGACACCTATGACCTCCCAAAAAAAATCAGTCCTTGGACGCGGACTTAATGCTCTCATCCCGAAGAATCCACGGATGGAAGTGAACTTGCATGACGGTTCTATTGGCCGCGATACCGGTGAGATGGGTATTATCGCCAGTATTAACCTCGCATCGATTCAGCCGAATCCTTTCCAGCCGCGTACGGATTTTGATCAGAGTTCTCTCGAAGAACTCACGCGATCAATCCAGGAGAAAGGCATCATCCAGCCCATCACGGTGCGGCGATTCGAAAACGGATACCAGATGATTTCCGGTGAACGGCGTCTTCGAGCCGCACAGGCCGCACGATTGCGTCAGATTCCTGCCTATATCATCGCCGTTGCAACCGACGAAGACATGCTGGAACTTGCACTCATCGAAAATATTCAGCGTGAATACCTCAATCCGATGGAAATCGCCAATGCGTACCAGCGGCTTCTCGATGAATGCCATCTTTCTCAGGAAGATATTGCCAAGCGTGTCGGCAAAGACCGCAGCACGGTCACCAACTTCATCCGACTGCTGAAACTTCCGGCTAGGATTCAGGAAGGATTACGCAAAGAGAAGATTTCCATGGGACATGCTCGCGCCCTCATCTCCCTGCCGAATGAACGTATGCAGCTCCGGTTGTATGAGAAGATCGTCGACAGCGGATTATCCGTGCGAAAAGTTGAAGATGTCGTCCGCGCCGCGCAGCAGCCGAAGAAAAAATCCGGTTCGCAGAAAGAAGGCAACCATGCACCGGCAAGCATCCAACACCTCGAGGAACAGCTGCGCCAGGTCTTGGGCACAAAAGTAAAAGTCCGGACCAAAGGGCAAGGACATGGTGAAATCGTCATTGAGTATTATTCTCTGGACGACTTTGACCGGCTGATGGATTTGTTCACTAGAAAATAATGAGGCATTTTTTTTCCTTTCACTCTACTGAACCTTTATATCATATGACACAAAAAATTTTCACAGACAAGGCTCCGGCCCCCATCGGGCCATACAGCCAGGCAATTCTTGTCGATAGCAAATTTCTCTATCTCGCTGGACAAATCCCCCTCGATCCGTCAACCGGAACGATCGTCGATGGAGATGTGAAAGCTCAGACACGGCAAGTACTCAAGAATATTGAAGCTGTTCTTCATGCAGCGGGTGCTTCGTTCGCATCCGTTGTCAAAACGACGGTCTTCCTCAAGGATATTGCTGACTTCGCAGCAATGAACGAAGTCTATGCAGAATATTTCACCGCTTCCGCTCCGGCTCGCAGTACGGTAGAGGTTGCAAGCCTTCCGCGTGATGCCCGTGTAGAAATCGAAGTCGTTGCCATCGTCGAGAAATGATCGCCGATTCCAGACATCACTCGATGAAAAAAAGTTGGAATATACTCTTCGTCGCGGCTTCCTTTTTTCTTTTTCTCTTTCCTGTACATAAGGTTGCTGCGCAGGTGAAGATCAATTCCGCATTGATAAAACCAGACACAACTGAAGCAAATCAAGCAGTGCTCGATTCTCTTGGTATTCGGGCAGGGAATATCAGTCTCGCATCTGATCGGAACGCAAAATCCGGCACTCTGGCAATGCTCCTCTCTGCTGTATTGCCGGGAGCCGGGCAGGTATATGCCCATCGCTACTATACGATACCGCTCATTTGGGGATTGGGTGCCTACTTCACCTCCACAGCGATCAAAGCAAACAGACAGTACCTTGATTATCAAAAGAGATTTGCAGAGTCCGTTGTGCTTGACACAGTGACGCATACCGGTGATGCATATATGTTGAGCACACGTGATTTCTACCGCAATCAACGCGATGAATACTACGTATACCTTGCTTTGACATATTTCCTCAACATCATCGACGCCTATGTCGGAGCAACCTTGTACGATTTTGATGTTTCAGATCAACTTGGGGGGAGTGCAGCAATCCGCCTCAAAATTCCGCTTCATTGAATTAGATCCCGTTTACAATTTTCTTTGCGCTGCTTCGCGCTCTTTGCGGTTTGATTCAAACCGCGAAGGCCGCAAAGGAACGCTAAGCTTTGTTTGAGATAGGTTCTAGTATGTCCAGTATAGCACTTTCGAGAGTCGGGAATTGAAATTTGAATCCGGCATCCACTAACCTCTTCGGTATCGCTTGTTGACCATCGAACAATAACGGCTTCGCCATTTCTCCCAGTATTAGACTCAAGAGAATTTCGGGCACTGGCAGCCAAGAAGGCCGATGCAGTATCTTCCCCAGCATTTTGCAAAATTCAGCCATTCGTACCGGTTCGGGTGCAGAAAGATTCAGCGGACCTGCGGTCTGTTCATTCTGCAGTGCATAAAGTATCGCGCTTACTTCATCCTGGAGATGAATCCAGGGAAACCATTGCTTCCCGGAGCCTAACGGTCCACCAACGAATAGTTGAAAAGGAAGCAATAGTTTATGCAAAGCTCCGCCATTCTTATCCAGCACAATACCTGTCCGAAGTAACACAACGCGCACACCAAGTTCCCGCACCCGAAGCGCCTCTTTCTCCCATTGCTCGCATACATTAGAAAGAAATCCATTACCCTTTTGATGATCTTCTTCCACAACATCATCTGGAACATTTCCGTAGTAACCGACAGCAGATGCATTCATCAGCACCGATGGTTTTCGTTTTGATTGTCCGATTGCTGCGACGATTGCACGAGTCGAATCAATGCGGCTTGAAAAAATCTTTCGCTTTTGTGTAGATGTCCACCGACGGCCGGCAATGGATTCACCGGCGAGATTGATGATGGCATCAGCACCGTCGATAACGTTTGCCCATTCTCCCACAGTTGCAGAATCCCATCGCACAACTTGAATAGATCCGTGAATTCTCGTTCGTTCAGGATTCCGGCTCAGCAAAACAATCGAATGCTTCTGCAACACAAGCTCTTTGAGCAATGCCGACCCAATCAATCCGCTGCCGCCAGCTACAATGATGTTCATAGAATTCCTTTCAGCAAGGGAAAACTACGAAAAGCTTTAATAAGAAGCAGAGATGGTGCAATAACATACAATTTCATGCTGATGCTATGATAGCAAGGCTTCCTTCCTTCTCCCTCGTTCTACATTCTGTCTCCTCAATTCTGCTTTTCCCTCATCTTGCTCTTCTCTCCAAATTGCCGTATCTTGAATATAATTAAGGAGTAAAGAGCGGGTTGTATCGAGTCTTCCCTCTTTACTCTTTGCCATTTATAGGATTTCCTCTTTTATGCCGGCTGTAAAACGGCGGATTTGACGCGCAGTTCATGGAACATATTCGCAATTTTTGTATCATTGCCCACATCGACCATGGCAAATCTACACTTGCCGATCGGCTGCTGGAATATACAGGTACTGTTGCTGACCGCGATTTATCGAAGCAAATGCTCGATGATATGGACCTTGAACAGGAACGCGGCATCACCATTAAACTGCATGCTATCCAATTACAATATCAATCCCGCAATAAAAACAAATACACACTCAACCTGATCGACACACCGGGGCACGTCGACTTTACGTATGAAGTTTCCCGGTCCCTCGCCGCTTGCGAAGGAGCTATCCTTGTCGTCGATGCAACACAGGGAGTGGAAGCACAGACGATCTCCAATCTCTATCTTGCCATCGATGCCGGACTGGAGATCATTCCTTTCATTAATAAGATCGATCTGCCCAGCGCGAAAACCATGATTGAGCAAGTAAAGAAACAGGTGATCGATCTGATCGGATGCACGGAAAAAGAAATTCTCCTGGGCAGCGCAAAATCCGGCATCGGTACGGAAGAAGTGCTCGAAGCAATCGTCTCCCGTGTTCCCGCCCCTAAAGGCGACCCGAAAGCCCCCTTGAAAGCCTTGATCTTCGATTCTGTGTTCGACGAATACCGCGGAGCTATTGCCTATGTACGCGTGATGGAAGGAACGATCCGCGAAAAAGACCGCATTCGATTTTTCTCGAACGGGAAAGAATTTCAGGCTGAAGATGTCGGCATCCTCGAGATGCAGAAAAAGCGAATCGGTTCGCTTTCGACAGGCGACGTGGGATATATTATTGCCAATGTCAAAGATGTGCACGATACAAAAGTAGGAGACACGATCACGTTGGTCGATAATCCCGCCCTTGAACCGCTGCCCGGGTACAAGGAAGCGAAACCGATGGTCTTCAGCGGGCTCTATCCATCGAACAGTGATAATTTTGGCGAATTACGCGATGCACTCGATAAGCTCAAAATAAACGACGCATCGTTGATTTTCGAACCGGAGAGTTCTGTTGCTCTGGGGTTTGGGTTCCGGGCCGGGTTTCTAGGACTTCTTCACATGGAAATCATCCGCGAACGCCTGGAGCGTGAATACGGCCAGCAGCTCATTAATACGGTGCCCAACGTCGAATACCGGGTGACAAAGACCGATAAGGATGTCCTCCTCGTCGACAATCCTGCCTTTATGCCGGACTCCGTCAAGATCGAAAAAGTCGAAGAACCCTTCGTGAAGGCGCAAATCATCACACCGACGGAATACATCGGAAACATTATGAAGCTGTGTATGGATCGCCGCGGCATCCATCGGAATACGACCTATCTCAGCCCCGAGCGAGCCGATATCCATTTCGAGCTGCCATTATCAGAGATTATATTCGATTTTTACGATAAATTGAAGTCGCTTTCCCGCGGGTACGCCTCATTAGACTACGATTTCCTTGAATATCGCGAATCTGACCTCGTCAAAGTGGATATACTGCTGAATGGAGAGTCTGTTGATGCCCTTTCAACGATTGTTCACCGGGTGAAGTCATACGATTGGGGGAGGAAGCTCTGCTCGAAACTTCGGGAGCTCATTCCACGTCAAATGTTTGAAGTCGCGATACAGGCCGCCATCGGCAGTAAGATTATTGCGCGCGAATCGCTTAGCGCTATTCGAAAAAATGTTATCGCGAAGTGCTATGGCGGAGATATTTCGCGAAAACGAAAGCTCCTAGAGAAACAGAAAGAAGGCAAGAAGCGGATGAAACAGGTTGGACGGGTCGAAGTTCCGCAGGAAGCTTTTCTTGCTGTTCTTTCGATGGAAGAATAAAAAAACGGAAAAATTCAAAACACAAAATACAAATATCTAATAATCATCAAATATCAATCTGGGCTTTAGTATTTGTTTGCAATTTGAATATTGGAATTTGGGATTTCATCATATAGAATACCATAAGCTGGAAGGGAGTTTTACTCCCGACCCAAACAGGAAAAAACATGAGTAATGAAAAGAAACACAAAGAAGAAATACCACTCCCAGTTACCTTCAAAGAGAAAACCATCGCCTTCCTGAAAGAAACAGGGATCGTCCTGGGACTCTTCCTACTGATCAATAACTTTGTTGTGGCATCATTCCTTGTTCCTACCGGATCTATGGAAAACGAAGTGATGACAGGGGAACTCCTGTTCGTCAACAAATTCATTTACGGCGGGACTGCACCGCGGAACATTCCATTTACCAACGTACGCCTCCCCTGGTTTCGCCTTCCCATCATTAAAGAAGTTCAACGCGGCGATGTTATTGTCTTTGTTTTCCCGGGGATGCGCGATGAAGTAGCACCGCAGGATTTTACGTTTTACTTAAAACGATGCGTAGGGATGCCCGGCGACACCATTCAGATTCGCGACCGTGTTCTCTCCGTCAACGGACAGATGCTTCCCCTGCCCCGCAATGTGAAATTTGACCGCGGCTGGTCGGTAGCGGCAAGTGAGCCGGATGATCGCATTTTCCCCATCGGTTCCGGCTGGAACGAAGATAACTTCGGACCTCTCGCCGTGCCCAAGCAAGGGATGGTCATTCCGCTGAGCGCACAAACCTTTGCTGCATGGAACGTTTTCATCCAGCGGGAGGGTCACACTGCAGAACTCGTAGCAGGAACAGTCTTGGTGGACGGCAAACCAGTATCATCCTACACCGTGCAACGTGATTATCTCTTTGGTATGGGAGATCACCGCGACAATAGTCTTGACGGCCGGTACTGGGGATTCATTCCAAAAGAGAATCTCGTTGGTACACCCATGATCGTCTATTGGTCGTGGAATTCCGACATTCCGCTCTATGATATTTTCGGAAGGCTCGCGTCCGTGCGCTGGGGTCGCATCGGTTCACTTATTAAATAATGCAGGAACCGGTTTTCCATAACGCTGCACCCGATCCATCTTCTTCCTCTCCGCACGTCAAGAAGAGTTTTTCCTCATTGCTCGTCGAGTACGGTAAAACCATTCTCATCACGCTGTTGGCGGCAGTCCTTCTGAAGCTTTTTGTGATCGAAGCATTCCGCATCCCGTCGACGTCAATGGAAAACACGCTGCACGTAGGAGACTTTCTCGTTGTCAATAAACTTGCATTCGGATTCCGCACACCACGCTATCTCCCGCTCACTAGCATTGCTCTACCTTCACTGACAATTCCCTTCTTCACCCGGGTTCGTCGCGGCGATGTGGTTGTCTTCGAATTCCCCGGCGGCAGAGATGAAGTGAAACCGGATGAATCCGTCAATTATATAAAACGGTGTATCGGGTTACCGGGCGACAAGGTGGAAATTCGATTTGGTCTTGTCCGGGTCAATGGAATTGAAATGAGTTTTCCGCCTCTCGGGAGACAGACGAGCCACCCTACCGGCCTTCCATGGCAGCGGAACTCGGAATTCTTTCCAGAGGGTTCAAATTTTTCAGATGTCAATTACGGACCCCTGAACGTGCCAAAACGCGGGGATACACTCAGACTCGATCCGTCAACCTTTGTCCAGTGGCATGTGTTTATAGAGCGCGAAGGACATACGATCGAATGTCAGGACAGCACAATTTTGATTGACGGCATAGCATGCTCCACGTATCGGATTCAGCGGAATTACTATTTTATGCTGGGTGACAATCGCGACAGCAGTATGGACAGCCGCTACTGGGGATTCGTACCGGAGGACCATCTCATCGGTGAAGCACTGTTTGTCTATTGGTCATGGGATACGGAGGTACCGGTCACCAGTCTGTCGGAAAAACTTTCCACCATTCGCTGGAATCGTATCGGAACCTTGATACGGTAAGACCCTCAAATATTCCCTTCATCGTCCACATCATTTCATGATGAAGGAATCTCTACAAGCCTTTTTAATGCATTTCTTTGATCTTCTCTCTATCTTATTGTATGCTTTGGACACGTCTAACATATTTGGGCATTTGCCTTCTTATGCTTTCCTGCTTTGCCCCTGGACAAAACTCCACGCAGCGATGGCAGATTATTGATATTAATCAAATCCGCACCTATGTTTCTGAAGAAGGGACCATCGGTGCAGCAGGCAGTTCTTCTCCCCACAGTTATGGTTTTTTCTATCCCAAGGAACTCACGACCTACCTTGCCTATATCAGCGCGTTTATGATCGGTGCTGAGGTCGATAGTCAACCTTGTGTTTCGCTTGCTCATTGGGACAGCGATTTCCAGCCTGGAACCATTCTCACGGATTCTACCTTTGCAGATCCCTCTGATAGATCTTTTCGTGTCTATAAATTATTGAAGAACTGGGAGTACCTGCGTGAAGGGACAATAAAGGATGGATATCGAAAAGATTACAATGAGTGGCCAGATTTTTACGGAGCACCGCTTGATGCGGGTGGAACGCCTCTCCAAATGGGAGATATGACTCTCTGGATGGTGACCAATGATCTTGACACAAATCAACATTTTAGCAACTATCGATCATATGGGACGATGCCGCTTGGTGCGGAAGTTCAAACAACCGTATGGGCGTATAAAGATATTCCAGAGCTCACCAGTGTTCTCTTTGTCAAGAGAATCATTATCAATAAAAGTAAAAAGGTTTGGCAGAAGGTGTATATCGGCAACCACCTTGAATATTCTATCAATTCCGATTTTGCCGGATGCGATACCAATGCACAAATTGGGTATGGGTATTCAGCTCGAAAGAGTTCGAACCGGTTTGGCGAAAAAATACCGGCGATGGGTTTTGTCCTGCTTCAGGGTCCTATGATTCCATCTGCAGGTGGAACTGCATATCAAAACGGAGCATCCATTCCGAATTTTGCCGATCTTCCCATGACTGCCTTTGTTCGATTTAGCTATAACAATTCCAGCGAATATTGGCCTATTACACCCATAGAATGGTACAATACACTTCGCGGATTTTGGTCGGACGGAAGTGCTATTATGAATCCTCAAAATGGCAAAAGAACTTCTTTTACTTTTCCCGGCGATCCCGTGACAGAAACGGGCTGGACCGAGACTAGCGGAGGATATTCATCGAATTACCGTGAAGGCCTCGTATCCACCGGGCCATTTACTATGGCACCAGGTGATACACAGGAGGTTGTTGGGGCATTCGTGATCGGACTTGGAGCAAATAATCTTGAAAGCATTAATGTTCTTCGATATTATGCACGCTTTTCAAAAAGTTTTTTCGAAAACGGGATGCGAACCCTCGAATGGGAAAAGCCGCGCGTCGGTATTGCGCAATTACCTAATCGTATTATTCTTGATTGGAGTACCAATGCAGAAATGTACCACCAGGGCTATTCGTTCCAGGGGTATACAGTGTGTCAAGGGGAAACGGAACAGGGTCCCTGGCATGAAATAGCACTCTATGACAATCGGGATAATCTTTCGGCGCTCTGGGAAGAATCATTTTCTCCCGCTGTTGGATATGTTGTTCGGCAGCCGAAATATATTTTACCCAACCTGGGAATTAGACGCTTTATCGAAATTACACGAGATTCGATCCGGCAGACCTCACTCATCAACGGAACAAAATATTATTTTGCCGTCCGGGCATTTGCCTACAATGAAGCCGGAAGGCCTATGATTGCAGAAAGTCCGATGGAGGGAATAGTGGCAATACCTCAATCGCCGATACCCGGTTCAACTATTTCCGAAACCAATTCCCTCGTTCCGCATACACGTCCGTTTGATGACGGCCTCAAGGTTCGAGTCATCAATCCGTATGAGATGAAAAATAAGAATTTTAAAGTGGCGTTTTCTATTTCTCAGCAAGACACACTCTGGTCGCTGTTCGATATCACAGAGAATAAAACGTTATTTTCTCTTCAGCATATTCTGGGAAGCGATCTTTCATATCCTATTGTGGACGGATTCACCCCGCAAATCATTGCGAATAAGCATGGTGTGCGCAGAGATTTTCAGGTTCCTCAAGGTTGGGAGTATTTTCCTCCTGAACATCGTTTTTTTACGAGTGGAACAACCGATCTTTTTATGGATGCTATGTCTATCGGGTTGACCTGGCCCAATGAAAGCAACTACATGGGGCGCCCAAATCAAATACAGGCCCATGATTTGAAGAGAGTAGAAATCCGATTCAATACTCAACAACCGTATAAAGCATATCGCTATTTATCGATCGGCCATTTTTTATGGCCCATTAAAGATTCATCATTCCTTCCTTTCATCAAAATAAAAGGGCCAAATTATTCGTATCAGGATTTTGTTGATATTCCATTGTCTGCTTGGGAAATCGACCCAAACGATGGTGATACTATTCCACGCCAGCTTGCGGTGGCATTTGTAGAAACAAACGATAGTCTATATAATTTTCAACATACGTATGTAGGGCGCGGGAACATTAATGGAAAATGGGATCCTACGACGGCGAACAATGGCGGCGGCGAAATGCTCTACATTCTGGGAACGCCCTATGCTGATCTGCCTCAGACTCCCTGGATAACAAAGAACCTCCTCACGGATACACTTCCGGTATTGTACGTTCTTTGGTGCAGGGCCGATAGCACGCTTCGCAGCGATAAAAAGACAACGTTTGATGATGGCGACAGAATGATTATTCAACCTAATTATCCATTAGCAGCTGGACGGGTGTTTGAATTTGAGACTTCGGCTCCGATCATCGGCAACACTCAAAAAGCAAAAGAGGAAAATATTCTCAGCCGCACAACAGTCTATCCCAATCCCTATCTTGGCGGGCATCGGGAAGAATCTACTCCTCTTGATCGCTTCATCACCTTCAATCACCTGCCAGCTGAGTGCACGATTATGATTTTCACGCTGTCAGGAACGCATATAAAGACAATAAAGCGGCAGGGAGCACTCAATGAATTTGAGCGGTGGGATTTGAAAAATCAACAAGGTGTACTGGTCGCAAGTGGAATTTATCTCGCCCATATCGATGCGCCGGGTATTGGAATAACAACAATAAAACTTGCTGTGCTGATGTCAGAGACAAGGATGAAGACATACTGATGTTGTACACCATGAAATTCATGTTTGCACACTTATTGCTCATCGTCGGTGCCGGTGCCTGGACCGGGTGCAGGGATGATCTGCCGCCGTACGTTTCTCCAGTGAATCCATTGGAGGCAGAAGTAACCGTTCAAATCGATCCGATGATCACATATTCTCATTTGGACTTCAATGATGTGAACACGACACGAGTGACCTTCGGATCACCCCAGCCAATTTTTCAAGTCGGTTTAAAAAATGTTTCCGATGAAACCGTGGAAGATGCCGCAGAAATCAATGGAACACTGGAAGTATGGTATACTGAAATCCCCGATGTGAAAGTGACCCTTCCATTGAATGCAACAACCATTAACAGTTCCTATTATGATGAAACCACGGGAATTATCACGTTGGACCCGGGACAAACGTTTTGGCTGAAGGTGTTTTGGAATTTTCGGTTAGATGATAAAAGCTGGGTTTTCACAAAATTGAAGGTGCAAAAAGAGGAAGCGGGCGGTAGGATGACCCGCACGCATACTCCAACACAATTTAGTGCTCGGGCGTCCGTTCAACTGTTTTCCAAACTTGCCCCTTCTAGAAGTGCTCCGGCGACATTCATTCTTTCTATGCAGGGAACAATTATACCTACACCATAATATTTCAAAATAGAATATTTCGTCTCAACCACATATCAACCATAAGACTGTGCACCATAAATACTTTGTAGATAGAATATTCACATTGGTCATGATTTTCGTTTCACTCAATGTTCTCTATGCCGGGAATGAGAACCGTAAGGGAACTGCAGGCGCCCAGGAGCTCCTTCTGCCCGGTGGAGCGCGCGGTCTTGCTCTTGGCGGATCAATGCTCGCTGATATTCAGGGGGCAGAGGCAATTTTTTGGAATCCGGCCGGTATGGCCAGATCGATGAAGTCGTCTGAATTGTTGGTCTCTCATTTCCAATATGTTGCAGAAATTTCTCTCAACGCTTTGGCTTTCATACAAAATTTTAAAGAGTACGGGACGGTTGGTGTTTCACTCAAAGCAGTATCCATCGGCAACATCAAAGAAACAACTGTCGACAAGCCTGATGGGACAGGAAATTTCTTTTCACCGACGCTGCAGACATGGTCTTTATCCTATGCCCGTTTATTTACCGACCGCGTTGCCGTTGGCTGTAATGTCAAATATGTACGAGAGGAAATTCTCAATGAAACAGCTGATGGCGTCGCCTTTGATCTTGGCCTGCAATACGAGAGCGGTCTTTCCGGGCTGCATGTCGGATTCACGATTCAAAATATAGGACCTTCTCTGCAATTTACAGGAACGGATCTCTCACGAGGCACATCCTATGGAAGTACAATTGATCCTGTGAGTGTTGTGCTGGAAAAATTTGAACTGCCGACAAGTATCGAGTTAGCGCTGGCATACGACCTTTTTGAATTTGATCGTTCACCAACGAATCTCTATCTGCGCTTTCAAAGCAACATCCATGATAATGACGAGCTGGATGCGGGTCTTGAATGTTCCTACGATCATTTGGTCTATCTTCGGGGTGGATTCCGCTATAACACCGAAGCAAGCACGGATGCCTATGGCAACGAACGATTCCTTTTTGGGCCTTCGTTCGGAGGGGGTATCCACCTCGAGACACCATATGGTATCTCCCTTCAATGCGATTATGCGTACCGCACGATGCGGTACTTTGATGGCAACCATCTTCTTACAATGAAAGTTTTATGGTAAAGAGTGTATTCTGTCTGCGTCGAATCTCTTGGCGTTTCCTGGTGTGCGCGAGTGTGCTCGCCTCATGCATCACTGTATCCTATGGAGCTATGGGAACAACAGGAATTTTAGAAGGCCACGTACAGGAAAAGAACTCACATACTCCTCTTTCGGGCGCTTCGGTTCTTCTTCTCGGTACACCATACGGTGGTGCAGCAGATGCAGAAGGAAATTTCATCATCTATAATATCCCCACGGGCATGTACACACTTCGTATTCAGATGATCGGGTATACAACGCTGGTCATCCAAAATGTGGAAATTCATTCAGATGTGCGATCGAGTATCAAAGCTGAACTCGATGCTTCAGCCATTGGCATGAATGAGGTCGTCGTGCAAGCAGAGCGGCCGCAGATAGAACGTGATATTACAGGTACAACGCATCGAGTTGCCGGCGCTGAATTACAGGCTCTTCCTGTTACTTCGTTCACGGATATGTTAGGTCTGCAGGCAGGAACGACACAGGAGGGCAATGTTCGCGGCGGAAAAACTTCCGAAGTCGTCTACCTGATCGATGGCATCGCTGTCCAGGATGTTCTTTCGGGAGGATTGAGTTCTGAATTACCCAATAGTTCTATCGTTGAACTTACGATGCAGACCGGGGGGTTCGATGCAGAGTACGGAAATGCGCTTTCCGGTATCGTTAACGTCATCACAAAAAGCGGACGCAATGAAACGGAATGTTCCCTTCGTATCGATAAAGACGACCTGTTTGGCGGATCCGAGCATAATAAAAACAATGAAATTGAACTTGCCCTAGGCGGACCGCTCATCACCGATCGATTGTTTTACTTCTTCTCGGGAAATTATAATGCCACAGGTACACGCTGGTGGCAGGATTTTCAGAAATTCTTCTCCTTGCCGGTGGACAAAAGCATAAATGGCTTCGGCAAAGTTGATTTCTTAATTACACCCCGTATTCTCTGGAGCAATCAAGCATTAGTTTCTTTCCGCGATTGGCGTGATTATGAATTCAGCTGGCGCTTTAACTTGAAGGGGCTTCCTCCGCGTGAAAAGAATACGTATCGCTTTGCGTCCATACTCTCGCATACTCTTTCGGATAAATCATTTTATTCGCTCCGGCTCAGCAAGTACCATGTGAAAAACAGAGTCGGCGGAGCCCAGCGTCTCGACATCGATCCGCGAGATGTCTACCAATATGATTTCTATTTGCAATACATTATCAGCGGCAGCCGCGCGCTGTGGAGTACAACAACTCAGGATATTTATTCAGTAAAGAGCGACTTCACAAGCCAGATGAATGATGCGCATTTGATAAAATGTGGAGCAGAATTGAATTATTACGATGTGTCTGCTGATGTAGAAAAGTACGAACCGCGAAAAACCTATTTTGGAAAACCGTTGGTAAGCTTGTCTCAATTAAACTACAGTACCTGCTACAATTATTATCCGAAATCCGGTTCGGTCTACCTTCAGGACAAAATCGAAACAAAGACCGGCACAATATTTAGTCTTGGCCTCCGGTACGATTTTCTTGACCCTACAGCATCGCGTCCGGCTATTGAATTTATTCCTGTCCGACAAAATGAATTCCAATCACAGGTCACGGGATACACGCGCGCGTCGCTGAAGCAGCAATTGAGTCCGCGGGTCGGATTAGCAATGCCTTTGACAGCGTCTGCATTTCTTTTTATTAACTACGGACACTATTTTCAGTTCCCCCTTTTTGATTATTTATATTCCGGGTTGGACGTCGTAACCTTGCAGCGAGGCGCTAGTGCTGTACTCGGTAATCCAGACCTTGAACCGGAAAGAACGCAAGCCTGGGAAATCAGTGTACGTCAAATTCTCAACGATGAATTTGTCGTCTCAGCAACATATTTTCGTAAGTCAACGATCAATTTGGTTGACTCGAAAACATTTGTGCCGATGGATAGTAAAACTGCCGGTGACTTCGGATTTGCCGAATATGTCAATAATCCCTATGCCGAATCCCGCGGTATCGAATTGGTTCTCAGTCGTTCCCGTGGCTTATGGATCACAGGGGAAATATCCTATACCTACATGTCCGCAGAAGGACTCAGCGACCGCGCCAATCAAGGGCTTGACCTTGCACAGTGGGGATTCAAACCTGCCATTGCTCTCTTCCCGCTCAGTTGGGATCAACGCCATACACTCAAGGTCAATGCTGATATTGTTTTGCCCTTGGATGTACGTGCAAGCCTTCTGATTAATTTCTATACTGCCCGTCCATATACCTACTATCCCTCCCTCGACGGTTTTTCTCCTTTAGATACAACGATGATCTTTATCCCGAATAATCGCAGGCTGCAAAATTTCAATGACGTGGATGTAAAATTTACTAGAAAAATTGATTTGGGGATCACCGATCATTCCATGCTGATTCTCTTTGTGGATGTGCGCAATCTCTTGGATGAACCCAACATTCGATGGATGGATTCATCGGGACGCATTGGCGGAGAATTGAGCGATCCGGGTGCATACTTTATTGGCCGCCGTACTCACGTCGGACTGCGTTTTGATATAACGTTTTGAATTCATCCATTGAGACATCATGTCTTCTCTGTATCTCCATATCCCATTTTGCGAACATAAATGCATCTACTGTGATTTCTATTCCCTTGTCCCCGCGGGATCACCGCAAGAGCATCATTCAACGATCGATAGATTCTTGCGGGGGTTAGAAACTGAAATCCAAATGCGCGGGGAAGATTCACGCTATCGAGAACCGGTCGAGACAATATTTTTCGGGGGTGGAACACCTTCGCTGCTTCATCCGTCTGAAATGGAAAAGATCCTTCACCTTCTCGCTTCACAATTTTCCATAGCCGAGGATGCAGAGATCACATTGGAAACAAATCCAGGCACAGTCGACAAAAAGAAGCTCACGGAGTATCGTTCCGCTGGTATCAACCGGCTGAGCATAGGAATTCAATCATTCCACGACGATGATCTCAAGTTTCTTACACGCATTCACTCTGCAGCTGAAGCAAAACAATGTGTCCGGGATGCTTTTGCAGCGGGATTCCAGAATGTCAGTTTCGACCTTATCTTCTCCTTACCCGGTCAAACACTGCAGCGATGGGCATCGAACTTGGAGCAGGCACTGGGACTCCATCCTCAGCACATCTCCTGTTACAGTCTCATCGTCGAGCCGGAGACACCCCTTTTCCGGATGGTTCAGACAAAAGAGGTCGCACTTCTGGACGTTGATGCTGATGCTGAATTATACGAATACACAATCCACACACTCACAAACCACGGATTCGAGCACTACGAGATTTCGAATTTTGCCAAACCGGGTTATTCCTGCCGCCATAACATCAACTATTGGAACCATACGCACTATCTCGGATTCGGACCGTCGGCGCATTCATTCTGGGACAAAGAACGCTGGTGGAATGTTTCCGACATCGGTACCTATGTCACGCAGCTGGAAACTGCGGCTTTTCCGCTCGGCGGCGGAGAACACCTGACCGAAGCTCAGATGATGGAGGAAGCTCTCTTTCTCGGATTGCGAAGCGGCGGGGTTGACCTCGAACATTTTCGCCGGCGATTTGGCTGCGATCTCCTGGTGGAACACGCTCCAACCATTTCGGAGATCATTCAGCAGGGGAATGCCCAGATCGTTCACGGACGATTACGTTTAACATCAAAGGGATATGTAGTCTGCGACGCAATCTGCCAGATGTTCCATTAGTCAACTGGCATCTGAAATTTCTTGAAGTTCATGCCTTTTCACTTTACATTGGCTGAGATTTTTTACCCGAAAAGTTAACGAGTATGTATGGAACATAAGAAACTCAATCGAATTGTTGCAATAACGGTTTTTTTGATCACTTTGGCTGTCTATATCAAGACCATTGCACCCACCGTTGTCTTTTGGGATGTTGGTGAGTTTTGCGCTTCGGCATTTTTATTGCAGATTCCTCATCCGCCCGGAGCGCCGCTCTTTCTTTTACTTTCCCGTCTTTCATCGATGATACCGATCATCCACGATATTGCTGTCCGGATGCATATCTTGTCTGCCCTGGGCTCAGCAATTGCATGCGGTTTGCTGTACCTCATCACCGTCGATCTGATCGTGATGTGGAGAAAAATTCCAACAGTCCTTTTTGACAGGTTCGCGGTCTACGGTTCGGCTGCCATTGGGACACTTTCACTGGCCTTCACGGGTACATTTTGGTTCAATGCAGTCGAGGCTGAAGTGTATGGGCTCACCATGACATTCGTCGGATTGATTATTCTGCTTGGTCTCCGATGGTACGAACGGGCAGACAAAGACAGCGGTGATCGATATATTCTGCTCATTGCCTATATTGTCGGTCTTTCTGTCGGAGTGCACCTCCTGGCCATCCTGGCATTATTTCCGGTGATGATGCTGTGGTATTTCCGATATTATACGTTTGAGTGGAAGTCATTCCTGAAGTTCGGGATTGGCGCTGTTCTCGTCTTTGGCATCATCTACCCCGGTGTCGTCATCGTTCTTCCTTCGCTTCTGGATGGTGAATTCCGCGGAACAAAGAGCGAATTCATTACCCTGATTCCCGTCGCGCTTCTCCTTGGTGCATGTTACGGTCTCTATTATTCTATCCAAAGAAAAAATCGCCTCTTCAATGTTGCACTGCTCTCTTTCCTCCTGATTGTCCTTGGTTATTCCACTTACACTATGGTGTACATCCGTGCCAATGCGCATCCACCGATGAATGAGAATGATCCCAGTACTTTGAGCAGGCTGGTGTCGTATTTGAACCGCGAACAGTATGGGAGCGCCCCCGTCTTCGACCGGCGGTGGGATTCTGATCCGGAAAAGAGACGGTTTCACAAGAATTACTCGAGCGATTGGGATTATCTGTGGCGGTACCAAATCACACATATGTATCTCCGATATCTGGCGTGGAATTATATCGGTTCCGAAAACGATCTCCGGGATGCCGGCGTGAATTGGAAGCAATACTATATGATTCCCTTCCTTCTGGGTTTGCTTGGTGCGTATTATCAATGGCGACAGCAGCCTTCCATGGCGTTTTCTATGATCGTTCAATTTATCATCATGGGTGTGATTCTAGCGCTCTATCAAAACCAGCAGGAGCCTCAGCCCCGTGAAAGGGACTATTTCTATGTCGGTTCATTCTTTGTTTTCTCACTCTGGATTGCATACGGTGTGCTGGCACTCATCGATCTCATCAAAGAAAAAGTGGCGGCTGAACACATCGCTCGGCCAGCCGGGTATGGCGTACTTGCATTTGCATTTCTATTGGTCCCTGTGAAAATGTTTCTCACCAATTACCATCAGGCCAATCGTACGGGTAATTATGTCGCGTGGGATTATTCATATAACATGCTGCAGAGCTGTGAAGAGGATGCGATTCTCATCACCAATGGTGACAATGACACCTTCCCGCTCTGGTATCTGCAGGATGTAGAAGGAGTGCGCCGGGATATTCGAATCGTCAACCTGAGTCTGGCAAATACTCCATGGTATATTAAACAATTGAAGCACGAGACTCCCTATGGCGCTAAGAAAGTACCTATTTCATCTCCGGATATTGAAATTGAGAATCTCCAGCCTATTCAGTTTCAACCGCGATGGATGGAACTGCCTGTCGGACAGAATGTTCTTCAGCACTATTCTCTCGAAGGGGCTCAGAACAGACCGTTGCTGGATACTTCGATCACGAACAGCGGTGTGCTTCGATTTCTCATGCCCAACACGCTGCAGTTTGGTGAAGTTAAAGCTATCCGTGCACAGGATATTATGTTGTACGACATCATACGCACGACGAACTGGAAACGCCCTGTGTACTTTGGTATGACGGTGGGAGATGACAGCAAGATCGGGCTGCGTGACTATTTGCAGCTCGCCGGTTTGACCTTTAAACTCGTACCCTGGAAGACACAAGACCCTTGGGCGAATGTGAACGAGCCGACACTTCACAGGAATCTTTTTACCGATGTAAAAGAATTTTCTACAACTCCGCAATATGGATTTCTTTGGAGAGGGTTTCAAGATAGTACAACGTATTATGATGAAGATACGCGGCGGTTATTGACCTCAAATTACAGAAATATGTTTATTTCCTATGCTCTCTATTGTGCTCATGTCAAAAATGCACCACAGGAACTATCGGCTGTCCTGGATCGTATGGAGCATGTGCTTCCCCGCTGCTCCATTCCCATGGATTACCGCTTTAAGTTTGATCTTGCGTCACTCTATACGGTGGCTGACAACAATGATCGTCAACGCGAGTTAATGACCGAAATCATCCGGGAATTGAAACCCATGATCGCCAAGCCTGTCGGCGAACAGCTTTCACAATATAATCCCTTCGTTGTTCTTTATTACTGCTACGATAAAATGGAATTATATCAAGAAGCGGAAGACTTGCTTCCACTTATCAAGGCCGCTTATCCGGCACAGCCAGGGATCGATCAGACTCTTACGGACCTCCGGTCGCAGCTTCAGGCAAAACGTCAATCCGCCTCGGCTGCACCGCAGCGGCAGAGTCAACCGTAATATAAAAAATAGGAACAATCGGAATATTTAAAAATGCGCATACTTCTTCTCAATTGGCAGGATATCAAGAACCCATCTGGCGGCGGTGCCGAAGTGTATTTGCATCAGATCTTCAAGCGGCTTGCAGCACAAGGACATTCCATCACGCTTCTATGTTCACAATTTCCCGGTGCACCAGCCGAGGAAGAAATCGATGGATTGCGTATCGTCCGGAGTGGAAATCGGAATATCTTCAACTACGTCGTCCCGCTGGAGTATATGCGGAGATTCCGGCAGGAACGATTTGACATCGTCATCGACGATATCAACAAAATTCCTTTTTACACCCCCCTCTTTATTCGCGAACCGCTCCTGGGCATGGTCATGCACCTTTTCGGAAAGAGTATTTTCAAGGAGGCCTCGTTTCCAGCGGCATCGTACGTCTATAGCGCAGAGCGGGTTGCATTATCCCTCTATCGAAAAACGCCGCTGGTTGCAATCTCTGAAAGCACGAAGCAGGAACTGCTTTCGCATGGGTATCCGGAGAACAATCTCTTCCTGGTTCCTTGTGCCGTCAATCATGCGGCATATCATCAACTTCCCGGCATACCGCGGACTGAAGCATTGATCGGATATGTGGGAAGGATTAAAAAATACAAGAGCGTTGACCATCTGCTCCATGCATTTGCTATCGTGCTCAAGGTGATACCGCACGCAAAGCTTGTGATTATTGGTGAGGGGGACGGTAAATCGTCATTTCAACAATTATCGCATGAACTTCAGATCGACCATGCAACAACGTTCACGGGATTCCTTCCGCTGGAAGAAAAAGTACGACTGCTCAACCAGATGCAGATGGTGGTCAATACATCTGCAAAAGAGGGATGGGGATTGACCGTTACCGAAGCTAACGCTTGCGGCACACCGGCAGTCGCAAGCGATGTTCCAGGATTGCGCGATGCTGTAATCGATGGAGAAAGCGGATTGCTTTATGAGTACGGGAACATCGAGCAGTTGGCTGAGAAAATTCTGCTCCTCCTGCGCGATGAGCACCTCCGCTCGCGCCTCGCAGCAGGTGCGCTGGCTTATGCAGAGTCTCTGACCTGGGACAAATCGGCAACGATTATGCTGGAAGTTATTGAAAAAGTGCTGGCAAAAAAGGGAGATGTTGGTTAAGTAGTCCCAAGTGGACATATTAAAACCTATCACACTCTGTAACTACCATGTCTCCTTCGATACGATCGTTTCGCAATCACTGATGAAGTGATACCAACCGTTGTTTTAGAAATGCAGCACATTCTTCTGGTGAGGCGGCGCGGTAAATAAATTTTGTGCAGTCACCAGCTCCTTCCGACAAGAGCTCTTCCCGGAGTGTGTCGACCACACTGCTCCAGAATTCACCAACAATCACGATTGGTTTTTCCTTTAAAAGCCCTTTGTTGATAAATTCCCACACCGCTGCTAACTCGAGTAGGGTCCCGGTACCGCCTTTCAGCACGACGTATGCATTCCCCAATTCAATCAGCTTCATCATTCGTTCAACGAGCGTGGGACAGAAAATTTGTTCATCGATCCATCGATTGACATCTCTCTGAAACGAATTCTTGAAGGTTACACCGATTGTTTTTCCCCCTGATTCTTTTGCACCTCGCGCTGAGGCTTCCATACTTCCGGCATACCCGCCATTACATACAGTGAAGCCGGCCCGGGCGAGTTGAGCACCAACACCGAATGCTAGCCGGTATTCTTCATCCCCTTCCGGGGAGCGAGCACTGCCGAAAACTGTCACTACTTTTTCCATTGCTATTTCTCTGGAATCTTTTAGGGATGAGAGATGCGTGATCTTGAAATTTGTGATTTGTGATTTTTTATCTGTACCGCTGTCCCTGCAATCCAAAATCCCTTATTTCTAATCCACAAACACCCAATGGAATCCAAATCGAACCTGCCTTCCCGGCATGGGATAGATCGGTGACTGCAAATATTGTGCGTTGAGTATGTTTTCCCAAGATATGGAAACATGCGCATCGCCAATCTTGACAATCGCGAAGAGATCGATCGTGGTTGAACGGCCAATCAGATCGGCTTTGTTCTCGAAATAGGAAATGGTTTGCGGATCAAATGCCATGCCTTGATGGCGGTTGAAGAATCGTGACCGTACTCCCAATTTCGCGTCAAGTTTGTCGCTAAAAATCCAATCGTGATAACTTATCTCGCCGGCGAAAATAACATCAGGGATCAGCGTCTTCAACGTATCGGCCTGTTGGGTGCGTGTTAATGTCATCACACCGAAAGCTTCGATGTTATGCCACCGCCAGAGTATGCTGCCGTTCAATCCCAACGCAGCTACATCGGGTACATTGGTCATGGTCATGGCAGTCCATCCCGTTGAAGTCGTGGTTGGAGAAAACCAGATCGCATCCTTCACCGTCCGCTGGAATGCCGTCAGGTTCATCTGGAAGCTTTCTCCCTTTTTCAGTATGAATCCCCCTTGAAGAAAGGTGTGCTGCTCCTTTTTAATCCTGTACGTGGGGCGAAGAAATGTCGAATCGTTCCAGTATCGTTCCTGGATGGTCGGGAACCTGTCGTACCATGACATAGTAGCAAACAACGTTAACAATTTTGCAACCTTCGAATGTACACCGAACCCTGTGCTGATGGAATTTTCTGAATCCAAAGAAATGAATTTCACAGAGATCGATGGGACAAAGAAATCGGTCAGCCGCAAATCCGCTTGAGCGGAAAGCGATTGCTCGGTTTCAAAAACCGAGGGAAGCGTCCTTGTGGAATCGGTACGGCGTCGTTCCCATTGACCGGCGAGCATGAGGGATAACTTATGCAAAGAGATCTGCTGCTGAAGCCGAACTCCCCGGTAAGAGGCAATTGTGGAATCATCAATGCCTGAGGCAGAGTTCCAGAATTCCCGTTCTATCGTACTGTAATAAAGACTTGCTTGCGTCGTTGAAGAAGAATCCGTAAGCAAACGGCCTATGGCTGAAAGGGTGACATCACGGCGTGACCGGTTATCCCTGGAAGATGGATTGACGACGACCGCTGATGTTTCATCAAATAGACTGAGAGATTGTAATCGGTCTACTCCTTCATTGAGGCCATTGCCGGTTTTGGTATAGAAATCTGTCAAAGAAACATTCAAGCGATTTGAAATATTATAGCGCAGCCGTGTGCGAACATTCCATGCATCCAGATCTGCGTTCGTATAACGCCCCATCGTCACCTCACGCTGAAAGCCGATCATAAGATTCATGCCGCGCGCAACGTTCTGGGTAAACATTCCATCCGTGATGATCGTCCCTTTCGGTTCCTGAACGAACCTGATTTTGGTCATTGGACGGAAACTGTTATAGGAACGGGAAACGAAATTCATCGCCGTACCAGCCTGCCCCGATGGGACGATCGCCTCAGATCCGCTCAGGATTTCAGCGTGATCGATAAATTCAAGCGGGAGATCGTAGATATTGTATGTCCCGTTCACAGGATCATTCATTGGCCGTCCATCGAGGGAGATGCCAATGTCGCGGCCGTCAAGACCGAAAGCATTCAATTGTCCCCATTTTCCCGCTTCTCCAAGATCACGATAGAAGAACCCCGGAAGCATCCAGATCAAATCACCGATATATTTTGCATCACTCCAGAGAAGTTGTTTTTGATGCAGGACGCTCATAGTATCGACACTGCCCTTGATTTGACCCATTCCCGGGATGAAACGGATGAGAACAGAATCGATCTTCACTGAGTCCGGACGCACTATTGCAAGAGAGTCTTTTTTCTCATGGAGACTGTCTGGCAACAGCGGTGGTTTTGTTCTCAACGGAGGAGCCACTGGAACCGTATCTGATCTCTGAAGAGTGTCGTTCTTCACCGTAACGGTATCTTGATTTGTCTGACTCTGAAAAGGTACCGGATGCGCCAGGGAAAGCGTGAAAGGAATACAGGCAATAACACAAATGAGAGATTTCAAGGCTCACTCAGTTATCGGTTGGTGATGCGGTTGAAAGCCGGGAGCTGTGAGTGCTGTTTGATAGCCTTTGGGAAAAGAGGCGAGTGCATCACGTGCTTCCCGTTCGTTCAAAAAGAAACCAAAGACCGATGACCCGCTGCCGCTCATCATCGAAAAGACCGATCCTGCCGATAATAGTAATCGTTTGGCATTGCGGATGTCGGGATAAGCTTCAAACACGGATGATTCGAAGTCGTTTTCCAACTCTTTTTGGAGTGCTTTCGGGTCTTTCATGTTCTTTGCGAGAACATCATGGAATCTCGTCGTCATACCATCTCGATGAAGGTGAAGGTGCCCATACGCCTGTGCAGTCGAAACATGAATGGGGGGGGTGACAAGCGCAATCCAATAAGGTATTTCCAATCGGAGGGGCTTCACAATTTCACCGCGGCCGGTAGCATAGGCACTCCCTCCTTCAATAAAGAAGGGAACGTCCGATCCCAATTGCGCCGCAAGATTCTTCAAGGTATCGATGGAGAGATTCAAGTTCCACAGTATATTCAATCCGCGAAGTACAGTCGCAGCATTACTGCTGCCCCCTCCGAGTCCAGCGCCGACGGGGATATTTTTCTTCAAAGAAATCTTTGCTCCTTGTTTGGTCTCTTTTTCTTTCTGCAGCAAGAATGCTGCACGCAGACAAAGGTTAGAGTCATCTATCGGAACTAAACTCGAATCAGCATCGAGGATCAACCGGGCAGCATGCTCCAGGATGATTTCGTCAAAAAGATCAATTTCATGGAAGACCGTTTCCAGATTATGAAATCCGTCGGGTCGTTTGCCGAGAATATGGAGTCCGATATTGATTTTAGCGTATGCAAGGAGTTTCATTCTCTGCAGCCATCATTTTATATCAAATCACGCACTCTTTAGTCATCATAGACAAGTATGGAGTCGAAAATAGCTGATTAACCCTTTAGAAGCAACTTTGATTGTTCCCCCAATTTTTCGTATGTTTTTACAATGAATTATAGAACAATCCCATGAAGACCCCGAAAACAAAGACGATATCAATTGGATCGCTTCACATAGGCGGCGGCCATCCGTTAGTCCTGATTGCCGGACCATGTGTTGTCGAGAGCCGCGAGCTCATCCTTCAGACTGCTAAAACGATCCGTGCTATTGCAGAACGTTGTGGAATTCCGCTCATATTCAAATCGTCGTATAAAAAAGCGAACCGCACGAGTGGGGATTCCTTTGCAACCATCGGTGATGAAAAAGCTTTGCGGATTCTTGAAGAAGTAAAACGCGAATTCAATCTGCCCATTCTGACAGATATTCATTCACCTGCTGAAGCCTCAACAGCTTCCGAGGTAGTAGACATTCTGCAAATCCCTGCTTTCCTCTGCCGTCAAACCGAGCTCCTTGAAGCTGCCGGAAAAACAGGCAGGGTGGTCAATATCAAGAAGGGACAATTCGTCGCACCGGACGATATGCACCTTGCTGCTGAAAAAGTCGCTGCCACTGGAAACGATCAGATTCTCCTCACGGAACGAGGATCAACCTTCGGATATCACAATCTCGTTGTGGATATGCGCTCTCTACCGATCATGCGGGCGTCCGGATACCCTGTGGTGCTGGATGCAACGCATTCGGTGCAATTACCGGGAGGCGAAAAGAACCAAAGCGGCGGTCAGCCGGAATTTATCTTCCCGATCGCTCGTGCGGGTGTTGCTGCAGGATGCGATGCTCTTTTTATCGAGACGCATCCGAATCCCGCGAAAGCTTTAAGCGATGCCGCCAGTCAATTGAAGCTGGATTTATTGGAAGACCTTGTCAAGCAGGTGCAGACCATTGACAACTTCGTCAGAAACCTCTAAAACCAATCATCATGCCAAGAAAACATCCACCTGGATCCCTTCTTCGCAACATTCAACTCCTTCTCCTCGATGTTGATGGTGTGATGACAGACGGAGGAATTTATTATTCTAATATGGGAGACGAGTTCAAAAAATTCAACATTCAGGATGGGTACGGTATTGTCAAGATACAGCGTACCGGTATCAAAGTCGGTATCATCACCGGGCGCGTCTCGCACATTGTTACGCGCCGTGCCGAAGAATTAGGGATTTCGGAAGTATACCAAAACCTTGATAATAAACTAGAAGTGTATGAATCGATCAAAAAGAAACTGAATCTTACCGACCGAATGATTGCTTATATTGGAGATGACGAATTTGATCTTCCCGTTTTAGAGCGGGCAGGATTTTCGGCAACTCCGGCAGATGCAGTCCCCGCTGTAAAAAAAAGAGTTCACTATGTTTGTTCCCGTGCGGGCGGTCATGGAGCTGTACGGGAAGTAATCGATTTGATTCTTCGATATCAGAAGTAACGAGAGAAACTGTATGACCTCAAATGCCACCATCAACAAGGGAAAAGAGATCATCCGCATTGAAGCGGAAGCGATCACAGCCCTCGAATCCCATATCGACGAACATTTTGCTGCGGCCATAGATCTCATCTTCCACGCCAAAGGACGAGTTGTTATTACAGGCATGGGGAAGTCCGGCATTATTGCCCGAAAGATCGCTGCGACTATGAATTCCACAGGCACGCCGTCAGCATTCATGCATCCTTCTGATGCAGTGCATGGTGACCTAGGAATGGTCACACCCGATGATGTCGTCATATGTATTTCAAAAAGCGGTGATACCGCAGAACTGCGCCAGCTCCTTCCCCGCTTTCATCATCTCGGAGTGAAGATTATTGCCATGGTTGGCAACTTGAATTCACTGCTGAGCAAACAGAGCGATATCATCCTCGATATCAGCGTCAAAGAGGAAGCATGTCCGTACGACCTTGCGCCGACCTCCTCCACAACTGCTGCCCTTGTCATGGGCGATGCACTCGCGATCACCCTCCTGCAAAAACGTAATTTTACAAAAGAGGATTTTGCGATGTTTCATCCCGGCGGAAGCCTTGGCAAACAATTGCTCCTGAAGGTCGAAGCCATGATGATCACAGGGAAAGACATTCCTCTCGTAAAAGAAAACGTGTCGCTCTCCGATGCCATTGTCGAGATCAGCTCCAAACGCTTGGGCGCAACGTGCGTTGTGGATAACGCCGGTGTTCTTCGCGGTATTCTGACAGATGGTGACCTCCGTCGACTTCTTCAGCGCACCACTCAAATTGCGAACCTTACCGCAGTCCAAGTCATGACAAAAAATCCAAAGACGATCTATCAGGATATCCTTGCAGCTCAGGCATTGAAAGTGATGGAATCATACAAAATCACACAATTGATCGTCGTCGATCATGATCATCATCCTGTTGGGATCTTACATCTCCACGATTTGGTAGAGGCGGGACTCGGTGGAGATTCCTCGACATGAGATTTTTTATTCTCATGTGTGTCGTCTTCTGCGTTTTGTTCATGGTCATCGGCTGCGGAGAAAAGATCCAGCCTTCCGTCCTTTCGACCATGGACAGCGGGTCACTCCCTCAGCAGGAAAGTTGGAATAGTACGATCGTTGTTTCAGATTCCGGCCATGTCAGTGCTATTATTCTTGCCGGTTACATTCGTGTTTTTGAAATGAGCCGTCAGACACAAATGAGCCAGGGTGTCCGGGTGCGGTTCTTCGATAAAAAAGGGATCCAGACATCCGTGCTGACCAGCGAAGAAGGAAGTGTGGACGAAGCGACGAACAACCTTGAAGCCCGGAAACATGTCATCGTGGTTTCCAGTGATTCATCCCGCATGACAACTGAACAGCTGTTCTGGAATAACCAGCGCGCATTGATTCACACACCCGACTTTGTGGAAATCACAACGAAAAAAGAAAAACTGCAGGGCCGTGGTTTTGAATCCGATCAAAGTTTAAAAAATTATAGAATCTTCCGCGTCACCGGACAGACTCAAACAGACTAGTATGCGACCGCATCTGTCATATCTCACCAGTGCCGTCGTTACTCTCCTTCTGCAGACAGTTGTTGCGCAGCAGAGCAAGATTATCGAGCTCCGGCATGCTGACGAACTCAAAGGAAAGACCATCAACAATGAGGAAGTGCGCGAGCTCATCGGAAAAGTACATTTTGTCCAAATGGCGGCTGAAGGCGGACTCGTCAAGGTATGGTGCGATCGGGCTCTTCGCTTCATGATGCAGAATAAAATGGAATTATTCGGCAATGTGAAGGTTGTCCGCGATAGTGTGGTCATCCTTTCCAAGGAAGGTATCTACTACGGCGATCGCAGAATGATGGAGGGCAAAAACGGCGTTCGGCTGGAGCGCGGCAAAACAGTCCTGACGGCGACACATGGTGAGTACTATGTAGATGAAAAACGATCGCATTTTATCGAGAACGTCGTTCTCATCGATACCTCATCCATCATTACCAGCGATGAGATGCACTATTTCGAAGCAGAGACACGCTCAGTCGCGACGGGTGCCGTTCACGTGCTGGATCTCGTTAATGTACTCCACATCTACGGCGATTCGCTCGTCCATATCGAAGAGAGAAAATATACGCTCGTCCTGAAACACCCGCGGTTGGTGAAAATCGATACCACGGCGGGTGGAACGATCGATACAATGGTTGTTGTGAGCCGCATGATGCAGTCTTTTCAAGATACGATCGATCGATTTATAGCAACCGACAATGTGCAAATGGTGAAAGAGGATATGTCCGCGCGATGCGGAAAAGCGACATTTTTCCCCGACCGCGATTTGATCGATTTGCAGACCTCTCCGATTATCTGGAGCGATGGGAATCAAGTCACAGGAGATTCTATTAGAATTCGAATGAAAGAAAATAAACTTCAAAGTTTTTGGGTGAAGCGCCATGCCATGACCATCTCACGCGTGGACACAGCGTTTCCCGGACGCTACAATCAGTTGACCGGCCGGGAGTTGACAATGTACTTTCAGGGAGATAAATTAAAACAAGTGGATGTCCAGAAGAACGCAACAAGTCTGTACTATCTCTACGACAACAACGAGCCGAACGGTCTGAATAAATCGAGCGGTGACCGCATTTTTATCGATTTCATCGATGGCGAGGTAGACCGGATTAAAATTGTCGGCGGTGTACAGGGACAATATTTTCCGGAGAAAATGATCACCAACCGCGAACCCGAATATAACCTCGACGGTTTCAGATTGTATGCAAATCGGCCAAAGAGACAAGGCGTATTCATTCTCAGCGAGTAATATGACACAACGTACCAACAAACCTGTTCGACATAGAAAAGTCAAAGCGATAGTAAAATCGAAGAAAACTCTCCGTCGCACATCTCCTCTTCGGCGGCTGCGAAAGGAAACTCCGCTCCCGGTCATTGTGGTTGCACGAACGCCGGACGAGACACCCGCGGCTTCCCGTTTGGCACTTCGATCGGAAGGCCTTGTGAAAAGGTATAAGAAACGAACTGTTGTTAATGATGTCACTGTGCAGGTCCAGCAGGGAGAGATCATTGGACTGCTTGGACCAAACGGCGCAGGTAAAACAACGACATTTTATATGATCGTTGGAATGGTCCGCCCGAATGCCGGTAGAGTGTTTCTGGACAACGGTGAAATCACGAAACTGCCAATGTATCGGCGGGCCCGGCTGGGTATCGGATATCTGCCTCAAGAGGCCTCCGTGTTTCGGCGGTTATCGGTTCAGGATAATTTGCTGTCTGTCCTGCAGGTTACCTCGCTGACGCGGAAAGCCCAGGAAGAAAAATGCCAACATCTCATGGAAGAATTCGGACTGACGCATCTTTCTCATAGCAAGGGTTACATGCTTTCCGGCGGAGAACGGCGGCGGACGGAAATCGCACGTTCTCTGGCGCTGGATCCAAAATTCATTCTGCTGGATGAGCCGTTTGCCGGTATCGATCCGATTGCCGTCGAGGACATTATGCAAATCGTCATCAAATTGAAGAAGAAGAACATCGGTGTACTCATTACCGACCATAATGTCCATGAAACGCTTTCTATTACCGATCGTTCATACTTATTATTTGAAGGCAGGATTCTGAAATCGGGTACGGCAAAATTCCTTGCAGACGATCCTGAAGCGAGAAAATTGTATTTAGGTGAAAAATTTAAACTGGATAGATACGAATAACACCGCAGGGATTCCCCTGTTCCACACATTATTCAATAATAACAAGTGCCCCTATGGTTGTCGTCCTTGAAGCTGGTACCGCTGAAAAACAGATAGAAGAAATTATCCGCGTTCTGCACGACCACGGATTTGATGTCCATCGGTCGACCGGCGTGCAGCACACCGTGCTGGGTGCTATTGGCGTACACCCGGAGTTCGATCATCGGCAAATCGAACTCATGGCCGGTGTAGCCGAAGTCGTGCGCGTCACCGAACCCTTCAAACTTGCGAGTCATGCGTTCAAACGCGAGGGATCGGTCTTCGACATCGGCGGGGTGAAGATCGGGGGATCAGAAGTAGTGGTGATGGCAGGTCCCTGTTCGGTGGAGACAGAGGAGCAGGTGTTCACGATCGCAAAGTACGTGAAGGAATCCGGGGCGAAAATTTTACGCGGCGGTGCATTCAAACCGCGTACGTCACCATACTCGTTCCAGGGAATGGGAGAAGACGGTCTCAAACTCCTGCGCGCCGCAGCTGATCAAGAAGGACTGAAAGTCATCACGGAGGTGATGGAGAAGAGTCAAATCGATCTTGTCGAGAAGTATGCGGATATATTGCAGATCGGCGCACGGAATATGCAGAATTACAACTTCCTGAGGGATCTTGGCAAAGCTTCAAAACCTGTCTTGCTCAAGCGTGGCCTTGCGGCCACTATCGAGGAATGGTTGATGTCGGCCGAATATATTCTCTCCGGAGGAAATGAACAGGTCATTCTCTGCGAACGCGGCATCCGAACATTTGAAACCTCGACACGCAACACGATGGACATCAGCGCCATTCCTGTCGTGAAGAAAAAAAGCCATCTTCCTATTATTGCCGATCCATCTCATGGGATAGGGATACGGGATAAAGTAATTCCCATGGCGCGAGCTGCCGTTGCCGCGGGAGCCGACGGGATTATGGTGGAAGTACATCACGATCCGGATCACGCATTGTCCGATGGTGCACAGTCTTTGTATCCTGATCAATTTGCTCAGATGATGAAAGAAGTCCGCATCATCGCCCAGGCTATCGATCGCTTTATTCCGTAAGTGTGATCTATGACCGCAAAGCATCCTCTTCCTTTTAAACATATCACCATCGTTGGTGTCGGTCTCATTGGCGGATCGCTCGCGCTCGCCATCAAGCATCGGTTTCCCTCTCTTCATATTACCGGAGTCGATACACCACGGGTACTCAGGAGAGCTCGAGAACGGAAGGCGATCGATAACGCAGAACGGTCTCTGGAACATGCTCTTCGCTCTGCCGATCTTATCGTTATCGCCGCTCCGGTTTCAAGTATTGCAAAACTCTTACCTCGGGTCGCTCAATATGCACCGCCGGATGCGGTCATCACAGACACGGGAAGTGTCAAACGGTCTCTTGTTGAACAGGCGCAGAAGCTTTTCCCTCGCGGCAATTTCATTGGTGGTCATCCGATGACGGGTGCAGAATTCTCCGGTATCGATGCCGCGCATCCGTTGTTGTTCCAGAATGCTATCTATATCCTTACACCGGCACGAACGGCAAACAAACAATCCTTACGCCGCCTGGCAGATTTTTTTACTCTTCTCGATGCGCGCATTGTCACCATGGATGCCGCAGTGCATGACAGTGTCATGGCGGCAGTGAGCCATCTTCCGCAGCTTGCGGCTGTTGCACTCATGAATACTGTCGGGGAACGTCATCCCGACGCTCCTGCTCATCTTGCACTTTCTGCCGGCGGTTTTCGGGATATGACGCGGATTGCTTCCAGTCCGTTTGGGATGTGGAGCGATATTCTTGCCGCAAACAAGAAAGAAGTTGGCAAAGCATTGGACCTTTATATCACAGAGCTGAAAAAAACCGCTGAGCTTGTCGGTTCACATCCTTCGCGGCTGGCCGCAGAATTCCAGACATCAAAAAAAATGCGTTCGCGTATTCCCCGTTCCATGAAAGGCTTTCTTTCGCCCTTAGTGGATCTCTCCGTGTTCGTCGAGGATAAATCCGGCGAGCTTGCGCGTCTGACATCGTCATTGGCAGATCGAAGTATCAATATTAAAGATATGGAATTACTGAAAGTGCGCGAAGGGCGCGGCGGAACATTCCGGCTCTCTTTTGAAAACCGCGGCAGTGCTGTAAAAGCAGCACACATTCTTCAACGGGCTGGATTTGATGTTGGCGGGAAGTGGTAAGAACCGATACCGAAACAGCTGTCAGATTTCACTTCTTCTCTGTATTCCTTATTCTTCCTTCTTCGAGTTGGATGATGGTTTGGTCGATGATTTTGATTCCGATTTCGCTTCCGGCTTAGATTCCGGTTTGGCTCCCGGTTTAGAATCCGATTTTGATTCCGGTTTTGGACCGGACGAGTTCGAACTTGACGATGAAGAAGCCTTTTTATAGTCTGTCTGGTAGAACCCGCTTCCCTTAAATACAAGCCCCATTCCGCTCGACATGAGCCGTTTGAGAGAAGGTTCTGCACATTTTGGACAAATAATGAGCGGTTCTGCAGACATGGACTGGAACTCTTCAAACTCGTGACCGCACAACTTACAACGATAATCATATGTTGGCATATCAGTTACTGCTTCCTTTCACAATTCTCTAGAATATACTTTCGATTTATGAAGATTACAATTAGATTCTCATAATGTCATTCGGAACCCATCTCGTTCCGCCATCGTTATATTATCGAACAAACAAAAGGAGAACCCCATGCTGAGCAAATTTTTACAAGACGCTATCAATGAGCAGATCAATTTCGAACTTGCATCTGCCTATCTTTACCTTTCCATGTCCGCACATTTCGAAGGGGGAAATCTGGGCGGTTTCGCGAACTGGATGCGTGTCCAATATTATGAGGAGACAACGCATGCCATGAAACTGTTTAAGTATGTCTATGAGCGGGGCGGAAAAGTGACCCTGAAAGCAATCCCCCAGCCTGCTACAAAGTTCAAAACACCTCTCGATGTGTTTCATCAAGTCCTGGAACATGAGCAAAAGGTCACATCGTTGATCCACAAGCTCTACGAATTAGCGCTGAAAGAAAAAGATTATGCGACGCAGAATTTTCTACAGTGGTTCATCAAAGAGCAGGTAGAAGAAGAAAAAAATGCCTCGGACATTATTAACATGCTCGAGATGACCGGCAACACTCCCGTCAGTCTGATGATGGCAGATCGTCAGCTTGGTGCACGGAAGGGCGATTAATACCGCTTCATACTGAGTTCACCCTTGTTCCCAAGCTCTTTTACACTCCGTATACTGAGCTTGTCGAAGTATAATCCTCGCTCCTAGGCTCTTTTACTCGCCGTCTTCATGGCGGGGCTTGGGAGCGAAGCCTCCCCAAGATGGGAGGGAGTTACACTCCCGACCCCCTTACCATTCGGGAGAGGATCTCCCTCATAACAATGGAACAAGTCCGGTTGAAGCTCCGCCCTCAGGTTTATATAAAGTAAAACAGCCGCTTCGTCTTTCGATGAAGCGGCTGTTCTATTTCTATCACCTCGATGAACCTGCTAACAATAGCTGGGATCACCCTTCTACATCAAACCTTCGGTCCGGCTTTAATGACCTCCGGCGGACAATCGGCTTCAAATTTCTTGAAGTTCTCAACGAACCGTGCCGCAAGGTTTTTATATTTATCGGCATGAGCTTCCTTACTGGGCCAGGAATCGGCAGGATTAAGAATGCCGTCAGGAATATCCGGACACGTGAGAGGCACCTCAAACCCGAAGACCGAATCTTTCCGGTACTTCACTTTCAGCAGCGAACTATCGAGAGCCGCATTCAGTAATGTACGGGTATATTTAATAGAGATTCGTTTCCCCACACCGAACGGTCCGCCGATCCATCCGGTGTTCAGGAGCCAGCAATTGACGCCATACTTCAAGATCTTCCTTTTTAAAAGATCTGCATAAAAAGAGGGCCGAAGCACCATGAACGGTGCGCCAAAACACGTACTGAAGGTCATTTCCGGTTCCTTGCCAAGTCCAACTTCTGTTCCGGCGATCTTCGAAGTATACCCGGAGATGAACTGATACATCGCTTGTTCCGGAGTCAGTTTTGCAATGGGAGGCAGAACACCCGATGCATCACACGTCAGGAAGACGATGTTCTTGGGATGGCCCGCCATTTTTTCCGGCAGAGCATTATCGATATATTCCAGTGGATACGATGCCCGGGTGTTTTCGGTGATCGATTCGTCGTCCAGATCGATGTGGCGTGTCACCGGATCGAAGACAACATTTTCCAGAATAGTTCCAAACCGCCGCGTGGTCGCAAAAATTTGAGGTTCTGCCGACGACGAGAGACGAATCACTTTTGCATAGCAGCCCCCTTCGAAATTAAAGACACCCTCATCACTCCAGCCATGTTCATCGTCGCCAATAAGCCCGCGCTTGGGATCGGCCGAGAGCGTTGTCTTGCCCGTTCCGGATAATCCGAAGAAGATCGCCGAGTCATTCTGTGTCCCGACGTTCGCAGAACAATGCATCGACATTACTCCCTGCAGCGGCAGGAGATAATTGAGAATCGTAAAGACAGACTTCTTAATCTCGCCCGCATAGGCGGTGTTGCCAATAATGCACATCCGCTGTTCGAAATTTAACACGATGAAGGTATTGGTACCCGTACCATCGATCGTGGGGACTCCTTTGAACGAAGGAAGCACCATGATAGTGAATTCGGGTACGTGGCGTCGGTATTCATCAGCTGTTGTCGGGAGAATGAACATGTTTCGTGCAAACAGCGAATGCCATGCAAACTCAGAAATAATGCGAATGGGCATCCGGTAATTGGGATCAGCACCGGCAAAACAATCCTGCACAAATACATCGCGCCCCTGCAAAAAACCCTGCATCCGGTTGAAGAGTCCGTTGAACTTATCTGTGTCAACCGGCCGGTTATATTCTCCCCACCATACATTGTCGGTTGTGCTCGCTTCTCTCACAACAAACTTGTCGTTGGCTGAGCGGGCCGTATGCTTGCCCGTATTGGCAAGAATGGGACCCAGGGTGGATATCTTTGCTTCCTTGCGGAAAATAATTTCCTCATAGAGCGCTTCTGTCGGTAAATTCCAATAGACCATCCGGAGATTGGAAAGGCCGTGGTTTTCTATACTATAATCACCTTGTAATGCTGAAGCTTCGCCTTCAGCGGGAGTCTTAATATTCAGGATATTGTTCATAGCCAGTCTCGCACAAGTTTACGTTCGCCGATATAGATTTCGTTGGGTGAATTCGGGTCAAGCGCCCATTTAATACGCTCGACTCCCACCTTGACATCCTTCACTGTTGTCGCATAGCTCAAGCGTAAATGTCCTTCCATGCCGAACTCGCGTCCCGGCACAGTAACAACCAGTGCTTTCTTCAGCAGGAAATCCGATAACGCTATCGAATCGTTGCTATAAGCACGAAAATCCGGCAGACAATAATATGTTCCCTCCGGTGGAACCAGCTTGATTCCATTTACCGAATTCAATTCCTGCACCATCACGTTGCGGTTGTTTTCGAGCGTGAGGCGCAGATTTTCCACGGCGCTTTGAAGTCCTGTGAGCGCCCCCTCTGCTGCTGCCTGCAGGAGAATGGACGTGCACGTCGAGATTTGCCCCTGCACGTTCGTCATCACTTCTATAATTTTCTTGCTTGCCACCGCCCATCCGATCCGAAATCCGGTCATGCCGTACAACTTTGAGATACCATTGATCGTAATAATCTTTGTCGATTCGATATCGTTTTTTGTAAATTTGTAAGCGATAGAAGGCTTTTTCCCATCAAACACCAGCTTATGGTAGATGTCGTCCATGACCAGGTAAATCCCTTTATTCTCACAGAACTCTACCAGCGCCGAGATGAACACCTCAGGATAAATCGCACCCGACGGATTGTTGGGACTGTTAACAATAATCATTTTTGTATAGGAACTGACTGCATCCTGCAGGTCTTCCATCGTTGGCACGAAACGGCCATCCCCCGGTTTGACAATCACCGGCACTCCATATACCATGCGGATCATCTCCGGATAGCTTACCCAGTATGGCGCAAAGACAATCACTTCGTCCTGTGGATTGATCAGCGTATAGAGCAGGCTAAACAATGCTGATTTTGCGCCCTGCGAGACAATGACATTATCGGTGTTGACCATCCGGTCATAATTTTCTTCTGTGTAACGTACGATGGCTTTCTTCAACGAGCCAATACCGTCAGTCGGCGTGTATTTAATATCCCCCGAACTCAGTTTGGCTGCCGCACTGAGAATGGCATTAATCGGTGCTTTGTTCTTTGGTTCACCGGCGCCAAGATGAACGACCGCTTCGCCGCGATCACGGAGCTTGGCTGCAGCTTCGTTCAGCTTGAGTGTGGGTGACTCGGCAATAGATGCTGCAAGTTTGCTGATACTCATAAGAGTCTCGTCTCCATTTTTTAGGACATCAGATGTGAAATCGATTTTTTTTCAATAGTGGGGCATATACCCAATTTTCGTGTTGTTAGTGTAGTGATAATCAGAGAAATATTCAATGCTGGGAATGAACGATTATTTCCCAAAGGCTGGAGGATTGTTTGTTTGTGATTGAATTCTTGCGTATTTTTAAGAAATTCATTTAAAAAACTGGGGAAAAAATTATGCGAGCAATCATTCCTGTCGCAGGTGTCGGAAGCCGGCTTCGTCCGCATACCTACACTGTGCCAAAAGTACTGATCAATGTCGCCGGCAAACCAATCATCGGCCACATTCTTGATAAAGTTGTTGAAGCGGGTTTCGATGAAGCGACCATCGTTATTGGTTATCTTGGCGAGATGATCAAAGACTACGTGCTCGACCACTATAAGATCAAGGTGGATTTCGTGGAACAGGAAGAGCGCCTTGGATTAGGTCATGCTATTTATATCTCGCGTCATACTTTTTCTCGCAGCCCGATCCTGATTATTCTGGGCGATACGATCTTTGATGTCGATCTGAAGTCGATGATCGAGAAAAACCAAACACAGCTTGGAGTAAAACACGTGGACGATCCGCGGCGGTTTGGTGTAGCGGAAACAGTCGATGGAATAATCACACATCTGATAGAAAAACCGGAAATCCCTAAAAGCAATCTTGCAATCGTTGGACTCTATTATATCACACAACCGCAACTCCTCGTGGATTGTTTGAAGGAAATGATTAAAAGTAATACGCGCACGAAAAATGAATTCCAATTGACCGATGCTCTTCAACTGATGATCGAACGGGGCGAACAGATGGCAACATTCCCCGTCGAAGGATGGTTTGACTGCGGGAAACCGGAAACCCTTCTGTCTACGAACCGGCATCTTCTCGAACGTCAACCGGCACCGAAGCCGTTGAAGAATGTCGTCATTCAACCGCCGGCATTTATTTCCCCGCATGCAAAAGTAAGTTATGCAGTCATCGGACCAAACGCCACCATCGCAGAGGATGCCGTCGTGGAAAACGCTATCATTCGCAACTCTATCGTGAGTGAGGGAGCGACCGTGGTAAATGCACTTATCGATGAATCCATAATCGGCAATAACGCTGTTGTCAGAGGAAATTTTAAACGGATTAATATCGGCGATTCCTCTGAGCTGGAGTTTAATTAATCTGCACAACGGTCAACGAGAGTATTGATCAAACTCATACATTATAAGGAGAACGAATGAGAAATCTATTTACTTCGGAATCGGTGTCTGAAGGGCATCCCGATAAAGTATGCGATCAGATTTCCGATGCCGTGCTGGATGCACTGCTCGAACAGGATAAGACGTCGCGGGTAGCCTGTGAAACCTTTGTCACCACAGGAATGGTTCTTGTGGGGGGCGAAATCACCACCAAAGGATATATTGAAGTTCAGGAAATCGTTCGCAACGTCATCCGTGATATTGGCTACACAAAAGCCGGTGTTGGATTCGACGCCGATTCATGCTCCGTGCTTTCCGCAATTCATTCGCAATCCCCGAATATCGCGCAGGGTGTCGATACGGGAGGTGCAGGTGATCAGGGTATGATGTTCGGGTATGCCTGCATCGAGACACCAGAGTTCATGCCGGCTCCGATCATGTACGCTCATAAATTGGTTCTTCGCCTAGCAGAAATAAGGAAGAAACAGACCATGTTGATGCCGTACCTTCGCCCTGATTCAAAATCACAGGTAACGGTAGAATATGACAATAACGGGAAGCCGGCGCGCATCGATACAGTTGTTGTTTCGACTCAGCATGATCCCGATGCGACTCAGAAAAAAATCAAGGAAGACGTTATCGAGATGGTTGTACGGAATGTCATTCCCTCCGGAATGCTCGATGCGAAGACACGATTTTTCGTGAATCCTACCGGAAGATTTGAAATTGGCGGCCCTCATGGTGACAGCGGTCTGACAGGCCGTAAGATTGTTGTTGACACCTACGGCGGACGTGCGCCTCATGGCGGCGGCGCGTTCTCTGGAAAAGATCCCACGAAAGTAGACCGCAGCGCAGCCTATGCAGCTCGCCACGTGGCAAAGAATATTGTCGCAGCTGAACTTGCCACAGAATGCGAGATACAAATAGCTTATGCCATCGGTGTCGCTGATCCCGTCTCAATTCAAATCAAGACGTTTGGAACCGGCGTTATTCCTGACGCGCAGCTTTCCGATTTTATTATGAAAGAAATCGATCTCACACCGCGCGGCATCATCAAACGACTCGATCTGCGGCGTCCGATCTACCGGAAAACCGCATCGTATGGTCATTTTGGCCGGAGCGAAAAAGAATTCACGTGGGAAAGACTGGATCTCGTGAAGACACTGAAAAAAGCAGTCAAGTAAAATAACGGAATGAACAATCATTTTTCAATTGAAGAAAAACAAACTCTTATGGATCAAAAACCTGGTAAGTATAAAGTGAAAGATCTCTCGTTAGCAAAGGCCGGCAAATTACGCATCGAATGGGCAGAATCCCGTATGCCCGTGCTGATGGAACTCATGGCGAAGTACAGAAAGACCAAGCCTTTTAAAGGATATAAGATTGCAGGATGCCTGCATGTGACAAAAGAAACTGCGGTGCTTGTGAAAACATTTGTTGAAGCTGGGGCTGAAGTCAGCTGGAGCGGCTGCAATCCGCTCTCCACGCAGGATGATGTGGCGGCGGCGCTGGCTGCTGACGGCGTCAGCATCTTTGCATGGCATGGCATGGATGTCAAGGAGTTTTACTGGTGCATCGAAGAAACACTGAAATTCAAACCTCAGCTTACATTGGACGACGGTGCCGATCTCATTTTCACAGTGCACAATAAACATAAGGAATTGATCCCGACCGTCATCGGAGGCACGGAGGAAACAACGACCGGAGTCCATCGCCTCCGCGCAATGGCGGAGGATGGCGCACTTCACTATCCCGTCATCGCTGTGAACGATGCCGAGACGAAGTGGGATTTTGATAACGTGTATGGAACCGGACAGTCCACGCTCGACGGCATTCTCCGCGCCACGAGTGTGCTTCTTGCCGGAAAGAACATCGTTGTTGCTGGCTACGGTCATTGCGGGAAAGGCGTTGCCTTACGTGCGAAAGGTCTTGGCGCAAACGTGATCATCACCGAAGTGAAACCGACAGCGGCACTCAAAGCGACACTGGAAGGCCACCGTGTGATGAAAATGGACGACGCTGCAAAAGTCGGCGACATCTTTATCACGGCAACAGGAGTCAAGGATGTCCTCATTGAACGGCACTTCAATTCCATGAAAGACGGCGCCATTGTCTGTAACACCGGGCACTATGACTGCGAAATTAATATCCCTGATCTCGAAAAACTGGCAAAGAATAAGCGCGAAGTCCGGAAAGACAATGAGGAATATACCTTAAAGAACGGTCATCGAGTGTACCTGCTTGCCCAGGGACGCCTCGTGAACCTTGCTGCCGCTGAAGGACATCCCTCGGAAGTTATGGATATGTCCTTTGCCAACCAGTTTATGTCTCAGCTCCGGCTTGTAGAACTCCATAAGAAAGGAAAGCGCTTGGAGAACAAGGTGTATGATATCCCGGCAGCGCAGGATCAGAAAATTGCAGGCGTGAAGCTTGCAACAATGGGATATAAAATCGATAAGCTTACGAAAGAACAAGCAAAGTACATTGACGATTATTCTGCAGGGACATAAGAGGATTAGAACCGTCCTAATACCTCGAAAATATAACTGAGCGAGTCTTCGGAGGGTTTCGTAATTTGACTTTTAGAAAAAGATAAGTATGTTGCATTTACGGCCGGCACCGAACCTTTGCCGGTGGTAATTTCATGGACTTTCAAGGAGATGAACCGTGGGTAAGAATCCAGCATCATACAAGTTCGAGAAGCGAAAAAAAGAAATCGCCCGGCAAAAGAAGCAGGAAGAGAAGCGGCAGCGCCAACTCGAGAAGAAGGCAGGAAAATCCGAAGATGCACCATTGATATCTCCCGATGGAACACCTATTACACCTCTGGAAGAAATCGACCCAGATTTACATGAGGACGATCCTTTAGATCCTCTCTTGCCATAGCCTTTCTCTTCCTTCCACGTTCATACTGGATATCGTCTCAGACATCAATCCCGGGGCGTCCTCGACATTCATACGACGTATGGCCGCACACACGTTCAAAGATCAGGTTGTTCTCATTACCGGTGCTTCCAGCGGCATCGGTCGAGAACTGGTTCTTCAGCTAGCGAAGCAAGGAGCTCTTCTCTCAACCGCTGCCCGTGACATTAAAAGGCTTGCCGACCTCAAGCAGGAATGCGAGAAGCTGGGAAGCAACATTCTTACAATTCCCACAGACGTCAGCAAACAGGATCAATGCGAGCTGCTCGTTCAGAAAACTCTTGAGGCGTTCCAGCAAATTGATATCCTGATCAACAATGCCGGCTTGACCATGTACGGAAACTTTGAAGATGTCAAGGATCTCGGATTGTTTGAAAAACTCATGAAGGTGAATTATCTCGGCAGCGTTTACTGCACATATTACGCTCTCTCCCATCTCAAGCAGTCGAAGGGAAGAATCGTCGGTATTTCCAGTCTTACCGGCAAGACCGGAGTTCCAACGCGGAGCGGGTACGCCGCAAGCAAACATGCCATGGCCGGTTTCTTTGATTCCTTACGAGTTGAACTTGCCGGTTCGGGAGTATCCGTTACGATGATCTATCCCGGATTCGTGGCGACGGGAATGCGGGAGCGAGCATTGGGCATAGATGGTAACCCTGTAGGAAAAAGCCACCTCAACGAGAGTAAGGTCATGCCGGTCGAGCGGTGCGCAGAGATGATTCTCAACGCCGTCGAAAAAAGAAAACGAGAGGTGGTCATGACTCCAAAGGGCAAGGTTGGTCTTTGGTTAAAACTCATTGCACCTGAATTGGTCGACCGAGTTGCACGGAAAGCGATTATGACAGGACGTACATAATCCGCACTTTTTCCACTTTCATTTTTTCCCCAAGAATTTTCTTCCTTCTTCATCTCTTGCTATTCCTCTTCCTTCTTCCTAAGTTGAATTATTAGTTCAATCAATATTTTTTTCCAAGAAACGTTCATCACGTGCGGACATTTCGTCTCACAACGATTCTCTTCCTCCTTACGTCCCTGGCAATCTCCAGTGGCAAAGTCTATCTGGTTATTGGATCGGATACTGCTCTCTGGGATGGGATGGATGTAGCTCAATTCCACTGTTCTTATACTCTGGACCTCTTCACATTGCAATCGCGGAATGCCTACCTGGTCATGGAACCCTCCTTCCGCCAGCAGTTTGTGGATTCATATGGCACACCTCTGAAAATGACCTGGTGGATGATGGCCGGCAATATTTTCCGCTATGCGGTGAATACGAATGTCCCCGTTCCCAACACGATGACACTGTATCTTATGAAAAAATATCATGGAGATATGATCCAGAGATGGGGAGATGAATTGACTCTGCATTATCATACGTTTGCCTGGACCGACTATAATCAGGATGGAAAATGGTACTGGAACCAGGCAAAACGATTTACCGAATGCCGAGATGATTTTGATTACACCCTTGCACAATTTTTACTTGAGGAAAATACCTTTCCGGTATCGTTCCGCAGCGGCTGGCATGCGATGGATAACGACTGGCAGCACTATCTCAATCAGGTCATTTCGTTCAGCATGCATAACGATTATCCAGCTGTTCGGGTTGACACCACAGAACCGATAGACAATGTATTTGATTGGTCAAAAGCTCCCAGCCGATTTGTTCCATTCCGCCCGTCTGATCAAAACTATCAGCTGCCGGGGGGTGGCAAAGGATGGAATGTACGGTCTATCTATATGGCAAACATGACTCAATCACGCATGGATACGGTGTTTGCACAAGCGGCTGCCGGGATCGATCAGGTAGTGTGTATTTGGGCTCACCTGCCGGAAACAGACTTCCTCACAAATATTCAACACGTTGATTCTGTCGCTCAAGTGTCAGCAGGCAGATACTCGATTCCATTTCGCTACACCACCGCCGTAGAGGCGATGCAGAGGTGGATGGGTACTGCAGATCTCACTCCACCTGCCATTACTGTCGCAGAAACAAATGCCAACGGTACCATGAGCCTGGATATTCAAACCGATGAGCCGATCTTTCAGAATCAGCCGTTTGTTGCACTGAAGGATGTCTACGAACAGTACTCCGTCCTCTCCTGTCAGCAAATCTCCCCGCAGCAGTGGCATGTTTCTGTTCCTCTCCCTCAAACGCTCATCGCAAAAATCGGAATCGCTGTCACGGACTCTCTGGGCAACCTCACAACAAAAATTTTATGGTCAAAGCCGGACGATCAGTACATCGACAACAGCGACACCGGTTATCATGAATTGAAGGGTGCATGGTCTGCTTCAGCTTCAAAATCGTGGGGATTAGATTCGCGCATTGCCACGCTCTCTTCATCGGACACTGTAACTGTTCAATGGGAAACGCGGGTGAATCAAAGCGGTCTCTATCATCAGTTTATTCAAATACCGAAAGTGACAAACCTTGCAGCAAACTACTTCTTTCTCTGGAGGCAGGGGAATACGGTCATTGACTCGGTCTTCTTTTCCGCTCCCCTTGCTACAGGACGCTGGATCTATCTGCGGACAGTGCCCTTAGACAGTACGCAAACAGTCACCGTCGAGTTGTCGGTTGCCGGAACAGGACAATCCGGAAAAATTGTCTGTGCAGACGTGTTTAAACTTTCGCCGCTCGTCCGCGAAAAGGATCTTCGAACGTTGGATGAACGAATCAACGTGGGCTCCATTGCAGAGGAAGACACTCTCAAGGTTGTCCTGCACCTGGCAAATTATGGATCACAGCAGGTTTCAATCCTATCTCTCTCCTCTTTATCCAAAACGATCACTATGACAGCGGCATTTCCTGTGGTTATCCAACCGATGCAGGAGTTAACGCTTCCACTGCAGTTTACAAGTACCACACTTGGCGCTCTGATAGACACATTGAGTATCACCTGCGATGATTTCTACAGACCATCGATCTCTCTCCCTTTTACGGCTTCTGTCGAGCGATATTTTGAAGTCGCGGATAATGACGATTCTCTGGGGTATCGTGAGTATGGAGATTGGCGTACAAGTGTCGCTCAAGCCTATGGTGCCTCCAGCAGATATACCTTTGTCAATCCTACACCCGGTGCGTATGCTCTGTATACGACAACTCTTCGGAAGTCAGGTGTATACGCTATTTCCTATATTCTCCCCACAACAGTGAACTCCTCAAAGAGTGCCCTGTACACCATCGCGGCATCCGGAATAACTATCGACTCTGTATATCTCGATCAAAACCAAAACAGCGGAGCGTGGGTCATTATTGGTACGTATGTTTTGCAGAGCGGATCAGACGTTCAGGTGAAAGTCGCTAATGTCGGAACAAATGTTCAGGGGGATGTCCTGCGAGCAGATGCAATAAAAATCGCCCTGACATCGGATGTAGCCGATGTTGCATCGCATGAACTCCTTCCCGACGAATTCATCCTCTCTCAGAACTATCCTAATCCGTTTAACCCAGAAACAATTCTCAGGTACGAGTTGCCAGTTTCGAGTTTAGTGCGGCTTGTTGTCTACGACCTCATGGGGCGTGAAGTGGCAACATTGGTGAATGAGGAGAAGCCGGCGGGATGGTATTCGGTGACATGGAATGCGAAAGGATTTTCGAGCGGAATATATTTCATCTGCCTGCGCAGCGGTAATACCATGCAATGGAAAAAAATGGTGCTTCTCAAATAAGGAAACTCTTCGTCCAATCCATCAAACCACAATAAGACCTGCAGGATCGTTGTTTCATTGGTGTCATGCGATGTTGAACTGATAAAAACTCCTAACTGGAGGAATGCCCTTGAGTGGGTGGAATATCCCGCACATCTCAGATTTTCCATCGTTAAGAGACTTGCGCTTCAATGTCAAAAATATTACTTTGTTTCTGCAATCTTCAACAATGAACCAGTCTGTGAACCATAGTATCCGTATAGGCGTGCTCATCAACTATCTCCTCGTTGGTACGATCGGTCATATCGGAATTTTTACATTTTTCCTTTTTTGGACCCAGGGTTCTTTTTTTTCTCGATGCAGATCCGGTCCGCCTCCGAGTGTTCAAGTTTATTGGACACAGCATAAACATATCCCCGTCTCTCCGAAAATTTCTGCATCCATACCGATTGTTCTCACCGTTCATGAAGATCGTCAGCACCCTGAATATTATTCCTTTATTTCTCTGGTACAGTGTCAAATCCTCGACGTTAAACTTTTCTCTTTCCTTGCCTTCCGCGCACCCCCTCAAACCCGGTTTTTTGTGTAATTCTTCGTTTCTCAAATAGACAGAAATTGATACAATCGTATCTGTAAAGATTTCGGATCTGTTGTCGTTTTTCTGCAGCGTGCGAAGTATTACTGTAAGGCGTATGAGTTGATACTTAAAGAAACACCGACTTCTTCTTGAATCAACAACAGGAGGTTATGATGAAAGCGATCATTGCTTCTGCCATCAGTACCATTCTGCTCTCATCCCTCACTCTCAGTCAGGAAGGATGGTTCTGGACCAACCCGCTCCCGCAGGGGAATCAACTTGGAGGAGTTCATGCATTTAATAAAGACACCGTCATTGTCGTGGGAGCTGGCGGCACAGTTATGAAAACCACGGATGGCGGAACACATTGGAATTTCCAGGCCTATGCAGGAGGCACAATCGAGTACCTCCATGTTGTCTGTTTTTCTGATGCCATGACAGGCTGGGCAGTTGGCGAGAATGGGGTTCTTATTAAAACTACCGACGGTGGTGCAACGTGGTTGGCCCAGACAAGCGGTACCGCTGTCGATATACAGGATGTCTTTTTCATCAATCAGAATATCGGGTGGATCGTTGTGGGAGATTTAGGCAGCAGCGGAGCAATCCGCAAGACGACGAATGGAGGATCCACATGGACTCAACTCGCCACCAATACATACAATCTCCTTTCCGTTTATTTTATTAATGATTCGGTTGGATGGATGGTTGGTGCTCAGGGTTTAATACGGAAAACAACGAATGGCGGCTCCACCTGGACGACTCAAACAAGCGGCACTTCAAACAGCTTTTACTCTCTCTGCTTCATAAACGATTCTACTGGATTTGCTGCCGGAACTTATGGAACAGTGAGAAGAACGACGGATGGCGGCTCCACCTGGTTCAATCCGGTTCTCTCGGGTGGAACAACAGATCATTTATATTCGGTCTGTTTTGTGAACGAGTCTGTCGGATGGGTAACCGGAAACAATGGTACGGTGCTCATGACGACGAATGGCGGGATAGACTGGAGTTCGCAAACGAGCGGAACGACCCTTAGTTTGAAATCAGCTTCTTTTGTCAGCACTACAACAGGTTGGATAGTGGGTGGCAGCACAATTCTCAAGATCGCTGATGGCGTAACCTGGAATCCCCAAACAAGCGGAAGCCAAAACACACTGAGGTCAGTTGCCTCTGTAGGAAATTACGGCTGGGCGGTTGGAGATGCCGGGACTATTCTGGCAACGACCGATTCCGGATCGACGTGGACAAGTCAAACCAGTCCTGCGACAGGAATTCTCTATTCTGTCTGCTTTGTCAATAGCGATGTCGGATGGGCGGTTGGAGAAGGAGGCGGAGTTGTGAGAACGACAAACAAGGGTGTGACCTGGACTGGTCAGAATAGCGGAGTAGGAGCGAACCTCTACGGAGTATTCTTTGCCAATGACCAGGTAGGCTGGGCTTGCGGTATTAATAATGTTTTCAGAAAAACGACAGATGGAGGAACAAATTGGTCTACCCTAAGTCTCGGGGGCGCTATAACAACATATTACTCGGTATTTTTGCGAGATGAGAATCTCGGCTGGGCAGTTGGACAATATGGCACAATTAAAAAAACAACCAATGGCGGAACCAACTGGACCACTCAGTCAAGCTCAGGATATGAATTGTATTCCGTTTTCTTTATTAATGACACTGTCGGTTGGGTTGCCGGAGCCAGCGGAACCATACGGGCAACAACGGACGGAGGAACAACCTGGAATACACAAACAAGCGGAACACCCTATACACTTTCATCCATCTATTTTCTTGATGAGAATGTCGGATGGGCTGTCGGTGCATATGGTACTGTTCGTAAAACAGTTGACGGTGGAACAAATTGGTCTCCGCAATCAACAGATACGAGGAACTGGTTAAAATCGGTTCAGTTTGTAAACCACAATACAGGTGTCGCCGTTGGGGAATATGGAACGATCCTGAAAACTCTTGGACTTGGCCCGGCTATTTCCATTGATAAATCATCCCTGTCTTTCGGAAATGTATTAAGGAACTCAACGGTAGACAGCGTTGTCGTCATATCAAATCCCGGTACTTCGACCCTCACGATAACGAATATCAGCTCAAGCAATGCTTTGTTTAGTGTCGTAAGCCCGGCGAGTTTTCCCTTTACCGTTCCGGCAGGTGGAAGTCAGAATGTAACGATAAGATTTGCACCGACATCAACGGGGAGCCAATCGGGAACGCTCTCTATTACCAGCGATGCCGGTAATCCATCGGTCTCCCTCTCGGGTAAAGGGACTGCCCCCAGTATGTTAGTCGTGCCATCGATAACACTTATTTTTGGAAGTGTCCTGGTTGGAGAATCCAAAGACAGCAGTGCAACGATGTATAATCTCGGTGACGGCGATTTAATCCTCACCACTCTTTATTCAGATACTTCTGTGTACGTGATACTCAATCCACCCGTTCTCCCGGCTACACTTCCCCCCGGGGATAGTCTAATTGTTGCTCTAAGATTTGTACCAAATTCTGGCGGGAGTTTCATAGGTAAAATGCGGTGGACCAGTAACGCATCAAATTCCTGGCTTAATCTTAGCGGAACAGGAATCCCTATACTCTCCGTACCTCGCGATATGAAGGATATTCCCACGGAATTCAAACTCCTGCAAAACTATCCCAATCCCTTCAATCCTTCGACGAAAATTACATTTGGACTTCCGTCGCAAACGTTCGTGTCGCTGCAGGTGTTCGATCTAATGGGAAGGGAAGTTGCGACACTTGTTTCAGAGGAGTTAGCCGCTGGATATCACTCAAGACATTGGAATGCCGGAAACTTATCTGGCGGTGTGTACTTCTACAGAATCCAGGCTGGTTCTTTTATCAAAACGGAGAAATTGGTATTGCTCAAATAAAGAGCGGCTAAAAGCGTGTAAGGTTATAGCGGCAAGATAACGATTCTGCAGGGGAAGGAAAAAGAGCAATTGGTCTCTCATGTCATAAAAAGAAAGATGAAATTTCTTGGAGGAGGATAATATGAAATGGTCCATTGGTTCCAAAGGTTTTTTACTTGTTCTACTTCTTCCATTATGGAATTTAGCTCAAAGCCAAACGCTGGCAGGAGGAACCTATGAGGTCGGATCTTCACGCACTTATACCAACCTCACGGCAGTCGCTTCTGTATTGAGTTCAGACACGGTCACAGGCAACGTCATCTTTGAACTGATGAACGACTACGATGGAACGACCGGCGAAACATTTCCCATAATATTTACCCTCTTCACGACGAGCGGCGGGAATTGGAATGTGACCATAAGACCTGCAAGCGGAGTCTCGCTGCGGACAACCTCCGGTTCTGTGACGGGCAATCCTTTGATCAATCTTAACGGTGTTGACCGTCTTACGCTCGATGGCAGAGCCGGCGGTTCGGGAAGCATCCTAAGTTGGCTCATCCGCAACACGGCGACTTCATCGGCTGGATGGTCAATCCAATTTATCAACGATGCAACACAGAACACACTTCAATATTTACAGTTGGAAAGTCAAAATATTCTTGAAGGGACCGTCTATTTCGCATCGACGACCGGAGCAGCAGGGAATGACAATAACACCATTGCGTACTGCTCCATACGTGATAGGAGCGATGTCACAGGCATTCCTTCCTGTGCAATTTATTCCAATGGAACCAGCGGAAAAGAAAACAGCAATAATTTTATTCAGAACTGCGACATCTTCAATATCGGTCAAGCCGGAGTCTATCTTTATCAATACAGTACCGGATGGACGATCAGCGGCAATAATTTCTTTTCCGGTTTAGCAGGGAGTTCACAAATTCGTGTTGTATGGATGGCTGATGGAAACGGATATTCGATAAATAACAATTACATCGGAGGACAGGCAATTGCTTGCGGCGGGTCAGCATGGACGACCGGTAACGATTTTTACGGAATTTATCTGGCACAAGCTTCCGGAACTTCAACGACTCTGCAGGGAAATACAATTCAAAATATTGAGGTCTCGGACGCTTCATCAGACTTCTACGGTATGTATTTCAATGGCGGTACCGCTACCACAGGCACAGGTAATACCATCGGAGATGCGAGTACAAGCAACAGCATACAGCTTGCCGGGCAGACGAATGCCGCTATCTTTATCAATGCAGGCACAATTACCGCAGCGAATAATCTCATTGCTCATATCACTTCTACAGGAACCGACAATAATACTCTTTTACGTGGTATCACGGGTCAATTATCCACTGTAATCGGAAATACGATCCATCATCTTTCTACGGCCTCTACCAAACAGTTTAATATCGATGGATACACATACGCAAGCGCGAACGCCGCGCTCATGGGAATTTACACGATCGCAAATACGGCAGGCCAGACGATTGAGAATAATACCATCTACGATCTGAGCTGCACCAGCTCGGGCACTGCTTACCCCGCTCTTATTGCAATCGGAATTGATGCATCGACAAATACTTCAGGAACAATCCGCCAGAATCATATTTATAATTTCTCCAATCTTTCCACAGGAGGGACTATCTTACCGAGTATCATCGGCGTGCGCACCTTCAGTAATAAGGGTTCCTGGCAAATGGTGAATAACATGATATCACTCATGAACACCAGTAATACGAACAATATCCGGATCTATGGTATTCAGGAGGGCGGTGATTCATGCTGGATATATTATAACTCTATCCTTATCGGCGGTTCGCCGAGTACTGGTGCCGCTGCTTCAGCAGCTGTCAATGTGTATCATGTATTAGACGCAATAACCTCAAAGAATAATATTCTTCTGAATGAACGTTCCAACAGCGGGTCTGCATCAGGCAAGCATTATGCACTTCGTAAATCAGCCAATGCAGCATTGATATCAGATAACAATGTATTATATGCCAATGGAACCGACGGATATATCGCCACAGACGACAGTGGAACAACGAACTACACAACAATATCAGCGTGGAACATTGCCACCGGTCAGGATGCGCATTCACAATCGAAAGCAGTAACCTTTGCCTCATCAACAGATCTCCACCTCAGCGAAGGTTCTATAGGTGATTATGATCTTGAGGGGACTCCTCTCGCAGGTATTACGACAGACTATGATGGGGAGACAAGAAGTATTGATCATCCCTATATGGGAGCCGATGAAAACACTTCCAGTCCATTACCTGTTCAGCTTACGTCTTTTACAGCGGTGATAAATTGCTGCGATGCACTATTGAACTGGAGAACAGCAACAGAAGTGGACAATTATGGGTTTGAAGTGGAGAGAAGATCAGTAACGAGTGACGAGTTACGAGTGACGAGTTGGAAGAAAATCGGCTTCGTCTCAGGGTCCGGCACAAGCAACTCACCGAAGGAATACAGTTTCACAGACTCAAAACTCCCCGCTGGCCGTTATGCATACCGTCTCAAGCAGGTGGATGTGGACGGCTTGTTCAAGTACTCCCAGAGCGTTGAGGTGGAAATCGGCGGAGTACTGAAAGTATTTTCGCTTTCGCAGAACTATCCTAATCCCTTCAACCCCGCAACGACGATTGAGTTTACACTCGCCGAGGATGGACTGACAACGCTGAAGATATATGACGTACTCGGACGTGAGGTGGCAACGCTGGTGAAGGAGGAATTGAAGGCAGGTGTAGTGCATCAGGTAGCATTCGACGCATCACGGTTTTGCTCCGGCATATATTTCTATCAATTGGAAAGCGGAAGTCAAACGCAGGTAAGGAAATTATTGCTGATGAAGTGATGTTTAGTGCCGTACCTTTCCGACCGCTATAAGCGATCGGAAAGGTACTTCCTGCCTATCCTGCTCGCCTTGTGAAGCAGGCAGGCGGGTCTCTTAAAGCGGGTCGCTTCGCGGAGCAAATCAGAGAGGTATTGCAAAACGATCGTTGTTACGGTATGTTTTTTTTGGGTCTTCTCCTTTTTGAGTGGGTAAAATCACTCACAAAAAGTGAAGA
>CAZYYD010000010.1:0-99580 GCA_964651225.1 uncultured Ignavibacteriaceae bacterium
ATTCTCTTTGAGAGATAGTTCTTTATGAATAGCTATTATGTCAATGAACAAGTATCATGACTGTCCGGCTGAGATAATTCATAATTCCTGTAAAGCATTGTCAACATGAGTGATACAATCATTTTGAAGCGGTTTCGATTTCAATTCGGAAACACAGTGTGTGCTCAAGTGTTTTTAGAAATTGTTCAATAAAACTTCATCGGTACGGAATTTGTTTCATACGTCAACCGGACAGTTGTGAACAAGTATAACAATTTTACCGCTAAAAGGGTGGTACCTTTTTATTTGTCACTCAACCACTAATTGTTTGTGAGCGAAGCTATGGTTCATTTTACATTTTTGTTGCTGTTATGCGTTCGTTGTTTTGCCTGTCTGAGCGTGGTCGCTCTTCTACCGTGTTGCCTTCGCGATGCCTTCCTTGAGTTGAGCGATTCTTTCGGTAAATACCGGACCTAATTCTGCATTCCTATCAAGTTCATCTGCCCAATTAGCCCAGCGATTTGCTTCCGAAACCTGTTTTGATCGTAAGAAGAATTCGCTGCACATAATTGCAGCTTCGGTAACGTTTCGAACAAGGTTCTTAGTATACATTCTTCGAATCGGACTCCTATCCCTTTCACTTACCCAAGGGCCGGTGAAACTGTCTGGACTCACGTCCTCGAGACTCTTCAGCATTGAAGCTGTGTCAACTGTCTTGGCAACAGTAGTATCTTGCCATTGGAGAAATGCTCCTGCGAAACGCATGTTATTCTTAATTTCGGGCCAGTATCGCTCCTCCACAGTCACAGCAACAGCGATCGGACGATGGAAGGATCCCTTGGATTTTTGTTCAATCCATTTGCGAAAAATCTCGTCAGAAAGTGTAACCAGATTGCCCTGAGAATCCCTGCAAGCTTTGAATTGCTCCAGCCACGCGTCGTCAACAGGCAGTGAAACTCCAGCATAGTCGCGTAGGAACCGCGCGTGCCATTTTGTTTCAAGGGTACCCCTGTTGACGATGACGACATCTTTTCGGAAGCCTTCAACTTCCTGCACTGCGCAAGGGGGATAGGTATCCATATCTCCATTGGTGAGGAGTATCGCATTATTTGGAAGTGCACGCAGCATCCAGCGTCCATAGGAGAGTGCTGCTTTTGTCAAGAATCCAGACCCCACGAGTGACCGCAAAGATCGCCGCATCATCTCAGGCTCTCCGCGGTGCATCGCTTCACCGAAAATGAGAAGCCACGGATGTCCGTCGGTCGAATCGCATTCAATTGCCTTCATGAGATGGACCCAGGTAGTGTCCGAGTTTGCCTGAGGCCACTCGCCTACGACAGGATTCGATGCCTCGGCAATAATTGTATGAGCAAAGCTGCTGCGCGGATCTAGCACAAGTGCACGTCTGGCCGTCTTCATCGCTTCTTCTTTTTTGCCCAATCGCCGGTATGTTTCTGCAAGCCATACGCACTTCTCGGGATTGTCGATATCATGAGCGACGAGATATTTAAATAATGGAAGTGCCTGTTCGAGTTTGTTCTGACCATAAAGCATCAGTACTTCCTCAAGAGTTTGAGGCTGTTGCTTCTGGCACCCAGTAAAACCACTCAATAAAGAAGCAAGAATGATGACCGAGATAAAACGATAAGTATTCATATTGGTGCTCCTTCACAGAACTAAAGAATAAGTAGCAAAACAATGGCGCCTAACGTTTAGGTAACATGCAGTCTCGTCTCGCCACTATTAATGATCAATGTTTTTGTGGCGAGACGGGGTTGAGCGACGACTTTAATCTTTTTCAAATGACGGAGCGACGTGGTGCGGCGTGTTATACGCCGGGCGCTGGATGATTATCCTAGGATTCGACATGATTCTCCTTTTCAGAGGGGATTTTATCTGACTGACGACGGAATGCTCTGCTGAAAGCCAGGGCAGGGCCCCACAATCCTTTTCGCTTAAACCACCTAACTAGTGTTAGTGGATCGATCATGCGGACAGCTGAAAAGAAAACCCAACCGACACTAACCGCTCGAACAGCTATCCACATCACTCCTTCCCACGACGATCCAGCAGTTAAAACTATTGTTGCGACGATGAGAACCGGCACCCAAAAGAAAGGCCGCACAAGATCATGTGCACCATGTCGAATGGCTGAGGTGAACGTCGGTTTAGCTACATTCCACACCATTCCTTGTGTTCCTTTTGATAAAAGGACGCTGAGGCGGTTGGGGAGATTGTGGCGGCGCAACCAAGCATAGAGGGTAACAACTGCTGAGATGATGCCCCAAAACGAAATCCAGAGCAGAATCAAAATCGTTACACCCGGTAGAGTCATCTGCAATCGCTCGACCAACCAGCGAATGACCGTATCGATTGCCTGGAAGTAGCCCGCACCGATGAACAGATACTGAAGGAGTATCCCCTGAGAAGCTGCCCATGCACCGACGAGCCATCCACCAATGAATATTCCACCGACGTTCCAGCCCAAGACACTTGTTGCGAGGTTAAAGAGAATTCCTTGAATGGATATTGCAAGCATTGGACGAAGCCGGGATCCAGAGGGCGAGAGAGCTTTCAACCCGGCCGAAATAAACGGCACCCATACCACCCGGCTCCGGACTCTCATTCGATCACCGGCATACATCATGAGAAGCGATTGAACGGTCGACAGGAAGAGCCCTCGCATCGGGACATTCGCGCCATGTAGCGTGGAGCCGACGGTTGCTTCAAATCCTCCCGCCGTCGCCCCAAACTGACCCGCACGGACCCAATCAGAATGCTGATCGACAACAGCCCGAAGCCGGTGCAACGCTTTCGGTGACGTGGCATCAATTATTATGTCGAAGGGAAGTCCCAGACGCGACTGAATCTTCTCTACAAGAGTGTCCCGAACTGAAATGGCGACAACTTCCGGATTTGCCGCCCGTAGGATTTGCCAGTAGCGCATATGTCCGGAGCCTTGGGCTTCAAGTGGCCCGAATTCATCCAGGATGAGCAGCGATAGTTGAGATTTCAGTGCGAGTTCCCGTGCCCAGCCCTCCGCCTCCTCGATTGCTTCCTTGTTGAATCGATATGGAGGATAACGGAAGTCGTCGCGCTCCGCGAAGATCAATTCCCTGCCTGAAGAAATCCACCGGAGAACATAAGTGACTGCACCACGGTATGTGTTTCCACGCTTGCGGGCAACAGCAAGAAAACCATCGACCGGCTTCTGTTTCTCCTTCGCCCATTCTGCAAGGAGTGTAAGGAGGGTTGTCTTTCCGGAGCCGATCGGCCCTGTTACTGCAACGAGGATCATGCTTCAAATTTCCGTATGTGATAGGACACTATCTGAATACTCGCTTTGACGCCTGGCGTATAACGTGTGCAGTAGCAATGCCGTGCCGCACTCCACGCTTTTCTATCAAATGAGCGTGGCATGGAACGAGCACAACTGATTTTGAACTGCGCTTCAACATTGCATATCAGAATAAGATAGTGTCGTGGTTTGTGCTGTTATGCGTTCGTTGTTTTGCCACACGAGTTCCAACCTGTTCAGGAACCTGCTCAGATAATCATCGACGATCCGGCACGCTCGTATTCCGTGTTCAGGTTCGTTTTTAGTATTTCCATTGCATCAAGATACCTACACCTCAGCTTTTAAGAACTTCCGCATCCATCTCCAGTGGGTTACAAAGAGCACGATACATATCACGATAAGTATGCTGTCTATTACGACCGTGCGATTCGATTCGTGTCGTGCCCTCTGAATCTTATCGTTCTTTGCCGCCTCATACATTGCGCGCAAAGTCTGATCGTCAGGAATGTATGCTGTTTTTGCTGCCTCACCTTCTTTGGGAACTGATTTGAGAATATCCATTTTGTAATTATCAAAGGAGGCGAGACTTGGCGCCTCAGGCGGTGTCCACCCGGTATGTATTGGATCACCAAGGTCGATGATCGCATAGATGAGTGTCGACGCACAGATAAGGACGGTGATAACGGCAACTAAGCATACCAAGTAACCGTAGATCTGCGGCATCCTTTGAGGCTTTTCCATGATTGTTCCCTTTCTAGTGGTGGTGGTTTCAGCTAACGTTTGTGGATATGAGAAGTTGCGACCAACGGGAGCAATTTGGGTGAGCCCCGAGCTGAGGGGCGAACCTCATATCCGCTGTAATACGCCCCGACGACTGAAAGGAGGAGAGCGCAGTGCGGTTCGAGCATAAGCGAGAAAGTCGCGAGGGGGCAAATTTTACATATCTTCCATTACGGGTTTATCTTCAATAAACTCAGAAGGCAACCCAATTTTCTTAAAATAATCAACCATCGATATACAAGCAAATCTTTCGGTAGAATAATGAGTACCGCCAAGAATATTTATTCTATGTTTTTCAGCAAATTCATGTGCCTTTTTAGAATGATCGTTTTTTACTGAGATGCCTGTAATCAGAATATTTACATTGTTTTGTGCGATTTCTTCGATTGTTTCATCTAATCCACCCCCTGCTACAACAGCAACAGTTCTATTTTTGATTTCGTTATCTCCGTAATTGTATAAACTGATTTCATGTTCAACAGCTTCTTGAAATCTTTTTCTTAAATCTTGAATTGTTGTTGAATCTGTCTTTCCGAATACACCTGCTAAGGCACCAAAATAAGGAGCAAAAGATTTTTCAGGTTTAATTCCTAATGCTTTTGCTAAAGTAACACTTGTTGAATATTCTCCAAAATTATCTAAAGGTACGTGAAGATTATAAATAGAGATTCTTCTATCTTTAAATTGTTGCAACAAATCTCTATTCATTTGCTGAAAAACTTCTGGAGCTTTTCTAATATCCCAAATCGATGGGTGATGAATAAAAAGCATTGCATCTTGAGTTCCATCATCTAAAATTCTTTGCATGACTTCTCTTGATGGAAAAACAGCAGTATATACTTTATTGATTTCTGTCGCGAAATCGCAAACTAATCCCATAGACCTTTTCTTAAAGTTTTCACTAAGAAAATCGGCAACAGAATCCATGTACTGCGCCCATTCATCACTCATTTCTGGAGTGATAAAGTCTTTCTCAAGATATTGATATAGTTGGGTTGCCTTCATAATATTCAGTTAACTCCTTTGATTTATAAAATTTACCCCATAGCGATTGCGTATAACGTTTTGCATAAAAATGACGTTGCTGAGTGCGCTATGACAAATCCATTCTCGCGCACGAAGCAATGTTCTACAGAGCGAAACGTCAGACTTTAATATCGATAAATTATGTTTCATTTTTATGCGTGTTAGGCGAAGCTGTGGCAACCCTACTAGCTGAAATCGGCCCTCGTGATCCGTGCGATCTTAAGGTGTTCAGAGATATCTCGCAGAAAAGGTGACATTGCATCCTCTTTAATTCGTTTCTTCCCATTGAATTTTTCGTGAAAAATCAAAGTGACATCCTGTTTGGCTCGAGTGAGGGCCACATAGAGGACTCTGCGTTCCTCCTCCGCATCTCTGCCCGGGGAGGGCATGAATTCAGAATTGAGCCAGAGAATGAAGACAAACTCAGCCTCTAGACCCTTGGCAGAGTGAAGTGTAGTCACAAGAACGCGTGGATCGTCAGGAATGTTGGGATCAGCATCGAGCAGGCCAAATCTTTCATGTATGGACCTTATTATTGAAGGGAGTCTTGCGGGCGTGTTGGCTATACTGGCATCATCAAATCCAATATCTGGAAATAGACTTTGATCCACGAGCAAGTCCGGGAATTCGAGAATAGCGCGTTGGAACTGAGCGCTGTCGCCTTCGGAAACTTTGAGCTGCGCCAAATCACGAAAGAGTTTGTCGAGTTTGGGAAGACCGGCCTTCGAGCAGAAGTCATATAGCGTGGTCTTTGCCTCCATAGCCTGCTGGCGCAAGGTCTTGATCTCATTCGGATGGAACTGAATTATCTCGAGCCATTGACGCAGAGCTAGGCTATCCTGATACTTGAACATGCGTAGGAGAAGCAAGAGCCTCCAGTAGTCATCGGGAATGGTCGCTTTCTCGCGTTGCTTTGTGGGAATATTGAGTTGTGCCTGCAGAGTGTTTGCTGTCTTGGAGACGAGAGTGCCCGTGGGGCAAAGGACCATGAAATCACCATAGGTCAGATGGTCGCCCTTGCGGTTTTTCTTGCTTTGAAGATATTCTGCGATGAAGGACGAAGTGACCTCGATTTGCATGTCGCTCGTGGTGCATTGCAGGAGCGAGATTTTCTGTCCATCGTCGGCAGGAATGGTTACATTTTCTCCCAAGTAACCTCGACCGCTGATGAGTGCGTGAGAAGCCCTGACGATGTGTGCAGGTAACCTGTGAGAATCTGGGAAAGAGATAGAGTCCCACGTGCGCGATTCCCACAGCGTTCTCAAACCTACATATCGTGCATCACGGAAGCTGTAAATACTCTGAGCATCGTCTCCCACCACCACAATCCGACTATTCTTGTTGGCACTAATCAGATCAATGAGTTCTTGGTCAACGGGATTCATATCCTGGTACTCATCTACCTGAAGAAAGATCGCGGGTAGTTGCGCATGGCCGCCAGCGAGGATGTCGAGAGCAGTAGGCACCAAACCATCGATATCTATTGTATTATAGAACTCAAGCAAGGAAGAAAAGCTATCGAAGATCGCCTTGAGCAGCTTAGAGGGCAAAGACGTCTGTGTTGGCCACACACCGGTATTGCGATAATGTGATAAGATCTTTTTGAGGGCGGCGACATCGAGATTGATGTCCAAATCTATCATAGTCTCAGCGAGTACAAGGTCTCGTTCAGCGCGGTCTTCAATGAGAACACTGAAATGTGGATCTCTTCCAACAACACCAGAGTATTTGTGCACTATGCTCTTGGCGTAGGTATGAAGTGTGCTTATACGTGGAAAGTCGAATGTGGCTGCATCAAGAGCCTGGTTTCCAACCTCGTGTCGAAGTTTCTTGTCGGTATCGCGGCGACTGGCACGCGTGAATGTGATAAAGCTGATCTCGCGATCTGGGTTCTCTTTGAGAAGCCTGGTCATACGAGCTACTATGGCGGACGTCTTGCCGGTACCTGGAGCGGCGACAACGACTAGTTGAGGACCGTCGTAATCAATTACATATTGTTGAGTCTTGCTGGGGAAGGCCATATGGTTATTGGTATTAGGATTGCCGCAGTTTTCGCCTAACGTTTGTAAAAACGCGGTACTGCGTTTTTATTTTTTATCTAATAGATTTATTTCTTTGTTATCGCTTGAAATCAGCACTTGATCTGCAAGGCGATCAAGAGGACTTTTAATCTTTCCAAGAATTCGTTTGCTTACATGCGTATAAATCTCTGTTGTCTTCGAACTTTGGTGACCAAGCAGTTCTTGGATATACCGTAGATCAGTAACTTGCTCTAAAAGATGTGTTGCAAACGAGTGACGCAGTGTATGCATTGAAATCGACTTCTTGATACCGCTCTTTTCCACTGCGTTTTCAAGAACGGCTTGTATGCTGCGTGCCGATAAATGTTGTCCGGGATTTGCACCCTGGAATAACCATCCAGAATTACCAAGCTCGTAAGTCTTCCAGTATTGATTCAAGAGACCTTTCATTGATTCCGGCAATAATGTATAGCGGTCTTTCTTCCCTTTTACTTCACGAATATGGATGAGCCCTCGTTCACCATCGAGATCTTCAATTCGCAGTTTTACTATTTCACTTACGCGCAGTCCGCTTGCATAGGTCAGCATCAACATGGTCCTATGTTTCAAGTTCTCCACAGAGCGGAAAATCCTTAAGACTTCTTCTTCGTTCAGCACATCAGGTAGCTTCTGTTCCTTCTGTGGACGAGGGAGATTTCCGATAACGAATGGTTTATGATAAAGATCAACATACAAAAGCCGTAATGCGTTGAAAATTTGATTCACCGTACTTGCCGGAGACTTCTTTTCTGTGAGAAGGTAGAGGAGATAGTTTCTGATTTCGGCATTGCTCGCTTCACGTGGATGCTTCGGCGCAATGCGCTGAGCATAACTGCGAATACAACTTTTGTATGCTTTAATGGTTTTAGGACACAACTGTCCGGTTGACGTATGAAACAAATTCCGTACCGATGAAGTTTTATTGAACAATTTCTAAAAACACTTGAGCACACACTGTGTTTCCGAATTGAAATCGAAACCGCTTCAAAATGATTGTATCACTCATGTTGACAATGCTTTACAGGAATTATGAATTATCTCAGCCGGACAGTCATGGTTTTAGGAGAGTAATTCCGCAGCCGCATTTCTTGCGTCAAAACAGAAAACAAACTACCCGTTTGTTTCTCGATCGATTCCATGCTCTTGAAGATGATAGCTCTTCCCGGATTCTCTAAAGTAGAATGATGAGGCAGGAGATAAGAGAATCAGGTAGCAAAATGGTACTTGATTTTGGAGAAAACCGCAAGTTCACTCTATGCTCTCATTTTCTCCTCATGAGGTAGGTATTCTTTCCATCTGCCACTTCTGCAAACCCGCCGGACATATCTCGCAGAACTGCGAATTCTCTTTGGAGTTACGGACTTTTTTTGCCAAATTTAACCGGTATCTGACTCCGCAGAACGGAACAATTCTTGTCGTAGATATACGGCCGTGGAATTTTTCATCAATGAATAAATAGAAGAGAATAATACAATGGCAAACTCACAAAATGGACGATTAAAAGTCACCATCGACGGCAATGAGGCAGCGGCCTATGTTGCTCATAAACTTAACGAAGTCATAGCAATTTATCCTATTACTCCTTCTTCCAATATGGGTGAATGGGCAGACGAATGGTCTGCTCAGGGACGTAAAAATATCTGGGGCACCATACCACAGGTTGTTGAAATGCAAAGCGAAGGGGGGGCCGCGGGAGCCGTCCATGGCGCTCTTCAAGCGGGAGCCCTCTCCTGCACGTTCACTGCATCACAAGGCCTCCTGTTGATGATCCCCAATATGTTCAAGATTGCCGGTGAGTTAACCCCGACAGTCTTTCACATAGCCGCACGTACTGTGGCAACACATGCACTTTCGATCTTCGGCGACCATAGCGACGTTATGGCAACACGTCAATGCGGATGGGGAATGATTGCCTCGAATTCCGTGCAGGAAACGATGGACCTTGCACTTATCGCGTACGCCTCCACGCTGGAATCGCGCATTCCGTTCATCCATTTCTTCGACGGTTTCCGCACATCGCACGAAGTGATGAAGATCGAGCAGCTGAGCGATGCCGATATGAAAGCCATGATCAGCGACGAACTGGTTCAGAAGCATCGGGAACGTGCACTGTCGCCCGAACATCCTGTTCTCCGCGGCTCTGCGCAGAATCCGGACGTCTTCTTTCAGGCACGCGAAGCGGCAAATTTATATTATGATGCTGTCCCGGGCATTGTGCAGAAAGCCATGGACAAGTTTGCCAAAGTCGTCGGACGGGAATACAAATTGTTCCAATACGTCGGCGCACCCGATGCAGATCGCGTGATCGTGATGATGGGATCCGGCGGGGAGACTGCCCACGAGACCGTTGAATACCTGCTCGAAAAAGGAGAGAAGGTCGGTTTGTTGAATGTCCGCCTCTATCGCCCATTCTCCGTAGAACATTTTATCAAATCACTTCCCGCCACCGTGAAAAATATTGCCGTGCTCGATCGTACTAAAGAATCTGGTTCTACTGGCGAACCGATGTATCTCGATGTGGTAACGGCATTAAGCGAAACGTTCTCCTTTGGTAAAGCACCAATGAAAACTATGCCGTGTGTTATCGGCGGTCGGTATGGATTATCCTCCAAAGAATTCACCCCCCCGATGGTGAAGGCAGTCTTTGATGAATTGAAAAAAGATCAGCCGAAGAACCACTTCACTGTCGGTATCAACGATGACGTTTCGAAGTCCAGTCTGGCGTACGATCCGAATTTCAGCGTGGAAAAAGACGATGTCGTCCGCGCCGTTTTCTACGGTCTGGGGGCTGATGGAACCGTCGGCGCCAATAAGAACTCGATTAAGATCATCGGCGAAGACACCGACAATTACGCGCAGGGGTACTTTGTCTACGATTCGAAGAAATCCGGTACGACCACCACCTCTCATCTGCGCTTTGGTCCGCGGCCGATCCGTTCCATCTATCTCATCGATCATGCCAGTTTTGTCGCATGCCACCAGTGGTTCTTCCTCGAAAAATTCGATGTGCTCCAGACCGCGATCCCAGGCAGCACGTTCCTCCTGAACAGCATCTACGGGAAAGATGTAGTGTGGGACAAACTCCCGCGCCATATCCAGAAACAGCTGATTGATAAAAAAATGAAGCTCTATGTGATCGATGCGTACGAAGTTGCCAAGAAGACCGGTATGGGCAGCCGCGTGAATACGATCATGCAGACATGCTTCTTCGCCATTTCTGGTGTTCTTCCGAAAGAAGAGGCAATCAAATCAATTAAGTATTCGATCGAAAAAACGTACGGAAGAAAAGGCGAGGCGGTTGTCCAGAAGAACTATGAAGCGGTCGATCAAACGCTCGCGAATCTCTTCGAAGTGAAAATCCCGGCAAACGTCACAAGCAAGTTCGAAATGCCGCCGGTGGTTTCTGAGAAAGCACCCGACTTCGTCAAGCAGGTAACTGCGATGATCATTGGAGGGCATGGCGACAAGCTCCCTGTTTCGGCGATGCCGGTGGATGGAACATTCCCCACGGGAACAACGCAATGGGAAAAAAGAAACATTGCTCTGGAGATCCCGGTTTGGGAAATGGACATCTGTATCCAGTGCAACAAATGCGCGATTGTCTGTCCGCATGCGGCGATCCGCACAAAAGTGTTCGATCCCGCAAAACTTACGACAGCACCTCCGACATTTAAGTCGATGGACTACAAGGGATCGGAATTTAAAGGGATGAAGTACAGCGTTCAGATCGCCCCGGAAGATTGTACCGGATGCGAATTGTGTGTGGAAGTATGCCCGGCAAAGAGCAAAAAAGAGGCGAGGGTGAAGGCGATTAATATGAAACCGCAGCCGCCGATCCGTGAACAGGAAAAAGCGAACTATGAATTCTTCCTGAACCTGCCGGAAGTCGATCGACGCACAGTGAAGGTCGATACCGTGAAGGGATCGCAATTTCTTCTTCCTCTCTTCGAGTACAGCGGCGCGTGCTCAGGCTGCGGAGAAACACAGTATGTGAAACTCGCCAGTCAGTTGTTCGGCGACAGGATGATCGTTGCCAATGCCACGGGCTGTTCTTCGATTTACGGCGGCAACCTGCCGACAACACCGTGGACAAAGAATACCGATGGACGCGGTCCGGCATGGTCGAACTCCTTGTTCGAGGATAATGCGGAGTTCGGTCTCGGTATGCGATTGACGGTCGATAAGATGAATGCTATGGCAAAAGAATATGTGACCCTTCTTTCCACTGATATCGGCGTTGATCTTGCGGCAGGCTTGATCGAAGCAGTACAGAAAAACGAGGCCGATATCTACGAACAGCGTGAACGGGTGAAGGCGCTTAAAACCAAGCTCGCAGCCATCAAGAAACCGGAGGCCAAACGTCTCTTGAGCATTGCAGATCACCTCGTGAAGCGCAGTATCTGGATCATGGGAGGCGACGGCTGGGCATACGATATCGGGTACGGCGGATTGGATCACGTCCTCGCCTCAGGGAAGAATGTCAACATTCTCGTTCTGGACACCGAGGTCTATTCCAATACCGGTGGTCAGATGTCGAAAGCAACAAACCGCGCGGCGGTTGCAAAGTTTGCTGCAGCCGGTAAACCGACAGCGAAAAAAGACCTCTCCCTCATGGCCATGATGTATAACAACGTCTATGTGGCACGCGTGGCGATGGGAGCGAACGATGCGCAAACAGTGCGCGCGTTTATCGAAGCTGAAGCGTACGACGGTCCGTCGATCATCATTGCCTACTCGCATTGCATTGCACACGGGATTGATATGGCGCGCGGCATGACGAATCAGAAGATTGCCGTGGAGACCGGATATTTCCCGCTCTTCCGTTACAATCCTGAATTGATAAAAGAAGGCAAGAATCCGTTCAAACTGGATTCCAAGGCACCGAAAGGTGCTCTCACGGATTTCACATCGACGGAAACACGCTTCAATGTACTGACGAAGAGTCATCCGGAACGGGCCAAAGAGCTGCTGAAACTGGCAGAAGAAGATATCAAAGTGCGCTGGGCAATCTACGAGCAATTCGCGCACGAAGGCGGCGACGGACACGCTCCGGCGACGAACTAAGTCCAATACAACTCAGGCCGTTCCCATACTTCTGGGACGGTCTGTGAGTGACCTTTCAACGAATGGTATGATTCATCCCAAACTGTGAGGAGTGAAACACATGGATCTCTCAACAACATATCTTGGTCTCAAATTAAAAAATCCCATCGTAGCTTCAGCAAGTCCACTCTCGCGATCGATGGAATCCATGCGGCGGCTGGAAGATGCCGGGGCATCTGCGATTGTCATGCATTCGCTCTTCGAAGAACAGGTCTCCCACGAAGCTGATATGCTTGAGCATTATAGAGCTTCTACTTCAGACAGCCATGCAGAGGCCCTTTCGTATTTTCCTGATACAGGAGATTATCAATTCGGACCAGAGGAATACCTGGAATTAGTAGCGAAAGCCTCCGGCAAATTAGATATCCCGGTGATTGCCAGTATCAATGGCGTGACTCCGGGCGGCTGGACATCCTATGCACAGAAGATGGCCGAAGCAGGCGCCTCGGGACTGGAGTTGAATGTCTATTACATTCCAACGGATGGATCGATGTCAGGGTCAGAGGTCGAAGACCGGTATGCGGATGTCTTGAAGCATGTTCAAAAAACAGTGACGATTCCTATCGCTGTGAAACTCAGTCCTTTCTTCAGCTCCATTCCGAATACTGCACAGCGCCTGGTTCGCGAAGGGGCAGACGGATTGGTGCTCTTCAACCGGTTTTATCAGCCCGATATTGATCTTGATGCGCTGGATGTGAAACCCGGCGTGGAATTGAGTACTTCCTATGCAAACCGGCTTCCCATGCGCTGGATTGGAATTTTGTATGGAAAGGTAAAAGCGAGCCTGGCAGCGACCAGCGGCATTCATACTGCAGAAGACGTACTGAAACTTACTATGGTAGGGGCAGATATAACGATGATGTGCTCTGCGCTGCTCATGCACGGTCCGGAATATATTGGGAAGGTGCTGAAGGATCTTGAACAATGGATGCAGGAACATGAATATGAATCCATTGAACAGATGAAAGGGAGTCTCAGCCATAAATCGATCGCCGACCCTTCTACCTATGAACGTGCAAATTACATGAAAGCACTCAACCGTTACAAACTTCTTGTGTAAGGTACCGGATTGAACAGGAACCGATTGCTCTTTCCCTGTGTTTAGGGGAAAGAGGATCGGCGTGAAAAAACCAGCAGAAAATCAGATGAGAAAAAAGATCTTAGTGAATGCCCTGAGTAAGAACTTGGACAAGATGTCGAAGTCGCCATGGGTGCGTTCAATAAAAGATGGAAAAGATCTTATCTGTCCGTATTGTGACCAGCTAGTGCAGCCATGTAAAACCGATCCTTCTGCAGTCTGTGAACACATGATGCTGTCCGGAACCGAAGGGAAGGAATTGGAAAACGCTTTAAAAGATCCAGACAAGGGGAATTACGGCATCTGTCTTTCCTGCGGGAAGCAGATTTCATCGGCACATTTGAAGAGACACCCGACTGCTGATGTCTGTTCGCACTGTGTCCAGAAAGGACACAAGATTCACCCGGGGAAATCAGCACATACCCGATAAGCGTTTGTTCATCTGCCGATAACGCATCTCTCGAAAAACCATGTCCCACATCGACGATCATCTGCTTGCAATTCTTAAACAATTTGACCGGCCGGGTCCGCGGTATACCAGTTATCCGACGGCACCGGTATTCTCGGCAGAGTACACTGCGAAACGGTTTGAAGAAGATCTCGTCGAGACGAACAGCAATAGTTCAGCTCCCTTGTCGATCTACCTCCATATTCCCTTTTGTGACACCTTGTGTTACTTCTGCGGCTGCAATACGATTATTACCCGCAATCGGGAAAAAATCTCCGAGTATCTGGGTTTATTAAAAAAAGAAATAGATCTTACGGCATCACAAATTTCCCATGACCGAAAAGTCGTGCAAATGGCATGGGGGGGCGGCACACCGTCGTATCTGACACCGGAGGAGATTCGCGATCTCTCGAAATTCATCCATGAACGATTTTCCTTTGCTGCTGATGCCGAAGTGAGCGTCGAGATCGATCCCCGCGAGCTGAGCTTCGATCACTTGAAAGCATTTATCGATGGCGGTGCGAACCGCTTGAGTTTAGGTGTGCAGGATTTTACAGAGGAAGTGCAACGCGCGGTTAACCGCCTTCAGCCCGAGGCATTGACACATCAGGTATTTCAATGGTCGCGTGATCTTGGTATCCAAAGTATCAATGTGGACCTTATTTACGGGCTGCCGCTCCAGACGACGGAATCGTTTAAAACGACACTCGATAAAGTGGTCGAACTTTCACCGGAGCGTATTGCAGTATTCAATTTCGCATTTGTCCCCTGGATGAAACCACACCAGAAATTATTGCACCAGGATCAGCTGCCCGATGCAGAAGCGAAACTGCATCTTCTTCAGCTTACCATCAACACATTGCTCGAAGCCGGGTATGTCTATGTGGGGATGGATCATTTTGCAAAACCGACAGACGAACTTGCACGCGAACAAAAACGAAAAGCCCTGCATCGCAACTTTCAGGGATATTCTGTCAAAGCCGGAACAGATCTGTTCGGTTTTGGAATGTCCGCAATTTCCCACTTTGGCACTGTCTATGCTCAGAATGCCAAAGATCTCCACGCCTATTATGACGCCATCAACGGCGGACGGTTCCCGACCATTCTCGGTTATAAAATGACCCGCGATGATGAGCTGCGCAAATTTGTTATTATGCGTCTCATGTGCGACCTCGAGCTGGATAAGCGAGAAGTCGAACAGAAATTTGAAATTATTTTCGATGAATACTTTGCCGATGCGCTTGCAAAACTCGATGAATTCTTAACACTGGGCCTTCTCTCTCTCCGGCATGAGAAAATCATCATTGAGGAAAGCGGCAGATTTGTTCTTCGCAATATTGCTATGTGCTTCGATGCTTACCTGAAAAAGCTGTCGAAAGAAAAACCGATCTTTTCCCGTACCGTATAAGTTGTCTCCTCATGCCCAAACTCCGATTGGGAAACGAGCGATAATTTTCTCGTTGAAGATATTTCCTCCTGGGTGAAAATATCCCGCATGGGCTGAATTCGGCTGTGATAAATTATCCCGGAATTCACGGATGAATGCCACATTCTTCGCAATATTGCGATGTGGTATAGTATAACCTCCCAAAACTGATAAAAGAAATGTCCATCTTCTACCTTAACTGTATAACAAAACAAATCTTCGCGGTGGCGTGTTATTTGCTGATGGTTCCTTGCAATTCAGCAGATGGTAAGCATAGAGGACAGTGCCATCCAGGTCAAACCACCTGATTTGAAAATGAACATAGTCTCTGCTGGCCCGGTAATAAATTCTCCACAAGAGCAAGATTTGACAATAATTCCACCATTCTCTGAAGTTGCTTTCTTCTCTCAGAGTTTGTATACTTTTTTATTATAATCTCGTTCCATCATTCAACGGAGGACGTATGGTTCGTAAACAAGAAGCACTCGATTACCATTCCATGGGTCGAAAGGGCAAGATAGAAGTTGTTTCATCCAAACCATGTCAAACACAGCGCGATTTGTCGCTTGCATACACACCCGGTGTTGCTGATCCGTGTCTCGAAATTGAAGCCAATCCCGAAGATGCGTACAAGTATACTGCCAAGGGAAATCTCGTTGCTGTCGTTTCCAATGGTACGGCAGTCCTTGGTCTGGGCGATATTGGTGCACTGGCGGGCAAGCCGGTGATGGAAGGGAAGGGCGTGTTGTTCAAACGGTTTGCCGATATCGATGTCTTCGATATCGAATTGGATACACACAATCCCGATGAGATCATCAAGGCGGTGCAATTGCTGGAACCCACCTTTGGCGGTATCAACCTCGAAGATATCAAAGCACCCGAATGTTTCTATATTGAAGAGACATTAAAGAAGACGATGAAGATTCCGGTGTTCCATGATGATCAGCATGGAACGGCCATCATCAGCGGCGCCGCATTGGTAAATGCACTCGAGATCCAGGGAAAGAAAATCGACAAAGTAAGAGTCGTCTTCAGCGGAGCGGGAGCTGCGGGTATTGCCTGCGCTAAACTGTACGAAAGTCTTGGTGTGAAGCGTGAGAACATGATGCTTGTGGATACCAAAGGAGTCGTGTACAAAGGGCGCAAAGAAGGCATGAATCCGTACAAAGAATATTTTGCAGTGAATACGGAAGCCCGTTCGCTGGCAGATGCTATAAAAGGTGCGGATGCGTTTTGCGGAGTATCGGCAAAAGGCATTCTGACGAAGGAAATGGTAAAGTCAATGGCGGATAAACCCGTCGTGTTTGCCATGGCCAATCCGGATCCTGAAATTACTTATAACGATGCTCTCAGTGCGCGCGATGACATTATTATGGCAACCGGCCGTTCCGATTATCCGAACCAGGTCAATAATGTGCTTGGGTTCCCCTTTATTTTCCGCGGAACGCTGGATGTACGCGCTTCGGAGATCAACGATAAGATGAAAATAGCGGCATCCCATGCGTTGGCGAAGCTGGCGAAAGAGGACGTACCTGATAACGTCTTGAAAGCGTACGGCAAAACGCGGATGGAGTTTGGGAAAGAGTACATCATCCCGAAACCGTTTGATCCGCGTGTGTTATTTTGGGAAACAATCGCGGTGGCAAAAGCGGCGATGGAAACCGGTGTTGCCAAAACCCCGATCAAAGATTTTGAACAATATCGTGATTCGCTGGAAGGTCGGCTCGGTAAATCCCGCGAGGTCATGCGCTTCTATGTGAACAAGGCAAAATCAGAGCCGAAGCGCATCGTGTTTCCGGAAGGGGAAGAAGATAAGATCCTTCGTGCCGCTCAGGTCCTTTTGGACGAAGGAATTGCCAAACCTATTCTGATCGGTACGTCCGACATCATTCATCAACATATCAAAGAACTTGGACTGGATCTCACCGGTGTGGAAATTGTCCGTCCGCGTATCTCTCCACGGTTTGAAGAATATGTGGAGGCGTTGTACAACAAACGGAAGCGCAAAGGGATGACCATCGCCGGTGCACGCCAGCTTCTCAAAAATAACTACAATGTGTACGGTATGATGATGGTGGAAATGGGGGATGCCGATGGCCTAGTGTCTGGTTTAACCGAGCATTATCCGGAAACCATCCGCCCCGCAATGCAGATTATCGGCACGCGGGAAGGTGTCCGCCGGATCTGCGGCGCATATATGATGGTCTTTAAAAATCAAACCATCTTCATATCGGATGCAACGGTGAACATCGAGCCCACCGCAGAAGATCTTGCTGAAATTGCATTGTTGACCGCGGAGAAAGCGTCATACATGAACGTTACGCCGAAAATCGCCATGCTCTCCTTCAGCAACTTTGGCAGCACGCATCATGCATTAACAGAAAAAGTTCGGTTGGCGACGGAGATCGTTCGCCAGAAAGTACCCAATCTGTCGGTGGACGGCGATATAATGGCAGATACTGCCGTCAGCCCGGATATTGTGAATGAATTTTTCCCGTTCAGCCAGATCAAAGGAGATGCGAATGTGCTGATCTGCCCGGATCTCGGTTCGGCGAATATTTCCTACAAGCTCCTTGCAAAACTTGGCGGTGCAACGGCGATCGGACCAATGCTCCTTGGTATTCGCCGCCCGGTCTATCTCCTTGTGCCCGGCTGCGATGTGAACGATATTGTGAACATTACAGCGGTCGCAGTTGCAGAGGCGCAGCGTATCGCGGGAAAACCTCCGGGTACCCCGGAAGAAGTATTGCGTGCACTTGTCTATTAGAGGACATTGTGCTTCTTGGGAATAAGGAAACGCCGATTCTGCGTACAGCAGAGTCGGCGTTTGTTTTTTCCCCGAATAATTCCAACAATCATAACACTCAAGGTATTCCCCAGAGCTGATGGGAATCACATGAGGAAAGGAGTCTATCGGTTCCATATTTTTGTCGGCGGAGATCTCCCGATCGAATTGCTCAAACGTGTTGGTGTGCGCTTACGAACAGAAGAATTTTCTCAGCTGCTAGCATAATGGTTTTCATTTTTTGATTTCCTTGGCAAAAATAAGAGTGCTTACATTTGCAACAGCGGTTTGCTTACCGCTTTCAGGAATTCAGCAGGCAACTCTTCTTAAAAGTGCCAACATACAATTTTCCATTGCGAGAATTCAGCTTTTCAGTCAAAATCCACGAACCCAACATGTGGCACGCTACTTGAACAATGGGGCATATATGATTCTGCGATGATCGTATCGCCCCAACAATTTTGAAGAGGATTACGTGTATGATTCGAGGAACAATTGTCGTTGCCACGGATATTTGTAAAGCATGTGAGTTGTGTATTACTGCGTGTCCGCAGGATTGTCTGGAAATGTCTCCGCAGCTCAATCTCAAAGGGTACCACTATGTGCAGTTGAAAAATGATACCTGCACAGGATGTGTGAATTGTGCCATCGTGTGTCCCGATAGTGCGATCACAGTCTACCGTCAGGTTCGCTCGAAAGAAGTCGGGCAAGCAAAGAAAGTTGCAACCGCCTGAAACGAATTATCAACCTAAAGAATGTGAAAAAGTATGGCAACCGGAAATGAATCACCTGAAATTCGTTTGATGAAAGGGAACGAAGCGCTGGCCGAAGCTGCGTTCCGAGCAGGGATGAAAGCGTACTTTGGTTATCCCATCACGCCGCAATCGGAAGTGTTAGAATACCTTGCCGTGCAAGCGCCAAAATATCCAGACGTTGTTGTGTTGCAGGCGGAAAGTGAACTTGCTGCGATCAACATGGTATACGGTGCCGCTGGCGCCGGCGCGCGAGTTATGACATCTTCCTCAAGCCCCGGTATCAGTTTGATGCAGGAAGGACTATCGTATATGACGTCGGCGGAGCTGCCCGCCTTGATCGTCAATGTGCAGAGGGGCGGTCCGGGCCTTGGAACAATTCAGCCTTCGCAGGCGGATTATTTCCAGGCAGTCAAAGGCGGAGGTCATGGAGATTATCATTTGATCGTTCTCGCTCCGTCGTCAGTGCAGGAAATGGTCGATTTTGTTTTTGAAGGATTCCGTTTGACCGAGAAATACCGCAATCCGGCTATGATCCTGACCGATGGCGCGCTTGGTCAGATGATGGAAAAGGTCACTCTTCCGGCGGGAGGGTCGCTGCCTCACCAGCAGCCCTCGTGGGCAACAACCGGCAAGCGCCATACGCGCGAACGGAATATTGTCACATCGCTGTTCATCCAGCCGGAACGCATGGAGAAGATTAACAATCGGCTCCAGGAAAAATATCGGCAGGTACAGCAGGAAGTACGCTGGGAGGAATTCCACACCGATGATGCCGATATCGTGCTTGTTGCATTCGGACTCACATCCCGCATCTGTGAAAAGACCATGGCTCTCGCGCATGAAAAAGGTTTGAAGGTCGGCCTGCTTCGTCCGATCACACTTTATCCATTTCCTACTGCAGCGATAGCAAAGCTCACAGATCACACTGTCGTCTTTCTCACAGTTGAAATGAACGCCGGCCAGATGGTTGAAGATGTACGGCTTGCTGTCGAAGGAAAATGTCCGGTCCATTTCTATGGCCGGATGGGAGGGATGATTCCATCGCCTGAAGAAATTTTAGGACAGGTGGAATTGATCGCCCAGAAATTTCACGTAGTGCAGGCCTAAGGAGAGACGATATGGAACAGATGACACATATTGACGGAATGGAAGTTGTCTATAAAAAGCCTGCCACGCTGACCGACACGCCGACGAGTTATTGCCCCGGATGCGGTCATGGTGTTGTGCATAAGATTCTCATGGAAGTGATAGAAGAAATGGGAATTCAGGAAGAAACGGTCGGTGTCGCACCGGTTGGCTGTTCAGTTTTTGCATACGATTTTATGAATGTCGACATGCAGCAGGCCGCACACGGACGCGCAAGCGCAGTGGCAACCGGTATCAAACGTGTCTTGCCGAATAAGTATGTATTCTCCTATCAAGGGGATGGTGATCTTGCTGCCATTGGGACCGGGGAAACGGTTCATACGGTTAACCGTGGTGAGAATATTCTCATGGTATTCATCAATAATGGTATCTATGGAATGACCGGAGGGCAGATGGCTCCCACATCGCTCATCGGTATGAAAACATCCACATCACCATACGGACGTAATGCCGAAGTGATGGGAAGTCCAATAAAGATCACAGAGCTGCTGGCGCAATTGCCTGGTGCGTATTATGTGTCACGGCAGTCTGTACATTCCACCGCCGCTGTGCGTAAATTGAAAAAAGCAATCGAGAAGTCATTCAGCTATCAAAAGTTGAAACATGGAACGTGCTTCATTGAAGTGGTTTCCAATTGTCCTTCAGGGTGGAAGATGACACCGGTGGAATCGAATGAATGGCTAGAAAAAAATATGTTTCCTTATTATCCCGTTGGCGATATTAAAGTCCCGAAAGCGTAGGAGTCGACTATGAAAGGTGCACACGAAATTATTATTGCCGGTTTCGGCGGGCAGGGCGTTCTCTCGATGGGACAAATCATTGCCTACGCCGCGATGAAGGGGGGCAAGGAAGTCAGCTGGATGCCGTCGTACGGTCCGGAAATGCGGGGGGGCACGGCAAATTGCACCGTTATTGTTTCCGATACACGCATCAGCTCTCCCATCCTCACACGGTTTGACACAGCTATTGTCCTCAATCAACCCTCTCTGGAAAAATTTGAAATGGCTGTGAAACCGGGGGGACTTCTCATCTATGAAAAATCTACCATCATCCATTTACAGCAGCGAACGGATATTGAGATCATGGGAATTTCCGGATTGGAAGAGGCAGGTAAACTCAAGAGCAAGCAGGTTGCCAATATGGTTCTGCTCGGCGCATTTCTTGAACGCCGTCCGATTGTGCAGCCCGAACATGTGGTGAATGCACTCCGCAGCGTTCTTCCTCCGCATCGGCAACATTTAATACCGGCAAACGAACAGGCGCTTTTGCGGGGAAAAGAATTAGCACAGGAAGCAATCAATGAAACGGTGGCATCGTGAAACAGCAAGAGAAAACAAAATCTGCACTGCAAGCATGGAAAGATGGGACATTGAAACCCGAAAAAGAGGCATGCAACCATGACTGCCGCATCACGTGCAGGATGCTGACAGAAGCGATGCGGAAAGAAGCGGAGATGATCCATTTCTACGAGAACATGATGACCGAATGTGACTATCCCGACGTCAACTCTTTTGTCCGCGAACTGCTCGAAGACAAGAGCCGCATGGTGCTTCGCATCAACCAGAAACTGAACGAGATCCGCGTTCATGGACAGGTCAGCGATGGCATTATCTCCAGCTTTGAACCGGATCTGTAATAAGAGCTTGATATCTATGGAATGCTGGATTTTCGCTACAGCGGACACATTAACTCCAACGTATCAAGTTTTTCGAATGCCCATCTCAGATTTTCCTAATCTTTCCAAGAATTCCTGATTTTTGCTGTTTTTCTTTAGATTTACTCTTCTTGCACTTTATGCAATCATTTTCTAAGCTATGGCGCAGAATCGAGAACATCAGAAGGAATCGTGATATGAATATCGGCATTTTGAAAGAATTGTTCCCATCAGAACGGCGGGTTGCTCTATCGCCTGGCGGTGTACACACACTCGTCGGCCTGGGGGCTACGGTCTATATAGAACGGAACGCCGGCGCCCTAAGTTTTTTTTCTGATGAAGAATATATCAAGGCGGGGGGCACCATCGTCTACAGCCCGGAAGAAGTGATCAACCGCGCCGATATCGTCTTAAAGATCGCTCCGCCAACGGAAACTGAATTACAGTTTCTTCTTGAAAACCAAACGCTCTTTTCTGCACTCCACCTTGCCATCGCGAAACGGAAAACCATAGATACCTTTCTTGAAAAACATATCACAGCGATTGCACACGAACTCATTGAGAATGAACGCGGATACCTGCCGATTGTCCAGACGATGGCGGAAATTGCCGGACAGATCTCCATTCAGGTTGCAGCGCATTATCTGCAAACACACGAAGGGGGACGCGGCGTGCTTCTCGGAAGCATTCCGGGAGTGCCGGCGGCCGATGTCTTGATCCTGGGTGCGGGAACGGTTGGCCGGACGGCGGCGCGTGTTGCACTTGGTCTCGGAGCTAAAGTGATGGTGATCGACGCAAACATCAACCGCCTGCGTGAAGTTGAGAACATGTTTCAATGGAGAGTAGCAACGGCTGTCGCTGATCAGTACAACATCGAGTGCGCTGTCCGGGAAGCAGATGCACTCATCGGTGCAGTCCTTATGAAAGGCGAGAGAACACCTCACCTGGTCTCCGAAGCACTGGTGAAACAAATGAAACCGGGTTCTGTCATCGTCGATGTCTCCATTGATCAAGGCGGATGTGTTGAAACAAGCCATCCGACGACGCTGCTCGACCCGACATATGTTGTTCATGGAGTGGTGCATTATTGTGTTCCTAATATTCCTGCTTCGGTGCCGCGCACGGCAACCGTCGGCTGGACGAATGTCCTCCTACCCTTCCTGCGGGAAGCGACTGAACTGGGAATAGAACAAGTACTCCGTTCCGATCTCGGGCTTTCGAAAGGTGTCTGTACATTCCAGGGCTCCTGCACAAACCGGGCTGCAGGAAAAGCGTTCGATCTCAAGGTGGAAGATATTCAGCAGCTGTTGCGTGCTTCGATCACTCCCCGCAATGAGGTGAAAGCATGAATTGGATTGATCAATATAAATCAAAAATCGTTCATGCTGAGGAAGCGGTTCGTGTTGTCAAGTCGAATAACAGGATTTTCCTCAGCGGAAACGCCGCAACACCAATACTTCTCATGGACGCACTTGCGAACCATGCACTTGAACTCACCAATGTGGAAGTGAATCATATTTTGCTCCTGGGAGATGACCCGCTTTCCAGGCCTGGTATGTCGAAGCATTTCCGGCATAATTCGCTCTTTGTCGGCCCGGGTGATCGGCAGTCGATAATCGAAGGGCATTCAGACTACGTGCCTGTCCATCTGTCCCAGATCCCGGCACTCTTTTGTGCTGATTATCTTCCTCTCGATGTTGCGCTGGTACATCTTTCGCCTCCGGATACGCATGGATTTATGAGTTTTGGAGTTGAATGTGCAGTTTCAAAAGCTGCGGCAGAAAATGCAAAGATTGTGGTAGCACAGGTAAACGAACGTATGCCGCGAACTCTGGGAGATGTATTTATTCATGTTTCACGAGTTCATAAAATTGTCGAATGCTCTGTCCCGCTCATGGAACTCAAACCGCCTGATGCTTCCGATGTTGAAGAAAGAATTGCAGATTTTATTGCTCCGATGGTCGAAGATGGTGCGACCCTGCAAATGGGCATAGGCGGAATTCCCGACGCAGTGTTGACACGAATTGAAGGGAAGCAACACCTGGGCGTCCACACGGAAATGGTATCCGATGGTGTGATGAAAGCAATCGACAAAGGGATCATTACAAATCAGAAGAAATCCCTGCACCCGGGCAAAGTGGTAGCGACGTTTGTCATGGGGTCTCAGCAGCTGTACGATTATGTCCATAACAACCCGCTCTTCGAACTGCATCCCTGCGATTATACAAATAATCCTTATATCATCGCACAAAATGATAAGATGGTGGGAATTAATTCTTGTATCGAAGTCGATATAACAGGACAGGTTTGTTCTGATTCTATCGGTACGAAAATCTATAGCGGCTTTGGAGGGCAAGTGGATTTCATCAGGGGAGCAGCAGCCGCGAAAGGTGGTAAACCGATCATCGCACTCCCCTCGACGACAAAGAATGATACAGTTTCGCGTATCGTTACAATGCTCCAACCCGGTGCCGGCGTTGTCACAAGCAGAGCAGATGTACATTATGTGGTGACAGAATACGGCGTGGCTTCACTCCATGGAAAAAATCTTCGCCAACGTGCTGAAGCCCTCATTGCTATTGCTCATCCCTCCTTCCGGGCACAGCTTGAAGAGTCCCTTCGTTTACAAAGACGGAGCGATTGAAGAAAATCTGTTCCATGGAAAAGTGCGCAAACATCATGAATCATTGTCATCCTTTCTTCATGCTACCGATGGGATTGGTATCACAGAAAGTACAAGTTGAGAAAATCCAAGATTTCTTTGATTTCCTTCCAATATCAGTACCTAGCTCTGTAGAACTTCTTTCCCCAGCTTGACAAAAAGTGCATATTTAACTACCATACCTTCAAACATATCCCACAATAACTTTCTAAGGAATTTTCTCCCCAGTTCGCGCGTACATTATTGATCCTGCCGCTGAGGTTCCAACAGAATTTGCTTGTTTGGTGGAATCGATTGCCGTACAGGCTCCCCGTGCTTTGAGGCAGGCAAAGAAAGCGGTCAATAAAGGAATGGGTTTTATCGCGGAGCAACGCGCTTACGGTGTAAAGTTCTTGTTATGCGCCGCTCATCCGGACTCAAGGCCGTGTTGAAGCATTGGAAACATTCTAGGAAAAACGCAGTTCTGTCTGGCGTAACAAATAAATTATTGAGAAGGAGTCTTTTGTGGAAGAAAACTATGTGGCGATGAGCCGGTCAGAAAGCGTGGCAATGATTCGAGCGACTGCTCGCAATTTTGCGGAAAACGAACTTCGGCCTGTCGTAATGAAATATGATGAATTGCAGGAATTCCCACATGAGATCGTTCGGAAACTCGGTGAGATAGGATTTATGGGAGCAATGGCACCTGAAGAATATGGTGGAGCCGGGCTTTCAACACTTGAGTTTTTTGCGGTCATAGAAGAGATTTCCAAAATCGATCCGTCGGTTGGTTTGACACTTTCTGTTCATAATGGTCTTGGTGTCGGCCACATGTTGACCTATGGGAGCGAAGAACAGAAGAGGAAATATTTACCCGATCTGTGTTCCGGAAAGGGGCTCGGAGCCTGGTGTCTGACCGAACCAGGATCCGGGAGTGATTCCGGTGCGATGAGGACAACGGCAGTGAGGGAGGGTGAATGGTGGATTTTGAACGGATCCAAATCGTTTATCACGCATGGCTCAGTCGGATCAATATTTACCGTCATGGCTGTCACCGGCAAACAGAACGGAAAAAATCAGATATCTGCATTCATTGTTGAACAAGGGACGCCTGGATTTACTGCCGCCAAGAAGGAAAATAAACTTGGTATGAGGGCAAGCGATACGGCAGGATTACTTTTCGACAATGTACGAATTCCAATAAAAAATCTTATCGGCAAGGAAGGCGAAGGGTTCAAACAGGCGATGAAAATGCTGGAAGGAAGCAGAATTGGAATCGCCGCTCTTGCTGTGGGATTAGCACAGGGAGCGTTCGATGCGTGCTTGAAGTATGTCAAGGAACGGAGACAATTTGGAAAACCGCTGGCAGACTTCCAAGGGATTCAGTGGAAACTGGCAGAGATGTCCACGGAGATTGAAGCGGCGCGCCTCTTAACTGAAAAAGCTGCCGTCATGAAAATGAACGGTGAAGAGATCAACCGTATCTCAGCGCAGGCGAAGCTCTTTGCCAGTGAAGTTGCCGTACAGGCAGCCAACGAAGCGGTGCAGATGCATGGGGGATACGGATACATCAAAGAATTTCCCGTCGAAAAGTTTTATCGCGACGCCAAACTGCTGACGATTGGCGAGGGGACTTCGGAAGTTCAGAAGATGGTAATTGCAAAAAGTATCCTCCAGTAAAGCGATCTTCGATTGATTTTCAGCAGTACAGATCCATGAGGATATCCGTTACCAGGATAGGGTGTGAAGCAATGAGAGAAAAAGCGTATTGAGAGTATGTTGAATTTCTAAGAGGAGACGATCACCATGACCGATCTGAAGTATTTAGCATTTGAGAAGAGAGAGAAGATAGGAATTCTCAAGTTCAATAATCCAAAATCCCTCAATGCGCTGAATGCCGAAATGCTTATCGAGCTTCGCCAGTTTCTTCACGAATTAAAAAATGATAAAGCTCTCCATGTTATAATAGTAACGGGAGAAGGAAAAGCATTCGTTGCCGGCGCAGATATCAAAGCCATGCAGCAGATGACACCGCAGGAAGCAAAAGAATTTTCTCGACTGGGGAATGGTGTATTTCGTTTCATAGAGAGATTTCCTGTTCCTGTCATCGCAGCGGTGAATGGATTCGCACTCGGCGGAGGGCTGGAACTGGTGTTAAGCGCGGACTTCGCTTATGCATCAAAAAATGCAAAACTGGGATTGCCGGAGCTCAACCTGGGTTTGATTCCCGGTTTTGGCGGGTGCAAGAGACTGTCTGAACGGATCGGCCTGACGCAGGCAAAGGAACTCATTCTCAGCGGCCGGATGATCACTGCCGAGGAGGCCTGTAAACTTGGAATCATTAATGTGGTGACTGAGCCGGAAGAATTAATGAATGCTGTGATAAAAACCGCTCAAGATATTATTGCGGTAAGTCCGCATGCAGTCAAGGAAGCAAAGGAATTATTGAATGCATGTCCTGAATGTTCGAGCAATGAAGCGATCGCGATCGAGAATAATAAATTTGGGCTTATATTTTCTCATCCCGACTCCAAGATCGGGATGACAGCCTTTGTTGAAAAATCAAAGCCGATATGGCAGGAGGACAAATGAAAGAAGCTGTTATTATTTCCGCCGCAAGGACACCGATTGGTAAATTCCTTGGAAAGCTCGCCGAGTACCCCGCCCCTGAACTTGGCGCAATAGCGATTCGTGCCGCCGTTGAACGAGCGGGCATTCAGAAAGAGCTGATCGAAGAGGTCTATATGGGGAATGTGTTAAGCGCAGCCGCCGGACAGGCACCGGCAAGGCAAGCAGCGTTGAAAGCAGGCATTCCACACACTGTTTCTGCAGTCACGATAAATAAAGTGTGCGGCTCGGGGCTCCAGACTGTCATGTCCGCTGCATCAATGATTAAAGCGGAAGATGCACAAGTAGTAGTCGCCGGCGGGATGGAGTCTATGAGTAATGCTCCTTATTATGTCCTGCAACTTCGGAATGGCGTGAAGTTCGGGAATCAAAAGCTCCTCGACGCTATGATCTATGATGGTTTATGGGATTCGTTTTATAATAAACATATGGGAGAATTTGGAGATCAAACGGCGCGGGAATCGGGCATTACACGCGAGGAACAGGATGAGTTCGCTTTCCATTCCCACAGAAAAGCGATTGCCGCCAGGCAAAGGTTGAAGGAAGAGATTGTTCCGCTTGAGATCAAAGATAAAAAAGGAAACGTTCTCGAGGTAATGGATTTTGATGAATCACCGAGGGCCGATACAAAAATGGAATCTCTTGCCAAACTGAAACCGGCATTTACAAAAGATGGCACGGTCACTGCAGCGAATGCGCCAGGACTGAATGACGGTGCCGCCGCGCTCGTTCTGATGAGTATGGAAAAAGCCCTGGAACTCAAGGTAAAGCCTCTGGCTCGAGTGACTGCATATGCTACTGCGGGCAGAGATCCAAAAGATCTGTTCTATGCTCCTGCAGATGCTATTCGCAAGGTGGTGCACAAATTACAACTGCGTGATGTGAATGATTTCGATTTGATCGAAGTCAATGAGGCATTTGCAGCCCAGATCCTTGCAAACGGAAAAGAATTGAAATGGGATTGGAATAAAGTGAATGTCAATGGCGGGGCAGTTGCATCAGGTCATCCGATCGGCGCAAGCGGCGCCCGCCTGTTGGTGACGTTAGTATATGAATTACAAAGAAGGAACCTGAAAACCGGACTTGCCTCCTTGTGTCTTGGGGGCGGAAATGCGGTTGCGCTCTCTGTTCACATGATTGAATAATAAAGGGAAATCCTCATGAACGACATCAAAGAGATCGGGGTTATCGGGGCAGGCACGATGGGAAATGGTATTGCGCACGTGGCTGCTCTCTCAGGATATTCCACTATGATGGTAGATATTCATCAACAATTTCTAGAAAAAGGATTGAAGACCATCCAGGGAAATATGGATCGTCAGGTGAAAAAAGAAAAAATCACCGAGCAGCAGATGAAGGACGCTCTGGCAAGAATCACGACCTCAACAACTTTGGAGAGTTTGAAAAATTGTAATGTGGTGATTGAGGCGGCGGTGGAAAAAGTGGAAATCAAGAAGGAAATCTTTTCCAAGCTTTCCGGTCTTGTGAAGAAGGAATGCCTCCTGGCTACTAATACGTCAACCATCTCTATAACAGAGATCGCAAGTTCAGTCAAGAATCCCGGCAAAGTCATCGGTATGCATTTTATGAACCCGGTTCCCATGATGCAGCTCGTCGAAGTGATCAAAGCGCTTCAGACTTCCGACGAGACGTACCAAGTTATCAAAACGTTGGCGGAGAAGATGGGAAAAGTACCCGTGCTGGTCAATGATTCACCGGGATTCATTTCTAATCGTATCTTAATGCCGATGATCAACGAGGCAATTTATACGCTTCAAGAAGGAGTCGCTGAAGCTGCTGCGATTGATACGATTATGAAGCTTGGGATGAATCATCCCATGGGACCCCTTACCCTTGCGGATTTTATCGGGTTGGATGTGTGCTTATATATCATGGAGGTCTTGCACAAAGATCTCGGAGACACGAAATACCGTCCCGCACCATTGCTCAAACGAATGGTTGCTGCGGGCTATCTCGGCAAGAAAACTCAAAAAGGATTTTATCAGTATTAAAAAGAGGTGCTGGTATGAATTATCTACTGACAGAAGAACAAAAAATGATGAGAGATATGGTCTCAAAATTTGCCAAGGAACACATCGCTCCTGTTGCAAAAGAAAACCAGAAAGAGGGAAAGTATCCTGCTGAGAGTATTCGGCAGGCGGGAGAACTAGGTTTGATGGGCATTGCCTATCCAGAGGAATATGGCGGAGCCGGTATGGATTTTATCTCCTACATGCTCGCGATTGAAGAGATTTCCCGTTATTGCGCATCGACAGGGGTTATTATCTCTGCTCATTCTTCCCTGGCGATAGATCCCATTTATCGTTTTGGCTCAGAAGAACAAAAGAAAAAATTCTTGCCTGATTTATGTTCAGGGAAAAAAGTCGGTTGTTTTTGTTTAACAGAATCCGGAGCCGGTTCTGACGCGGGAGCTACAAAGACCACTGCTAAACTGGTCGGCGATTCCTGGGTGCTCCATGGTGCAAAGCAATTTATCACGAACGGGAAAGAAGCTGAAGTAGCAATCGTTTTTGCATCGACCGACCCCCCTGCAAAAACAAAGGGGATATCGGCATTTATCGTGGAAAGCGCTACTCCCGGTTATTCGGTGGGAAAGATCGAACATAAACTGGGTATTCGATCGTCTTCGACAACAGAAATTCTCCTCGAAGAATGTAAAATTCCCAAAGAGAATTTACTCGGTGATCTGAATAAAGGTTTTAAAGTTGCGATGGTAACGCTGGATGGGGGGAGACTGGGGATTGCAGCCCAAGCCCTGGGTATTGCCCGTGCATCGATTGAAGACGCTGTAAAATATGCGAAGGAGAGGAAGCAGTTTGATCAGCCGATCGCAAACTTTCAGGCTATCCAATGGATGCTGGCAGATATGCAGACAGCATATGAATCTGCATGGCTGCTGACATACCGGGCGTCATTAATGAAGGATAAAAAAATTCCGTACTCCACAGAGTCTACTATGGCAAAATTAGCAGCGTCGGAAGCAGCGATGTTCTGCGCTTCGAAAGCTATCCAAATTCACGGCGGATACGGATATACAGAAGAATTCAACGCAGAACGGTATTACCGGGATGCAAAGATCACCGAACTGTATGAAGGCACGAGCGAGATCATGAGACTTGTTATCGCAAGTGCTTTGCTCAAGTAAGAAAGTCCGTGTATGAAGAGAATGAAAATTGTCACTGCTGCGGCATTGTTCGATGGGCATGATGTATCGATCAATCTTTTTGCAAAACTCATGCATAAGAGAGGTGCCGAAGTTATTCATATCGGTCATAACAGGTCGGTGGATGAAATCCTTACGGTGGCCATTCAGGAGGATGTGGATGCCATTCTCGTGAGTTCATATCAGGGGGGACACAATGAATTTTTCCGGTATCTTGTTGACAAACTCAAAGGGTATTCCGCAGAACATGTCCTGGTGTTTGGCGGCGGTGGCGGGGTGATCCTTCCGCAGGAAATTTCAGAATTAGAACAATACGGTGTCGCAAGGATTTATCACGCAACCGAGGGCCAGAAACTGGGCATCCATGGTATTGCGGATGATATTGTCGCACGAATAAAAAAAGCAAAAGGGAATACCTGGGAACGCACTTTTCCATCTCTTGTAGAAGAGGAATTGAAGAAGGGCGGCGTGAGCGATTATCGAAGTATAGCGAAACAAATATCCTATTTCGAAAACAATGCCGAACCACCCGAGGTATTATCCCGGCGGAGAGATCTCTATGGAAAGTACGATAAAAAGAGATCGACGGTGATCGGTGTAACGGGAACGGGGGGGTGCGGGAAGAGTTCGTTGATTGATGAGATCATCAATCGGTTTCTCAAAGTCACTCAAGACATTTCCATCGCTGTTCTGGCTGTCGACCCTTCCAAAAAAATATCAGGAGGTGCATTCCTGGGCGACAGAATCCGATACAATAGTATTGACAATCCGAGAGTCTATTTTCGGAGTTTCGCGACCAGAGAGAGTGTAAACGAGTTGAGTCTCGCTATCGTGGACTCCATCCATGTTCTCAAGGCCTATGGAGTTGATCTCGTATTTGTTGAAACCAGCGGCATCGGCCAGGGGAACAGTCTGGTGACGACTATCAGTGACTATTCAATTTTTGTAATGACGTCCGAATATGGTGCCCCTTCGCAGCTGGAAAAAATTGATATGCTCGATATGGCGGATTATATCGTCATCAATAAATTCGAGAAAATCGGATCGGAAGACGCATTCCACCATGTCTCTAACCTTTATAAAAAAAACCGGAATATCAGAAGTACCCATACCGGCCACCAGCAGAATAACACCCTGCCAATCTACGCAACGAGCAGCAATCAATTTAATAACCATGGAGTGAATCGTTTATTTAAGGATCTGCTGCAGAACATAGTCGGAAAACAATATCGAACGTATGCCATACACAAAAATCTTGTACAGGTACTTTCAACAGAGGAAAAACAGGACTTCGGGCTTCTCAATAATCGAAGAGTCCACTACCTTACCGAAATTGCTGATGCTGTGAAGCACTATCATAAAATGGCTGAGGAGCAAGCTCATCAAGCAGGAGCCTGTTATGCGTTAAAAGAAAGCATGAAGCAGTTTCCATCCGATGAGAAGACAACTGTCGTACTCAAAGCGAAATTTTCTGAGATGTGGAGGAAATTAGCGCGTGATACCCAAGTCTTTTTAGAGGGCTGGGAGGAATGTAAAAAGGGGTATTCGAAGGATACAGTATCGCATAAGATTCAAAGCGAGGAGTATCAGATCGATCTCTATACCAAGAGCCTTTCGATGCTGAAGATTCCCAAAGTTGCTCTTCCAAAATATACCTCATGGGAAGAGTTGGTGCGGTTTCATTACCTTGAAAATTTGCCCGGCTTTTTTCCTTTCACTGCCGGTGTGTTCCCCTTTAAGAGAACAACCGAAGAGCCGCGCCGGCAATTCGCCGGTGAAGGCAGTCCCGAACAAACAAACGCACGATTCCATTATTTAAGCAGGAATGACAGGGCAAAAAGATTATCGACAGCTTTTGATGGAATTACGCTCTACGGAGAGGATCCCGATGCAAAGCTTGATATCTATGGAAAGATAGGCGAGAGCGGAGTAAGTATTTGCACCATCGAAGATATGGACACGCTGTATAGAGGATTCGAACTGACGGATCCCTTGACCTCTGTCTCGATGACCATCAACGCCCCCGCACCGATCATTCTGGCAATGTATTTTATGGTGGCGTACCGCCGGGAACTCAGGAAGAAAGAACAGGCAGGAATGCTCCTGAGCGGTCAAGAAAAAGAACAATTAAAAATTGCAACGTTTCAAAATCTCAGAGGTACGGTTCAGGCAGATATCCTCAAAGAAGATCAGGGGCAGAATACGTGCATCTTTTCCATCGACTTTGCCATGAAGCTCTTAGGCGATGTGCAAGAATATTTCTCCCGTAATAATATCAAATCGTATTATTCTCTCAGCATCAGCGGTTATCATATCGCAGAAGCAGGTGCAAATCCCATCACGCAATTAGCGTTTACGCTGGCGAACGGATTCACCTATGTTGAATATTTTTTAAACAGAGGTCTTAATCTGGAAGATTTTGCGCCGAATCTGTCCTTCTTCTTCAGTAACGGTATGGAACCTGAATATTCTGTGATCGGAAGGGTGGCCCGCAGGATCTGGGCGATCGCACTGAGAGATAAATATCGCGGGGATGAGAAAAGTCAGAAATTAAAATATCACATTCAAACTTCAGGCAGATCGCTGCATGCACAGGAGATTGATTTCAACGACATACGGACCACCCTGCAGGCACTGCTTGCGTATTATGACAATTGCAACTCGCTGCACACAAACTCGTACGATGAAGCCATAACAACTCCCACGGAGGAATCAGTCCGGAGATCCATGGCCATTCAGCTGATCCTCGCCAATGAGTTTGGTATGATCAAGAATGAAAATCCGAATCAGGGTTCCTTTATCATTGAAGAGTTGACAGATCTTGTCGAAGAAGCGGTCCTGGAAGAATTTTATAGGATCTCCCGGAGGGGAGGAGTCATGGGAGCTATGGAAACACAATATCAGCGTGCTAAAATTCAAGAAGAGTCATTGTATTACGAAGAGTTGAAACAAAGCGGTGAATATCCTCTTATCGGGGTGAACACATACCTCAAAGAAAATCCAGAAGATCCGTATCAAAACATGAAAATTACCAGAACAACCCATGCTGAAAAAAATGAAAGGCTGAGACAATTAAAGGATTTTCAGTCGAGGAATGCGGATAAGAGAGATGCAGCCTTGGAACGGTTAAAAGAGACGGCGTTACGTGCTGGAAATATATTTGAGGAACTCTTAGAGGCAGTTCAATATGCTTCGCTGGGACAAATCACGAAAGTGCTCTATGATGTCGGCGGAAAGTACAGGAGAGGATTTTAATCTGAAGAGCATGGGTAGATCCTTCGAATTGTTGTAAAGAACAGATGATGTAAGTGTAACAGGACTTTTTACGAATTTCCTCTGAAGGAATCAAAATTCTTGTTTTTAGCAAGAAATTCCAATTCTCAAGACATGATGGCGAAAATAGTTACACCAAGCTCTATTATTCGCTGATTTTCACAACACCCCACCCTTTTTCCTGGTACAATCATTGCGATTTATATGGTGTTTTATGCTTTCGGGCATATTTAAAGCCGGATCATTGCAGTAATCATGGCACGGCTTGATATTCAATGATTCATTTGTCACCTTGAGCGTGCGTGAATTTAAAATTTTTTATCCAAGAAAACGTTCCCGTGTTGTGTCATATGAAAATGATGTTCGGTATTAAAATTCGCTTCCTGCAAACCGTTCTTTCTGTTTCATTGCTTGCAAGTATTCCGGCAGTCACTGCACGCACGCAAACTGTGGATGATTGTCTCGCATGTCACGCGGACACGTCCGTCTCGATGGATCGAAAGGGGAAAACCGTCTCGCTGTATGTCGATCACGCAGTCCTGAAACGTTCGCTTCATGGAAAGCTTGTTTGTATAGCCTGCCACACTGGATTCGATGCACAGAATATTCCGCATAAAGAAAAAATTGATCCCGTTAACTGCCTCAATTGTCATAAGGATGCAATTAATCGGCATGCGTTTCATGGACCCGTCCTGAGGGCCAAAGGAGAGGGTGCCTCGCTCGTTGCCGCGTGCAAACAATGTCATGGAACACACGATATTGTTGCCGTGAAAGCGAAAGAGTCGAAACATATTGGTACCAATCTCATCGAAACTTGCGGAAGCTGCCATCCAGCAGTGAGAAACACATTTGTGAAATCCGAGCACGCGAAAGCGCTGATGGAAAATGTAAAAGGTGCACCGGATTGTATCACCTGTCATCGAAATCCGATTTCAAAGATCGCTGAAGGTCTTGACACGGCACAGTTCAAACAGACGCAGGAAAAAATGTGTTTGTCGTGTCATTTGGATGATCCCAATGTAAAGGCGCGGACATCACCAACCGCAGGATTTATCGCTTCCTACGATGCAAGTGTTCATGGTGCTGCATTGAAGCGCGGCAATGGGAAGGCAGCGAATTGTGTCGATTGCCATGGAAGTCATGAAATGAATAAAGGATCGAATCCTGACTCCCGTGTCAACAAACAGAACATTCCACAGACATGCGGACGATGTCATAAAAATGTTGCAATCGCATTTCAGCAAAGCATCCACGGAACAGCTTTGCACAATGGCGTGACATCCGCACCGTCGTGTACAGACTGCCATGGAGAGCATAACATTCTCAAACATACCGATCCGAAGTCACCGGTAGCTATGGGAAATGTTTCATCGCAAGTCTGCTCACCATGTCATTCTTCAGTAAAACTGAGCCAAAAATTCGGGTTCACGAGTGATCGGTACCGAAGTTTCGCGGACAGTTACCATGGGTTAGCCGGAAAGCATGGGTCGGTAGAAGTAGCAAACTGTGCCAGCTGTCATGGGGTTCATGATATCAAGCCTTCATCCGATTCAACTTCACGTATCAGCAAACAAAATTTAGTGAAGACTTGCGGCAAGTGCCATCCAGGAGCAAATGAGAATTTTACGAAGGGTTCAGTTCATATCATCGCCACAGAGAACCATGGAAAAGATGATATCCTCTACATGGTGTCGACAGTCTATATCATCCTGATTGTTGTCGTTATCGGCGGAATGGTCATCCACAATATTTTCGATTTCATTAAAAAATCCAAACGACAATTGATGTATCGCCGCGGGTTACTGGAGCATTATCATCCGGGACATCGCTTGTATTTACGAATGAGCCTTTCAGAACGCATTCAGCATGGTACACTCGTGATCAGTTTTATCACACTCGTTTTAACTGGGTTTGCGCTTCGGTTTCCGGATGCATGGTGGGTCGCTGGATTCCGAGAATTCAGTCCTGTCATGTTCGAAATCAGGGGTATCCTTCACCGTGTCGCAGCAGTCATCATGGTGGGGGCAAGTCTGTTCCACGTATATTATGTCCTGTTTACAGAACGAGGTAAACAGCTTTTACGAGATTTGCTCCCCGTCTGGAAAGATATCTCTGATGCAGTTGGTGTTATGAAGTATAATCTTGGGTTCTCTCAGGAAAAACCAAAGTTTGGACGGTTCAGCTATATCGAAAAGAGCGAGTATTGGGCATTAGTATGGGGTACGATCGTCATGGGAATGACGGGAGTTATTCTGTGGTTTGATAATACATTCCTCGGTCTGCTGACGAAATTGTGGTGGGATGTTGCCCATACCGTACATTATTATGAAGCGTGGCTGGCAACGCTCGCAATCATCGTGTGGCATTTCTATTTCATCATCTTCAATCCGGATATCTATCCATTGAATCTGGCCTTCTGGAAAGGGACATTAACGGAAGAAGAAATGGAAGAGGAACATCCGCTCGAACTGGAAGAGATAAAACGGAAAGAAATGAAATTCATAGAGATTGATGAAGATCCGGTCTCGAAGAATTAGCCTGGCGTTCAGAGAATGAAGTTGCCGCAAACATACGATCGCAAGAAGAAGATCATTCACAGAGGAATGTTGATGGTTCTCTTCTTTCTCGTGTCCAGTATGCGCGGTACAGCGCAGGAAAACACAGACTGCCTCGGCTGCCATAGTGATCGCTCGCTCACAGGGACAAAGAAAGGTAAGACGATCTCAGTCTTCGTGGATGAAGCAAAATTCGGCGGGTCGGCGCACGCAGTTCTCGCCTGTATTGCTTGTCATGCTGATGTTGCAGGGAAAGAATTTCCCCACGATGAGGAACTGGCACCGGTCGATTGCGGGACGTGTCATACGGCAGAACAGGAGCTCCACGCGAAGTCGCTGCATGGACAAGCGATTGCCCGCGGCGATGCACTCGCGCCGCATTGCAAAGAATGCCATGGGACTCATGAAATTTATTCTGCAAAAGATTCACGGTCATCTGTTGCTCCGTTGAGAGTACCCTTCACATGCGGCAAATGTCACCAGGAAGGAACAACGGTTCAAAAACGGCGCACGATTCATCAGGATCATATCATCGAAAACTTTTCCGAAAGCATTCATGGAGAGGGATTGCTTAGGAAAGGACTCATTGTGGCTCCCAATTGCGCTTCTTGTCACACGGCGCATTCGATCCTTCCGCACAACGATCCCAATTCCTCAATCGCGCGGAACAATATCGCCAAGACGTGTTCGCACTGTCATGCCCAAATCGAAGCTGTTCACCGAAAAGTCATCAAGGGCGAATTGTGGGAAAAAGAAGCGCATGTTCTGCCGGCGTGCGTCGACTGTCATCAACCGCATAAAGTCAGGAAAGTATTTTACGATCAAGGAATGGCCGACCGCGACTGCCTGCGTTGCCATGAGAACAAGGAACTCAAGGCAAAGAAGGATGGACGTTCGCTCTACGTGCAGGTCGACGATCTGAACCATTCGCGGCATGCCAAGACTGCGTGCAGCCAATGTCACTCGGACGTGAATGCCTCGCGTGTTCGAGCGTGTGAGACGATTCAGAAAAAAGTTGACTGTGCATCGTGCCATGCCGAAGTGGGTCAGTTCTATCAGAAAAGCACCCATGGCATGCTGCTGGCAAAAGGCGAAGCAAATGCACCCAATTGCAAAGAATGCCACGGTACCCATAGGATCCTGGGAAAAGCAGAGCAAACATCTCCTACGTTTGCCACCAATGTTCCGGCACTCTGCGCACGGTGTCACCGCGAAGGGAAGAAAGCAGCTGTACGTTATACCGGCGACCAGCATGAAATTGTTGAGCATTATACAGAAAGCATACATGGCAAAGGACTCATGAAAAGCGGCTTAACCGTCACGGCAATGTGCACGAACTGTCATACTGCCCACAGTGTTCTGCCGCGCAATAACGAAGCATCCAGTGTGAATCCTAAAAATCTTCCGGCCACGTGCGGTAAATGTCATAATGGGATCGAGCAGAAATTCGAAAAGAGCATTCATTCCATACTTGTCAGCAGAAGCGGGAAACCGCTTCCGGTGTGCAACGATTGTCATTCAGCACATACTATCCGGCGTGCCGATGAAAACGGCTTTAAACTGGACATCATGACAAAGTGCGGACGGTGTCATGAGGAAATTGCGAAGACTTATTTTGATACGTATCATGGCAAGGTTTCCCAGTTGGGATATACGAAGACAGCAAAATGTTATGATTGTCATGGCGCCCACGACATCCTTCCTATTGCAGATCCAAAATCACATCTCAGCCATGATAATGTTGTGGTAACGTGTCAGAAATGTCATCCCGGTGCCACACGGAGATTCGCCGGGTACTTGACGCACGCAACGCATCATGATCCCCAGAAGTATCCGATCCTGTTTTGGGTGTTTTGGGGAATGACAGGTTTGTTGGTTTCGACATTTACGCTCAGCGGTATTCACACGCTGCTCTGGCTGCCGCGCGCGTTGAAGATGAACCGGGAAAAGAAAAAGAAACTATCCGAGGGCCGAATAAAACCGACAGAAGAAACCACAGAAGAAAAGACGTCGGGAGAGAAGAAGTAATGGACCACATGAATGAACCTGGAAACGAAAAGCAATATCAGCGGTTTACGCGGCTGAATCGATTGCTCCATGTTGTCATGATCCTCTGTTTTCTCAGCCTGGCGTCGACAGGTATGACGCTGAAGTTCTCCTATACATCGTGGGCAGGCATTCTTTCTCATTTGTTTGGCGGTTTTGAATCTGCTGGCTATATTCACCGCTTTGCTGCTACAACGATGATCGTACTCTTCATTACACACATTGTTGATTTGTTCCGGCGCAGGAAGCGTGAATTCAGGAGCTGGTCAGCAATGCTGCTCGGCCCTGATTCCATGGTATTCAATAAAAAAGATTGGCGGGATCTTATTGGTAATTTCAAATGGTTCCTCAGTATAGGTCCGCGTCCGGCCTACGGCCGATGGACATATTGGGAAAAATTCGACTACTTTGCAGTGTTTTGGGGAATGATCGTCATCGGTTCGACTGGGTTGATGCTGTGGTTTCCGGAATTCTTCACACTCTTTCTGCCAGGCTGGCTCATCAACGTGGCGACCATTATCCACAGCGACGAGGCTTTGCTTGCAACGGGGTTTATCTTCACCGTGCATTTTTTCAATACACATTTACGTCCCGAGAAATTTCCCATGGATCTTGTCATCTTTACAGGCCGTATGACGCTCGAAGAGTTTAAGGAAGACAAACCCTTGGAATATGAGACTCTGGTGAAGAACGGTGAACTTGAACAGCATCTTGTAGAGCCGTATCCTGAAATTGTTATTCGAGTTATTCGTATATTTGGCTGGACGGCGCTGACGATCGGTGTTAGTATGGTTATCTGGATTATTTACGCGATGGTGTTTGCATATCGGTAAACACGCGAAACGGAACGAGAGGATCAGACTATGAAGCGTTTCTTTCCGCCGGCTTTTTATAATCTTCGTACATTGATCGGAGCGGCCATTGCCTCTGTGAGCTTCGGGCTTGTGGTATTCCTGACGGTCCTTGATCTCTTTGCCGGGGAACAAAAACCGTACATTGGTATTCTGACATTTGTCATCCTTCCGATGTTCATTCTCCTCGGTCTAGTCCTGGTATTCTACGGAACGTGGCGTGAGCACAAACGGGAGAAACAAGGTCTGCCGCATGAACTGCAACTCCCCCGGTTTGACCTCAATGATCCACACCAGCGAAATGCCTTTTTCTGGATTTCTCTGGGCGGGCTGATGTTGCTGATCTTTTCAGCGTTTGGCAGCTTCAAAGCATACGAGTATACCGATTCGGATGAGTTTTGCGGTACAATGTGTCATACTGTGATGGCTCCGGAATATACCGCCTATGGGTTTTCCCCGCATGCTCGCGTGGGATGCGCGAAATGCCACATTGGGTCCGGAGCCGGATGGTTTGTCCGGTCAAAACTCTCAGGTACCTATCAAGTCTATGCAACGATTTTTCATAAGTTTCCAAAACCCATTCCAACACCTATTCAAAATCTTCGCCCGGCCCAGGAGACATGCGAACAATGTCATTGGCCGAAACATTTTTACAGTGAAAAACTGCTGAAGAACACATACTTCCTCTTAGACGAACACAACACCCGATGGATGCTTGATCTTCTAATTAAAATCGGAGGAGGAAATAGTGAAGCTGGACCGACATCCGGGATCCACTGGCACATGAATATCGCGAATGAATTGACCTATATTGCAATGGACACCCAGCGTCAAGTGATTCCATGGATACGGTCAAAAAATCCCGAAGGAAAAGTAGTTGTCTATCGAAGCACAGAAAACATGCTGACAGATGAACAGGTGCAGGGCATGAAGACGCGGCGGATGGACTGTATCGATTGTCATAATCGTCCTACGCATATCTATCATCCTCCCGCACGCTCGATAAACCATGTGATGTCTCTGGGGTGGATCGACCCGAACCTTCCCGATATCAAGAGCATCTCTCTCAAAGCACTGGATACTCCGTATTCGACAAGCCAAATCGCGCTGGACAGTATTTCGGCTGCTCTGCAAGAATACTATCAGACAAATTATCAGGGCCTTGCCAAAACGAAACACGATACTATTGGGCGGGCTGTTACGGAAGTCCAAAAGATTTTTAGTCGCAATTATTTTCCGGAGATGGGTGTCAGTTGGAAAAAATTTCCAGATAATATCGGTCATATGTATTATCCCGGATGTTTCCGGTGTCACGATGGAAAACATGTTTCTGACGATGGAAAAGTGCTTTCGCGGGACTGCAATGTCTGTCATACAATCCTTGCCCAGCAGTTTGATAAAGAGGGATTGCGATTGTCTCTCGGAGGAGTTGAATATAAACATCCTGTCGATATTGGGAATTCCTGGAAGGAAATGAATTGCAGTGACTGTCACAATCCGCAATGATATCATCAACCGTCATTGTCTGAATGACTGCAAGGCTCTACCTGCACTTAAAAGGCGTACGGAAATTGAATGAAGAAATTCATCTCAACCATACTTGATGCATGTTAGCGAGCGATGCTGGTGACGCCGTTTATCATTCTCGCAGTCGAGATGAGAGTTTTTACCCCTTGGGGGCGCAGTAAAAGAATGATGAGATACTCTGCTTGTCAAAATGAGGTATGATTCCTAGAGAGAGTTCAACAGTACATCATTTGTAAGGAGGAATAGAGTTTGAATTCACATATGAAAGATGGTCAACCAGTGAATGAAAAAAAGAGAGATTTTCTCAAGATCATTCTCTCGGGGGGTGTTCTTGCGTTTATCGGTGCTGTTGTGTATCCCATTCTTGCTTATCTTATCCCGCCGAAAGAGGCTGAAGTCGTTGTCTCCTCCGTGAAGGCCGGAAAACTCAACGAGATTGCAAAGGACAGCGGGAAGATCATCAAGTTCGGAACAAAACCCGTGATCCTCATCCGAACAGCTAACGACGAACTTCGTGCATTTTCCGCAACGTGTACACACCTTGACTGCACAGTACAATACCGGAAAGATTTTGGCACGATCTGGTGTGCGTGTCACAACGGGAAGTACGATCTGAACGGCCGTAATATCTCTGGGCCGCCGCCGCGTCCTCTTGATGAATTCCGGGTGACGATCCAGGGCGACGATATTCTCATCTCGAAAAAAGCATGAAAACACTCCTAAAAAAAATCTACGATTGGGTCGACGAACGCGTTGAAATCCAGGGATTAGTGGAATACATGGGAAAAAAATATGTCCCCGTGCATCCTCACTCGATATGGTACTATTTTGGAGGAGTCTCACTCTTCCTTTTTATTATTCAGGTTGTGACCGGCATTCTCCTGCTCCTCTATTATAAAAGCGGGGAAGAACTTGCCTTCGAGAGCATCAATTTTATTATGTCGAAGGTACAGTTTGGCTGGCTCATCCGCTCCATCCACAGCTGGACGGCGAATCTCTTCATTCTCTCGGCGATGATTCATATGTTCAGCGTCTATTTTGAGAAAGCGTACAGAAAACCGCGTGAAATCACCTGGGTCACCGGAATGCTGATGTTCTTTTTACTGCTGGGATTCGGGTTTAGCGGATATCTTCTTCCATGGAATGAGCTCGCGTTCTTTGCTACAAAAGTCGGTACGGATATCGCCGGCGTTGTTCCAGTCATAGGGAAGCCATTGCTGATCTTCCTCCGAAGCGGAGAAGAAGTTACCGGTGCAACGCTCTCCCGTTTCTTTGGCTTTCATGTCGCGGTTCTTCCGGGAATTTTTACGGTCTTTTTGGCCATTCATCTTCTTCTTGTGCAGCGGCAGGGGATGAGTGAACCGCTGCATATCAGCAGCAAATCCGAGCGCAAAACAATGCCGTTCTTTCCCAATTTTATTTTACGCGATCTGACACTGTGGCTTCTCGTTCTGAATCTCCTTGCGATTCTCGCAGTATTTTTCCCCTGGGAATTAGGCAAAAAAGCCGATCCGTTTGCTCCGGCTCCTGCGGGGATTAAACCAGAATGGTACTTTCTCTATATGTTCCAAACGTTAAAATATATCCCAGGAAAATTATGGTTTTTAGATGGCGAGGTATTGGGTATCCTTCTCTTTGGAATTGCAGGACTTTTATGGACAGTTGTGCCGTTCTGGGATCATAAAAGTGCGCGGGGAGAACAGAATCGTTTTGTGAATTATCTGGGGATCTTTGCAGTCCTATATATCATCATTTTCACGATCATTGGATGGCTCGCATGAAAATTGCCTCGTTGGTTTTTATCCTTACTCTACTCGTGATGATTGTTCCTTGTGACAATGCAGCCGCTCAAGATAAATGCCTTGAATGCCATCAGAATTCAGGAGACAAACCGTCAGAACTCTTCACGCATGATGTTCATTACACGAAAGGAATTTCATGTGCAGGATGTCATGGGGGAAATTCCGGAACCGATGACATGGAACAAGCCATGGATAAAAAGGCCGGGTTTATTGGTGTTCCGAAAGGGGACGATATCTCGAAAGCATGCGCGGTGTGCCATGCCTCTTCCGAAAAAATGAAGTCTTTTGGTTCATCCATGCCAACGAACCAATGGGAGAATCTGCAAACAAGTGTGCATGCAAAACTCACACTGGGCGGCAAAGAGCATATTGCACAGTGCACCACTTGTCACAACGCCCATGGGATCGTTTCGGTCAAGAATCCATCTTCACCGGTGTATCCGCTGAATGTTGTGAAAACGTGTACACGATGCCACGCGAATGCTGCCTTCATGCGATCGTACAATCCTTCTCTGTCTGTGGATCAATTGGAAAAATACCGGACGAGTGTACATGGTATGCGTAATGCAAAAGGGGACGCGAAGACTGCAGAATGTGCAAGCTGTCATGGGAGTCATGAGATACGCTCTGCGAAGGATATTAAATCGAAGGTGTATGTTTCCAATATACCCGGTACTTGTTCAACGTGCCACAGCAATGCCGACTACATGAAGGCATACAAAATTCCGGCAGATCAATATGAGAAATATTCAAGGAGTGTCCACGGCATTGCGCTTTTACAGAACCATGATCTCGGCGCTCCGGCATGCAATGGCTGCCATGGAAATCATGGGGCTGCGCCTCCGGGAGTGGAATCGATATCGAAAGTCTGTGGAACATGTCATGCTCTCAACGCCGAACTTTTCTCATCAAGCCCCCATAAGAAGGCATTTGATGAACGTCATCTTCCCGAATGTGAAACGTGTCACGGGAACCATGAAATCATTGCCGCAACTGATAAACTGTTAGGTATAACTCCGGAAGCTGTGTGCAGCCGGTGTCATGGTGAACGTCAAAATGCGAAAGGCTATCTTGTGGCGAAGTCGATGCGGGGATGGATCGATAGTCTGGATTCAGAAGAGCAGCGGGTGATTTCCATGGTAAACGATGCGGAGCAGAAGGGCATGGAGATCAGTGAAGCAAAATTCAAGCTCAAAGATGTGCGTCAGGCACGTCTGCAATCGCGAACGATGGTTCATGCGTTCAATGAAGAAAAATTCATAGAGGTTATCGGAAATGGCTTAAAAACAACGGCTTTTATTGCTGAAGAATCCAACACTGCAATTCATGAATATTTTTTTAGAAGAATTGGGTTGGTGATTTCAACATTTATCCTTACTATACTAGCAGTATCGGTGTATTTGTACGTACGTCGACTTGAACGCAATCAACGACGACGCGATCATGAAAACAGTCATATATAGAACAACCATTCTGAGAGGAGAGTTCCCCATGCAGAAGACTATTTCACTCCTTCTTGCGCTATTCGTTCTAATCTCATTTTCTGTCATTGCCCAGAATAAGTATGTGGGTGTGAAACTATGCAAGGCCTGCCACCAAACGGAGAAGCAGGGCAAGCAGTATGATATTTGGCAAAAAAGTGCACATGCGAAAGCGTTTGAAACCTTAAAATCGGCTGCGGCAGAAAAATTGAAAAAGGGCGCGGCAGAATCACCGGAATGCCTTGAGTGCCATGCTCTCACCGCCGATGTCAAGTTTACACCGGATGGTGTTCAATGTGAATCGTGCCATGGTGCAGGCTCTGCGTACAAAAATATGGCGATTATGAAAGATCAGAAAAAAGCGATTGCAGCTGGATTAAATGATCTCTTCGCAAAAGGTGCTGCAGAAAAGATGTGCGTAACCTGCCACAATAAAAAGAGTCCAACGTATAAAGCGTTCAAATTTGAAGAAATGTGGGCAAAAATTAAGCATCCCACGCCTAAAGGATAGGTTAGTAGTTTTTCTCAGCCGGGCGTCTCTTGGCCGATGACGCCCGGTGCAGCGTTTTCTTTGAGATATAAAACCATAGTTACCGTAATCGCTTCATCAATTCAATCATAGGCGATTCAGAATGAAATATGCTCGACAACTTTTTAGGATAACTCCGCTTCTCCTCTGTTCTGTTCTCTGGATAACCGGAACAGAGGCATGGGCTCAGCTGGTCCAAATGCGTTTGGTATCTTCGGCGAATGCTTGGCAACGGCAGGACACGGTGGGACAATCTTCCAACCATGTATTCGGTTATCAAACCGCGCAACTCACAGTGGCGGGAGAACATCTTTCCTTCCACACCTATCTCCAGGGATTTCGAGATTTCGCTGGACCGCTCACGGATCGAGGGGCATTCCGATTTTATAATATCTATTTGAAGTACGGCAATCTCTTCAACATGGTTGATGTAAGCGTTGGCCGTCAAGCGATCTTTGCCGGTGTCGGCAATGGGACGATTGACGGTGGCCTGGCTTCTGTGAGATTACTTGATTCAAAAGTGAAAGTGATCGGTTACTACGGCGCACTTCCGGCAGCAGGTCAACAGTTTGAATTGATTGATGATGCGAAGAACAATAACATGTTCGGCGGACAAATTATTGGAACTCCGGTGGATTTTGCACGCATCTCGCTAAGCTACATGGCAAAGAATATCAAACCCGAATCGTATTGGGCCATCCGTAAAGATTCGCTTTTTAATCCGATTCTGACCGAGATCAATCCCACTGCAGCGGCTGAGCAGATCGTCAGCGGCGACGTGAGCGTTGATTACAGCCGGGTCTCTGCCTATGCGCGGGGGGATGTCGATGTGAATTTGGAAAAACTGTCCAGGATCCAGCTCTTCACGCGCGTGAAAGTGATGGAACCGCTCTCTCTAACAGGCGAGTATATCCACCGCGAACCCCGCTTGTCCTACAATTCCATCTTTTGGGTGTTTGCCTATAACACCATCAGTGAGATCGAACTGGGTGTCGAGTATGCCATTGGTAAGGATTATCAGGTCTTTGGTAAATACGGATCTGTCTCCTATGGTGACGATATTTCGAACCGAGTGACCGTTGGAGGCAGCATGAAATATGCTTCCGCCAGCTTCAGCTGGAACACAGGGTTCGGCGGTGAATTAACAGCATTCTCCGTGAATGCCGGTTACCCGATGTTTCACAATACTTTGACCCCGACCGTGATGATCGGGTATGCTCATTACAATCTGAACAGCGATGCACCGACAGCGGATGCTTTAAGTGCCGCGGTTGGAGCGGTCTACCGGCCGATTCAGGCGCTGTCGCTGGATGCGCAAGTGCAATGGATCCAAAACAAAGTGTACAGCAACGATATGCGCCTCTTTCTCCGGGGAAGTTATTACTTGAGTGAACGATTGAATATCTTCTGAGATCACCATGCCAACAACACATACATATACATCACTCTTTCAGAAGCAAGGGTACCTGATCGTCAGTCTGGTGCTGATGCTGGTTCTTGTTTGTACGGTAGTCCTGATTTCGCGCGAAACGACCGGCGCCGACAAACAGCCCCCCAAGATAAAATTTTCACATCAATTCCATGTGAAAGAAGCCGGTGTTGCGTGCGTTGACTGCCATGGCAGCGCAGCCGTGAGCAGCAAGGCTTCGGACAATCTTCTTGCGAAGATGGAAGCCTGCAAGACCTGCCATGAAGAACAGCTCACGAGCAATTGCACCTACTGCCATACCAGCACAGATTCCACTTCCTATACAGCAACATCCAGCCCGGTTCGGGAACTGCTGTTCTCACATCAAAAGCATGTGGAAGACCAAAAGGTTGCATGCGAGACGTGTCATACAGTTCTTGATAAAGCGGATGGTTCAACGGGAGACCTTGTGCCTGCTATGTCCGCCTGCGCAACCTGCCATAACGATGTGAAAGCGACGGGCGCGTGCGAGAAGTGCCATACCAATCTAGCGGCGTTACGTCCGGCAGAACACAACCGGACAGATTTTGTGCGTGAGCATAAGCAGTCGGCCCGCATGAGCGATGCCACATGCGGTACCTGCCATACACAGGAGACCTGCATCGACTGTCACAACGGGAGTGAATTGGTCAAAGTTGATGTTCCCGGACGTGATCTTGTTTCACAGCATTCGCCCCGTCTTCTGGCGATCGACCGCGGACAGGGTATGCAGCTCACAAAGATGCATGATCTGAATTTCCGATTCACCCATGGAATCGCAGCAAAAGGAAAAACGCTCGAATGCCAGACATGCCACAGCAATGAACAATTCTGTTCCTCCTGCCATCAAGCCGGCGGCAATGTGAATCAAGGAGCATTCAAACCGTCATCCCATAGTGTTTCTGGGTTTATCACTCTGGGCGTGGGAAGCGGCGGCGACGAACACGCACGACAGGCAAAACGGGATATTGAAACATGCGCGGCGTGCCACAGTGCTGAAGGGACAGATGCGGTCTGCATGACGTGCCATACCGATGACGATGGAATCAAAGGTACGGATCCGAAGACCCATGACCGCGGATTTATGTCTGACAATCATGGACTCTGGCATACCGATCCGGGAGCCAACTGCTATACGTGCCATACGGATATGAATGCACGTCCGGGCGGAGTGAAGGGTCAAAAATTCTGCGGCTATTGCCACCGATAATGAAATGGATAGAATATGAAGAGACAACATCACATAGTTATTCTCGCGATTTTTTCTGCGGCAATGCTGTTGATTTCATGCAGCGATTTAAAAACCAATTTACCGATTGCAACTAGTGCGACACCTCAGATTCATGAACAAAGCTGGACTGATGCTGCATCTGCCGGTTTTCATGGTAAAGCGATCCAATCTGATAATTATGATATGCGTCCTTGTCAGCAGTGTCATGGTTCGGATTATAAAGGCGGTACATCCGGTGAGTCCTGCATTAAATGCCATAATAAGCCGGGCGGGCCAGAATACTGCGCCACGTGCCATGGCAGTGGCTTACCTCCAGCACCTCCGACCGATTTATTGGGCAATACATCCAATACAGCACGTGGCGTAGGAGCTCATCAAATCCATTTATTGGGCACAGGAACATATTCATCTCATATTGTCGAATGCAGTGGATGTCATCGACAACCTGGAGGTGTGTACGACACAGATCATATCAATAGTACCGGACGGGCTGCGATAGTGTTTCAAGATCCGTTGGCGAACCAAAAAAGCGGCGGTGTAACACCCGTACCATCGTACAATCTTGGTACGTTGAAATGTTCCAATACATTCTGTCATGGATCCTGGCGCTTGAGAAAATCTGATTCGCCGAATCAATTTATCTATACGGATTCAGTGATGCTGGGTGCAAGCTACGCACCTCTATGGAACGGAGGTGCCACACAAAAAGGTTGTGGGACATGTCATGATTTTCCACCAACCGGCCATTCATCTTCTGCCTTATCCAATTGTTATACATGCCATGGAGATGTGATGAATGCTTCAGGCACGATTTCTAATAAAGCAAAACATATCAACGGAAAAATTGATCTGGTTTCCGGTGCCATTGATTTTCGTTGAAAATTCTTTTGAAAACGAGTATTTTTTTTTAGTAAGTACTTACAAATTGGTAGCTGTAAAATATCACTATCTATAATCAACTAAATATTAACCTGTAACTCATAAGGTGATTTATGATGAAAAACGTTCTCTGGACACTTGCCATTTGTTTGGCGGGTCTTTTTATCATCGTTGGTGTGTCAGGCTGTAAAGGACCCGATGGTCCTGCAGGTCCCGCTGGTAAAGATGCCTCAGTCGGTTCATTAGAGGGTTTTAAAGATGGTATCCAATGTGCTACATGCCACAATCCTGAACAGGATACAACGTTCTACATTGCCGGGCGAGCATATCAATGGGAAGAATCCAAGCATGGCAGCGGAACTGCATGGGAAGAAAACAGAAGCGGATGTGCAGAATGCCATACCACGGAAGGATTCATGTTCAAAACGAAGGATATGACGATCACGGATATCCCGAACGCAACTCCTCCCGGATGTTTTGCGTGCCACTCACCGCATTCCAAGGGTGATTTCTCGCTTCGCACTACGACTTCAACACAATTGACATTGAACTCCAATATCACAGGTGTCGCTGCTTCAACATTTAACGTTGGAAAAGGTAATTTGTGCGTCGGATGCCATCGTCCACGTACGTTAAGTCCTTTGCCGGATCCAACAAAAACAGCCACAACCGATACACTGAAGATTACGAGCAACCGTTGGTACGCTCACTATGGCGTGCAAGGTCAGATGCTGACCGGTGTTGGTGCCTTCCAGTTTAATGATACGGTAGCATATGCCAAAACAACAGCACACAGTCAAAATGCGCCTATTAGTACAGATGGTTGCGTAGTATGCCATATGGCAGATTACTCACCAGCAAATGCATACGGCGGAAAAATCGGTGGTCATACAATGAAGATAACGTATACACCCGAAGGTTCTACAACTGCTGTGGAATTGTTGAATGGCTGCAAAAATTGCCACTCTTCAATTACAAAGCTTGACTATAACAGCAAGATCACAACCTTCAACGCAAATATGGCTATTTTGAAGGCCAAACTTGTTGCCAAGGGATGGATTGATACGCTGGATGTAATTAAAGCAACTTCTTCTGCCAATTTGAAGATTGTCCCTGCATCACGCAGCGGAGCTCTCTTTAATTATATGATGTTGATCCATGATGGAAGCCATGGTATCCACAATCCAGCATATGCCAATGGTATGGTACTTGCGTCTATTCGAGAACTGAATAAACCGTAAACACTGGTTTTATTCTGGAAGCAGAGCAATCTTCTTCGGAGATATATGTGAAATATTCGTGTGCGGGAAGAATATTCCCGCACACGTGTTTTATAGAGAAGACATCTCAAAATACTGTCTATCATTCCGAACCTGTTCCTCTGTGCGATTCCGCTCCTCAGAATTCCGCTTTGCGACAAATACTGCACAGAAGCGGAATCCCTGCCTGCCCGCTTCGCGCGGCGAGCGGCAGGCAGGCAAAAGCGGGAGATGCTGTACAGTCCGTCTCGACTCAGTCGAGACGAGACCTCGACAAAGTCGCTCGGCATTTCGGTATCTATTCTGTAGACCCTGAAACGAATTCATGATGACAAAGCAAATACTTCATGAATTGCCGCTGGGATTATTTATTGTGGAACCCTTCCGGATTCCCTCATGTTGTACAGCGATAGCTTAATGTTCATTTTCATAAAGGAAAGTTAGTATGATTGGTTCCATCGTTATTTGGATCGCGTTTCTCGGGGCATTGGCATCAGCCGGTCTCTACGTTGTTTCCCGTACAAAGCCAAAGATGATCCTGGCAGCACGCAGCAGCTTCTCCATTGCCGTCGTCGGTGTGGTAGCAGCTTCTGTTATGCTGCTGCTCTATATCCTTCAACACCGATTTGAATATAACTATATCTCCAGTTATAGCTCCCGCGATCTTCCGACGTCCTTACTCGTTACGACATTTTGGGCGGGACAGGAAGGAAGTTTTCTGCTCTGGGCGCTGTTTGCTGCTCTCATCGGATTCTTTCTGCATTTCTTCGCTAAACGAAAAGGAATGGAATCCGAGGTTATGTCGGTATATTCTCTCCTGCTTGCGTTTCTTCTTTTTCTTATTGCCTTCAGATCGCCGTTCCAGTATATCTGGAATGTCGCATCCGATATTCCGAAGGGTTATATCCCTCAAGAGGGGAAGGGACTCAATCCTTTGCTCCAAAATTTCTGGATGATCATTCATCCCCCCGTACTGTTTCTTGGCTTTGCTTCTCTCGCCATCCCGTTTGTTCTTGCTGTCGCGGCACTATGGCAGAAAAAATACACGGAATGGATGCAGGTTGCACTCCCCTGGGTGCTCTTCAGTGCACTCTCACTGGGTGCCGGATTGATACTGGGCGGATATTGGGCATACGGTGTGCTCGGCTGGGGCGGCTGGTGGGGATGGGATCCGGTGGAAAATTCTTCACTTATTCCATGGATTGTTGCGGTAATTCTTGTTCATACAATGCTGATTCAGATGCTGACGGGCAAACTGGTGCGGACGAATTTTATCCTGGCAATCCTTGCATACTCGCTTGTTATTTATAGCACATTTCTCACCCGGAGCGGCGTTCTTGCAAATGCATCGGTGCATTCATTTATGGATCCCGGGATGTTGGCCTATACCTTCCTTGTGGTCTGGCTGGGTGCAGTTGTTCTCGGCGGTTTCGGGATGGTTTTCCTTCGGCGCAAGGAATTGAACATCCCCACACCTCTGAGCCCCTGGCTGACACGAGAATCGCTCTTGTCAATTGCAACAGTGGTCATGGGTGTGTGTGCAGTGATCATTCTCTTTGGTACGAGTAAGCCGTTGTTTTCCACTTCCACCGTGGAACCGTCATTCTATGACCGTACGAATTTTCCCTTAGCTGTACTGATGACCCTCCTGCTGGGATTGAGCCTTCGCACGAAATGGAACATCGAGGATCGAAAAAGCTTCCTGAAGAGGCTCCTGATACCAGGTGTGCTTGCTATCGCGGCTCTCGCCCTCCTGGTTGTTGAGGGCCTCCACGATGTGCATGCGGCTTCGCTTGTGCTCACCTCGCTTTTTGCATTCTTTGTCAGCCTCGATCAGGGGTATCGGGCAGCGAAAGAACAGCCGCGGTTCATTGGCGGAGCGCTGTCTCATATGGGCTTGGCTCTTCTCCTTCTTGGCATTATTGGTTCCGGCCGTTACGGGCAGAAGCAATCTGTTTCTCTACCATTGAATCAGCCCAAACTCGTTTTTGGTGATACATTGACTTTTCTGGGAACATCACAGACAGAGGATGGAAAAACCAATTTCAACGTTCAGGTAACCCGTAACAACAAACAGCTGCTCCTGCAGCCGGTGATGTTCGAAAGTTCATACAATAACAGCTTGATGCGGAATCCGGATTATCTCAGTTCCTTTATGAAGGACTATTACATTGAACCGGTTTCCCTCGAGGAAGGAACTGCGACCGAGGCCGAGAATGTTTTAATGCTGCCTAAAGGTGAGATGGTGTCGTACGGCCCGATTCAAATTACGTTTAAACAGTTCGATCTGGCTTCTCATGATAAAGGCGGTATGATGGGATCCGATGGGACGATGTCTATTGGAGTGGTGCTAGAGATTGCAACTGCAAAAGGTATACAGACGCTTGTGCCGACAACTGTGTTCAACGCGAAGGGTACACCGACAAGGAATACCGCTTATCTGAAGAACAGTCCTATCGGTTTCCAGCTTCTCGGAATGAATGTCGCAACCACAAAAGATGCAAAGTCAACAGTGCACGTAAAAGTTGTAGGATTGGGGAGTATGGCGCATGGTGCGGCACCGAAACCCGATATCCTGATTGCGGAAGTCAGTGTAAAGCCTTTTATCAGCCTTGTATGGATCGCGGCGCTCTTGATTATTGGCGGCTTAGCACTAGCTATGATGCGCCGAATGAAGCAGCAAAAAGCATAATTGTAGAGAATGGAACATCTTGATGAGAAAGCAAACGGGCAGCCTAAGGCTGCCCGTTTCTGTCTGTCACCCGACTCACCGGTATTCTTATCGCAATTCTTCTTTCCAGAACACGTACTTGTTTTGCTGATCCATCAGTGCAATCTCCATGGGAACGACTCGAAGCCTTGCTTTTGTTGTGAATTTCTCCTGCGACATGTTTATGCCAAAACGGATTCTGAAAAAAATATTTTGTTCGCTGGACTTGGCAGCCATTGCTTCGTTCCTTGCTACGCTCCATTTAAAATCCGGATGAAATTTTAAACGGATACTGGAAGTCCGGTAACCGCCCAGAATGCTGTCCGACATCTCAACGTATGAATTCGGAATGATCGAACTCTGCACAATAGGAATATCATATGGTGCTTCAACCGTTTCAGAACAGGTAATCGAATAGATGCCTGCATCAGCATCGTAGGAGGAAAGTGTTGCCTTAAACCAGACATTGAATACTCTGCTCGACAGCTTGGTTTCCTTGATGTGACCATTGATTTTCTCTAAAAATAATTGCCGCGTCCGGGTTACCCGTGCCTGGAATTCAGGAGATGTTTCGAATTCACTCCGTTTTTCAGTATCCTTCATCATCTGATCCGTCGCATCACGCAGATAGGCCCATTCGTCTTTCAGAATAATGGAAAACGCTTCAGGGGTCAATGCATCATCCTGAGAGGTCGACTGCTGTGCATAAGCAGAGGGGAGAGCGGCCATCGTAAGCAGAGAGAGAAAAAGAACAGCAGTATTTTTCATCGTTCATCCTTTCACCAGGTATGTCAATGGGAATCTAATGCATCGCTTCTATTTGAGCAGCAAGATACTCTGCCGCCTCGTTGGCATTTTTTACACAGTCTCCTACCGAAATACCGCCGCGGTAATTCCCTGCCAGTACAATACCTGGTTGGAATTCCTCAAATTGCGCAAAGGCGTCCATTTTTTTCTGGTATCCGATTTCATATTGCGGAATTGATTTCTGCCAGCGTGTTAAATTCAAATATACAGGTTTTCCTGAAAGTTGCATGATAGATTTTAGTTCATCCCGTGTTGTCTGAATGACACGTTCATCATTCATTTCGGTTAATTCCGGCTGGCGTGCACCGCCGATGAAAGCATTCAGGGCAACCATGCCGGCGGGAGCGCGTTTGCCGAAAAGACAGGAATTCCACAGGCACCCGAGAATTTGACGACGTTCTTTCGATGGAATGAGACATCCAAAACCATCCAATCGATGTCCGATGTCTTCCCGTTTCACTCCCAGGAAAATGGATATGATGGGGGAGTAATAAATAGAGGAAAGCACATGTGCGGTTTCCCGCGACAGCGATTTTATGATAGGCGCTGCATCGAATGCCGGAATGGCAAGGACAACGAAGTCAGCTTCCATTTCTTCATCTCTGCTATGATGAAGATATTCCACCAGATAGCGTCGGGCATCCGGTTCGTTGGCCGGTTCATTGTGCATGGTTGTGAGATTGCGGATGCCGGTTACCTTCGCGTCAAGTGTCATCGATGTGCCAAGGGAATCACCGATCGCCTGAGGAAGAACCTGCATACCGTTGAGAAAAGAGAATGTTTCAGCACGATCTTTTGCTCTCTCTGCTCGCTGTTTCCGTTCACCTGCCCCTTTTATCATTCCTTTGACCAGACCTCCATATTTTTCTTCTAGCGCATAGAGTTTGGGAAAAGAAGAACGGACGCTCAGCTGTTCAGGCTTTCCAGCAAAGACTCCGGCGACGAATGGATCAATGGCATAATCAAGAAACTCACGTCCCAGCCTCCGCTCGACAAATTCAGCAATACTTTCTTCTTTCTCTCCATGTCCGATGAAGGGTTCTTTCAGTAAACGGAACTTTGCAGCGGCAGAAAAGAGTTTTGTCGATAACAATGCACCGGGCCCAAGCGGCATGGAGTGCAAAACGCCATCGCGGAGAATGTACCGATTTTTGCCTGCCGGATTGGCATAAGTAAATTCTGCTTCCAGTTTTAGATCGGATACAAGTTCCTTAAAAAGCGGTGTCGTTTCCAGCGCGGTATTTGCACCGGTCTCGTATAAAAATCCCTGGTCATGGACAGACTTCATCGTTCCACCGACTTGATGATCCTTTGCCAGTACGACGACATCAATGCCCCGTTTCTTCAGCCAATACGCAATGCCAAGGCCGGTAATCCCTTCTCCAATCACAATAACATCAGTCTTTTTCGGTCCCATAACTTATGAAGTATAAAGGAAAAAGTCCCAAGTTAAAAGCATAAAGTAAGGGAATGTCTACATATCAAACACGCTTTGCCACATGAATAATATATCTCTTCCGATTGTTACTCGATCACTCGCTTAAGATCTTATTCTCGGGATTTGTTGAGAATGGGGTGTTGGGAACTTCCGGTTTCATCCATGGACAAATTTTTGGCTGCTGCCGGTGTTTCTTTTCATTCCATAGGAGCTGGCATGTGTGTGTATGCACATGAGAAGTAAGCTGTTCCCGCACCAACTTAGCGAGACACTCGATCAATTTCGGATGGTCATTCAATCCCGGAACTACCTCGAACTGCTCAATATGGTGCGCCATGGCATGTTTGCGAACCTCGATGTTGATTTCATGCAGTGTCTCAATATGGTCGGTCACAAAGGCGATGGGAACAATGAGCAGATGCTTGCGGCCTTCAAGGGTAAGCCGCTCTACTGTTTCAAGGAGCGAGGGTTTCAGCCATTCCATCGGGCCTACTTTGCTTTGATAACATAGGGAAAAAGGAGAATTCCATTTCCCATGCTCTATCACACGCCGAACGGTCTCTTCAATGTGCAGCTGATACGGGTCGCCCTTTTGAATGTAGCTGATCGGGATACCATGCGCGCTGAAAACGAGATCGATGTCTTCCGGTGAGACACCTGCAAATTTTTCTAATGCCTGATTGATATTCCCGGTAAACGCCTCCAGGAGAGACGGATGATTCGGATAGCAACACACCGTTCGTGTGGGAATGGATAAGCCGTGTATTGCTGTTTGGCGATTCCACTCGTTCATACTGGAATACGTTGTGGCTTGAGAAAATTGCGGGTAGAGAGGAAGGAGAACCGCCTGCTCGAATCCCCCCGCTTTGATTTCTTTGACTACATCTTCAGTCAACGGATGCCAATAGCGCATAGCGATGAAGACTGTTGCGTTGATGGCATTCTGATGTAGGCGGGTTTCCAACGCTGCTGCCTGCAGCCGGGTAAGGTCAAGAATCGGAGACTTGCCGCCGATCTGCTGATAATTCTCCCGAACCCCGGGAGCGCGTTTGCGGGAGATAAACTTTGCCAGCGGGCGCCGTGCTAAAAAGGCCAGAGGGAAATCGATGATATCGGGATCCATAAAAAGATTGAACAGGAAAGGTTCCACTGCTTCTAGTGAATCCGGTCCACCGAGCTGAAAGAGAACGATAGCGATTTTGCTCATTTCATGTCTATGTGTGATATCGGATGCTCTCTTCTTTAACTGCCTGTACAAACGCTTTAGCATTTTCCACCGGAATGTCGGGCAAAATACCGTGGCCGAGATTGAATATATGCCCGGAGCCTTTTCCGAATTTTTCCAGAACCTTCTTAACACCCTCCCGGATTCGATCTGGAGGTGCATAGAGCATCGTAGGGTCGAGATTTCCCTGGAGAGCAGCATAACTGCCGATCATCATACGAGCTCGTGCAATATCGATAGACCAATCGAGTCCAACAACGTCGCATCCGGTATCGGCGATAGCCTCGATCGAATGGCCGCAATCCTTGCAGAACACAATCGTCGGGGCACCGTTTCGTTTGATCAGCTTTAAAACCTGTTCGATGTAGCGAAGACTGAACTCGCGGAATTCATCCGGCGGCAGGATACCTCCCCAGGTGTCGAAGATTTGTACCGCCTGCGCTCCCGCTTCAATCTTTGCACTGAGATATGCTGCAACCGTTCGGGCAAGCTTTTCGAGCAGAACATGCGCATCCTTCGGATGGGTATAAATCATTTCCTTCATGGCACGGAAATTCTTTGAGCCTTTTCCTTCGACCATATAGGTGGCTAGTGTCCAGGGGGAACCCGCAAAACCAATGAGCGGGACACGATTATTCAGGTTCTTACGTGTGAGCCGCAGAGCATCCATCACATACTTGAGTTCACGATTCGGATCAGGGACGGCAAGGTTATTAATATCAGATCGTGATCGGATGGGATTGTCAAATCGCGGTCCCCCTTTGCCTTCTTCAATATATAATTTCATACCCATCGCTTCCGGCACAACAAGGATATCGGAAAAAATAATGCATGCATCCACACCGATGATGTCGACAGGCTGGATGGAGACTTCTGCGGCAAGTTCAGGCGTCCTGCACAATGTCAGAAAATCAACCTTTGCGCGGACAGCACGATATTCCGGCAGGTACCGTCCTGCCTGACGCATCATCCATACAGGCGTCTGCTCTACGGGTTCACGTCTACAGGCACGGAGGAATAAATCATTTGTCATAGTACATCCTTTTTGATTCGTGAATGTGCTCAGAGGTGAACTCCTCGCGGCTCCAATTCTCAATCGACAATCTATTTTTGTGCGGCAAAATATTTTTCAATTGACTCGACTAATCCTTTAGATGTGGAAACATTTGCGATGATGGCTGCGTCAAATCCTGTTTCTTTGACTGCCTCAGCAGTGGTTGATCCGATTACCGCTATTTTTACGTGTTCCAATACTTCCGGTTCCAGCATTTCCACGAAGTTGCGTACACTCGACGGACTGAAAAATGTAGCAACACTGATCTCTCCTTTCGTTAAAAGGGTCCGGATCTGCTCAAGATTCTCCGATTCTGGAATAACGGTCTTATAGACAATGACTTCATCGACCGTCGCACCAAGGGCACGCAATTCGTTGGGCAATACATCCCGGGCAATATTGCTTTTTGGAAAAAGAAATTGCCGTCCGCTAATGCTGACTCCGTAAAACGAATGTGCTAATTCTTCTGCTGAATGTTTCCGGGGAACAGGCTGCACAGAAAACCCGGATGCTTCCAGCGCTGAAAGAGTCTTTTCTCCAACCGCATAAAGGTTGCGTGTTCCTAAGGTATTCAACGCCTGCGGACGGAGGAAACGAGAACGTTGGATAAACTTCTCAACGGCGTTTTTGCTGGTAAAGCACACACTGTCATACTCGGCAAGCTTCCATAAGGCATTGTCGCATGCTTCCCACGAATCGGGATCTTGAATTTCGATCGTTGCCATGCATATGACCGATGCACCTTTAGATTCAAGAGAAGTACGAAACTCTCTGCTTGCTTCCCTGGATCGAGTGACGAGAATAGAACGGCCGGCAAGCGACCTTGAGATTGGGGATGGAGTATTGGGGATTGGTGAATATTCTGAGTCGTCCATTGTCCGTTACTTCCTGATCTCATCGAGGATCTCTTTTCCGCCTCGCGTCAATAATTCCTTAGCAAGATCAATTCCGATCCGATCCACATTGGATAAAGGACCGCTTTTTGTTCCTCGAACAATATGCCTGCCATCGAGGCTCCCAATGACAGCATCAAGCCGAAGTTCATTGCCAACAGGATATCCGTATGCGCCTATGGGGATCTGACATCCTCCTTCGAGATGTCGTAAGAGAGCCCGTTCCGCATTGACGGCGATCGCTGTCGACATGTGATGGAGCGGACGTAAGAATTCTGCAGTGCGGGCATCGCCGGATCGGATCTCTATCGCCAGAGCCCCCTGTCCAACAGCTGGGAGCATAAGCTCTAAAGGGAGAATCTCGGTAATGTACCGTGTCATGCCAAGCCGCGTAACGCCGGCCTTGGCAAGGATCATGCCGTCCCATTCCGATTCTTCAAGTTTTTTCAAGCGAGTGTTGAGATTCCCGCGGATCTCTGTCGTGAGGATATCAGGTCGGGCATGAAGGATCTGGCATTTCCGACGCAAACTTCCGGTTGCAATTGCAGCATGGTGAGGGAGAGCCGTAAACGAGCGGTGTGATTTCAGTGGATGGGCAATGAATACATCGCGCACATCTTCCCGTTCCAAGATCGTCGAAATCGTAAGCCCTTCAGGGACAACCGTCGGGACATCTTTACAGCTGTGGACAGCGAGATCGATACGGTCATCCAGGAGTGCAACCTCAAGTTCCTTCGTGAAGAGCCCTTTGTCGCCAATCTTTGCAAGGGGCGCATCAAGGATTTTGTCTCCTGTTGTTTTCATCGTCAGGACTACGATGACGATATTGGGGTAGCGTCCCTCCAGTAAGGATTTCACGTGGCGGGTCTGCCAGAGAGCAAGCTCGCTGCCGCGTGTACCTATGCGTAGATTACCCGCCATGAGGATCGTCCTTTAACGATTTTGACAGTCCAAAGAGTTTTTGAATGGCGCTCATTTTATTTAGCCGTTCGGTGATCGAGGTCTCTTCGCCCTTACGCAGATTCACGATGGGTGCGTGAATGATCTTATTAATCATACGTTTCGTCACCAGTTCCACGAGTTCACGGTCTTTTGGATCGAACCGGTTAATATTCTTCGCGAGTTCTTCCTGACGGATAGATTCCATAAATTGAGTCAGGGCAGTAATCGTAGGATTAACTTCGAGCGATGAGTACCATTGTGTCAGTTCGCCCAGCACCTCGTCGATGATCGCGTCGACTTTCGGGATCTCGGCTTTTCGGTGCTGGAGATTTTCATCGACCATAGTATTCAATGTGTCGAGGTCATACAAAAAAATGTTTTCCAGATCCTTGATCTTGGGATCGATATTGCGCGGTACACCGAGATCGATCATAAAGAGGGGACTATACTTCTGTTTTCTGGACAGACTTTTCACATCATCCGGACTCAGAATGAATTGAGGAACTTCAACCGATGATATAACGATATCGGATTCTGCCAGCGCATCACACCAGTGATCAAACGGAATAACCGTGCCCTGAACTTTGTTTGCAAGCTGCTGAGCCCGTTCCTGTGTCCGATTGGTAATGAGCAGTCTGCCGACTTCCTTTCCGCGGAGGTGAGTGGCGGTCAGTTCAGCCGTTTCACCGGCACCGATGACAAATGCAGTTTTCTTTTTGAGATCGTCAAAGATTTTTTCTGCCAATTCCACTGCTGCATAACTGACGGAAACAGCCCCTTCTCCGATTGTCGATTCTGAACGCGCCCGCTTGCCGACACGAAATGCAAGCTGGAATAAACGATTCATGAAAAAACCTGCTGTACTTTGTTCGGTAGCAAGATTCAATCCCTCTTTGACCTGCATGAGGATCTGTACATCTCCCAGTACCATCGAATCGATACCTGCGGCGACGCGGAAGAGATGCCTGGCTGCGTCGCCGGCTGAGAGCGAAAAAAGGTCGGATGCCTGAATGGTTTCTGCTCCTGACTTTTGTGCGATCAGCAGATTCTTTAAGACCTCCGGCTTGAGTTCGCCATTTTCCGTTAACACATAAAGTTCTGTCCGGTTGCACGTAGAAAACAGCACACTTTCGCTTGCTCCGAGCGGTTTCAAGAGGGGAAGAGTACGGCGAATCTCATCTGCAGAGAACCAGAGACGTTCCCGTACATCCAGGGGAGCGGTGTGATGCGATATGCCGACACAGAGGAGGTTCATCTCAATAGAACTTGTGGAATCCACTGAAAAAGATATTGATGATCGTCATCGAAAATATTGAGACCAGAAAACCGGTAATAGAGAGGATCATCGCCTGCCGCCCTTTCATACCGAACCGTTTCCGGGCAGCGAGGAGGAATCCATACATAGCCCAGACCAGTACCGTCCCGATAAGTTTGGGATCATTGTAATGTGCACCGGCGTATACATGATAGAGCCAGACAATTCCAAAGAGAATTGCAGTCCCTAGTAAAATAAATGCGAGTTTAATAGCGGTGAATGTCATCCGTTCGAGAGTCTCCAGTGTAGGCAGTTTCTTGTAAATGATACCGAAGCGTGTCGCTTTCATTTCGTGATAGAGCATGAGGTACATAAGACCGTATGCACCTGCAATGGTGATAGCGGCATATCCCAGAAGGGCCGAGCTGACATGTGCACCGAAGAGACCGCTTCGGAGAATCGGTGGAACTTCGGGTGTATCTTTAATGAACAGGGAGGATGCGAGCTGGAAAAAAAAGGCAATATTGAGTATAAAATAACCAGTTTCTTTCCGATGTGACCGCAGTTCGATGATGAAGTACGTGGCCGTGACCGAAAAGGCCAGAACCGTGAAGATTTCGAATATCGTTGTGACAGGTGGATGCTGAAATACGATGGTCCGAAAAGCAAGATAGCTTAAATGAAGCACACATGTGCAGGCAAGAAGGATCGTTTTAATTCGTTTTGCCCATGAGCTGTCGGAAAAAAAAGCTTTACCATATACCCAGACCAATACAAAATAGACGGTCAAAAGAGTATAATTTATTATATCGGTAACGATGGAAACCTCCGTACATTGTTCATAAAAATGTAGAGAATTGTTGCTGGAGAAACAAGACGAGAGGAGTATGGAAAAGAGAAGAAAAAAAATGAAGTTTCACTGCTTCACCAAACCCGATATTCATGCAGTCCCGCTTATCGACTCATATGCTCCACACTGCAACTCTTGATCACTCAAACAACTGCATCTGCGGTAGGCTGTCCTTCACACGGGTGAGGACATAATCGAGATCGGTCTGGTTTTTCACAAAATCAAGGTTGTCGCTTTCGATGATAAGCAGCGGGCCGAGTTTGTAGCGGAAGATCCAATCCTCGTACAGTGCATTAAGCTGTTCCAGATATGATCGTGGAATCCCCTGCTCATAATCACGGCCGCGTCTGGAGATCTGTTTCGCCAGAGTGTCGACGTTAGCCCGTAAGTACACCATTAAATCCGGGGGCTTGAGGTATTCCATCATCACATGAAACAGCGAAACGTAATTCGTATAATCACGATCCGTCATCTTTCCGATGTCGTGAAGATTGCGTGCGAAAATCTCGGCATCTTCGTATATGGATCGGTCCTGGATGACCGATTCACTGGATTCAACGATTTCTTTATGACACTTGAAGCGGTTTGCCAGGAAATAGATTTGAAGGTGGAAGGACCAGCGAGTCATATCAGCGTAGAAATCGGAGAGGTACGGATTATCCTCAACGGATTCAAAGTACGGTTTCCAACTGAACCGTTCGCCGAGCAATCGGGCCAGCGATGATTTTCCTGCACCAATGTTGCCTGCAACTGTGATAAAAAGGGGTCGGGATGCCATCAAAATTCAGGATTATGGGATACACTGATGGTGTAAGCCTGCGCGGATGTACTGTACACCCGCGCACAGAGAATTACTTGAACGATGCGACTGCATTGTTCACATTCTTATGAAGCTCGAACACATTGAGCAATTTCGTCATTTCCAAAAGGTTCTCAACCTTTTTAGAAGCACGAGCAAGTTTCAACTCGCCGGCCGCATGACGCAGCGTGGTCAAACCGCCGATGAGCATACCAAGGCCGGAACTGTTGATGAAGCTGACCGCCTTGAGATCAACAACGACGTTCTTCTTGTTCTCGGTGATCAATGTATGCAGGTAGTCATTGAGAGCCGATGCGTCCGGCCCACCCATGACGTTTCCATCGAGTTCAATAACGGTTATGCCTTTGAGTTCTTTTATCTTCAATTTCATAGGACGACCTTTCTCCGCTGTGGAAGATTAGGCTGTTGCTGTCTTGCGAATACGATACCGGTTCCAGTCCAGCACGAATGCACTTGCAATATAGATTGAGGAATACGTACCGGTGATGATACCAAATGCCATGGTAAATGCAAAGCCCCGATTGACCTCGCCGCCGAAGACGAGAAGCACAATCAGCACAATAAAGATGGTGCCCGAAGTGATAATGGTTCGGCTGAGTGTGTCGTTCAAACTCTTATTCATCACGTCGTTAAGACTCATGCTGCGGTAAATCTTTTCGTTTTCACGAATACGATCAAAGATGATGACCGTATCGTTGACAGAAACACCGATTAGAGTGAGAAAGGCAGCGATGACTTCCTGCGAGATATCGAGGTTGAGACCTGGAATCAATCCATTGAGCAGTGAGAGAAATCCAAATGTTGTTAAGACGTCATGCACCGTTGCAAGCACAGCTCCAAATCCATAGGCGAACTTAAAGCGTATCGCGATATAAGAGAGAATCGCGAAGAATGCCCAGATGACGGCATAGAGTGCATCCCGCCGGAGTTCTTTCCCAATTTTTGGACCAATTTTATCTTCCTTGAGAACGTCAAAATTCTTCTCCGGGAAAGATGCCTGCACGACACTTTTAATTTTGTCTGCTACTCCGGTTCCTTCTGCCTGTTCGGATGTTCGGATCAGAATATTATTATCTGCTCCGTAGGATTTGATTTCACTTTTTCCCAGCCCGACTTTCGCCAGAGCAACACGCATATCGCTAATCTCAATTTTCTGCTGAAATGCCAAAACGATTTCAGTGCCGCCCTGAAAATCGATACCGTAACTGATCCCCTTGAACAGCATCGAAACCAAACCAATGAACACCATAGCACTCGAGAGCATATAGAAATATTTCCGCTTCCCGAGGAAATCAATATTTGTTTTCTTAAACAGTCGCATCGAACCTCATTCTCCTTTTCATAATCCATCTCTGTGTCGATCGTTTCCTCAACGAGCGGGCGGTCTACCCGAAGTTCGGGTTCACACCTTTTTCCGTCATAATATTGAAAATCACGTGTGTAATGATGATTGCACTGAACAAACTCGCAGCGATACCGATCATCAGTGTCAGCGCAAATCCCTGCACCGGTCCGCTTCCAAACTGATACAAGACCACACCCGTCAGGAACGTGGTAATGTTCGAGTCGAAGATTGCCGCAAATGCTTTGGAGTAACCTGCATCGATAGCGGCGCGTAGCGTCTTGCCGCCGGCAAGTTCTTCACGGATGCGTTCGTTAATAAGAACGTTTGCGTCGACCGCCATACCGATCGTGAGCACAATGCCTGCAATACCGGGAAGAGTCAGTGTTGCCTGGAAACCCGCCATAACACCCATGATAAACAGGATGTTAAATAAAAGAGCAAAATCAGCGATGGCGCCGGCGCTGTGATAATACAGAATCATAAAGAAAACAACAAAGATAATTGCTATGATGGTCGAATTCATTCCGGCGCGGATGGAATCTTCACCGAGTGAAGGTCCGACGGAGCGCTGTTCGATAATAGAAACCGGTGCCGGCAAGGCGCCGGCTTTCAGGACGATTTCTAACAGACGAGCTTCGTTGGGTGATTCCATACCTGTGATTCTTGAGCGTCCGCCGACAATTTTATTTTGGACGGTTGGTGCCGAGAATATACCTTCGTCAAGGATGATGGCGATCCGTTTGCCGATATTGGCGCCGGTAATTCGCGCCCAGTCGCGTGCCCCTTCGCTGTTCATTTCCATGTTGACAATGGGACGATTATCTTCCGGATCGACGCTCGCACGGGCATTCGTAACAACGCCTCCGGTCAGTTCGGCTGTTTTTCGAACCGGATAGAGGAGATAATACTTCTGTCCATTCTGAAACGTTTGAACCTTGGCCGACCATAAGAATTCAAAATCAGGCGGGATGAGCCGCTGTACTTCCGGTCGGCTCAACAGCCGGACCACGCGATCTTTATCCTTTTCGCCCACATATCCTTCGCCGGATCCGCGCTGGTCAGGTTTGACATACATGAAGAACGGGTGTTCCCTCGCAAATTGCCCTTCTTTTGTTGTGTCGGTTTCAGCTACGGCAGCACCGCCGGTGAGTTCAGTGAGAGCATCTTTTCGTTTCGCCGGTTCTTTTTTCTCTTGTGATGCTGTTCCCGCTCCTACTGTTGTGTCCGTGTCCAATTTGCCTGTCAGGAATTTGTCGATGGATTCCATAACCTTGTAAGCAATTTGCGGGTCTTTCAGCATCTTAAATTCCAGCTTCGCCGTTCCACGGAGCAAACCACGTACTTCGTTTTCATCTTTCACACCCGGTAGCTCGACAATGATGCGCCGCCCGCCCTGCTTCTGAATGGTCGGCTCGGAGACACCGTACTGGTTGACACGGTTGTTCACAATTTCAATAGCACGATCAACGGCCTTTGCGGATTCATCCTCCAACATCCCCGTAATCTTCGCATCGTCATCGCGAATGCTGCCGTAATATCGGCTTAACCGGATTTGGCGATCCTTGAATTTGTTGGCGAAGATAGGAATAACCGAGATTTCGTTAGCGGCGGTCTCGTTTCGCACTTCTTTAATGGTGGTATTAAAGTTATCGTCTTTATTTTTTGCCAGGTCGTCCAGCAGCTGGATGATATCTACTTCCAGCACAACGCGCATACCGCCCTGCAGGTCTAATCCTAACTTCATGCGTTTCAATTTTGCATCCAAGATGGCATCGTGATGCTCTTCAACGTAAGCGAGGCTGTCCTGTCCGGACAGTTGACTCATTTTTTTGCGGTATGAATAGTCCTGTATCGTCGGCCAAAGAAAATAGACCGCAAGGATGACAAAACTTACAGTGATAATGATTCTGGATAGTTGATTTCTCACAAATCGTCTCCAAACATAAAACAGTGATAGTGTAAAGAACACAAAGCGCGACCGGTATCACCTCGCGCTTTCTCAAAAATACATACTTCGGGATTGAATTTTCGATAAAAAATATAACCCGATATGCCAAGAAAGTCAACAAGAAAGTCGTTGCATATCAGGCGATTGTCGGCTATATTCATCAACACAAAAAAACCGATTTTACGTCTCTGATGAGGAAAGAGGAGTTGATCCTGACATGGCTGTATTGAATGATATCCGTGAGAAATCTCCAAAATTTATTATCGCCGGTGCGGCAGTTATATTCATCGTCTTAATCATTTTCGACTGGGGTCTTGACCTCACAGGTCGCAGGGGACGTGGAGGAGGAGGAAACGCTGAAGTCCTCGGGAAAGTAAACGGCAAAGAAGTAAGCTATAAGCAGTTCAGTGAACTGGTGCGGCGTGCTGTTGAGAATCAAAAGAAACAGCAAAACAGTGATGTGGATGAAGAAACCGAGCGTCAGATACGATCACAGGTGTGGAACCAGTTGGTGGATGAACTGCTCATCGAGCAGGAAATTGACCGACTCGGTATCACCGTTACAGACCAGGAAATCCGGGATAATGTGATGGGGCCGAATCCGCCGGAATTTTTAGTTCAACAATTTAAAGATTCCACTGGAACGTTCCGTCGTGATGCGTACCAGCGTGCCATGTTGGATCCGCAAAATAAAAGTGCCTGGATTCAGGTAGAGGATCTGATCCGCCAGGAACAAAAACGTAAGAAGTTACAGAGTCTTCTTCTTGCGACGATCAATGTGAGCGAAGGAGAGATCAAACAGCGCTTCATGGATCGCAATGTTACAATGAATGCAGAATATGCGTTATTCGATGTTACCCGATTAGTTTCGGATTCAGCGGTCACGGTAACCGAAGATGATCTGCGCAAACAGTACGATGCCCACCCTGCTGATCTTCTGGCCAAAGCTGCACGAAAAGTGAAGTATGTCTTTTTCAATCAAAGTGCTTCTGCCCAGGATACCGCGGACATTCAGGCAGAAGCACAGCACCTTCTGGATCAGGTAAAATCGGGGGTTGCAGATTTCGCGGAACTTGCCGCAACGTATTCCGAGATTCCATCCAGCGATGCATATTTTAAACATGGTGAGCTGAGTCAGAAAAAAGAGGATGCAGTTTTCTCCGCGAAGAAGGGGGATATTGTCGGTCCCATCAGCGATAATGACGGAATTCACCTTATTAAAATTCTTGACCAGAAACAGGGGACGACAGAATTTGTAAAAGCCAGTCATATTCTGCTCAATGCAGTCCCCGGCTCCGACAGCCTCAAAGTCATTCAACGGGCGCGTGAACTTCTTGCGAAAGCACGATCCGGTGCTGATTTTGCCAAGCTTGCTCGCGAGAATAGCCAGGATTATGGTTCTGCCATGCAGGGGGGCGAACTCGGCTGGACGTCCAAAGAGCGCTGGGTGAAACCGTTCGCCGATGCTGCGTTCAAAGCCCGTGCCGGGGAAATTGTCGGTCCGGTGCGCACGCAATTCGGCTGGCATATTATCAAAGTGCAGGGCAAGGATAAACGCGAAGTGAAAATTATCGATCTTGCCTTGAAAGTAAAAGCTAGCACACAGACCATTGAAACGGCATTCCAGCAGGCGCAGGACTTTGCGTATCTAGCAAAGGATGAAGGATTCGAGAAGGCCGCGGAAAACAGTAAATATGAAATTCGGGAAACACCGGAGTTTACCAAGACCGGAACGATTGCCGGCCTTGGGCAAAACGATGCAGTGACAAACTTTGCATTTACGAATACGCTGGGATCGATCAGCGAGCCGATCTATGTACGCGGCGGAGTGATTGTTGTGAAAATATCCACGATACGGGAAGATGGTGTTCGGCCATTGGATGAGGTGAAAAATATTGTCCGCCCGATGGCGTTAAAAGAGAAGAAAATGGAAAAGATCCGTGAATCTGTTTATGCATTCTATAAAACACTTACCCCCTCCAGTAATTTGGCCTCAGCGTCACAATCCAATCCCGATATAATTTCCATGAATACCGGTGATTTTAAAACGACAGATATTCCTTTAGGTGTCGGACGCGATCAAAAGTTTATCGGGACAGCACTCGGATTAAAACCGGGCGAGCTCTCCAAACCGTTTGAAGGTCATCGCGGATATTATATTCTCAAGCTGCTTTCAAAGTCGAACATCGATACGGTGAAGTACTCAAACGAACGGGAATCCCTTCGTGCACAAATACTGCAGGAGAAGCGGCAACGAGCTCTGACTGACTGGCAGACCTCTTTACGCGAAAAAGCCGACATTCTTGATCATCGGGATAAGTTCTTCCGTTAAAAGAACGCTAATTTCTTTCGAGGCGTCTCCTTGAACCGGGACGCTTTTTTTTTAGGTTGAAACCATGAAGGACACTCTGCTGAAACATAAGAGATCACTCGTCTTCTTGACGGGTTTTATGGGGAGCGGGAAAAGCACGATCGGCCCCATCCTTGCCAATACCCTCGGGTTTCACTATACCGATCTCGACCGGATTATCGAACAAAAAACACAGAAAAAAGTATCGGAGATTTTCAGTACAGACGGTGAACAGGTCTTCCGTACGCTGGAACGAGCTGCTCTGAAGGAGCTTGCTGCATTCGATCACCATGTCATCTCCCTCGGAGGTGGAACACTTTCCAATGAAGAAAATTTCCAATTGGTTTCGCAGAATGGAATTCTTGTTTACCTTAGACTTTCACCGGAAGAAATCCTTCAGAGGGTGCAATTCCGTAGTGACCGTCCGATGTTGAAGGACGATCAAGGGAAGAAATTGGCGCCCGCGGACATGGAAAAGCGAATTCTTGATCTCTTGAACCGCCGTGAACCATTCTATAACCGTGCGGATGTTATCATTCTCGCAGATAAGATGCGTGTCGGAGCGACGGTCGATGAGATTATGAGCAATATACGCAGTTTGATCGGAAAGGATTGAATCGATGATCCATCGTCAGATTGATGTAGAATTGGGCGACCATACCTATCCTTTGTATACAGGGAGCGAGATGGTCTCGTCGTTTGCCCCCATGTGCCGCACTCATGGTATTTCGGATTCTGTGGTGATTGTGACAGACGCGAATGTTGCCCGATACCATCTCCAACCGATTCTTCGGAATCTTCTTCATCACAAATTTGAGCCGATGGTCATCACCATTCCAGCAGGGGAATCACAGAAGAATCTTCGACGTGCGGCTGCCATTTTTTCCGAAATGCTGAAAAAAAAGGTTCCGCGGAGCGCTGCCATTGTCGCCCTGGGCGGCGGAGTGATCGGTGATCTGGCGGGGTTCGTTGCTGCAACATATCAGCGCGGTATCACTCTGGTGCATGTTCCCACCACTATGCTTGCACAGGTGGACAGCTCCATCGGTGGCAAAGCTGCTGTGAACCTTCCGCTGGGGAAAAATATGGTTGGTGCCTTTTATCAGCCGGCGTTTGTCTGGATAGATGCCGAGTATTTGAAGACCCTGCCGATGCGTGAAGTTGTGTGCGGTCTTGGTGAGGTGATCAAGTACGGCCTCATCCGGGATGCCAGGTTGTTTGAGTTTCTCGAATCGCATCTTGATGAGATTCTCCGGCTTGAGACCGAAACAGTGATGCACGTCCAGACTTCCTGCGCAGCGATGAAAGCAAAGATCGTATCTCAGGATGAACGGGAGACCGGTGTTCGTGTCATTCTCAATTGCGGGCACACCATCGGCCATGGACTTGAATCTGCCGGACGATATAAGGTTCTCAAGCATGGTGAAGCGATTCTTTTAGGTATGATTGCGGAGGGTACGATCGCCAGGGACATGAATCTCCTGGATGCGAAATCCTGTGCACGTCTTGCTGCTCTGATTCATCGTGTACCGATGAAAGTGAAACTCTCATCTCTCAAGATGAAGGATATCAAAAGTGCAATGGAACGGGACAAGAAACGTACAGCTGCAAACCTTCGATTCGTTCTTCCCAGAACCATAGGCGAAGTGAAAGTCGTGGATGATGTGCCGCAGAAACTGATTCAATCTGCTGTTCGACAGATCCTCAAGGGATCGTGAAAAAGCGAAGAGTCAGCTTTTACCACGTCGTCTTACTTTTTTTCCGAATATCCGTTGATTCCTGCCCCTGGTTCCAATCCACGCTCGTATGTTTATCGCAAAGGCCGATCGGATATTTCGCATTAAAAATTTCAGTAGTCTTTATGGGACAAAATTCGCGAGCTTTTTTCTTCGTCTCCGCACATATCGTATCGGTGATAATTCCATCCGGCTGCACAAACACTTCCTGTGTCATGCCGATGTCGGGATCTTCATATGTCTTTTGCATAAACCGGCCAAAGATAGGAGCTGCAGCGCGACCCCCCTGTCCTTGAGAACTTTCAAAACGGATGCGGGCGTCATCAAAACCAACCCAGGCGCCGGCCACGAGCTGCGGAGTAAATCCCACAAACCATGCATCGGCATAGTCGTTGGTTGTTCCGGTCTTGCCGGCACACACACCGGTGAAGAACGATCGAACACCGCTTGTCGCTGTTCCGCCGTTCACAACGCCTTTGAGTAAATCGGTCATTAAGTAGGCAGTTTCTTTACTGAGCACTTCTTTTCTTTCAGGAGAATTTTCTTCAATCACATTCCCATCTTTATCTTCGATGCGAAGAATGGCAATGGGGGAAACAAGGACACCTTCATTATCAAACACGCCAAATGCCGATGTGATTTCCAACGGCGTTACCACCTCGGTACCAAGAGCTATAGATTCGTACGGCCGGATAGGTGATATAATCCCCATCCGGTGTGCATATTCGGCGACCTGTTTCGCCGGGGCGATCTCCAGAATGACGCGCACCGTAACGAGGTTCTTCGAATGTTTCAATCCCTCGCGCAACGTATATTTGCCGCCAATGTCTTTCTCGTAATTTTCCGGGGCCCAGCGAGAACCGTCGGGCATCGGAATGGTCACAGGCTGATTCAGTACTTCGTAGCACGCGGGATATCCATTATCAAGTGCGACGGTATACACGAACGGTTTGAACGCCGACCCGGGTTGCCGGTGAATTTGTGTGACGTGATTTAATCCGTATTTGAACGTCCGGTAATTTCGTCCTCCGACCATGGCTTTGATTTGTCCATTGTGCGGATCGATAACAACAAAACCGATTTCGATCGTCTGTGCTCCCCTTTTTACGGAGTCCAGGAAGGCTGTGTTGGAGAGAAGCGCCAGGCGGATGCTGTCGCGAATGTCGGCGTTGCGGGATTTACGGTACGATTCGTCTTCATGAATCGCTTTGGTGATGACGTCTGTCAGGATATCCGGATGGTCCTTCCAATCCCACAATGCGTCAAATGCTGTTTGGAAATCTTTCCCATGATCCTCGATCGCAGAGATGGCATGCCGCTGCATTCTGCTGTCGAGCGAAGTATAAATGCGAAGGCCGTCGCGATAAATGTCGTATCCATGCATCTCTGCTTTTTTCAGAAGCTGTTGGCGGATCCATTCTACAAAGTGGGGAGCAATACCGGAACGAAATTCTGAATCAATCGATTTCAAGTCAAGCGAATCAGCACCGACCTGTCGTGCTGTTTCCTCGGTGAAGAGTCCTTCTTTGACCATTTGTCCGATGACGACCTCGCGGCGTGCCAACGCCCGTTCGGGATGGAGGATGGGGTCGTAATAACTTGGCCCCTTGAGCATCCCGATCAAGAGAGTATACTCCGGCGGTGTCAAATCGGTTGCAGGTTTGCCGAAGTACGTCTGGGCAGCGGACTCAATGCCGTAAGCGTTCTTGCCGAAGAATGCAACATTGAAATAGAGTTCGAGAATTTCATTCTTAGTAAAATTTCGTTCAATTTGTACAGAGGTAAAGAACTCTCGAATCTTTCGAGTGATTTTATCGAACATCGACTCGTGCTTGCCCTGAAGTTTATACAGGTTGCGGGCAAGCTGCTGAGTGATGGTACTTGCTCCTGCCTGACGGAACGTGACAACATTGAGCATCATTTGCCGGATAAAACGGGAGAGGTTGACTCCCCAATGATTGTAGAAATCTTTGTCCTCCGTTGCGATGAGTCCTTTAATCATTCCGGGAGGGAGCTTGTCCAGTGTAATGCGCGTACGGTTTTTATAGGCAAACTGATCCAGCACTTCACCGTCACTGGAAAAAATCTTTGTTGCGAGTTCCGGACGCGGGTTCTCGAGCTCTTCAAGAGTCGGCAATCCATTGATAACGTACACGGAGTACCACGTCATCAGCACCGCACAGACAAAAATGCTGCTGAAAAGGATGAAATAGCTCCTGTTAAAAAATTTCTTGTCAAGTTTCATAAATGCATGCCGGTATTCGGGATCATTGAAGTACCGCTCCATTTCTTCTGAACTGAATTTTTGATCAGCCATAGTGTTCTACCCGCCCTACATCCACGAATCAATCCGTCCATTTTTTAAGTTCGAGTGTTTTTCCGTCGAAGACAGCATAAGTATTTTCAAAGATCCAATCGCCAAGATTGACATACACTCCGGTACCGAATTGTTGATAAGATGCGACGTGATTGTGCCCCATGACAACAAAATCGAAGCCGTTGTTCAGCTGCTGCGCTGCGAACTTGACCATGCCATGTTCTTCGTATGTTCTGTTATTGGTATACTGGCGGCTGGTGCGGGAGGACCAACGCGCAACCCATCCCGTAATGTCCGGATGAATAAGCGAGAAGAGGAAGATGCTCAGCTTATTGCGCAGAACCTTTTTAAGAACGGTATATCCAATGTCGTCTTTCAATAATCCGTCGCCATGATGAACGAGAAAACGTTTTCCGTGGAGATCCGTCTCGAGAGGGTTCAGGTGGACATCCATGCCCAGCTCATCGTGGAAGTAGTCTCTGACCCAGAAATCGTGGTTGCCGGCAATGAACGAAACACGGATATGGCGTTCAGTCAAGGCCGCAAGTTTTGCGAACAGGCGGAAGTACTTTTTAGGGACGACGGATTTGTACTCAAACCAGTAATCAAAGAGATCACCGACAATAAAAAGCTGCTCGGCATCATGCTGGATGAAATCCAGGAACCGAATGAGCCGCTGCTCTTTTTGATGGTCTTCTTCCCTGGAACCGAGACCGAGATGTGCATCGGAGAAGAAATATACTTTCTGCCGTGATGGTTGTTTTGGTCGCGATCTGGTTTGTTGGGTCTTCATAGGGATGATCGATGTTCTAAAATAGATACCGAAAAATTGAAGGAAAATCAAGAAACGGTTCCAACCCGCTACCTTGCTTCTCGGTACTGATTTCTTTATTATTCTACCGAGACCATGATGTATGACCATGACACGGACATCCTCGAGAAAACAGCAGCACGTCGATATCACGCTTACCAAGGATGTTTCATTCTGGACCAAGTCCGCCGGTTTTGATCGATGGGATTTTCTCCACAACGCCCTGCCAGAGCTGAATCTGTCGGAGATTGATTCATCGACGACGTTTCTAGGAAAGCCGATGGCATTGCCGTTGATCATTTCGAGTATGACCGGAGGATATGCAAAGGCGGAACGGATCAATCGTCAGCTCGCCGAGATCTGCGCACATAAAAAGATTGGCTTAGGTGTAGGCAGTCAACGGCAGGCATTAGAAGATAAACGGTATCATCGGTCCTTCTCGGTTGTGCGTGAAGTTGCACCGGATATCCCTATTTTCGGAAATATTGGCGGGGCAGAGGTGGCGATTTTGCGAGATGTCTCGCCGATTCTTCGTTTGGTGGATTTAATTCAAGCAGATGGATTTGCCGTCCATCTGAATCCCTTGCAGGAATTTTTGCAGCCCGAGGGCAATCCCAATTTTCGCGGTGTGCTTGCGGGAATTGAGATGCTGGTGAAGTCACTTTCTGTTCCTCTTATCGTCAAAGAAATCGGAGCTGGATTATCGAATGATGCAGCGCGACGTTTGATTAATTGCGGCGTGAGAATCATTGATGTCTCCGGTGCAGGCGGGACGAGTTGGGCAGGCGTTGAGATCGTGCGAAGAAAGAAAGCCAAAGGGAAAAAAGGCTCGCCGGACGCCGATGTGTTTTGGGATTGGGGAATTCCGACGGTGAACGCACTGAAGGAAGTGTGTGGATTAAAGAAAGAGATGCCGCCTTTCCAGGTAATATCTTCCGGTGGAATTTCCAATGGTCTCGATATTGCAAAGTCCATAGCCCTCGGTGCAGATTACGCAGCTTCCGCCCGGTCTCTGTTGAAAGCCCTTGACCATGGAGGGAAGAGTGCTGTTACAAAACTTATCGAACAGTGGGCGTGGGAATTCAAAGGTGCGATGTTTTTGACCGGTTCTCGGTCGATTGCAGAATTGCAGAACCAAAAATTAGTATCGCGCGTGTGAAAGTAAACTATGAATCCAGAACAACGATATGGTCGCCATAAGTCAGCGGTGGAACGGCTACTGCGCTCGTTTATCATCGAACAGAAGCCTCGATCGCTGTATACTCCTGCCAAATATGTCATCACAGCCGGCGGAAAACGTATCCGTCCTGTGATAACCATGCTCGCATGCGAAGCGGTGGGGGGTGAAGCCAGTGAAGCGCTGCATGCAGCTGTAGGAATCGAAATTCTTCACAACTTTACCCTGGTTCATGATGATATCATGGATCATGCCGATACACGGCGCGGCCGACAGACCGTGCACAGAAAGTGGGACCAAAATATAGCCATTCTTGCCGGCGACGCTCTCCTGGCTCTTGCTTATCGGGCTCTCCTCAAAACAAAGACATCACGGATCCAGGAAATCTGCAGGATCTTCACGGAAGGTGTGCTGACAGTCTGTGAAGGTCAGTCATTAGATAAGGAATTTGAAACACGTCATCGTGTTCATGTGAATGAATATTTATCGATGATTGAAAAAAAGACCGGCCGTTTGGTCTCTGTCGCGGTCCACGTTGGCGGGCTCATTGGGGACGCAACTTCAGCAGAACTGGAAGCCTTGCGGCGGTATGGCGAGTTTGTTGGCCGCGCATTTCAGCTTCAGGATGATTTACTCGACATCGTTGCAGATGAAAAGGAATTGGGAAAAGCGCTTGGTGGTGATTTAGTGGAGGGGAAAAAAACGTTCCTGCTTCTCGAAGCGTTACGCCGGGCCAAAGGCGAGCAAAAGAAACTGCTCCAGCGGGTCTTCACTGAGGGAGGGGTGCCGCGGAAACAGGTACCCGCCTTCCGTCGCATTTACGAGGAGACGGGAGTTATTGATTCTGCAAAGAAAAGAATTGAAAACGATATCGCAGAAGCAAAAGACCAGCTCTCAGCATTGCCGCCGACCACCGCACGCGAGACGCTTCGATGGCTGACAGAGAAACTTCTCCATAGAACCTTTTAATTGCATTGTGAATGATTGAACATGAAATAACGATTCGAAATCGGGCAGGGTTGCATACACGTCCAGCGGCAGCGATTGTCAAGCTGGCGGCGAAATTTAAATCCGAATTCTATATCGAAAAAGATAGTCTTCAAATTAACGGGAAAAGTATCATCGGTGTGATGACTCTTGCAGCGGAACAGGGATCACACCTTCTCGTCCGATTTGATGGACCTGACGAAGAAGAAGCATACCTCGCCATGGCGGAACTTTTCGAGAGTGGTTTCGGCGAGCCGATCTAAGGATGGATAATTTTTATTTCACGTGGATACAGGAGCCGAATGGATCAGACTGTTGAACAGGAGTTGAGACTCAAGGGGATTCCGGCCTCTCCAGGCATTGCTATAGGTCCCGTGTATCTCTTTCGAAAGCATGAACCGACGGTTCAGATCCGCACAATTACAAGTGAAGAAGTAACAGGCGAAATTGAACGCCTCCAAAATGCACTTGTACGCTCCAAGAAAGAACTCACAAAGGTCTTTGAGTTTGCGGATCAGAAGCTTGGATCGGAACAATCCAAGATCTTTGAAGCGCAGCTTCTCCTTCTCGATGATGCCGTTTTATTTGAAGTGGTCTATGAACGATTACGGCGCGAGAGGAAGAATGTCGAGTTTCTCATACAAAACGAAATAGAAAAATACCATCAATTGATGATGGCCTCCAAGGATGAAGCTACTCATGAGCGTGCGAACGACCTGCTCGATGTGAGGAACCGAATTCTCCGAAATCTCGAAGAGCAAAAATTAATCTCCAGGATTGAAGGGATGCACGTGATTGTTTCTCACACGCTGGCTGCCGCAGACGTCCTCATCTTTAGCCGGAACGATGTTTTGGCGTATGTTACAGAAGTGGGGGGCGCCACGTCGCATATGGCGCTGCTGGCGCGTGCCTTAAAAATTCCTGCCGTTGTTGGCGTACACCAAGTTTCTTTGCTGGTTCATAGCAATGTTCCGATCATCGTCGATGGATATAATGGCGTTATTGTTATCCATCCGAGCCCGAAGACATTGAAAGAATATGAAAAGAAGAAAGCAAAGTATAGCACGTTCGAGGAAGCACTTGCCCCGCTGCGAGATCTTCCAGCAGAAACACTCGATGGACGCCGCATCACGCTTGCTGCTAATGTCGAGCTGGTAGAAGAGTTGGAATTCATAAAACTGCAGGGAGCCGATGGTATTGGACTCTATCGGACAGAAAGTATGCTGATCGGCAAAGAAGTATTTCCCTCCGAAGAAGAGCAGTACGCAGTCTATCGGCGGATCGCTGATGCAGTGTATCCAAAACATGCCATCATCCGTACATTTGATATCGGCGGTGATAAGCTCATGGCTCAATCGGTCAAGGAAAACAATCCATTCCTTGGCTGGCGTGGTGTTCGTGTGATGCTGGATAAGCCGCAGATTTTTCTGGATCAATTACGCGCAATCTTGCGGGCCAGCGCAAGGAAGAATCTTGCTCTTATGGTTCCTATGGTGACCAACATCAAGGAAGTCCAGCTTTCCAAACAGCTCATCGCACAGGCGAAAGACGATTTACGTGCGCACAAGATTGCGTTTGATGAAAAGATCCCGATCGGAGTTATGGTGGAAGTTCCGGCTGCGGCCGTCATTGCAGATCACTTGGCTCGCGAAGTAAATTTTCTCAGTATAGGAACGAATGACCTCATTCAGTACTTGCTTGCTGTTGATCGCGGCAATGATATCGTTTCTGAACTGTTCCAGGAATTTCACCCGGCCGTGATCCGGTTCTTAAGGCGTATTATAGAGAGGGGCAAGCAAAAACGTACATGGGTGGGAATGTGCGGACAGATGGCCGGTGATCCGCTCGCCACGATTCTGCTTGTCGGGTTGGGGCTGGATGAATTCAGCGTGGTACCGACAGTGCTGCCCGAAATCAAAAAAATTATCCGTTCTATCCGATATACAGACGCAGTCAAGGTGGCCGAACATGCGCTGACGCTGAACTCGGAAGATGAAATCGAAAAATATTTACGTCATCTCATGAAGCAAAAATTCCCTGAAATCCCGATCGGATAAACTCAACGAACCGTCCTGAAGTGAGATTTGCGGGACGAAAGAACAGAACATAGTATACCAAACGAAGATACATTATGACACATGAAGATATCAAACGCATCGATCCCAGGGGGATGGCCACCTGGATTGCCGAATTTCCGAAGCAGGTTGAAACCGCTGTCCGTATCGGAAAAGAAGCCAGCGTAAAGCTCAATGTACAAGGAGTTCAGAATATTGTTCTGACCGGACTGGGCGGTTCTGCTATTGGAGGGGATTTGCTGCGCTCGTATCTCGCAGATGAACTCAAGGTGCCTTTCATCGTCAATCGCCATTATCTGCTGCCGTCGTTTGTCGGGAAAAATACGCTCGTCATTGTCTCCAGTTATTCCGGCAATACTGAAGAAACCATCTCTGCGCACAACGATGCCATTAAGCGAAAAGCAAGAGTGCTCTGCATTAGTACAGGAGGCGAGACGGCAAAGATGGCGAAGAAGTGCAAACAGCCATGGATTCAAATTCTGCCCGGGCTTTCTCCGCGTGCAGCACTGGGATATTCCTTCTTTCCCTTGCTGATTGTGCTGGGCAAGCTTGGGCTGATCAAATCGAAAGACAAAGATATCAAAGAAACCCTCCTGCTTCTCAAATCCAAATCTGCACTCTACAGCAATCCAGAGTCGCCGGAAAATACACCGCTCAAGTTGGCGGAACAGCTCAAAGGCAGGCTGCCGGTCATTTATTCACCTGCAGAACACCTCGATGCTATCAATGTACGCTGGCGCGGGCAGATCGCGGAAAATGCAAAACAGCTTTCTTCAGGGCACGTTCTGCCGGAAATGAATCATAACGAATTGGTGGGATGGAAAGTCTTAACAGATATCATGAAACACATGCACGTTCTCTTCTTGAAGGATAAAGGAACGCATAAACGTGTTGCGATCCGCGGAGAAATAACAAAACAGGTGGTGTCCCAATATGCCGGTGCAGTGACAGAAATTTCCAGCGAAGGGAACTCCCTCTTGGCACGTATGTTTTCGCTCATCCATTTCGGTGACTGGGTGACTCTCTACCTTGCTATTTTGAACAACGAGGATCCTGAACCGGTCAAGGTGATCGACTTTTTGAAAGGTGAATTGGCAAAAGTGAAATGACTGAACAGCTGTGCTGATTGAGTGAAGAAAAATCATCTGTTTCAATGAAAGAGGCTCGAATTCTTTTTAGGATAGACTCCGGAAGGATTCGGGTTTCTTCTGTACGATACAAAAACCTTGCATTTCACAACACGGGAAGATATATTACTCACGTTCGCGTAGGATTCGAATAAGAATTTCTAGCTAATAAGAGGTGTCTCAATCCCAACATCGAAAACAGACCACCATGTCTCAAGAAGAAATCAATTTTCTCCGCAATGTGCCCATATTCTCTGACCTCGAAGAGAAGGATTTACTCAAGATTGTCAAGCTCGGGACCCGTCAAAAATATAAGAAGGGTAATCTTGTTGTCTTGGAGCAGGAAAGCGGTGCAGCGCTCTTCGTCATCATCTCCGGGAAGGTGAAAGTCGTGCGGATGGATGAAGATGGCCGAGAAGTGATCTTGTCGATGTTTGGGCCGGGAGAGTTTTTTGGTGAGATGTCGCTTCTGGATGGATTGGCCCGATCGGCGAGCGTGGTGGCAACGTTGAAATCGGAACTCTTCATGATTCATCGCCGCGATTTTCTCGAGCTGCTCCATAACTTTCCGACGGTCGCAATTTCACTTCTGGCGGAACTCGCCATGCGGCTGCGTAAAGCAGATATGCAAATTAAGAGTCTCTCTCTGAAGGATGCCGCCGGACGTGTTGCGAATGTACTCCTGATCCTCGCAGATGATGTCGGGATTTTCCGCAAAGGGAAGGTAGAAATTGATGATGTACCGCTTCAGCAGGATATTGCCAACATGGCGGGTACTTCCCGCGAAACAGTTTCCCGGATGATTCATTCGTTTATTGAAACGGGAGAAGTGCAGATGAAGGGGAATCGCCTCATCATCATTGATTACGAAGCCTTCCGCAAAAAGTATTTATAAGATGTCTTCTTCGCTTTGCTTTATGCCGAAGCGCAGGGTGACAATGAGTGTACGAACTGAGGTGTGTATAGGCATTTATGGCTGAGACGGGGAATGGGCGCAGCGGACAAATAAATCGTTCTCATAAATCACAGGCGGACCTCCATCTTCACACAACATTCTCCGACGGAGCACTTTCGCCCAATGAACTGATCCACCGGGTGCATGCTGTAGGGCTCTCGGTCGTTTCCATCACCGATCATGATAACGTCGGCGCTATTGATGAAGCGGTTAAAATCGGAAACGGTTTTGGGATAGAAGTGATATCGGGTGTCGAGTTAAGCGTTGCATTGAACGATAAAGACATTCACCTGCTTGCGTACTTCTTTGACCACACTGACCAGAAACTCCTTGATTACCTTTCGTTTTTTCGGTACGAACGTTTGAAACGTGCTGAACGCATCATTCAAAAACTGAATGACATTAACATTCCTCTGACTCTGGATTCTGTTCTTGATCAAGCGGGTATCGGTTCAGTAGGGCGTCCTCACATTGCGAGTGCACTCTTGGAAGAAGGGCTTACGGGGACGTATCATGAAGCGTTCATGAAATACATCGGTTTCGGCGCTCCGGCTTATGAAAAGAAATTTCAGTTGACACCGGTTGAAGCGACGAAGTTGATCTCTCAGGCGGGGGGGCTTTCCTTCCTTGCGCATCCCGGTAAATATACAACAGAAGTAGAACTTTCAACGCTCATTCAATCCGGATTGGACGGAATTGAAGTTGTTCACCCATCGCATAATGAAGCACGTCAGGAATTCTATCGCGGGGTTGTTCATCAGTACTTTCTTCTGGAATGCGGTGGGTCGGATTACCATGGCGGGAAAAAGAATGATGACAATACACTGGGTACCTTCACGGTACCGTTAGAAATTGTTGAAGAAATGCGGAATCGCCTTTTCTGAAAAAATCTTATGAATCCCAAGAGCCATACTCCCCGCGCATTGCAAGGATCGGCAGCAAAGCTTCGGTTTGCACTCGTCGTCAGCCGGTTCAATCTGCCTATCACTGAAAAACTGCTGGAAGGGGCAGAACGATGTTTTCATGATCATGGCGTACCTGTGAAGAACAGGAAAGTGGTGTATTGTCCGGGAGCGTTTGAGCTGCCGCAAGTTGCTCAGCAGCTGGCGCAGCAGAAACGATGGGACGCAATTATCTGTCTGGGGGCCGTTATCCGGGGCGAGACTCCGCATTTTGATTATGTATGCAAGGAGACTGCGCGCGGCATTCAGGATGTTGCGCTTCGCTATTCCATTCCTGTCGTCTTTGGTGTTTTGACAACAGATAACGAGCGTCAGGCATTGGACCGCGTCGGTGGACCGCAGGGACACAAAGGCTGGGATGCTGCACTGACAGCCATGGACATGGCTTTTCTCTTCCAATCGCTGAAACGTACATCCCGGTAGGCAATATATGTCGCGTTTTTCTCTAGGTTTCTTCTTTCTTTTATTCACCGTCACCGCACACAGCCAGCCGCTGCATATCGGACAATGGAAATCTTTCACCGATATGAAATCTGTCCGGCAGACGGCCACGCTGGGAACCAGCATCTGGGCTGCAACGGGGGGCGGAGTGTTCATGTACGATACCGTGTCCGGGCAATTTAGGAAATTTACTAACACAGACGGACTTTCCTCAAACGATATTCGATGTATTGTTGCCGAACCTGGAAAACGAATTTGGGCAGGTGGAGCTGATGGGTTTCTCAATGTCTATGATTTGACCACCGGTGTCTGGGTTTCCATCGATGCGAATCGGTCTACAGATCGCTCCCGCATAGGAGTCCAGGATTTGTTTTTGAAGGGCGATTCGGTGTTTGTTGCCACCGTTTTCGGTGTGATGCCTTTCAAAATCGGCAAGTGGGAGTTTGGAGATACCTACGCAAGTTTTGGTTTTTCATCTTCCGTCCTCGTCACAAGTGTTCATGTCTCGGGGGGACGTATTTTTGTAGGTACGGATAACGGACTTGCTGTTGCACTCTTGACGGCTCCGAATCTTTCTGCACCAAATTCCTGGACGACGTACGCCGCGATTCCCGGACTCTCCCCGAGTACCATAAGAACATTTGCAACCTTCAAAGACACTGTCGTGATTGCAACGGATCTTGGGCTCGGATATTATTTCAACGGCTCTTTCGGCGTTATTGGCTCGCTCGCAGGTAAGTCGATCACCGATCTTCACGCAGACGAAGAAATGATAACCATACTGAGGAATGAGGGTTCGGGCTTTATTGTAGAAGAATTACCGTCGCTTCTTTCTGTCCCTCACCCCGTCGCTTCCAATCTAAGTGTTCAAGGATCAGGCCTTGTGGCAACGTCTCTTCTCTGGGTGAGCACACCGACGAAAGGAATAGCGCGGTCAGCCGGAACAGACTGGGCATATATTGCTCCCAATGGTCCTCAGTCAAATTTTTTTAGCAGTCTTGCTGTTGATGAACAAGGAGTGTTATGGGCTGCTTCTGGGTCAGCAGCTCATGCCGGATTTTATCGGTACAATCAATCGTTACCGGAAGATGTCCAGTGGAAAAACTTTACGGTAGCTGATTATTACAGGGTATCGCTCGGATTAAAAGGATCAGTCTGGATTAGTTCTTGGGGGGATGGTATCGTGGAAGTTGCCGGCGATACCATCCGGAGAAAGCTTAACTACTTCACTACTCCGAGCCTCCCTGGAGCAGGCAGTGGCAATTTGACTACCTATGTGGTCCCGGGAAATGCAGCAGTAGACGGAAACGGGAAGACCTGGATTTCCAATCGAGTGAATGGAAACGGGAGAAGCCTTCTCAGACTCGATGATGACAGCAGTGCGACATACTTTGACAATCAGTACAATACAACGGATGGCTGGTTCCACTCCATGGTGATTGACCAGCGCGGAACAAAATGGCTTGCGGGGGATCTTCCGTGGGAAACAAAAGGTGGCTCATCGGTCTTAGGTGGTGTGTACTTCTACAATGAAAACACTGCTGTTTCGGGAGTACAAACAATCGGTGGATGGGGACACCTCTCGGAATCCGACGGACTGAAAAGCAATATTGTACTTTGTTTTGCTGTGGATCTTGATGGATATCTTTGGATCGGAACGAGCAAAGGTGTAACCATCCTTTCGAATCCAGAAAATCCGACCCAGCAAACCACAAGTTACCCGCTGTTAGGACGTTTTGTCGAGACCATTGCGGTAGATGCCGTCAACAACAAATGGATCGGTACCAATGAAGGAGTATTTGTCGTTAATGCCGATGGTACGCAGCTTCTTCAGGCATACGATTATCTCTCCACCCAGGGTCAGTTGCTGGACAACGATGTGCGGACTATTGCTCTCGACCAAACCCGAGGGATTGCTTATTTTGGAACGGAAAAAGGATTATCGAGTCTTTCTATAGAGCCCGTTCAAACCAAGAGAACGTATACAGAACTTGACATTGCTCCTAATCCATTTATCATTCCCGCAGGTCAGCCGGTTATCATCCGCAATCTTGTTCCAAGCAGTACCATCAAAGTGATGACAGTTAGCGGTACTCTTGTTACACAGTTTGAAGCTCAGGGAGGGGGCAGGGCTTTCTGGGATGGACGTGACAAGAACGGCGACTATGTTTCCTCCGGAATCTACTTTATCGTAGGATTTGCCGAGAACGGTTCCCAGACAGTCACCGGAAAAGTTGCTGTCATTCGTCAGTAATGATGACGATGTACTTTCAATATGTTCGAACGAAGAAATTCGAATACTCATAATACTCTTGTCATCCCCCTATGCGCCGCTTTCTTTCCCCATAAGAACCGTGAAGAGTATAAAAGGATACAAAAAAGAAATCGAAAACAGTCCAAGTCGATGAAGGACTTTTTCCCTTGATTCTCTGCACAGATATTGGTATATTTTCCAGCGTTTTTTGCCAAGACTGTTCATTTTTTTATCAATTTTGGTAGCTTCCGGCTGAGCCGGAGTTCACGTGGTGGGTTCAGTGGCTGAATTTCGGATAAATATCTCAAATCTCTCGGACGGAATCCACGAGTATATCTTTGAGGCTGAACCCTCTAAGATTGGCTTGGATGAACATATTACGGGCCTGATTCAGGTACAGGCAAGGCTTGATAAGAGCTTACGTCAGATTCTCCTCCAATCGGATATACGGGCAGGGGGAGTTTTTTTGTGTGACCGGTGCCTCGAAGATTTTAGCCTGCCGGTGGATACAGCTTATTCCATGGTCTATATCCAGGGAGACCGATCCACCGAGGACGTAAAAAAAGAAGAAGAGATCCGGGTTCTTACATCAGATACAAATTTTATCGACCTGGATGAGGATGTCAGGGAATTCATTCTCCTGGCCATTCCCCCAAAACTCTTGTGCCGTGAAGAATGTCAGGGCCTTTGCCCTGCGTGCGGAGTAAATAAGAATCATTCACGTTGTACCTGCAGTCATGAGATAACAGATACCCGATGGGATGCCTTAAAAAAGCTTTCCCACAACTGAGCGAAAAGAAAAAAAATATTGAAGGACGTATGATATGCCAAATCCCAAACGACGACATTCCAAAGCCCGCGGACGAAAACGCCGAACTCATTACAAAGCAGCTGCACCGGCAACTCAGGAATGCTCGAATTGTCATGAACAAAAGCTCCAGCATCGGGCGTGCCCACACTGCGGGTTTTACAACGGCCGCTCTATTGTTACTCCCAAGGAAGCCTAAGAGTCAGGAACCGCTTCGGTACCGGTAACAGGTACTCACAGCGACTTTCATGGAATCCCCTAAGAAATTACGTATCGCGCTTGATGCCATGGGTGGAGACTGTGCGCCCGAACGGGAAATTGCCGGGGCGGTCAAAGCCCTGGAGAGTTCCAACAACAAGTTCGACATCGTTCTCATCGGAGATGAACAAGCCATCCGTCAGCAGCTCACGCTGCAGAGGGCGGAGAAGTATTCGTTTTCCATCGTACACACCTCGCAGGTCATCACGATGGGAGATTCACCGACAGCTGCCTTGAAGCAAAAGAAGGATTCTTCGCTTGCTGTCGGAATGCATTTGCACAAGGAAGGAAAGGTGGACGCTGTGGTAAGCGCCGGTAATACAGGAGCTGTGCTTTCCGCAGCAACGCTTATCCTTGGACGCGTGAATGGTGTAAGCCGCCCGACGATTGGTACATTCATTCCTGCGGAACATGGGTCAACGCTGTTGGTGGATGCTGGAGCCAATGTCGATTGCCGCGCACAGCATCTCTACGAGTTCGCTGTCATGGGAAGTATTTACGTGCAGCTGCTGTTAAAGAAAGCGCGCCCTGCGGTCGGTTTGCTCAATGTGGGAGAAGAAAAATCCAAAGGGACAGAGGCGGTGCGTGAAGCCCATAAGCTTCTTTCGGAAAGCAATCTGAATTTTATTGGCAACGTGGAAGGCCGTGATATTCTCAAGTCAACCGCCGATGTCGTAGTCTGTGACGGGTTTGTCGGAAATGTTATATTGAAGTTTGGCGAGAGCATACCTTCATTCTTAAAGAGCCGGTTGAGGCAGTTTGCGGGCCGTGGCGTGCTCAACAAACTTTCCGTTGGGTTGGCGCTGCGGCCGCTCAGAGCATCACTTAGTGATCTGGATCCCAATAAGGAGGGGGGGGTGCCGGTCTTGGGAGTGAATGGTGTCGCCATCATCGGCCATGGAAGTTCGACTGCAACGGGGATCAAGAATATGATTCTCCGTGCGGCGGAAGTAGCAGAGAGTCAGGTAAATCGTTCAATCGAGGCTGGACTGACGAGTCCTCGCATATCATAAAGGAAGCAATGAAATTACGACGTGCAACAATAACCGCGGTTGGTCATTATGTCCCGGACAAGCTTCTCACAAATATTGACCTTGAAAAGATGGTGGATACCAACGATCATTGGATCCGCACTCGCACAGGAATCCGTGAACGACATATTCTTGAACATGGAGCAACATCGACATTAGGAGTGAAGGCGGCTGAGCAGGTTTTACATAACCGTGGAATCAGCGCTGCAGAACTCGATCTTATTGTCGTTGCAACGATCACTCCAGATATGGTTCTGCCAGCAACAGCATGCTTCGTGCAGGATCAGATTGGGGCAGTGAACGCCTGGGCATTTGACATCAATGCAGCGTGTTCGGGTTTCCTGTATGCTCTGAGTGTCGGGGCGCGATTTATCGAGGCGGGTGTGCATTCAAAGGTCCTTGTTATTGGCGCCGAAAAGATGAGTTCGATTGTGGATTATACAGACCGGAATACCTGTGTGTTATTTGGCGATGCCGGCGGAGCTGTACTGCTGGAGCCGACAGAAGAGAAAGATTACGGCCTGCTTGATGAGCGTTTGTACAGTGATGGATCTGGCGGGACATTCTTGAATGTGAAAGGGGGAGGCAGCCTATTTCCAGCTTCTCACGAAACTGTCGATAAGAAGATGCACTATGTATTTCAAGATGGTAAAGCGGTGTTTAAAAGTGCAGTCGTAGGAATGGCGGATGTTTCGGAAGAAATATTGAAACGCAATAACCTCAAAGGCAAAGACATTGCCTGGCTGGTACCCCATCAAGCGAACTTGCGAATCATCGATGCAACAGCAAAACGCATAGGGATCGATCACAGCAAGGTCATGATCAATATTGATCGATATGGAAATACGACAGCCGCAACGATTCCGCTCTGTTTGTCGGAATGGTGGCAATCCGGCCAATTGAAACGCGGTCACAATATTATCCTTGCAGCATTCGGAGCCGGGTATACATGGGGTGCCATGCTGATCAAATGGTCGTTAGCGAATCCTGAGAAAATTTTTTGATGTCAGCAACAGCGTTTATCTTTCCGGGTCAAGGGTCACAGTATGTCGGGATGGGTAAAGACCTCTATGAGGGAAATTCTGCAGCACGAACGCTTTTTGAAAAAGCAGACGCTGTGCTTGGATTCTCTCTCAGCAAGATTTGTTTTGAAGGTCCGGAAGAAGAACTCAAGCAGACAAAGAACACACAGCCAGCGATCTTCCTGCATAGTCTCGTGATGTTCTCCTTGATGGATCATGCATCATTCGCCATGGCGGCCGGGCACTCACTCGGCGAATACTCAGCCCTTGTGGCGGCGGGTGCGTTGACGTTTGAAGATGGATTGAATCTTGTCCGGCGGCGCGGTGAATTGATGCAGCAAGCTGGGGTAGAACAGCAGGGAACAATGGCCGCTGTCGTGGGACTTGATCCAACATCGATACTTGAGATTTGCGCCGAAGCATCGTCTGCAGGGATTGTACAAGCTGCAAATTTTAATTCTCCCGGACAGATCGTGATTTCCGGATCGATTGCAGGGGTCCGTAAAGCTATGGAAATATCGAAATCGCGGGGTGCGAAACTGGCCAAAGAACTGCCAGTAAGCGGAGCGTTTCATTCACCGCTCATGGAGTCTGCCCGGACAGGGTTAACGACAGCAATCGAGAAGATAGAGATTCGAAATGCCACTGTTCCTGTCTATGCGAATGTAACGGCGAAACCGGTGGTTGCAGCACAGGAAATCCGCGATTTGCTTATCCGTCAGCTGACCCATCCGGTACGCTGGGAAGAAAGTGTGGTGAATATGGCTGCTGACGGGGCGTCTGTGTTTATCGAAATCGGTCCGGGGAAAGTACTCCAGGGACTGGTAAAGCGGATCAATCCCGCGGTTGAGACCCGCGGATATGAAACATTGAACGACATTCTCGTCTCTGGAAAACGATAACGTCGGTACGATGTGCACGGAGCATCATCACGAAATATTTTTATCAGAAGGTAAGGAAGAACATGGGTATTCTTGATAATAAAATAGCATTGGTCACGGGAGGTGCAAGAGGCATCGGCCGGGAAATTGTACTCAAGCTTGCATCGGAAGGGGCGCATGTGGCATTTACCGATATCCGCCTCGAAGGCGCTGCAGACGAGGTGATGAGCATGGTCCGTGCCAAGGGAGTGAAGGCGACAGCCATTCAATCTGATGTCCGGAATTTTTCCGAGACGCAAGCGACTGTTGATGCTGTAATCAAGGAATATCAACGCATCGACATCCTCGTGAATAACGCAGGAATTACGCGCGATAATCTCATTATGCGGATGTCGGAAGATGAATGGGATTCGGTCATCGCCATTAATTTAAAAGGGACATTCAATTTTTGTAAAGCGGCGTGCCGTCAAATGATTGGACAACGTGAGGGAAAGATTGTCAATATCGCCTCTATTGTTGGTGTTATGGGCAATGCCGGTCAAGTGAATTATTCGGCTTCAAAAGCCGGCGTGATCGGTCTGACGAAAACACTTGCAAAAGAGTTTGCATCTCGCAATATTCAAGTAAACGCTGTTGCCCCCGGATTCATCGATACAGAGATGACACAAAAGTTAACACCCCAGCAGCGTGAAGCATTAGCTGGTGCGATCCCGATGAAGCGGATTGCCAAGCCGGAAGAAATTGCGAGCGTTGTTGCATTCCTGGCTTCACCGGCAGCAAGTTATATTACCGGTCAAGTGCTGAATGTCGATGGCGGCCTTGTTATGTAATTGAAAGAAGTTAAACTAAACGTTTTACCCCTACAACAATCAAAGGAGCAATACCATGGCAGATACAGCTGAGAAAGTGAAAGAAATCATCGTCGCCAAATTGGGCGTCGATGCAGCCCAGGTTACACCGGAAGCGTCTTTCACAAACGATCTCGGTGCCGATTCATTGGACACGGTTGAGTTGGTAATGGAATTCGAAAAGGCGTTCAATATTCAGATTCCCGACGAAGATGCAGAGAAAATTGCCAGTGTCGGCGATGTGATTAATTATATGAAGTCGAAGGGCCTGTAAACGGTTCTGGTCTGAAGAAGTTCTGAGGGCATGCAGAAGTACAGAGAATGCCTTCATACGAGAGAAACATCCGGCACAATACGGCAGAGGCATAATGTTGTGTTGTGCACTATTTCGTTAGAAAGAGGAAGAACCATATGGCGCTTGATGGAAGCAGACGGCGAGTGGTTGTGACAGGTATGGGAGTTATTACCCCGATCGGAAATTCAGTCCAAGAATATTGGCAAGCATTGCTCGATGGAAAAAGCGGTGCTGGTCCAATCACTCAATTCGACCCAAGCTTATACGAAACGAAGTTTGCTTGTGAAATCAAAGGATTCGATCCGATGAACTATATGGATCGAAAACTCGCGCAGCGGGCTGATCTCTTTACGCTTTATGGGATTGCAGCCTGCCAGGAAGCAATAAAGAATTCGGGATTGGTTCTCGAAAAAGAGGACCGAGAGCGGATTGGTGTGATTTATGGTTCCGGGATTGGCGGCATGTGGACGTACCATAAGCAGTTTTTGAACTTCATCCAGGGGGGCGGGCCGCGTCTGATCAGCCCGTTCTTCATTCCTATGTTGATTCCGGATATTGCTGCCGGACGCCTTGCCATGATCTATGGACTCAAGGGTCCAAACTATGGCACAGTGTCAGCATGTGCGACCTCTTCCCATGCGATCGGCGATGCTTGGATGCATATTCAATGCGGTAGTGCTGATGCCATGGTCGCGGGTGGCGGTGAAGCAAGCATCTGTCCGATGGGTGTCGGCGGTTTTAATGCACTCAAAGCAATTTCGACCCGTAATGACGCTCCTCAGAAAGCCAGCCGCCCGTTTGATAAAGATCGGGATGGCTTTGTGATGGGCGAAGGCGGAGGAATCCTTGTCCTGGAAGAGCTTGAACATGCAGTCAAGCGTAGCGCAACGATCTATGCCGAACTTGGCGGGATAGGATTTACTGGCGATGCACACCATATTACAGAACCGGCTCCGGGTGGCGAAGGTGCGGTACGAGCGATGCGCATTGCCATTAAAAGTGCAGGATTAACGCCGAACGATGTCGATCATGTAAATACCCATGGAACATCAACGCCGGTGGGTGATCCAGCGGAAACGGCTGCCATCAAGACGGTGTTTGGAGATCGCGCTAAGAAAATCGCCATCAATTCCACTAAGTCCATGATCGGTCATCTCTTGGGTGCATCGGGTGTTGTGGAATCCGTTGCAACCATTATGGCGATTCAAACCAACAAAGTACACCCCACCATCAACCTGGACGCGCCCGATCCGGCCTGCGATCTGAATTACATTCCTCACAAAGCGCAGGATTGGAATGTGAATGTGGCCATAAGTAATACATTCGGTTTTGGGGGGCATAACGCAACCCTTCTTTTTAGAAGGTATCAAGAAAGCTAATCCACCCCATATGTTCGATGGGGCTGAAAGAGTTGTGTTGAACAATATTTTCCATCGGTTGTATTGCCGGTTTCACATGTTGCGATTGTGGTACATCCCGCGGGATGTACAATTTCAATCCTTAGTGAAGAAGCTTCAAGCGACGGGATTTGATTTTATACGATTTGAACAAACGATCGACTATCATCCCCGCAGCTGGAAATTATTTCTCCAAGCCCTCCTCCATCGTTCCTATCTTCAGCTGATAAACGAAAAATGGGATTCCAACGAACGGCTGGAATTTCTTGGCGATTCGGTTCTGAATTGTGTTATTGCCGAACACCTGTTCCGAACCTATCCCGACATGGAAGAAGGAAGCCTGACGAAAATGCGCTCGCGACTGGTCAATAGGCGTGTCCTCTCACTGCGGGCAAAGGAAATGCATCTTACGGAATTTTTACTCCTCAGTTCCAGTGCCGCACAGTCCATCGACAATGGCTCAGAATCGATCACCGCGGATGCGTTTGAATCTCTCGTTGGAGCATTGTATTTAGACGGCGGGCTGAGGGCGGCACGGAAATTTATCTCTTCGACGCTCCTCAAAGATCCTGGAGTGATCAACTCTGCCTTAACAGACGACAATTATAAAAGTGCATTATTGGAGTATGCACAGGCTCGCTCGTTAGGTATTCCCCGGTATACTGTGGTGCATGAGGAGGGTCCCGAACATGACCGCCGGTTTACCGTGGAGGTGTTGATCAACGCGAAGTCCTGGGGTACAGGATCCGGACGAAGCAAAAAAGAAGCCGAACAATCCGCGGCAGAACAGGCACTGGAAAACATTCAACTTAATTCATCTGCTCCACTCTCCGAAAGCGAACATGCCACTTCCCAACAATGAATATCTTGACCGCCATCTCGGCCCGCGACCCGAGGAACTACCCGAAATGCTCCGGGCTATCGGTGTGCGTTCGCTGGACGAACTGATCGATCAGACAATTCCATCCAGTATCCGTACCGCGCCGCCGGTACAGGAGGCAGCGGCATCATCGGAGTTTGAGATGCTTGCAGAACTCAGGGCGATTGCGGCAGAGAATGTTGTTCTTAAATCGTACCTCGGTCAAGGATACTACAACTGCATCACGCCAAGCGTTATTCAGAGGAATATCTTTGAGAATCCGGGTTGGTACACGCAGTATACACCATATCAGCCGGAGATTTCCCAGGGACGTCTCGAAGCACTCATCAACTTTCAAACGATGGTCGCGGACCTGACAGGATTGCCCGTAGCAAATGCATCGCTGCTGGATGAAGGTACAGCCGCCGCAGAAGCGATGGCTATGGCATTTGGTCTTGTGAATAAATCGGCGGATGGATCAACAAATAAATTCTTCGTCTCCGCGCGCTGTTTCCGGCAAACGATTGATGTCGTGCTGGCGCGTGCAACTCCGCATAATATCGAAGTTGTGGTGGGTCATCCAGAAACCGTTGTTTTTGATCGAACCTTCTTTGGAGCACTCCTTCAGTATCCGGGAGAAGACGGGGCTCTTCACGATCCGCGTGAATTCATAAAGGAAGTTCATAATGCCGGAGCCATAGCCATTGTTGCAACAGATCTTTTGGCGCTGGCATTGCTGACACCGCCGGGTGAATTTGGCGCCGATATCGTCATCGGAAACTCACAGCGTATGGGAATTCCGCTGGGATATGGCGGACCGCACGCAGCATTTTTTGCCACAAAGAACGAGTACATTCGTACGATCCCGGGTCGCATCATCGGTGTCTCGATTGACGCACAGAATAATCCAGCATATCGGATGACACTGCAGACCCGGGAACAGCATATAAGACGTGAAAAAGCCACTTCGAATATCTGCACTGCACAGGCGTTGCTCGCTATTATGGCGGGAATGTATGCGGTCTATCACGGACCAGAAGGAATCAAGACGATCGCCACACGGGTTCATCGCCTGACGAAATTACTGGACGGTGAGCTGATGAAACTCGGGTTCTCGCAGCTCAACGAAATCTATTTCGATACGCTCCGGATTCAAGTCAGCGATAGGAACAAGGTACAAGATCTCCTCCGGCGTGCCATGCTCGCCGGGTACAATCTCCGGTTCATCGAAGATAAGTTTCTAGGCATCTCGTTGGACGAAACGACCACCATGGCCGACATTGAAATACTCATCAATGTGTTCGCCCAGGTCAAAGGAGCTCCGGTAAAACGAAGGTCGCTGGAGAATGCCTTTGCCTTGAACTCGGTTGTTTTTCCCGCTCCATTTCATCGGTCGAGTGCCTACCTTCAGCATCCGGTATTTGGGCGCTATCATTCTGAAACGGCAATGATGCGGTATATTAAAAGTCTGGAGAATAAAGATCTTTCCCTGACTGCTTCGATGATTCCTCTGGGATCATGTACGATGAAGCTGAATGCAACGACCGCGATGATGCCGGTCTCGTGGCCGGAGTTCGGCGGTCTTCATCCGTTTGTTCCAGTGAATCAGGCACAGGGATATCAGAAAATATTTCAGGGCTTGGAAGAGGCATTGTGCCGGGTGACAGGATTTGCAGGGACGTCGCTTCAACCGAACTCCGGTGCACAGGGCGAGTTTGCAGGGCTGCTGGTCATTCGAGCCTATCATCAAGATCATCATCAGGCTCAACGGAATGTAACACTGATTCCTTCCTCAGCACATGGTACAAATCCTGCCAGCGCAGTCATGGCCGGCATGAAAGTCGTCGTGGTGGCATGCGATGCCCAGGGCAATATCGATGTCGGTGATCTGCGTGCGCAAGCAGCGAAGTATAAAGACACACTTGCAGCGTTGATGGTGACGTATCCCTCGACACACGGTGTCTTCGAGGAACGGATCAAGGACATTTGCGACATTGTCCATCAAAACGGCGGACTCGTCTATATGGACGGTGCGAACATGAATGCGCAAGTCGGACTCACATCTCCGGCAGCAATCGGTGCAGATGTATGTCATCTCAATCTGCACAAAACCTTTGCCATTCCTCATGGCGGCGGCGGACCGGGTGTGGGTCCGATCTGTGTTGCACGGCATCTTGTACCATATTTGCCCGGCCATTCGGTTGTGAAAATCGGCGGGGAAAAATCCATTCATGCTGTTTCATCATCACCATGGGGAAGTGCAAGCATTCTGCTCATCTCGTATGCCTATTTCAAGATGCTCGGAACGCAGGGACTTAAAGAGGTATCCACGTATGCGATCCTGACGGCAAACTATCTGAAATCCCGTCTGGAACAGCACTATCCGGTTCTCTATCAGGGAAAGTCCGGCAGGGTGGGCCATGAGTTTATTCTCAACATGAAACTCTTTAAGGATCAGACAGGTGTAGAGGTGGGAGATATTGCCAAGCGTCTTATGGATTATGGTTTCCATGCTCCGACAGTCTCATTTCCCGTGGCCGGCACACTGATGATCGAACCGACGGAAAGCGAACCGAAGGCTGAGTTGGATCGATTTATCAACGCCATGATTGTCATCCGAAAAGAAATTCAGGAAATTGCTGACGGTCTCCTGACGAAAACCGACAACCCTTTAAAACATGCACCGCATACAGCAGGAGTGGTCACCGGTGACCACTGGAACCATCACTATACGCGGGAACAGGCGGCGTTTCCGGTCCCCTCGCTGAGGAAGAATAAATTCTGGCCTTCGGTCGGGCGCATCAACGATACTTACGGTGACCGGAACATTTTCTGTACTTGTCCGCCGATCGAAGAATACAAAGAGCCTTCTCCGTAATCTGAGAATACCGCATGCCCATAGAAGATGAGAACGCGATCAGAACGATCCTGACCGCGGCAAAAACTATTGCAGTCGTTGGAGCGTCCAGCAAACCGTACCGCGACAGCAATCGTATTGCCGGCTATCTGCAGCGACAAGGGTACCGTGTTTTTCTGGTCAACCCGACCTACCCGGAAATTGAGGGCGAACCATGTTTTCCCAACCTTGCCTCTCTCGGCTTGGACATCGATATTGTCGATGTCTTTCGCAATCCTGACGCTGTATCGCAAATAGTTGATGAAGCGATCGCTGTCAAAGCGAAAACTGTCTGGCTGCAGCTGGGAGTCATTCATGAACAGGCGGCGCAGAAAGCTGAAGCAGCTGGCATCCGGGTGGTGATGGACCATTGTATTGCGGTTGATCATTCGCGTCTGGTGAAGTGAGAAAACTCCTGCCGCTCCTGTTCTTCCGGCGTACCAGAGATAACGTCAGAGTTATGCTGATGCAATGAAAACAGTCTATCAAATATTTCTCTCGATCATCTGCGTCACTTCGCTGATGCATACACAGTCTCTGACGGACTCTGCACTGATCGTCCGTGACATTCGGATCGTCGGGAATGAAACCACGAAAGACTTTGTGATTCTCCGCGAGATGACGCTGCAGCCAGGCGATACTTTGACAGAAGAGGCGATAACGCGCGACCGCAATAATATTTACAACCTTCAGCTGTTCAATAAAGTGGATGTGGAGTATCAAGCACAGGGACGGACAGCGGCTGTGACCGTTACCGTGTCGGAGCGATGGTACTTTATCCCCTTTCCCATCGTCGGAATGAAATACCGCGATCCATCGAAGTTATACTACGGAGCCGGAGTTATGCATGTCAACTTCCGCGGACGCAATGAAAAGGTTTTTGCCAATATCGCGTTTGGATATGACCGATGGTTCATGCTCAGCTACCAAAATCCCCAACCCCTGGAGGATGATGACTTCTTCGCTGGTGCCACGCTCGCACTTCAAAAAGTCCACAACCTGAGCAGCATCTCCACTGAATATATGAATACAAATATATTTATGAACGGAACTCTCGGCAGACGATTTGGAATATATCAGACACTTTCGACAACGTTCGGATACGAAGTATGGCAGGTCGATGATCCGCGGTTAGTGCGGACTGTCTCGATGTTCGGACGGGATGCGTTCCTCACCGCCGCCGTCCAATATCGTTATGATACTCGGAATAATCGCGAATATGCAACCATGGGTTCGCTGACGGCACTTTCCCTCGTTGAAAATGGGTTTGGGGAATCTGATGTGAGTCTCACATCATTTTCATATGACCTGCGAAAGTTCTTTGGGTTTGGAACGGGAAGCACGTTCGGCGTACGTTCCTTTGGGACGTTTATCTGGGGAGGTATGATCCCGCCGTACAAACATGTCTTCTTTGGATACGACGAACGCATCAGAGGATTTTTCCATACCGTCGTTGAGGCGGAAAATCGGTTCGGAGTAAACGCGGAAGTGCGGCTTCCGATTTTCCTGCCGCGCTATCTTGAAGTTGATTTCTACGGCATACCGCAGTTTTCTAAATTACGTTATGGTATGTATTTCGGAATTTTTGCCGATGCCGGCAAGGCCTGGTCGCGCTCACAGAGAGTGTCGGAACAGCCATGGTACTCCGGTGTCGGTGCGGGACTTCAGTTCTTACTGCCGTATGCCTTCACTATTCGTACGGAAGCGGCGATCAACAATCATGAAGTGGTTGAATATTACATAGACTTTGATACTTCTTTTTAATTTTTAGGTTGTCTCCATCTGAAGGAATAGGAAATCCATTAAACCGAAGATCGGACTTCTCACCATGGATTACTTCTATGTACACCCGGAAGATATTGCACACAGTTCACTGACGATCCGCGATGACGAATCAAAACATCTGGTGCGCGTTCTTCGCAAAGAGGTCGGAGACCGAGTCTTTGCCACGGACGGCAACGATACGATGTATGAGACTGAACTCGCTGTGATCGGAAAGACCTTTACCCGATGCGACATTATTGCGATGCATCGGAAATATCATGAATCTCATATCGAGGTGACGCTCGCTGTTTCCCTGCTGAAGAATCCGTCGCGATTTGAGTATCTGGTGGAAAAATCGACTGAACTCGGGGTTCGCACCATTATCCCGCTTCAGTGTGAGCGGACGATCCGTCACCATGAAAAACATGACCGGTTGGAGAAGATCGCGCTTTCTGCTATGAAACAATGCGGACGCAGCTGGGTGCCCCGCATCCAGCCGCTGCAATCATACGAAGCACTCGTCAATAGTGCAGGTCATTGGCCGCTGAAATTCATTCCACACGAAAAAACGGACCCAACACAAACCATTTCTTCCGAGTTCAAGCATCACGACGATGTTCATTCGGTACTGATCGTTATTGGTCCGGAAGGAGGATTCTCAGATCCGGAGATCGATCATGCCCTGCAATCCGGATTCAAACCTCTCTCGCTTGGGCCACGACGCTTAAGAGTAGAGACGGCTGCGGTAGCAGTCTTAGCGCAGCTCATTTGATGGTTGATGCGTGCGAGCTATTTTAAGAGAAGCATTTTCTTCACATAAATATTTTGTGCGGTCTGCAGTCTATAGAAGTATATTCCACTTGGCAGGTTTGTTCCATCAAAGACTCGTGAATAACTCCCCGGTTTCAATTCCTCACCCGCCAGTATCGTGATTTCCCGGCCAAGAATGTCAAACACCCTGAGTGACACAAAACTCGAAACTGGTAGCTCGAACCTGATATTTGTCATCGGATTGAAGGGATTGGGATAATTTTGATTGAGCACGAAGGCGCGCGGCTGTTCTTTGGTCCTGGATACACCAACCGGAAAATTATGATCATATGCATCTCGAACGCTTTGTATTCCATCCTTTAAGAGTGTAATGCTGTGGAGCCGGTCAGTACCTTGTGCGATATGAACTGCGGCAGAGATTTCCTGTGTGTCACCGGGCACAAGCGTAAAAGGTCCGGTCCCGAGTAAGATCCAGATATCCTGGGGCGAAGCATTACCGAGTGGGAAATTTGCGGGCAGCTGTCCCGTCCCTGCGACTGGATCTCCTGAGAAAAAGAATTTTATCGGGTTTCCGGTGACCGGATCGACGATAAATTGGTGCACGGTGCCGGCTTTTCCCTGAAGGTAATCATATGCGGCAGAAGCATACTCTGGATTCTGCTGAGGAGGTTCCTGAAGCTGGTTGCATGTCTTGATCCGAACGATGAAGGAGGTCATGGGAAGATTCCTGAACCCTTTCCTCCACCAGCCATCGATCTGTGCACTATCACTGGATGAAGAGGGAACTGCAGGGCCCTGGAGGAGGCAGACTCCAATCGCAGGAGGAGGAGAGCCGTATCCGTTTGTTCCCCCATCGACAGCATTGGCATTGTAGGCATATCCGAGGTTCAGTACTGTATCGCATCCTGCTAAGTCGTCGTTCGCATCTCCCAGATCGACATCATTCCATAGACCGAGAAACACGCTGTCATACACCGCATCGCTTTTATTGATGATCTTCCACTTCATGAACATCGTATTGTTCAGAACTCCGGAACGATTGAAAGCATATTGCAGAGATTGTATCTCTATTCCTATCGGTGGTGTATATCCCAGCTGAGTGTGGAGAGGTCTGCTGACATCATTATACACACACCAGAGCTGCTGGTCTCCGATGAACTTTGGTTTATCTGTCCCCGCGTCCCATTGACCATTGTGGTTCACATCCGTAAACGGTGCTCCGAGATCTCCTGGCCATTCTCCAAAATCGGGGTTCGCAGAGGGATTGATAGAATCGGCATGGGAAATTTTATAGAGCCGATATCGGGAATCAGCGGATCGTGAAATTGGAGCGGCATCGTTCATCGATGCTGAATCGGTGATGATTGTTTCAAGTAATGGACCTGGTTGGAACTCCGATGCATAGCACATATCAGCTGTACGTAATTTTCCCGTAGGACGATGCTTCCCGATCATCCAGAGCCCTGCAGAAAAAACGGCATACTTTCCGGATCCCTTAGGCCATTCAAAACCCGGTATGATATTCTGACGGTAATCAATGTAGGGACCATCAGATGCTGCGGTACACCTAATATTATTCGTATCGAGTTGTTTATAGCCTAGGAGGGAAGACCGTGCGAAACCGTTGATCTTTTGCCTGCTCCAATCCTTAGTTTGACCGTTGAGCGGGAAAGGAATCAGAAAGCATATCAATGAAATTCATATGAGGCATGTATTGAGCAGATTCTTAGCTTTCATATTTGCCTCCTTTACGGATCATGAAGCGAAGAAACAAGCATTGGAAAGACTTTCAGCAAACAGGTTTGCTCTTCACCTGTTAGAAAACGCTAAATAAACGTACAAACAAACAAAAAGAATCAATTCCGCATATATTTTTTTAAGCTCACGTTTTTGTAAGATTCTTCGATGTGGGAGGGATGTGTTGCGCCGATTACCTTCTTCGCTATTTCGCCTTGTGAAACTGGCAGGGGGGTGTCGCGTTGCTTTGCGGCCAAATCAATGGGCATTCATTTCGCCTGTCCCAGTGCTTCCTCAAAGGGAATGGCTGGTCAGGTCGTGAACTCACAAATTGTAATTCGTTGTTATCAAGACAAGAAAGTAATGTCCCTGAAGGAGACAATTCGGATCAGAGAAGAACCACTACAAATATGGTTAAGTCAATACCGTTTCCATCCAGTTTCATTGTTTCATCTTTCAGCTCCTGGGGGAGGAAATTTATCGGAACAGAAACACCATTGCTTTTGGCCGACTGTAAATTATATGAAGTATTGTAATATTTCAACCCGAGTCCCCAGGAAAACCTTGATGTAGATTCCAATTCATAATCACACGTGAGATGGAATCCTATATTACTTTCGTACGAGAATATATTATGGGCGCCCCCGCTGACGTTGCTCAAGTCGATGTCTAGGTCTCCGGGGCTATAGTATCCAACCCCTCCGCCAATTTTTAATGTTCCGGATAATGTCCACGGAATATGATATTTGAGAGTGGTGAGTAAAATGATCCTGCTGAAACTACCTTCTGCATTCTCTACTTTTGGATAAAGTGCGCTCTCCTGGTATCCTCCTGCTGCGCTGAGTTCCCAAGATGAACTCAGACCATAACAAAGAACAAGTTTGCCGCTCACACCCCCCGCCCCCGCTGATCGTAACATCTTTGCCATCCGTTGTCTTTCCAACTTTTAAGTTTTTCAATCCAAGACCAAAGCCGATGGATGCTTCCGCTCTCAACCTGCCCCGATCAGTAAGAACATATGTCGTGTCTGCTGTATTCGGATGGGAAAGAACCTGAGCTTCTGAGAATGCAGCCACGAAAATCAAGAGAAGAGCATAAACCAGTGATGTATGATTCTTCATAATCTCATTCCTATTATTTTGTGGAGGTATTTTTTCATGTACGATCGAGCATTAGTTTGCCATTGTTATACAATTGCTTTTTTGAACTACTATCCTGATACGACATGTATTATAATGAAACTTCGTTTACTGTGCACTCGCATTCAGTAAACCGAACGGACTCCCCCTCTGCCTGAATAAGAAGGGTGAGAGGAACGACAGACGAGCGGCCAACCTACTTGTAGTTGATGAGCTTTTCATAGACCAATTGGACAATTTCTTTATCAATCTCGAAGCTTTCCCTCCAAAATCGATCAGCAATGATCCGGTGATCAAACATGCCATCAGGAATTAATATCGGTGTGGCCTTCTCGGTTATGTCGTATTCTCCATCATCCACACGATGATGCGTGTACATCGATGGGATCTTCCATGTCAGTGCTCGTTCATCGGTGTCTTTGTTATAACATAACTGAAATCCTGTGATCCGATCGTCTGCCGAATACCAGACGATCAAATCGAAGAAATCATCGATAAACCATCTTCTTCTTGAGTGACCCTGAATTTGTGCGATCTTTGTTAGTTCTCTTAGCATAAATATTTTTAGAGGTTCCCGTTGAAGCAGGAGCTACCACAACATAACAGCCTGCCCCGCTGCTTACGAACGGACAACTGCTGGTGCAACAATAGAAAAAAGGTTATTCCTTTATAAATTCAATATCACCATAACGGGAATATGCGTCTGTTTGCAAAACTACTCTGTAATATCCAGCCTGGAGTCTAGCTTTTTGATCAGGAGTTGTGAGTGCGTTGTATTGGTACGTACCGGCTTTTTTGTATTCACAAGCCAACGTATCCACCGGCTCGAATTTGTCATTCAAGATGTAAAAAAGAACGAATCGGTCAGTGCTAATCGAAAAAGAAAGAGAGAAATATCCATTCGCTGGATTTGGATATGCAGGATAGAGACAATCTTTCCAAGGTAAGAGAGACACAACGACACCGCCTCCAGATGGCCGAGGTTTTATCCAGCACAACGTATAATGGAGTTGTTCATTATTCAAAACAGAGAGAGTCATAGATCGTCCTATAAGGGTGTCATTCCCAACGGTCGTCGTATCAGCAGTCAAGTTCAGAGTTTGAGTTTGACCGCTCTGAATTGAAACGCTATCGCTGGAACACCTGAATGGAGGCGGAACCGTGATATCCAGACGGAGAACATTTTGTGAGAGATTATGGAATTTCAAAGGAACGACAGATCCGCCATAGATTGAAAGTGTATCGGTAAGTGCTTTATTGATCCAGAAATTTTGTCTAATTGTCAGATGTGCATAGGACACTGGATCCCAATCATTCAGATCCAGTGTGCCGGTAAAATCATCCGGACCAGTGGGTCCCGTTTCTGAAATGCCATTTATTCCATCATGCTGTTGAAGAGGTTCGGCTGCGTGTCTGCAATGATAAAAAATGAAAGCCGAACAACACAAAATAACAGCAACCAAGAATTTTCTCATAGATTTGAATCTCTTCTTTTTTTGCTGCCGATCAGAGAGCATCTCCGTCAATCGCCATACAGACGGTGGTCAGGAACGACCGCGGACAAGTGGTTCCGATTCAACAGACTTAGCAATCTTGAGTTACGTCGCCGTTGCATTGATCCTGCTTGCCGTTCACTTCGCGTGATTCATTTATCTGGACTAGCCAGCTTGAGCGAATGGCTAGGGCGCAGGCAACCAAATAATTCTATTTTCCACCAAGCTTCATCATAAGCTTTCGAAACTTGACAAGTGGAATTGAAATCTTTGGAGCAGTGTACCGAATTGGCCTCTTGCTGATACACAATTCCAGATGGTCAACTGCCTTTTCAACGCTCATCTTGAATGGTTGGACTTCGCCCTTTGCCATCTTGGTATCGACGAAACCGAACCGCACATTTGTAACGCGTACACCTTTGGACTTCAAAGCTAACGCTAGTCCACCAAGATAATTCGAAAAACCTGCCTTCGATGCATGGTAGGATGGAGCCTCAGATGAAAGCAATTCATCAGCGAAACTTGAAATGCCGATGAAGTGACCATGTCCTTTTTTGACCATATTCGGAATCACCGCCGCCGCCGTTTTTATCATTCCAATAAAATTAACATCGATGATTTTCGACTCACCGTTCATATCTAAGGGATCAAGCAGTTGACCGATCCCTGCGAAATAGATGCACAGATCCACTGAATCTTTCATTACTAATTTATTCATCAATTCTAAATACTTAGTATCACTGACATCTGCAACTTGATGATAATAGGATGTGTTAATAATTGGTGATTCGCTCTTGGAAACTCCGATAATATTCCACCCAGCTGCGAGAAGCCTCTTTGTTGTGGCTAATCCGATACCATCAGAATTACCAATTAATATTGCTCTCTGATTCACTTAATAATCTCTACTTCCGTATGTTTTAGTGATAAAACAACATCAGTAAATTCGCTTGCGCCCTAATGATTTCTATATTGCGATAAATAACGGCGGGGTACTCCTACAATGAGATCGGCGCTCCCGAAACCGGGAT